>CAUHNW010000044.1:0-4019 GCA_959607825.1 uncultured Oscillospiraceae bacterium | reverse complement strand
AAGAAAAATGGTTGCGGCAGAAGCGCCAATGTGGTATGCTGATAAAAAGCGAGGCAGGAGGAAATATTCATGGAACTTTCGCAGCTGCGGTATTTTGCGGCAGTGGCACGGCTTGGCAACATCTCCCGGGCAGCACGGGAGCTCTATGTGACGCAGCCGAATCTCAGCAAGAGCATTGCCAGACTGGAAGAGGAGCTGGGGGTACCGCTGTTTGAACACCGGAAGGGGAAAATCGTGCTCAATGATTATGGCCGCTGCTTTCTCGCCAGCGTCAACCTGAGTCTGGGTGAGCTGGAAAATGGGGTGCGGAGCATCCAGCGGATGTATGATGCCACGCAGAATATTCTGGCATTGGGGTGTTCCATTGATGACCTGCTGCCGGACGTACTGCGGGATTTTATGCCGGAGCACCCGGAGATCGGGATTCGTCAGTTCAGCGGGAGCCCTGCGGAGCTGGCGGAGCGCATGGGGCTCTATGAGCTGGATCTGATCATGACAGCACGGCCGGTGGGCGGCGAAGGATATGTATTTGAGACACTGGGACGCTGTGATTTTGTGATCCTGTGCGGGCAGAATCATTGGTTGGCCCAGCGTGACAGTATATCCATTCGGGAGCTGGCGGGGGAAAAGCTGATCTGCGACCGTTCCAGAATGGATGTGGAAACACTCACAGCACTGTGCCAGTCCTCCGGTTTTACACCGAATATTGCCTTTGAAGTGGACAACAGCGGCCTGATCTTCAGTCTGCTTTCCAACCAGCAGGGTGTGGCATTTATGCCCATGGTGCAGATGCGGAAGATCAGCCGGGAGTACCCCAACAGCGGCATCCATATGGTTCAGCTGGAGGACTCGGTGGAGCCGGCCTCACTGGGGCTGGTATATCGCCGGGATTATCAGTGGTCCCATGCAGCCAGAATTTTTGCGGAATTCCTGCGACGGTGGCTGGGCACGGAGGAGCGGGATGTAAAGAGCCTGTGCGGTATAACCAACAAGGTATAACTTTTACCTAAATTGATATTTCCGTTTTTTCATGGGAGCGGCTATAATGGAGCCAGAAGGGGAGCATCTCTTCTGGCTTTTAATATAAGGCAGTACCACATAATTGTGTCTACGGACTTTGGCGGTCCGTTTCCTCCACAAATTTGCTGGGAGAAGCCCTCAATACACAAAGTATTCCGGCGCTTTCACATCAAATCTGTGACACAAGATACCGCATCAAATCTCCAGACCGAATGATGTGTGCTGCCATAAAAAGAAAAGGAGCGTTTCTTATGCCAAAGGATATTCAGGGAAAGGTCGTTTTGATCACCGGTGCTGCCACAGGAATGGGAAAGGCAGCGGCGAAGGAATTTGGAAGTCTGGGGGCGAAGGTCGTAGTGACCACCGGACACAGCGTGGAAAAAGGCCAGGCAGTCGTTCAGGAGATCCGGGATGCAGGCGGCGAAGCCATTTTCCTGCCCTGCGACATCTCCAGCGAGGAAAGCGTGAAAAGCTGTATTGAAGGAATCGTGCGGCAGTATGGCCGCTTGGACTGCGCCTTTAACAATGCAGGGGTCGGACCGGATGGGGTACGGATCCCCTATGGGCCGCTGACCCAGTGGAGCACGGAAAATTGGGATCTGGTCGTGGATACCAATCTTCGGGGGCTGTTTTTCTGCCTGAAATATGAACTGCTCCAGATGCAGCAGCAGGGCAAGGGCGCCATTGTCAATACGGCTTCCGTCGGCGGCCTGAAAATGGCACCGGGGTTTGGCGCCTACGGCCCCAGCAAGGCCGGTGTGATCGCATTGACCCGTACAGCAGCCATGGAGAATGCAAAAAACGGCATTCGTGTGAATGTAGTATGCCCGGGCCCCACCACAGGGACCCAGCTGATGGCCAACACAATGGCGACAGATCCGCATGAGGAGGAAAATCTCAAGGCCCATGTGATCCCCATGGGAAAGCTGGGAACTGCAGAGGATGTGGCCCATGCTGTGGTATGGCTGTGCTCGGACTATGCGGGGCACACCACAGGACAGGCACTGTCCGTAGACGGCGGCATGCATATGGCGTAAGGAGGATGGCGCAATGATTCCCAATACTCGATATCCCCATGTGTTTCAGCCCCTAACGATCCGGGGCGTGACCTTTAAGAACCGGCTGGAGTATGCGCCTACGGTGGTGCTTAAATGTTCTCCCGAGGGAGAGGTCACGCAGGAAATGCTGGACTACGTGGCATGGCAGGCCAAAACCGGCGTAGGATATCTGACCATTGGCAATACGCCGGTGGTGCATACGGATTCCTCTGCATGGGTCTGTGAGCTGAATGTGACGCAGGATCGGTGCATTCATGGCCTTGAGATGATGGCGCGTACGGCCAGAGAGAATGGCGCAGAAATGAGTGTGGAGCTGGCGCATGCAGGCCGGGGAAGCAATTCCACCCCCGGCAACCCGGCGCTTGCACCCTCGGATGTGCCGCTGAATGGTGGGCCCTTGGGGTACATCAAGCCTATGAACGAGGAAGATATGGCCTTTGTGCGTCAGCAGTTTGTGGACTGCGCCGTGCGCTGCCAGAAGGCCGGTCTCAAAATTATTATGATCCACTGTGCCCACAATAACCTTTTGGCACAGTTCCTGTCTCCTGCCTCTAACCACCGGACGGACGCCTACGGCGGCAGCCTTGAAAATCGGATGCGGTTCCCGCTGTCGGTGCTGAAGGCGGTGCGGGAGGCCGTGCCGAATATGGTGATCGAATGTCGGTGCTCGGCACAGGAGGATACGCCGGACGGACTCCAGCTGGAGGAATCGCTGCAATTTATGGAGCGGGCACAGGAGTATGTGGATATCATCCATATTTCTCGGGGCAACATCTTCTTCAATTATGGTTCTACTTACACCATTCCCACCTATTTTAAGGGGCGGCAGCTGAATGTTGCCTTTGCGGCAGAGGCAAAGAAACGGCTGAAGGTTCCGGTGGCGGTGGTAGGCAATATCACCTCTCTGCAGGAGGCGGAGGAGATCATCAGCGCAGGAAAGGCTGACATCGTTGTTATGGCGAAGGCATATATGGCCGATGAGAACCTGATTCATAAATCCATCCGGGGCCATGCCGAGGATGTGCGCCCCTGCACCCGCTGCGACTGGTGCGGCAATGCCAACAACTACGGTACCTCCATGCGCTGCGCCATTAATCCCATGCTGGGCAAGGACTTGGATCTGACGACACTGGTAAAGCCCGGTGAGGAAAAACATGTGATGGTGATCGGGGGTGGCCCCGGCGGCATGATGGCGGCACAGACGCTGCGGGAAATGGGTCACCGGGTCTCCCTGTATGAGAAGTCCGACCGGCTGGGTGGACTACTGAATGACGCAACGGTGGCAAGCTTTAAGGAATACATGCGGCTGTACCTCCAATGGGATATCCGACAGACCATGGCCTGCGGTGCGGAGATCCATCTGAACACGGCGGTGACGCCGGAGCTGGTGGAGCGGGTAAATCCGGACGCTGTGATCGTGGCAACCGGCTCTTCCTATGTGCATCCGCCGATTCCGGGCATTGATCTTGAAAAAGTAAAAACCGTGTCGGATGTGGAGAACCACCGGACGCCGGTAGGCGAGCAGGTGGTGGTCTGCGGCGGCGGCATCGTGGGTCTCGAGTGTGCAGTGATGCTGGGCATGGAAGGGAAAAAGGTCACAGTCATTGACCAGATTCCGCTGGAGAAATTTGCAGACGGAATGCCGGTATTTAACCATATCGAGCTGAACCATCAGCTTGAAAAATACGGTGTGACGCTGGAAGGCGGACAGAAGATTACCTCCTTTGACGAGGGCGGTGTCAATACGGTAGATGCAAATGGCACATGTCACTGCTATCCCGGGGACACCTATGTGCTGGCGCTGGGCGTAAAGCCGGATAATAAGCTGGCACAGACGCTGCTTTCAAAGTATGCTGAGGGCGTCTATGTAGTGGGCGACTGCGTGTCCACAGGAAGGCTGCTGGCTGATGCCAATCAGGAAGCATTCCATGCGGCCATCCG
>CAUHNW010000043.1:0-5833 GCA_959607825.1 uncultured Oscillospiraceae bacterium | reverse complement strand
GCAAGCGGTATCAGAGCCATGCCGCCACCATCCGGCGCTGGGCCGGTGAGGACGCGAAGAAAGCAGCCCCGCCCACCCGCAACCGGGATTACAGCGTAAAGGAGGATGAAACCGTATGATTGAGATTACCGCAGAAATCCGGGCGCTGATCGACAAGGCAGCCGCCGGTATGGAACTGGCCGGGGACGAGTACATAGACCCGGCAGACGGCCTCATTCACTGTAAGAAGTGCGGCGGCCAGAGGCAGACCGTTGTGCCATGCTTTGGGAAACCCGGCTACTTCATGCCCCGCTGCATCTGCCAGTGCCAGCAGGAGGCTGAGGAGCAGCGCAAGGCTGCTGAAGAACGGCAGCGCCGCATGGAGCGTATCAAACGCCGAAAGGCACAGGGTTTGCAAGACCGCTATCTCTATGACTACACCTTTGCCAACGACAACGGAAAAAACCCATTGATGGACAAGGCCCGCGCCTATGTGGAGAACTGGAAAGAGGCATATAAAAACAACACCGGCCTGCTGTTGTTCGGGGATGTGGGAACCGGCAAGTCTTTCTTCGCCGGATGTATCGCCAATGCTCTACTTGACCAAGATGTGCCGGTGCTGATGACGAACTTTCCCACCATTCTGAACCGCCTGACCGGGATGTTCTCTGAGGACAGGTCGGAGTTTATTGCCAGCTTTGACGAGTATGACCTGCTTATCATTGACGATCTGGGAGTAGAGCGCAGTACCGAATATGCTATGGAGCAGATGTTTTTCGTCATTGACAGCCGCTACCGCAGCCGCAGGCCCATGATTATCACAACAAACTTGAAACTGTCCGAGCTGAAAAACCCGCCTGATCTGGCCCACGCCCGTATCTATGACCGTATTCTGGAACGGTGTGCGCCGATTCTCTTTGACGGGAAGAATTTCCGGGAAGAAAATGCCGGTGCTACCCGACAGGCAGCAAAAGACATTGTAAACAGTAAGCACGACTGATTTTTTACCGGGCGGCACAGACCCGTTCGGAGAAAGGAGCGCCATGAACAAAGAACCCCGTACTATGCAGGTGGCAGACGCCGCTACTGCGTCCAGAGCGCCGGAAAACACGCCAGCGATGGTAAAGAAAATCGGCAAGACAACCTACAAGGTTCATGTCCATTTCAGCAATACCAGCACAGAAACCATGAGCGATAAAATCAAGCGTATGCTTAAAAACGAGATACAGCAGATGTGACCGGCTGATAAAGCCAGCCGCCTTGTGTTAAACTGATGATGGTACACACCAAAACTTTAGCCAAGGAGGACATGAAAATGCTGTACACAGAAAAAGAGAAAACTGAGATTGAACGGGTACGAAAGGTGTTTGCCGAGCATCTTCAACAAAGCACTAATTTTGAACTGCTATGGTCTGATAAAGTGGGCTTTGTCTGGCTGGCGATTGGCCTAAACCCGCTTTATGTTGATACCGGAAGGAGGATAGAGTCTGCCGCCGATCTCTGTCACGAGTGCCTGGATGATGTTGCGATGGATGTTCTGTATATGACAGGCAACGACCACGCGATCGAAGAAGCCGACCCGTTGGAACTGGCCGAAATCAAACGGCGCTGGGAGCCATATATCAGCCAGCTGCCAGACTATGCGTATCTCTGCAAAGACCTGCTGAACGGAAAAATGTAATCTATCAAACGAGGTGTCAGGAGCCATACGGTGCTTCTGGCACCTTTTTGTAGAATTTTTGTGAATTTGATTAAAAAGTCCTTGACAACTCGTTTCTGGCAAGACCGCCAAAAGCATTTTGATTTCCTGCGGTGCCCGGCTTGCTCCATTTGACATCCAGGAGCTCCGGGAGATCACGGCCTATGATGAACTGGAGCTGGACACTCTGGGTGACAGAAAAACAGCGCTGTTTCTCATTATGAGCGACACGGACTCCACCTTTAATTTCCTGATTTCCATGATCTACACCCAGCTGTTTAACCTGCTCTGTGAAAAGGCAGACGATGTATATGGTGGGCGGCTCCCGGTGCATGTACGCTGTCTGATCGATGAGTGCGCCAATATCGGCCAGATTCCCAACCTGGAAAAGCTGGTGGCCACCATTCGCAGCCGTGAGATCTCCGCCTGCCTGATCCTCCAGGCTCGCTCCCAGCTCAAGGCCATCTACAAGGACAATGCGGACACCATCATCGGCAACATGGATTCTCAGATTTTTCTGGGCGGCACAGAGCCGACCACCCTCAAGGAACTGTCCACGGCGCTGGGCAAGGAGACCATTGACCTGTATAACACCGGCGAAAGCCGCGGCCGGGAGACATCCCATAGTCTCAATTACCAGAAGCTCGGCCATGAGCTTTTGAGTATTGACGAGCTGGCGGTACTGGATGGCAGCAAGTGCATTTTACAGCTCCGGGGTGTGCGGCCCTTCCTGTCGGAGAAATACGATCTGACCCAGCATTCGAACTATCAATACACCGCTGACTGTGATCCCAGAAATACGTTCAACATCGAGGCATTTCTGTCCCATAAGTTGACGCTGAAGCCTGAGGATGCATATGAGGTGGTGGACGTGGACGAATCCGCCTAAAGTAGCTGCATCTGCTGGACAAGGGTACTTTTATACAGTATGATATAGTTGTTTTTTAATCAGATTATTTTCTAACATCATTAGATTGGAGCGAGCGCACATGGACACAAAAAGCATTGTCACATCCTTCTTTCAGAAGTTTTTCAACGAGCATGATTTGTCGGTGGTAGACCAGTATCTCAGCCCCGACTACGTCCAGCACGACTGGGATGTTCCACCCGGACGCGATGGATTCCGTAATTATTTTGAGCAGGTATTCCAGCGCTTCCCACAGTTTCACGTGGACGTTCGCCATGTGATCGTGGATGGCGATATGGTGGCCGTTCATGGCTACGGGGTCACTGATCCCGGGAAAATTGAGGTTCTGGTGGTGGACATCTACCGCATGAAAGACGGACAGCTTGCCGAGCACTGGGGTACGGTTCAGCCCCTTCCCGACGAGCAGTTCGGAAATCCCAACTTAATCTAACCGGAGGTCCCCATGACAAACAAAAAGCCAAACCCCAAAGCACTTATAAAGGAAACACTGATCCTAACCATCGCAGTCGCCATCATCGCGGCAGCAGTCTACTTTTTCCTGGCCCCAAGCCACACCTCCGTCAGCAGCATTTCCGGTCTGGGCATCGTGCTGTCGAATTTCGTGCCGCTCCCGTTGTCGGCCATTACCATGATCCTGAATGTGGTTCTGCTGGTCATCGGATTCCTGACCTGCGGGCGGGAATTCGGCGCAAAGACGGTGTATACCAGCATCATGCTGCCGCTGTTCCTGGGCCTTTTTGAGGTCATCTTCCCTAATTTTCAGTCCATGACCGGCAGTCAGGAGCTGGACGTACTCTGCTACATTCTAGTGGTCAGCATCGGCCTGAGCATTCTCTTTAATCGGAACGCATCTTCCGGCGGGCTGGACATTGTGGCGAAGATCATGAACAAGTATCTGCACATGGAGCTGGGACGGGCCATGTCCCTGTCCGGCATGTGCGTGGCCCTTTCGGCGGCCCTGGTCTATGACAAGAAAACCGTGGTTCTGAGCATTCTCGGCACCTATTTCAACGGGATCATTCTGGATCACTTCATCTTTGACCACAACCGGAAGCGCCGGGTCTGCATCATCACCGAAAAGGAGGAGGAGCTGCGGCAGTTCATCATTCAGGAGCTGCACAGCGGTGCCACCATCTATGAGGCCATCGGCGCATACAACCTTGAAAAGCACAACGAGATCATCACCATTGTGGACAACAGCGAATATCAGAAGCTCATCAATTTCATCAACCGGGAGGACCCGAAGGCGTTTATCACGATCTACAATGTGTCCAATATGCAGTATCAGCCGAAAATATGGGAGCGTAAGTAGGGCGCGGTCAAAACACGGAGGACGAAATGGAAATAAAAGAATATGCAAAATACAATGCTGTCGAGATCCGTGAACTCTACGCACAGGTCGGCTGGACTGCCTATACGGAAAACATGAAGGCGCTGGAGCAAGGCTACCAAAACTCCCTGCTTGTGTTAGCGGCATATGAAAATGGCGAGCTTCTTGGAATTGTCCGGGTAGTCGGTGACGGATTCACCATAATTCTGATTCAAGATATTTTAGTATATCCAAAATATCAAAGGCAAGGTGTTGGAACAGCCCTGCTCAAATCTGTTCTTGATCAATACTCGGATGTCAGGCAAGTACAGCTTGTAACAGATAACACACCGAAAACAGTAGCCTTTTATCAATCTCTTGGATTTTTGGATTTTTCAGAAATCGGATGCCGTGGATTTATGAGGGGCTGACAGCTCCCAGTCTGATTCAATTTTCATATCAGGAGGATTCATACCATGACTTATTCCATCATGACCGAAGCGGACATTGACCAAATTGCCACGTTATACATGGACTACTACAACAACCACGAGGATGGTTGCTGGACCCACGAAAAGGCGTACAAGCGAATCCACCAGATGGTTACGATTGAGGATTCCCTCTGCCTGATCCAGTGGGACGGCGATCAGAATGTGACCGGAATGGTGATCGGATACTACAAGGAGTTCGATGATCTAACGGCCTATTACCTGGAAGAGATCGTCGTGTTTGCGGAGTATCAAAACAAAGGCTATGGCACAGCGTTTCTCCGTGAAATCGAAAAGCGTATATTGGCGCACGGTGCAGAGCGTATAGGGCTGACCAGCGTGAACGATGAGCACCATCACCATTTCTATACACAGTTTGGAATGTATGCCGCCTCCAACCTGAAGGTTATGGGGAAGCACTATGTGTAATCAAGTTACTGACCACTCCGAACTCGATGCGGTGATTTCATTGGAACAGATTCTTCAATACATTCAGAAAACATACGCTCCACTTTCGATTATTCTTTATGGTTCCTATGCGGACGGAACAAATAATTTGAACAGTGATTTTGATGCGCTGGTCATTACGTCTGACCATGAGCCGTTTCATGATACATCCATTGTGGATGGCATTCCATTAGATGTATTTGTGTATCCCCAAAAATATTTTGACGTAGAATATACGTGTGAGGATTTTGTCCAAATCCATGACGGACGCATTCTTGCGGACAGCAGTGGGATCGGAAAAGCGCTGCAGGAGAAGGTGCAATCCTACTTACGAAACCGTGTGGTAAAATCCAGCGCAGAGATTCAGGCCAGCGTTGACTGGTGCGTAAAAATGCTGGAACGCGCAAAACGAGGCGATTGTGAAGGAATGTTCCGCTGGCATTGGGTGCTGATTGACAGCTTGGAAATCTTTTGTGACATCATGCAGCATCCCTATCTTGGGCCAAAAAAGACATTAAAATGGATGGAAGGAACGTATCCAGAATCCTTTGATTGTTACAATAGAGCACTTCAAAACCTTCGTATGGAGTGTTTGGAAAACTGGGTTGCACATATTAAAAAGCTCAACGAAGCAACCTGACAGCCCCCAATTTCACAGCTTAACTGAATCTCCGTACATACCCGGCTGCCTCATCTCAGCAGCCGGGTTTTTCTGCCCTCTATCCCCTGTAGGTGCACATACAGGGGGCAGAGGGCATTTCGTCTATCCACCACAACGGAGCCCGGTCCGAAAAAGGAGCCGGGGTAAGGAGGTCACTTTATGGAATTCTTCAACAGCGCAGTCACTGTACTGCAAACTCTCGTTATCGCACTGGGCGCTGGTCTTGGCATCTGGGGCGTCATCAATCTGCTGGAGGGGTATGGCAATGATAACCCCGGCGCAAATGCTCATGTACGGTAAGGAAGCAAGCAACCGAAAACAA
>CAUHNW010000042.1:0-6549 GCA_959607825.1 uncultured Oscillospiraceae bacterium | reverse complement strand
TCAGCTATTATAGCCTCACACACCCCATTTGTCAAGCTCTTTTTTCATTTTTCTCAAATATTTCTACCCATAGTATATATATGGTCATAACACCCCAAAATATATACCTGAGATACAACGCCATACTGTCATTTGCCATCCGATATCCTGTTTCGATCGCAATCGCCACAGCTGCCGATGCTCCGTTAAACACCGATTTCTTTCTTTGCCCCCTCTCTTTTCCCAAACCGTTTTCCCATCCGTCTCTTATCATCTCTCCGCCGATCCTCATCAGTGCAAATGCTCCGATCAGTGACGCCGCAGCCGCCAACGCCTCAAGCCTTTGAAGTTTCCCAAATGCCTTTATGGTCTGTACCATTAAAAATAACGGATGCTGCGTACTTTCTACCAGTGCCCGTCCTAGATGCCCCTCAGTTACCAAGCTCATACCCGTACATACGATCCCACATAGAAGATACCACCCCCAGCTTTGGTTTTTCCTTGATGTCTGGAGCCATATCATCGATATGCCCGTGGTGATTGCAACTCGTCGCCACGCAATTGTCTCCGGCATGATTTCTTTCCATTGGATCCCGATACAGCCAAGTCCTACAATGCATCCCAACAACGGCAGGATCATCAGCGCTGCCGCATTGCACGCCTCGAGGCCCGCATTTTCTGAGCGCATTGCCCGCAGCATTAGAAGCATCAGGCACAGGGACACAAACGGGAATGTGCTATCCTGTGGAAATGCCTGCTCCGCAACCTGCGCCCCTGCCGCCGCAATCATCCCTCCAATTACGATCTGCGCCCAGTGAAATTGCCGTTGCCGATCTGCTCTTCTCCCCAGCAGGATACGAATGATCGCCCCAATCACCCAGCCCAAAGCGGTCTCCTGCCAGCCGAAGCCCGCTGTCAATACCGCAGACACCCCTGCCGCTGCCGCAAAGCAGCTTGCCTCTCGCCGCATCTCCATGTTCTACCCCGTTTACTGCATATTTTTGTCCAATAGCATCTGATTGCGCACCTGGGCCAAGCTTGGTACCATAAGTCCTTCCGTTTCTCTGGCCGTCAGCACTTCATTTAATTCTTTGTCTTCTTTTATGCGCTCAATGGGCTGCTCCGTTTGGTACAGGAAAGCCCCCATAGGGATCTCATCGGGCAGTGCCCGGATCATTTCCAGCTCCCTGTTTTCACCGCAGAGGATAATTCTTCTGGTCTGGCGCAGGAATAAGATACCCGGCGTGTGCAATGCCATCTCGTCCAGTGCGTCTTTTACCGTTGCGCCGCTCCCCTCTACCGTTCCGTCTGTCGCTATCACCTGGCCATCCTTTGTTTCCAAGGCCAATGTATCTACCACATACAGGCTTCCCGCATCCTCGGCGCCAAATGGTCGCAGAGCCCACCCCAGCAGGATCCCTGCAGCCACGATCCACTTCTTCATATATTACCTCTGATTCCTGACATTTTCCGGTGATACCTCCCGTGGACGCATTTTTTCACGGACCAGCTGTGTCTCCATATGCGGCATCTCCCCTGTGCCAATCGGCCACAGATACGAGACCCCAAGGCTGCTGAGGTCCCCCAAATGCAGCAGCAGTGCCAGCACGACCAGTGCAACACCTGCCATTCCAGCTACCAGTGCGCCTCCCACCATTGCCAGCCGCCATATCCGTATGGCATCCGCAAAATCACGCTGAGGCAGCGTAAAGCCACAAATCCCCGCCGCCGCTACAACGATCAGCGCCGCAGGCGAGATCAGGCTGGCATCCACTGCCGCAGAGCCCACTACCAGTCCGCCAATAATACTGACAGCCTGTCCAAGATTCTGCGGCAAATGGAGCCCCGCCTCCTGCAGCAGTTCAAAAGCCACCAATAAAATAATGACCTCCGCCCCTACCGAAAACGGCACCGCATCTCTGGATTCCACAATTGCTTTGAGCCACGATGACGGGATCATTTCCTGATGATACAGACAGATCGCCGTAAAGATCCCCGGCAGCAACAGCGCCGCCAACAGACTCAGATAACGGAGAAATCGTATTGCCCCTGCCGCGACATAATTGCTTCCCCGATCCTCTGGGGACTGCATGAGGTCCTTTAGGGTACACGGCAAAAGATAGCCCAACGGCAGTCCGTCCACCAGCACGCCCACACGCCCTGCCATTAGCCCCCACGCAAACCGATCTGCCCGCTCCGTATAGATCTGCATAGGAAACGCCGTTTTGCGGCTGCCCGTCAGATATTCCTCCACTGCCGCCGGGGTCAGCAGGCCATCCACATCAATGCTTTCCAGCCGCCTCGACACCGCAGCCGTCATGGCAGGATCTGTGATTCCCGCAATAGAGCAGACGGTCACATTGGTCAGGCTTCTCCGCCCAACCACCTGTTCCTCCAGTCTCAACTCCGGCGTACGAAGATGCCTGCGGATCAGGCTTGTATTGGTTCGCACCGTCTCAGTGAATGCATCCTTTGCGCCTTTTATGGTATTTTCCACCTCGGGAGGGGAAATTGAGCGTTTCTCGCCGGTTTTTACCTCAAAGGCCGACGCCTGATTCTCCCCATAGATCACCACACAGAACCCATTGACCAGCTTTTCCGTGGCTGCATCCATGTCTGGTACCGAACTCTCCACCGCATTGTAAATCAGCGTTCTGGCTACGCTTTGATCCACATGGCCCGTTGCCCGCATCAGCGGCTTCATTACAAAGTCCGATATCTCCGAGCTGGAAACCAGCCCGTCAATGGAGCACACCCAGATTTTCTGGTGCTGCACCCCCACCACAACTTCCCGCAGGGTAAAGTCCGCCGCACCATCAAAGATCCGCAGCAGGTTATCTTTTGTAATCGGTACCGGGTACTTTGGTGTTTTTCTGGGATGTGGTTCTGTGGGATTTGCTGGCATATCGTTCACCTCAGGTACAGATTACCCCATTTCTCTATATAATATGTATCCCCGGTCAGCCCCGTTGCGCTTTACGCTGAAATATGCTACATTAATAGTATATATATGTTCAAAGATACCCGTCAGGAGGCGCACCCCATGAACAAAAATCAAATCTTCACCGCTGAGATCACCGGCATTACCAGTCAGGGACTGGGCGTTGCCCATTTTGAAGACCGTGCGGTATTCGTAAAGGGCGCAATTCCCGGCGAATTGTGTGAGATCAAGCTTGTCAAAATCGGTAAAACTGCGGTCTATGGGCGGCTGGAACGCATTTTGACCGCATCCCCCCATCGCATCACGCCGGTCTGTCCCCACTTTGGCAAATGCGGCGGCTGTGACCTGATGCATATGGATTATACATTGGAAGCGCAGTTAAAGCGTCAGCGGGTTTATGATGTGCTTCAGCGCATTGGCGGCGTTGACCCCGGCCAGCTCCCCATGTTTCCCGCTCCCACAGATCAAGGTTATCGCAACAAGGCACAATTTCCGGTTGCCATGACAGCAAGCGGCCCTGCTGCGGGCTTTTTCCGTGCACGGACCCATGAACTCATCCCCGTGGTCGGCTGTTATATTCAGCCGCCGGAAGCCCATCAGATTGCCAGTGCCGTGCTTCAATGGATGGAGCAATTTCATATTCTCCCCTATGATGAAGCCACCGGTCGAGGATACATTCGGCACATTTTTGTGCGGAAGGCCGTTGTGACCGGACAGCTTATGGCCTGCATCGTTGCAAACGCGGAGGAGCTCCCAAAACGCAAGCAGCTGGTGGCCGCACTGCGTGCCGCCGTCCCAGCCCTTACCACCATTGTTCATAACGTCAACACCCGCCCCGGAAACGCCATTCTGGGCCCCACCTACCATACGCTGTACGGCAATGGGTACATCGAGGACGTGCTCTGCGGGCTCACCTTCCGACTGTCTCCCGCCTCCTTTTATCAGGTCAACCACCATCAGGCACAGGTGCTCTACGAAAAGGCCATCGAGCTGGCCGATCTCCACGGCACCGAAACCGTTCTGGATCTATACTGCGGTACCGGCACAATCACATTGGCCATGAGCCGTAAGGCCGGTCAGGTCATCGGCGTAGAGGTGGTTCCGCAGGCCATCGAAGACGCAAAGGAAAACGCCCAACGGAATCATATTGAAAACTCACGTTTCTTCTGTGCCGACGCCGGAGCTGCCGCACTGCAGCTGGCTGCCGAGGGCATCCGTCCGGACATCATCACCGTGGATCCGCCCAGAAAAGGCATCTCCGCAGATGTAATAGACGCTATTGTTCAGATGGCACCCCGCCGGTTGGTCTATGTCTCCTGCGACCCCGCCACTCTGGCCCGGGACGTAAAGCTGCTGGAGGGAAAAGGGTATCTCTATCAAGAGGGCAAGACCGTTGATCTTTTCCCTCGGACGAAACATGTGGAGACGGTTGTTTTGCTTTCCAAGGGTGAGGTCGACTCGAAAAAGATTCGGGTTGAGTTCTCTTTGGAAGATATGGATATGTCCGAATTTCAGGATGGGGCAACCTATCCGCAGATCAAGGAGTATGTGTTGGAGCATACCGGGTTAAAGGTGTCCAACCTCTATATCTCACAGATTAAACGAAAATGTGGGATTGGGGTTGGTAAGAACTATAATCTGCCGAAGTCCGAGGATTCCAGACAGCCCCAGTGTCCGCCGGAAAAAGAGAAAGCAATCCGAGAAGCATTCAAATATTTTGGGATGATCTAACATCCCGCAAAATGGAGGTTTCTTATGGATAGATTGATTTCTTGTGAGTTTAACATGGATACCGCTTGTGTGGAACTGAAATTTTTAGATGGCAGCATGATTGCCATTGATACCATCGCCGTGGAGAATGAGGTTGCTGACAATATGTATCAACGGTCAGAACTGGATTATCTAATCTACAATGATCCGGTTGGATATGCAGACTTGATCTTGAACGGTGATCCCGAAATTTATCTAAAAACTGTAACTGAATGTAAACCCTTAGATTAAAACTCAGCCCTCTGCCTTTTCATTGGCAGAGGGCCGTTTTTTGCTTAACAGTTATTGAGCATCCCTTAATTGCTCTACAACACTGCATTTCGCTGCGTTGTCATACATCATGCAAGGAATCAGCCACCCCAGCAGAAGAAATACCGGAATTGTCAGCAGGACAGGCAGAATGGTGAACCGATACTCGAAGAACCAGAACATACTGCCCAGCATTTTTCCCGCAAGAGGTCCCATCGCCAGCGACAGAATAAAGGCCGCCGCTACGGAGGACATTGCGTAAAACAACCCCTCGTAGATCAGCATGGTTTTGAGCTGCCGGTTCGTCATTCCTACAGCCTGAAGCACAGCAAATTCACGGCGGCGGGAAAGAATACCGGTCATCATGGCGTTGAAGAAATTTAAGAGTCCCACCAGCCCAATGATAGCACAGAGGATACCACCTATCAGAAGGAACATCTGCCGGAACTGAGCAAATTCAGAGCGAGCCGTGGCCTTGCTTTCATACATCAAGGGCGAAAACTCACCGGCAGTGAGCTTCGATAGATATTGCTCTGCTTCGGCCTCGTCCGCTTCGTCCGCTGTGTCGAACAGGTAGAGCAGCGGAATGGCCGCACCACCGCTGTCCCGCTGTGCGGTATCCACAGACAAAACTGTCTCATATCCAATACCACCATAACGATAACTCATGGAATACGGAAGCTCTACCAAGGCGCAGACCGTGTACTCTACATCTCTGGCTCCATACAGTTTTTCCTGAAAGTACTCCTCCGGTGTATCTTCGGTGCGGAGTTCCCCGGTGCGGCTGTCGATATATTTCACATCGTCCGCATAGGTGGCGGTGATCGTGTCTCCCACCTTGGGGTAGTATTCAGGATTGGGCAGATTACCGTAGTCATCTAAGGAAACCGCAATGGCAATAGCGTTATTGTTTGGCTCCAGCATAGGAGAAATATCTCCGTCGAACACTTGCAGCTTGTCAAACAGACTGTTATCCAGAGCCTCGATTCTGGTATCTCCCATCACCATATTGCCCCGGTGCTCCAGACGGCTCATATGGCTGTCCAACTGCTCGGCGCTTTCGTACCTTGCATAGTCCTGCCGCAGAGCATCCTCCGTCATCCACAGATATGCGGTTTTTCGCACAGCATATCCCGTGCCGGAAAGACTGGCCTTTGTGTTTGCTGCGATCTCTCCGATCTGTTCTGGCGTGATGAATTCATCTGCTGGGTTATAACGGAAATAGTCGGGAGTGCTGACGATAAAATCGGCGCAGGTCATGGAGGATACATACTTCTCCATGCTGAAGCCGCCCACAAAGGCACACAGCGCATTGAACAGCGTCACCGACAGTGCCAGAGACACCACCACCAGCACCGTCTTTTTTTTGTTTCGTCCCAGATTGGCAAAGGCCATCTGATGGAGCTTCGCTCCCCGGGTGCTGCGCTGTTTTTTCTTGGTCTGCATTGCATCCGTATATTTGGTAGCCTCCACCGGAGAAACCCTGGCTGCCATTTTCCCGGGCTTGGAGCAGGACAAAAGCACCGTCAGCAGGGCAAACAGCACGGAGCCAACAAAGATCACAGGCGAAGTGCTGATGGTGGTGATGCCTGCATCCAACTGGGTGGAGC
>CAUHNW010000041.1:0-7155 GCA_959607825.1 uncultured Oscillospiraceae bacterium | reverse complement strand
TGCCGTCTAATACATCTATAGACTCCATCCGGGGGAACGGAGGCGCCTTAGGAGGACCACCGCCGGGGAATCCTGGACCGGGCTTGCCCGGCTCCACATCCATACCGGGCACCGACGCAGGATGCTCCGAAGGGCGGCAAGTGGGCGGACAGGGTTTGATTTCTGCCGGAGCACCGTGATTGGGCATATCGCCTTCCATGGGCGGCATTACTCTAACTATTTCCGGTTTGTTGACTGCACCCTCCAGCTTAGGCATACCGTAGGCCGGAATTTTTGCCTGAATCGTATTCATGGAACTCACTCCATTCATTTCTTGTTCTGAATTAGAGTATACCGATTCGAGGCCGTGTTTACAATTGACAGTTTTACGCGTTCAGATTCACTTTTCCAATGCATACGCACCCTGCCGTATCGATGAAAAATGACACACAAAAAAATTTTTTGATAGTTTCGCCATAAAATTATTCACCTGAATTTCCCGGGAGAGAGCCCTTCTACGGACTTAAAGACGCGATACATCGACGTCGCACTGCCGAATCCGGCGCATTGCGCGATTTGCATCAAGGTATACTTCGTCTCTGCCAATAGTTTTTTTGCGTAAGCCACACGGCACTTATGGATATAGGCCAACGGACTCAGACCCATCTGGACCTTAAATAATTTTGAAAGTGCATTCTGATTCATGCCGATGGTCTCAGCGATCTGAGAAACAGAAAGCTCTTGGCTTCTGAAGTTCTGATCAATAAACAGCTTTGCTTCGGCGATAAGCTGTTTGTTTTTCTTCTTACAATGAAAATGATATAGAGTCTGTATATTAATCACAAGATCAATCATTTGCTGCGTCAACTCAGATATGTCTGCAGCTTGGTAAAGCGTTCCCAGAAAGTCAAGCTCAATTAAGGAGTCATTGTCCACAACATCGAAATTGATCAGTTCTTCTTCAAAGGTTTGCAAAAAAAATAGAATTAAAGCATGCAGATTAGATATAGATGGCACCTTACAACGGACAAACATCTGCGACAATTCACTTGCACACCCTGGGATATCTGTAAGGGTGTGGTTTTTGATCTCACTTGCAATATATATAGCGAGTTTTTGTATATCTGAGAAATTCTGTGTATGTTGTCTTAACTGGAGCGGTTTGGGCGCATAAAGAATCTGGCTGGAGTCATGCGTATAGCACTTATAGTCCATCAATTTACTCAACATATAATAAGCGCCGGAAATATTATCCACCCCATAAACGAGAGCGCCAATTGCGGCATATAGTTCAATATTCCAGTATGTCTGACACAAATTCACAATTCGTTTTGCCTGCTGCTCTGCCTGCGTATAAAGCGAATTTTCTTTTTGCTGTTCTTGTGTCAGTCTCGGAAAGCAGCTCACGACAATGATTTGCATACCCACCTGCTGGGCATAAAAAATTCCCGTTCCTTCATATTGCTGCCGAACCAAGGCCTCCAGATTATTCAGAAATCCATATATTTGGTCCTGGATCTTTGCATTGTTTGGCCGAAAAGCGGTTAGGATAAACCCGCCATTTCCCAAATAAATGTGATGATTCTCAAGGTAAACCAGAACATCTTCAGGCACATGGTTTTTATGATGTAATAAAAGGCTGAACATCTGTGCGATCATCAACTCTCGTGGCTGTTTCTCAGGCAATGGCAACTTGAAATCAGAAATTGCCGAATACAGAATAGGATCCATTGTATACCCCCCCGACTATTTCACTTTTTTTGTATTATACCATTATTTTTTTAATGCAGCAAGAAATCAAATTGTGGGCAAAAAGAATTAACAAATATTTCTTATTCTTCTTGACATTCAATTTCCAGGATGTTACAAATTATCGCGACGATAATTGTTACAAAAGGGAAGTCCATATTGGACTGGTAATTATTTTAGCTTATTGAGGACGTCACTCGCAGGGGTTTCCTGTGGGGAAATTGCTGTATCTAAAACACAGCATAATTGACTTCATCAATAAGCCTTTTTATACTAAACGAATATATCCGAAAGATCGTGGTGTTTGCATCGGACAGGTCCAGCGGTAAGCGGATAAGGTACAATATTTTTCGCACAATTACATATAGAAAGAGAGTCCCTGAATCGTGTAAGATATAGCTACCACAACAACATCAACACGAAAGAAGGAACTCTCCATGGCAGATATTATACAGCTAAATCAGGAAGAAATCAAATCCCAGCTTGGCGACATGGTCAGGAAATCAGTGGAAGATACGCTGAACACAATGCTAGATGCCGAGGCTGATCAGATCACCCAGGCTCACAAGTATGAACGCACTGACACCAGGCAGGATCCAAGAGCTGGTCACTACACCAGAAAGCTTATGACCAAGGCTGGTCAGGTGGAGTTGAAGGTTCCGAAGCTCCGCAAGTTGCCGTTCGAGACGGCAATCATAGAGCGATACAAGCGCCGTGAGGAATCTGTCGAAGAAGCATTGATCGAGATGTACCTTGCCGGTGTATCTGTGCGCCGTGTAGAGAACATTTCAGAGGCGCTGTGGGGCGCCAGGGTCTCCTCCGGAACCATCAGTAACCTGAATCAAAAGGTTTACGCGCAAATTGAAGTGTGCCGCAAGGACAATTACCACCAAAAGCACAGCCACCAGCCCTGCGCTGCCGCCCAACAGGGCACCGATGCTTTTGACTGCGGATACCGCAGCCTTTTCTGTCGCTTTAGCCAGCTTCGCGGTACCTTTCTTGGTGGCTTTGGCGGTTTGCTTTGCAGCAGATTTGGCAGGATGGTTGCTGTTCAAAGCTGGTTTCTTTGCCTTTACTGCCTCCGGCGACTTTACTCGCTGCCCGGTCTGCTTGATGGTACGGGGCTGATCTTTGACACCGGAGTGCTTGTATTGATCCGCAGATTTGATGGATTTCGGCGGCGCTTTCTGTGCCTCATCGAGACCGGAGTGTCTCTCCTTAGTAGAGCCGATAGAAGGTGCATAGGTGCGTTCACGAACAGAATGATTCGATGTAGAGGGAGAACCAATCCTAGTGTGCGGTTCCAACGCAGAATCAACGGGGGCTACATCTCTCATTCGCTCCTTGATTTTTGCAGCCTTTTCCTTCTCTTGATGGATCGCCAGCTTGCCTTACCGGTACACATTGGCGGTGCAGCGATCAATGATGGATTTCTCACGGGCATTGAGCTTGTAGCTGCCCACCAGCTGTTCGCACAGAGACAGTAGAAACTCGGATTTCAGCACCACGGGATTCTCGCCGTCCCCATAGCCCTCTGCCATATCCATGGCATTGATGTGGTTGTTGGAGGCGGCGGAAATGCGAATTACCTGCCCGCCCAGGGCTTCCACCAGCGCTCGGCACTCGGCCTCTGGGTCTATAATCAAGATGTCATCGTCTGTAGATAATGCCAGCTGGATCATCTCCCGCTTTGCGCTGAGGGACTTGCCGGAGCCGGACACACCCAGATTGAAGCCGTTGCCATTGAGCAGCTCCCACCGGTTGGCCAGAATCAGATTCTTAGAGATGGCATTCTGCCCGTAGTAGAGACCATTTTTGTGCCGGATTTCCTGGGCCTTAAAGGGCATTAGGACTGCCAATGCCACGGTGGTCAGGGTTCGAAGGGCGTCAATTCTCCGAAGCCCAAGGGCAGTGCCGTAATCAGGCCATCCGCCTGCTGGTAGTGGAGCGTAGAAAGCTGGCAGAGGTTCTGGCGGGCAATGGACTGGAGGGTTTCCGTGTCGCTGTCCAGCTGCTCCTTGCTGTCGGCCAAATGCACCAGCATCACCAGCGCAAACAGCATCCGCTGATCCCGGGTAGTGAGATCATCCAGTATCTCCCGCACTTCCTGCCGCTGCTGCTCCAAGTCATAGGGCACAATGGCGGAGAAGTTGTTGTTGCTGTTTTGCCGCCGCTGCCAGCTTGCCACATTCGTTTCCACCCCCAGCAGTCGGTTCTGCATCTCTCGGACAGCCTCGTCTGTGGGCACCGGGATGACGTCAATGGACAGCATGAGATTCCGGTCTAAATCCGTCAGCTCCCGAATCAGCTTGTCCTTAATAAACGCCGCGTACTCCTTAAGAAACAGCACTCGACCATATTTATTCCCCATGACAAAGTAATCTCGGCGGAAGGACAGGGAGTCCGGGCAGATGGCATCCTTGAAGTCACGCCCCATTTTCTGATTGGTTTTTAGGTCGAACTGAAACTGAGATTCCTCGCCGGGACGGTAGAAGTCATGGAGTACCCGCAAGCGTTCTTCTGCATCCAGTAACTCACAGCAGGAGCCCAGATGGGACAGGTGGCTGGTGACATCACCAATGGTGCGGCTGAAAAAGCTCCGAGCCTCGGAATAATTCTTCCGATGTGCGGACAGTGTGATGTACCGCTCCTGCACCACACTGCTGGTCTGCCCCGTGACCTTGTCCAGAAGCATCTGGTTGTACTCCTGGCGGTAGCCATCCAGATGATCCTGCTGCATGGGCAGCAGCGTGGTTTGGGCAAAGTCTTGGCGGTTCATCCGGCGATTGTGGATGGTGATTTTGGTGGCGGCACCGGTGTCCAGGGCATTCAGCAGCTCTGAGTACCCAAGGAACATTTGGGTCTTGTCTGCCTTGCTGGCAATGGCGTAATTGATGTCCGAGAACCGAACCGTCTGGGAGAACTTGCTGCCGAACTGGAAGGTGCCGTCCTGCCAAATCCGCTGAATGGGGATGGCCTGCTGGACGGACTTGGGCAGCTTCATTTTCATCTTCTCCTGCTTCTGGGCTGCCTGTAGGGTCTTAATCAAGGGCCAGCACCTCCTTTAGACTGCCGTCCGCTAATGCCCTGGCGTAGAGATTTTCGGATTTATACACAAGTTGCCTGGGGTACAGCAGCTCAGAGCGGATGAATGCCCAGGCGAACTGCTCGAAGTACATTCCGTTGTAGCGGAAAAAGCCGCAGATGGCAAAAGGAAAGGCGGCAAGAATGCATACCCAGCCGACCTCGTCGCTGCCCATGATGCGGCCTAAGAGGAAATATAAAAGAACCGCCACAGCGATAGCCATGGCGGAGCAGATGAACTGCCGGAGACTCAGACTGAAGAAAATGGATTCCTGATAGTCTCGGACTTCCTTGTTGATTTTGATTTCGATAAAAATGCTCCTTTCTATGTTGCATCATGGGATAATTGTGGTATAATAAAGTCGCAAAGGAGGCTGATAGAATGCCAAGAATTATCCCAATTCGTGATTTGAAGGATACCGCCGCGATTTCTCAGATGTGCAATGAGTCCAGCGAACCCATCTACATCACCAAAAACGGCTACGGCGATATGGTGCTTATGAGCATGAAAACCTACGAGGAAAAGCTGTGGAAGGCTGACCTTTATGCCAAGGTGGCGGAGGCTGAGCAGCAGCTTCAGAATGGTGAGGGGCAAGACGCAAGAGAAGCGCTGAGTGCTCTGCGGGAAAAATACCATGTATAAGCTGAATATTATGCCTGCTGCCATTGCCGATCAGCAAGAAGCCGCACAGTATATCGCAGACCGACTGCAAAATCCTGTTGCTTCAGCAAATTTGCTAGATGAAATAGAAAAGTGCTACCAGACGCTGGAGGAGAATCCCTATCTGTATGCACTTTGCATGGATTCCACACTGGCTTCTCTGGGATACCGAAAGGCAATCATCAAAAGATATGTGCTGCTGTACAAAATCGACGAGGCACAGAAAATCGTCCATATTATGCGGCTGGTCTATGGTCCCAGCAACTACGTGGAAAAACTCTAAGACTTGCATTTTTAGAAAATCAGAGCTATCATGCCACAAACTGACGTAGGAGGTTTGGACATGATAGCTCTTTGTTTGCTCATTTCAATTTGGTTCCTTGCCCTGCTGCTTCGGCTGGTATCCCTTCTGCGGCTGACCATTCCGCTGGGCTATGCCATCGTGGTATCCCTGTGCTTCGGTGAATGGTATCACGCCCATGAAGCTCTGGGGGACGGCATTTTCTTTGCCCTGCTGGGACTGGTGGCACTTTCTTGGATTGTCTCCATTATGAGAAAAATCCGGGCATGGGCCTAACCGATGCCTATGAGCTCCCGCACCAGCTGGCTGGAGCCCCTCACAAGCCCAACAAGAATCAACATATTGAACAAAAGTTCCCCTACGTAATTCCACACGATGGTCACCGGGGCAAGGCCTTCGTCTGCCAAAACCGGTGAGGTGCTGGCAAAATTGGAGAAAATCACACAGCACAGCACGATGACGCAGCCCTC
Source organism: uncultured Oscillospiraceae bacterium (assembly GCA_959607825.1). Lineage (GTDB taxonomy): Bacteria > Bacillota > Clostridia > Oscillospirales > Oscillospiraceae > HGM13006. Next base: position 911 of record CAUHNW010000041.1, on the reverse strand, counting down.
CAGACAGATCCCGGCATAGCTTTTGAGGAAGCTTTTGCCGATGCTGCTGGTTGGCTCTCCGGCGAATGCCGCCAGCGGAATCGGGGCAATGGCTGTGGCGATGTAGAGCCGGAAGAACCGGGAGTAGACGGTCAGAATCATGACCGTGGACAGCACCCAAATTAGAAGGCAGCCCAGTAGGGTCACCGCCCAGAGCGGGACGCTGTCCAGCAAGCCCACATCTTCGATGAGCTCCGCCATGCGTTCCGGCAGTTCTACCGGCATGGTGTCCGTCAGCCCAGAGGAGCCAATCATGGTGGAGATGATCCCCTGTGCAATGCGGAAAAACACCGTTAAAATACGGATGCTGTAGGTAATGGCTGCCTTGGCAAGGGCAAACCGCAGGAAGATTTTGAACACTCCCTCCGGACGTTTCAAAGACGTAAAGTCCCCGGCAGTTTTCATGACCCCGGACACGAAGAACAGCACCAGCAGCGCATAGGCGATGGCCCGGAGCGCTGTATTGATGCCCAGCACCACATACCACATGGAGCCGTTCCGGAAATCCTCCGGGGCGGTGGTGATGAGCGTCCAAATTTCTGTCATGCGCTCGTTCCATGTGCCAAGGGCGGAGTTTAGGTTTTGGATGATCCAGTTGTCGCTTTCCGTGGTAATTCACCCCCTTCCTGGAAAGCGCAAGATTTATCCCCCGGTAATCAGGGTCAGAATCTCCTTTGTAAATGTAATGACAATGCCGCCTGCCACGGTGAGAATCCCGTTGGCCCGCTGGCTGGCGTCATGAGATTTCAGCGCAAGGCCAATTTGCAGAATGCCGAAGCCCAGCAGGATCAGACCAATGGCACGAATCAGGCTGAATAGTAGGGTAAGCACCCAGCGCCTTATCATATTGCTATGACAGGTTTCCAAGTGCT
>CAUHNW010000040.1:0-10929 GCA_959607825.1 uncultured Oscillospiraceae bacterium | reverse complement strand
GGGAGATCATTCGGCGGATTGCAAGTTGTAAAGACTGACTGGCAGAAGCAGGTCACATTGGCCGGAAGCAATCTGCTTAGCCCTTCTCAATGAAATCAGAAGGAAGCCCCATCTATATCGCCTACGGCGATTAGGTGGGGAAAGTTCACGGAGTGAAGGATACGAACAAGAACCTTACAAGGCAGAAGGCTAAAATCGTTTCGTGAAGTGTATAATGGTCCAGCATCCTACGAATAGAATGCTGGACCATTTTCATACACGATTCATTAGCTAATGCAGGTATACATGGCATAGGGCGGCCTGGGATCGCCGGAGGTGGTGAGGAAATAGTCCTCAATGATCTCTGCCATGAAGATCTTGGCTTTGGTGAGATCGCGCTTGGAGGGACGCTTTGCCATATCATAGTGCCAGAAGGTAGAGCCGGGCTTACCGATACCCAGAGGATCGTTGCCCTCCAGCATGGAGTAGTCGTCCTCTGCGGCCATATATTTCTCTACCACGGCCTTTTTCTTGGGATCGGAGGTGAATTCCTCGGCCTCGGGCTCCAGACTCCAGCGCTGGAGCATGGCCTGGGCATCAGCGATGTTCATGCCCAGCTCTTTCGCACAGCCGTCTACGGCGTCGTGGCGCATTTCCTTGCCGGGGCAGGCGAACCGACCTACGGTACGAACGCCGTTGACCCGCAACAGCTCCTCCAGAACGCCCAGCGCACCACGGCATTCCGGTTCGCCTACGCCGCTGCCGCCATAGGTGGTGTAGACCACGCCATAAATGGTGGGCTGATTGTCGCCCTTGGCGCCGGGGGAACCGGTTGCCACCGAGGGATTGACGATGCCGGGAATGCCGGAATGACGATTCAGCCGCTCCATGGGGTTGAGTTCGGGATCGCCAGGATTGGAGGGGTTGGATGTGGTGCCCATAATGGTCTTGCCTCCAGTGAGGCCCAGCAGCTGATAGACTGCCTTGTAGGGCAGGCCCGCCACGATTAAGGATCCCAGTACCACAATGTCATACTCCCAGAAGTACACGGGATCCTTGGACCAGTCCTTGCCGGGGGTGATTTTTTCACAGCGGGTTTCAAAGCCGTACTCCTCCAGTACCTCTGCCATGGCCTTTCCGACCATTTCGGTGTTGCCGGTGAGGGAACCGTAGAGTACCACGGCCTTTCGATTTTTCATTGGAATAACCTCCTTCATTTCACGCGCCGCGTATATGACGGCGGCGGGGTTCATTTACGAATCGGACAGCTCCCTGGTGCGGAAGCATGCAACCTGATGACCCGGAGCAATCTCCTCCAGCGGGGGCTGCTGGGCATGGCACTGCTCTGTGGCATAGGGGCAGCGGGAAGCGAACCGGCAGCAGGGCTTGGGCTCCACCGGAGAGGTCAGCTCTCCCTGCATGATAATCCGCTTCCTATGGACGTCCAGACTGGGGATGGGAATGGCGGACAGCAGACCCTTGGTATAGGGGTGCAGCGGGCGGTCAAAGAGCTCGTCTGCCTCACATTTTTCCACCACTGTGCCCAGGTACATCACCAGAATTTCGTTGGAGATGTGCTTGACTACGGACAGATCATGGGTAATGAAGATGTAGGTGAGCCCTTTTTCCTCCTGAAGATCCTGGAGCAGATTGAGGATCTGCGCCTGAATGGACACATCCAGAGCGGATACAGGTTCATCACAGACGATGAACCGAGGCTCTAGGGAAAGGGCGCGGGCGATGCCAATGCGCTGCCGCCGTCCACCGTCTAGCTCGTGGGGATAGGCGTAGGCCAGCCGCCGGGCCAGGCCTACGGTGTCCATAAGCGAGAATACCTGCTGTTGCAGATCCTCCTTGGATTTTGCCAGTTTGTAGATCCGGATGGGATCCGCAATGAGATCAAAGACACACATTCGGGGATTCAGGGAGGAGAAGGGATCCTGGAAAATCAGCTGCATGTCCTTGCGCAGAGCCTTCCGCCTGCGGCCGGAGGCATTGGTAACCTCCTGCCCGTCGAAGGCGATGGAGCCTTCGGTGGCGTCCAGCAGCCCCAGAACCACACGGCCCAGGGTGGATTTTCCGCAGCCTGACTCTCCTACTACGCCCAGCGTCTGCCCCTGGGGGATGGAAAAGGAAACGTCATCCACGGCGTGAAGCATACCGGCGGGGGTCTTAAAGTACTTCTTCAGATGAGAAACTTCCAGCAGATTGCTCATGGCACTGCCTCCTTCCCAAGAATGTTATTTCCGGGATTGGACACCGGAAGTCCTTTTTCATAGGCGGTTTCATTGACGGCCTCGTCTGGGAAATAGAGGTCCAGGCCTTTGCCCGCATGGCTGCACCGACAGAAGTGACCGGGTTCAAGCTCCTGAAATTTCGGGGCGGTTTTGGCACAGGATTCGTCGGCATAGGGACAGCGGGGGTGGAAGGCGCAGCCGGTGGGCAAATTGGCAGGATCGGGCATCAACCCGCGGATGGGCTGGAGCCGCCGGATCTTTTTATCCAGGGAGGGCAGAGAGTTGAACAGTCCCTTGGTGTAGGGGTGGGCGGTACGCCGGAAGATATCCTCAATGGTACCGCTCTCTACGATTTTGCCAGCATACATAACAGCTACCTTGTTGCAGGTTTCTGCCACAACGCCGAGATCGTGGGTAATGAGAATCATGGAAGTTCCGAATTCGTCCTTGAGGCCCTTCATCATGTCCAGTACCTGGGCCTGAATGGTAACGTCCAGGGCGGTGGTGGGCTCATCAGCCAGCAGAAGATTGGGGTTGCAGGCCAGAGCCATGGCAATAACCACCCGCTGCTTCATGCCCCCAGAGAATTGATGGGGAAAATCTTTGCCCCGGCTGGCGGGAATGCCGACCTTCTCCAGCATCTCCAGCGCCCGGGTAATGGATTCGGCCTTGGAACATTTGCTGTGGAGGCGAATGACCTCGGCGATTTGCTCGTCGGCCCGCAGCACCGGGTTTAGTGCGGTCATGGGATCCTGAAAAATCATGGAGATTTGGCCGCCGCGAATTTTCTGCATTTCCTTTTCGCTTTTTTTCAGCAGATCCTCGCCGTTATAGAGAATTTCACCGGAGATGATCTTGCCGGGGGGATTGGGAATCAGCCGAAGGATCCCCTTTGCGGTAGTGGTTTTCCCTGCGCCGGTCTCACCTACAAGGCCTAGGGTGTCGCCCCGTTCCAGCTTCAGGTCTACGCCGCCTACCGCAGCAACATCGCCGTCGTCCGTATAGAAATGGATGGCCAGATCTCGAATTTCCAGTATGTAATCGTTCATATCCAGACCTCCTCAGTTTTTCAGCTTGGGATCCAGTGCATCCCGCAGACCGTCGCCAAACAGGTTAAAGCCAAACAGCGTCAGCATAATAGCAAAACCTGGGAAGGTGACAATGGGCCAGAACGAGCGGATCAGTGCCCGTCCAGCAGAGAGCATGGAACCCCATTCGGGGGTGGGCGGCTGTACGCCCAGACCGATGAAGGACAGCGACGAAATCATCAGAATGCAGCCGCCGATACGCAGGGTGGATTCCACGATTACCGGGGAGAGGATATTCGGAACAATCTGCCGGAACATAATCCGCAGATCCGATGCGCCGGTGGCGCGGGCAGCCTCAACATATTCCTGCTCGCGGATGGACAATACCAGCGCCCGGAGCAATCGCGCATAGCCGGGAACGCAGCCGATGCCGATAGCAATGGCGGTGTTCAATACGCCGGAGCCCAGGGCTGCGGAGATACATACCGCCAGGAGAAAGCCGGGAATGGCCATGACGATATCCATGATCCGCATGACCGTACCGTCGTAGATGCCGCCAAAGTATCCGGCAGAGATCCCCAGAATACCGCCTACTATCAGACCGAATACGATGGACAGGATGGCCACCAGAAGGGAAACCCGACCGCCGTAAATAATACGGGAGAGAATATCGCGACCGTAGTCATCGGTACCCAGAAGATGCTCCCGGCTGGGCCAGGCCTTCATGTTGGTGAGGTCCTGCTGGGCATAGTCGTAGGGGGCAATGAAGTTGGCGAAAATGGCGGAGAGCACCAGAACAAGCACGATAATCAGCCCCAGCATAGCCAGCTTATTCCGGCGAAGCCTACGCCAGATGTCCCAGAACTGACTGCGCTTTTTGAGATCCTCCAGCTCCGGGCTCTGGTCTACAGCTCCGGCCTGGGTCTGGGTAGATACACGACTCATTTGGACGCCTCCTTTGCCTTTTTTCGCTTGCCGCCGGTATACTGGGCCATAATTCTGGGATCAGCGATGCCGTAGGCGATGTCTGTGACGAGGTTGATGATGCAGATCAGAAAGGACAGCACCAGTACGCAGCCCTCAATCACGGGATAATCCTTGTTGTTGATGGCGGTCATCATCAGGGAACCCATGCCGGGCATATTAAATATGGTTTCCACGATCACAGAACCGGCAACCAGAATACCGAACTGGAATCCGATGGTGGTGATGATGGGAATCAGGGCGTTCCGCAGTGCGTGCTTTCGGACAACAGTGCCCTCGGCTACGCCCTTGGCCCGGGCGGTGGTGATGTAATCCTGACGAACGACATCCAGCATAGAAGAACGGGTCATTCGGGTGATGGTAGCGATAAAGGAAAGACCTGAGGCCAGGGCGGGCAGCACCCAGCATTTCCAGCCCTCATAGCCGGAGGCGGGGAACAGCTTGATCTGGATGGCGAAACAGATAATCAGCATCAGTGCCAGCCAGAAGCCAGGCATGGCTGCAAAGATCAGGGAGAAAGTGGTCACTAGCTTGTCAGCCCAGGAGTATTGCTTGGTGGCAGAGATCACCCCAAAGGGGATGCCCAGGCCCACGGCAATGAGAATCGAGATGATGGCCAGCCGCAGGGTAATGGGGAACCGCTCGGCAATGGAACCGGTGACGGAGAGCCCAGTGTGGTAGGAATGGCCCAGGTCTCCCTGGAGGAGCCCCAGCACATAGCTTCCAAACTGGATAAAGAAGGGCCTGTCCAGACCCAGTTCCGCTTCTTTGGCATCATACTGCTCCTGTGTATAGCCGGAACCCAGCTCTGCGGCAACGGGATCGCCGGGGGAGAACCGGTCAATGGCAAAGACGATGAAAATAACGCCCAGCATGACCGGGATGACCCACAGGAGCCGTTTGAGAATAAATTTAACCATGGATATTCCTCCGTGTTATCACATTGGGGGTACATGGCTGTACCCCCCAATGCAGAGCGTATGAATTTTCGTTTCTAATCGGATCAGCTGACAACCACGGCGGCGAGGTCCACGCTGCGGGCAACCAGACCGGTCACGTTGCTGATGTTGCTGTGATAGATGCTACCTGCTTCTGCGTAGCTGATAGGCAGGGTCCAGTAGTTGTCGAAGGCCCACTGAGCGGCCTTGGTGTAGTTCTCCTGGCGAACCTTGGTATCCTGGGTGGTGGCTGCGGCGTTCAGATAGTCATTGAACTCCCTGTCCTCCACCCGGGCACCGCCGTTGGTGGAGGTCTCACCGATGGTAGTGGTAATCATCTTGGCGGTATAGGTGCCGCCGCCGGTGCCGAAGATGGAAATATCGGTGCCGTTGGACATAAGGATCGGAATTGCAGTGGCAAAGTCATAGGACTCTACGGTGAGGTTGATGCCTACATCGGCGAGGTAGGCCTGAATGATCTCCGCGCACTTGTCGTTGGCAGGCATGGAGGGGATGACCAACTTCATGTCCAGCCCGTTTTCATAGCCTGCTTCCTTTAGCAGTTGCTTGGCTTTTTCGGGGTTATACTCATGGACGCCGATGGGTTCGTAGTAGTCGCAGCCATCGATGAGGATAGAGTCAGCCACCTGACCCATGGAGCCGTACACTGCGTTGGTGATGGCCTGGGTGTCAATGGACAGGGAGATCGCTTCGCGGAGCTTGGCGTCCTGGAACATATCCATATACTGGGGCAGACACAGGGCCAGCAGATCCCAAGTCTTGAAGGTCTTGCCCTGCACATCGTCGCCGTAGCCGCCGTCCACAGCGGTCAGGTAATCGGTTTCGCCCACATCCAGAGCCAGATCCAGAGCGCCGGTCTCAAAGTCGGCCATCATGGTCGTCAGTTCGGAGTAGTTCTGAACAGTGATGGTGGAGGCGCTGGGAAGCTCGCCCCAGTAGTCCTCGCGGCGCTGATAAGTGGAATGGGAGCCATCCACGTTCTCCACGCAGGTGTAGGGGCCGGTGCCGCAGGGCGCATCCCAGAAGGAGTCGGGATTGGCCTTGACGTATTCCTCGTTCACGACAGAGGCCCAGCGATCGTTGGTCAGCTCCAGCAGGAAGTCAGCATCCACCTCTTTGAGCTTCAGGGTCAGCTTGCTGCCATCTACGCCACTGGCATCGAAGTCGATGACGTTATAGCCCGGGTCAAACTGATCGTTTTCGAAGACGAAGCGGGAGAGGGAGTAGAGCACATCCTCAGGGGTCAGGGGATCGCCATTGGAGAAAGTCACACCCTCCCGGATGGTGAGCTCCAGCGTGGTGTCGTCAACCCAGTTCCATTCGGTGGCGATACAGGGCTCCACCTCCATGGTTTCATAGTTCAGCTTCAAAACCGTGTCATAGACCAGCATCAGTCCCAGGCCACAGTCGGAGTTGGAGCAGGGATCGAAGTTGTCCGTAGAGTCCAGGGTGCCAACCCGGAGCTCCTTGGGCTCGCCGGAATCCTCAGCGGGAGCAGGGGTGTCGTCCTGGGGGCCGGGATCGGCGGGCGTGTCTCGCTTTGCTTCTGTGGCAGCGGAATCTGCCTTGGCGCCGGGGCCAGCGGCGCCGGAGACAGCAGAGGTCGAGCTGCCGCCGCAGGCGGTAAGGCCAAGCAGCATGGCCAGTGCCAGCAGCAAGGAAAGTAGTCTTTTCATTTTGCTTCCTCCTGTTCTTTGTATCTCCGTGCGACCCTTCCTGAAGCGGCACGGAGATTGACATATCCGACAAAAGAATGATATACTAGATGCAGATTTTTGTCGGTTATGGTCTCATTATATCCGGGAGCAGTTATGATGTCAAATGCGTAAAACGATAACATATCATGAGTTTTAGGAATGACTTAAGGAGGGAACTCACCATGGAAATGAGCCAATTGACCTATTTCAAGGCCGTGGCCCAATATGGAAGCTTTACCAAGGCTGCCGATGCCCTTCATGTTACCCAGTCGGCTCTGAGCCGCTCCATTGGGGCCCTGGAGCAGGACGTGGGATTCCCGGTATTTGAGCGGAAGGGGAACCACATCTACCTGACGATAGACGGCCAGGCCCTTTTGACGGCGACCATTGAGGCGCTGAATTTGCTGTCCTCGGCGGTGGACGCCAGCCGGGCACGGGCGGGCCTAGAGCATGGCGCTGTACGCATCGGAATTGCTGAGTCGGTGTTCCTGAAGAATATTGTTCGCCAATTCCTGCGGGAGTATCCCAACGTACATATCTTCTGCAAGATCCTATCTGAGGGACAGATTCAGCGTTCTCTGGAGGAGGGGGAGATCAACTTTGCGGTGACCCGGGAGCGGCCCGTGGGGCCTAAGATCCAGTGGGAGGAGATTTTTTCGGACCGGATGATGGTCCGCTTCCCGCCCAATCATCCGCTGATAGAACGTGACAGCGTGTATTTGACGGAGCTGTCGGAGGATCACTTTATCATCAGCAATGTGGGGTATGATATGCAGAGCGAGATCGTAGCCCTGTGCCATTTGGCGGGCTTCCATCCCCATATCACCTATGAGGGCTGCGGCGAGGATTTGGCAGGACTGCTGGTGGACGATGGGCTTGGAATTATGCTGGCCCCCTATTCCATTGGGCAGGGGGTCAAGGCATTGGGCAATGCTATGAGCTATGTGCATGCCGGAGTGCCGATTATGGACGATTTTGCCTCATCAAAGATCGGAATTGCCACAAAGAAGGGGCAGTTTCAATCCGATGCGGCACGGAAGCTCATGGAGATGATCTGCGGGTATTATAAGGTACTGGGAAAGGAAAGCCATGGATTTCACGTGATTTCCGGGGAGAAGTGATCGCGGGGGAAGCCTGTGGGCGGTATCCCTGCGGATGTATCGCTCTGCCGCCCGGATGATCTCCTCTGCGCTTCATTTTGACATAATGATGCTCCCTCTAGTGTAGTCTCGAAATTTTTGCAGTTTCGAGTGCCTACGCTAGAGGGAGCGGTTTAATTTTCAATGGCAGCTGTTTTCTCCTCAAAGTTTTCCACATCTCTCGCCCCTATCCCTGTTCCGTGTCCGCAGGGAACGCACCGAGGCTGATCTCCAGCGCCTCGCAGAGCCGCTCGATGGTATCAGGTTTGAGCTGTCCGCTACGCTTCGCTGCCGTTGTGGGTCAACTATTACTCGGTCGTGACACGGTGCCTTTTGCGGTAAATACGAAAAGCAATGCAGGAAACAAGCACAGAGGCCAATTTGATGCCTGCCGAAATAAGAAATTGCGAGGAACTCATATCCGAAATGCTCATCCCCATAATGGGGAAAAGAATACAGGTCGGCAAAGAACCCAGTAAGCATGCTGGCAGATAATTCCGGTATCTCACATTGACGGCACCCATATATGCGCTGACCACATCTGCGGGGAGAATTCCAAGCAGTCGGACAATTAAGACAAAAAAGAAATCATTCCCACTCCGCAAATCATGGAGGTAAGCCGCTTTGGAATAACGCCTTGATATGCGTTGTGCCGCTTGACTCCCGAGCCTTTTTCCCAACCAGTATGGAATACTGGATATAATTGCACAGCCTGCTATGCTCAATAGAATTGCAATTGGAAGAGGAAACAGAATACCACAGGCCGCATACAGAAATCCGCAGTATATCAAAACACTCAGACTTTTTACCGCGAACAGGGCCAATAGCACTAGGGAACCTCTGATTTAATCCGCACTACCGCGCATGCGCGAGATATGGTATAATAACATCATCAAAACGATGGTGGTGCAAGGAAATGAAGCAGGAAACATTTACAGACATCGAATACAGTTACCGCAAGAAGAAAACGAAGCGGGAAGAGTTTCTGGAAATCATGGACGAAATCATTCCCTGGGACGAGTGGGTTGGTGTCATTGAACCCTATTATCCGAAGGGAAAACGGGGCCGTCCGCCCATGGGGATCGAAAAGATGATGACGTGGTGTATGGGGATTCCGGGTATCTGGGAATCCAGAAGCGCCCCGAAGTAGCCTGCGACGAGCATTTATCCACCATCGACTACCGCATTAACCGCCGTCCCGGAAAACTGCCTCATGTGTCTGATAACGCAATTGATTGGGAACGATACATTGAGAACCGAAAGTCCTCGGTGCGCTGTAAGGTAGAGCACGCGTTCCGAATCATCAAGTGCCAGTTTGGCTATAGGAAAACGGCGTATCGTGGACTGATGAAAAACGAGAATCGGCTGTACGCTTTGTTTGCCTGTGCCAATTTATACGCCCTTGCAATCGCCGGGCGAAAACTTTCCACAACCTGATATAGAGGCAGTCTGCCCTTTTTCGGGAAATGGAGCAGAAATGCAAAGGATTACTGGGCTATTTCCTGACAGGATCGTTTGAATCAAGTGAAAATCGGCTACTTTCTCGCGCTGCGCTGAATGAAGGCTGTTTATTCAGAGGTTCCCTAGACAACATCTATCAAGAAAGGCAATCACTATGGATCACCATCATTCTATCACAGAATTGCCAGAACGTAAGCGCGGACAGCATCTTCAGCGAGAAGAGAGAGGCGCTATCCAAGCGCTGAAACAGCAGAAACTTTCCAACAGAGCCATTGCCAGGGGATTGGGCTGCTCGCCTACTACGATTGGAAACGAGCTGCGGCGCGGCACGCCGCTATGCAGGTCAAACAAGGGCCGTGCACAGCGTCAAACTTGGTGAAGCCGTATACCGCGTCAATCGACTCTGCTGTCGGAAACCGAATAAGCTGTCTTTCTGCGGAGCGTTCGTATTGTTCAGGCTAGAGAGCATAAGTGGTCTCTGGATGCCTGTGTCGGCTGCGCAAGACGGCACGGACTGTTTCCAAGAAGTGAGATGGTGTGTTCTCGCACACTCTACCGTGAAGCGTGGGCAGGCAATCTTCCCATTGAGATCACGGAACTTCCAGAAGTCATAAAGCGGAAGCGCACGCAGTCTTACAAACCTCGTGAAAACAAGAAGCACTATGGCAAAAGCATTGCTTTACGGCCAGAAATTGCATCTCAACGCACAGAAGAAGGGCATTGGAAAGGCGATACGGTCGTTGACAAACGATCCGGAAAGGAATACGGAAAACTACATAGCGTTTCTGATTCCGGGAAAGACCAGTGAGGCGGTCATGTCTGCTATGCATATACTCAAAGCGGAATTTGGCGATCACTTTGGACAGGTATTCAAAACCGTCACCGTTGACAACGGCTCCAAATTTGCCGACTTTGCCCAGTGCGAAAGCTGGGGCACGCAGGTATTCTTCGCCCACCCCTATACTTCGTGGGAACGGGCGCAAAATGAGCGCTACAACGGTTTATACCGAGCGTATGTCCCAAAGAACGTTTCTTTGCAGAACTATTCTGCCGAGTATATTCTGGCATCAGCAGATGAGCTGAATGCACGTCCTAGAAAGAAGCTGGGTATGCAACACCGGAGGAGCTGTTCGATTCCTTCCTTGACCGGGTCTATGCGGTGAGTAGTAACCCCGCCTGACCCCGTCAAGGAATTGGTTGTGCCATCCTTTACAGTGCCAGCCGGGGACGCTGTGTGGGAGACAAGTCTGGCTTACGCCGAACAATTTATTCATGTGCGGTGTCCAACTTGCACTTGCAATTTACGGATGGATAAAATAAAAACTATCGGTAACAGCCCCACTGCTCTCAATTGTCGCACATAGGATGGAATTCCGACCCCCGCAACCATAATTACCAAACGGTATAGATGCGCCTGAGAAAACTCAGGCGCATCAACCGTTTCC
>CAUHNW010000039.1:0-11256 GCA_959607825.1 uncultured Oscillospiraceae bacterium | reverse complement strand
TGTGTGCCGACAATAGTATGTGGGCGACTGCATGTGAAGATAGGTAATGCCAACATTGACCGCTCTCCATTTTGGAGAGCGGTTTTTCTTTATGCCTGAAATGCTGGAACCGATCCTGCCGGAATTGCTGTGTTTCCAACGAATTTTCCATCAATTCACGCAAAATCTACAGAAAAACCGTATTGACGAGAGAACGATATTGTGTTAAGATAATGATACCGAATTGTAACTTTTAGGAGTGAACCAAATGCTTCGTCGCCTGAAACAAGCTGTGACGTCTGCGCTTTTTGTCGCAGCGCTCGTCTGCCTTTTTTGTGCAGGCGCAAATGCATATACATATTCCGCAAACCTGCCCAGTGACATCAGCAGCTTGAAGGTGACAGTGGGCGGGATTTCCATGCCCTTGGAGCGTTATCCGGACGGCTCTTATTTCAGCTCATCCAAGCAGTATATGACTACAGAGGAGCAGAAAGATTATGGCCTGAATGTGGGAAGTGACCTGTGGCTCAGAGGTTCGCAGTGCGTAGGCTTTGCCAGATATGTCTATACGGCGCTTTTCTATGGTTACCCTGCGGACGCTACCATTGATAATAATCTGGCGTATCAGGTGGGCAGCGGTACAGGTAATACGATCTATTATACCAACGTGATCTACTCTACGCTGGGCACCACAACATTGTCTGGCGGTTATTCCGCCTCGACACTGAAAACCTTGATTTCTGCCTGCCAGCCCGGTGCTGTCATTCGTGTCACGGGGCACTCTATGGTGATCATGGCAATCTTCAACGATGGATTTGTGGTGTATGATGCGAACTTTTCCAGTGATGATGAGGTGGATGTGCGCGCCTATACTTGGCAGGGATTTGTGAACTCCCTTGGCGGCCGTGCCATTGAGGCATTGCAGATGCCCAACTATTATCCTGGATATACCTATTCCTATGATAATTCGCTGCCCAACGGAGGCTCCAATCTCTACGAGATAGACACGAGTACAGCCGGGGCCTATGAGGTCTACGATTGTACAACGTTGAATGTTCGTTCTGCGCCTTCGTCTTCAGCAACCAGAGTCGGTGGGATTGACAGCGGAACGATATTGACGGTTAAGGGGACCCATGATGGATGGGCACTGATCGATTATCAAGGAAGCGAACGCTGGGTCAGCATGACATATTTGCGGGCTGCATCAACAGAATTGACCGTTACCTTTGATGCCGCCGGAGGGACTGCAACAGCGTCCTATGGGACTTATCAGATCGGTAGCAAGTTCGGATGGCTGCCTACGGGGCAGAAAGCAGACTGCACTCTGATCGGATGGTACAACGGAAATACAAAGTATACCACGTCCAGTACGGTGCCTGCTCTGGCAACGTTGACCCTTCAGGCACATTGGGGCGTTAAGGGCTTTACTGATGTGCTGGACACCAGCTGGTATGCACCCTATGTTAAGGCTGGGGTTGAAGATGGACTCATTATGCAGGATGTCCGCTTTAATCCAAATTCCAATGCTACGAGAGCACAGTTTGTAACAGTTCTCGCCCGTGAATACCAGCGGGAGACCGGGACAAGCTATGATACTGGCAAGCTTGGGTCTTCGATATTCAGCGACCTGAAGTCTGGGGAATACTACGATGCTGCGATTGCGTGGGCTTATCAGGCCGGCATCGCCACAGGTGTGGGGAATGGAAAATTCTCCCCATCGGCCAGCGTTCAGCGGCAGCAGGTTGCGACCTTCCTGTTCCGTTATGCGCAGTATATTGGCTTGAGCGACGGATATTACCGTGGCGAGTCCCTGATTAACAATTATATCGATGGCAATCGGGTTTCCGGCTATGCGCAGGCAGCCATGAACTGGGCCATCAGCATCGGCCTGATCCAAGGCAACGACCAGGGGTATCTGAACCCGCAGAACCCCACTCGACGCAGTGAGATGGTTACGATCATGACTCGTTTCATTGACTATGTGGAACTTGGCAGCGGCGTACAGTGGGAGTCTGCGGAGGATCCGGGTATTTCTGTTGCTACAGATGGGCCGGATCGGGAAGAAGCTACCGCTGACTCTGAAAATGACGCAGAAGGCGTGGAAGCGGATGCTACAGATAATTCGCAATCCAATGATGTACAGATGCCTGAGGCCTCAGTAGCTGAGCCGGAAGAGGAAGCGGCACCGTCAGAGGACGTGCCGGAGGAGACTCACGGAGCCGTGGCGGAGAGTACATCCGAGGAATGAATCGAAGACAGTAAAACCCCCGTCTAACAGGGCATGAGCCTGTTGGACGGGGGAGCTTTTTTACTTATGCCATCAGGGAGTCTACCAGCTGTACAAACTCTCCCATGGTTTTGGGCGGCTCTTCCACTTCAATGGTAATGCCAAATTCGTTTTCGCATTCCAGCGCAACTTCTACCACGTCCAGAGAGTCCAGATCAATGTCCTTAAAGGTGGTGTCCATGGTGACCTGTACCGAGTCATCCAGATCACACTGGGAACGAAGAATCTCAACGATACGATCAAAGGTGTTTTCCATAGTTAATTCCTCCAATATATTAGGTTCATTCCAACAAGCAGGATAGAAAAGTAAAAAATATTTACAAATCGATCAAAAACGCATGTGGAGCGGATTCAAACCGGAAACGCACGCATAATTGGTACAGAAGCTAAGCGCATATCCTGTTTGATTTCCATCGTTACCGTAAAAGATATAACGGATTGTTCCATTTGTCAATACTTCGGGAGAAAGAAAAACGGTTCTGGAGGATGAACCGAGGCATAGTATGCTTTTACAGAATGGAAATTGAATTATTAAAAATTTTTACGATAATATCTTGACAAAATCCAATATATGAGTTACTATGCAGGTAACAGATATTCACACTGTTAAACGAGAGGAAAGGAGCGGAAACATGTTAAACGCAATGTCACCCATGACCCTGATGTGGCTGGTGGCGCTGATCCTGTTTGGCATTGCCGAAGCGGCAACCGTGGGGCTGGTATCGATCTGGTTTGCGGTCGGGACGATCCCGGCGCTGATCGTGTCGGCTCTGGGCGGCCCTGTGTGGCTGCAGGTGCTGCTGTTCTTAGCGGTATCTATTTTGATGCTGGCGATGTTAAGACCGTTTGTGCGGAGGATCAGCGCCCCAAGGGCCAGAACCAATGCAGACCGTCATATCGGCCAGACGGCCATTGTGACGGAAACCATTGACAATCTGGCAGAGACGGGCGCAGTAAAGCTGGATGGCGTGATCTGGTCCGCCCGCTCAGAGGATGGAGACCGCATTCCCACGGGAAGTGTGATCACCGTAAAACAAATTACCGGCGTCAAAGTCTTTGTGGAAAGAGCGGAGAAAGCAGAGAAGACGTCTGGCACGGTTTCTTGAAAGGAGAAAAGAAAATGACCCTTGCTATTGTGATTGGCATTATTGCAGTAATCATTCTGCTGGTTCTGATTAAGAACATTTACATCGTCCAGCAGTCCCGGGCCTATGTGGTGGAACGACTTGGCGCATTTCAGGGCGTGTGGGAGGTCGGCATGCACTTTAAGGTGCCTTTTATTGAGCGTGTTGCCAAAAAGGTCAGCTTGAAGGAACAGGTTATGGATTACCCCCCTCAGCCGGTTATCACCAAGGACAACGTTACCATGCAGATTGATACGGTCATCTATTATCAGATCACCGATCCAAAGCTGTATACCTACGGTGTGGAGCATCCCATGAGTGCCATTGAGACCCTGACCGCAACGACACTGCGTAACATCATCGGTGATCTGGAGCTGGATCAGACCCTGACCTCCAGAGACACCATCAACAGCCAGATGCGTGCCATTCTGGATGAGGCCACGGATCCCTGGGGCATCAAGGTCAACCGGGTGGAGCTGAAGAACATTCTGCCGCCTACGGATATCCAGAACTCCATGGAGAAGCAGATGAAGGCAGAGCGTGAGCGCCGTCAGAACATCCTACAGGCAGAAGGCACCAAACAGTCCGCCATTCTGGTGGCCGAAGGCGAAAAGGAGGCAGCTGTACTCCGGGCCGATGCAGAGAAGCAGGCGGCCATTCTGAAGGCAGAGGGCGAGGCACAGGCAATCCTGTCTGTCCAGAAGGCGCTGGCTGAGTCTCTGAAGCTTTTGAACGATGCCTGCCCCAACGATCAGGTCATCAAGCTCAAGGCGCTGGAGGCCATGGAAAAGGTGGCAGACGGCAAGGCAACCAAGATCATTATCCCTTCGGAGATTCAGGGACTTGCAGGACTGGCCGAGGGTGTTGTGGAAACGGTAAAGAAGGTTTAAGATGGCAGAAAAAAGGTTTGAGAAGGTCTATTCACAGGGCACCCTGACGACGGCTGAGGTGTATGTGGATAAGGAGACCGGTGTGAATTATCTGTTTATGACCAGCGGCTATGCCGGCGGCTTGACGCCACTGCTGGGACGGGACGGAAAGCCTGTCATTTCACCTGTGGAACGTGAATACAAATAACAATTCAGGGCCGGGAATCGTCGCTTCGATTCCCGGCCCTGTCTCAGGCAAAATAGAATGCTTATCCAATCAGACGCTTTTTCCACCGGCCGGTGAGGAAGT
The DNA here is from genome assembly GCA_959607825.1 of uncultured Oscillospiraceae bacterium. Taxonomy (GTDB): domain Bacteria; phylum Bacillota; class Clostridia; order Oscillospirales; family Oscillospiraceae; genus HGM13006. The sequence continues at coordinate 6,687 of CAUHNW010000039.1, read as the reverse complement.
AGACACCGCCGATGAGGAAGGGCATATAGCCTGCGAAGGCATTGCCCAGCCAGAAGCCCATGATACCCATGTTCATTGCAAGCCCCATGAGCATGGCCAGACCGACCCGGCAGATGACACCATCCAGAAGTCCTACAATCAAATTCAGCCGGGCGTTTCCGCTGCCGTTGATCAGGGCAAAGAATGGGGAACGGGCGGCAAAGCCCATATAGAGCAGTACAGCCACAGGAATGTAGGTCATGGCCATATCCAGTACCTCCGGGTCTGAGTTAAAGAATCCGAAAATGGTACGGGGGAAGAATACGGTCAGGAAGCTCAGCAGCAGTGCAAAGGCCACATCGAATATGGCGGATACGCCAATGATTTTTGGCACTCGATGGTATTTCTCGGCACCAATATTCTGCCCCACCATGGAGCTGCCGGCGGTGGACAGCGCATTGGTGACCACTGCGGTAATGGAGCCCAGCTTATTGCCGATCCCAGTCACTGCGGAGGCCACAACACCGTAGGCGTTGATGTAAGAATTTACGAACAGCATGGAGAAGTTGATGGCTGCGGATTGCAGGATCATGGGAAGCCCCAGCTTGACGAGCTTGGGGAGCACCACGGGGTCTGGACGAAAGCTTTGCAGTTTGAAATCAAAGCCAAAGGCTTCCTTGTGCCGGTACAGATAAAAAATCGCCCATAGAAAGCTGACTGCCTGTCCAATGACAGTGGCAAGGGCAGCGCCTGCGGGGCCCATTCCAAAGCCCGCCACAAAAACGAGATCAAGAATTAGATTTACAACGGTGGCTACGGCGATAAAAATAAATGGGTGCTTGGAGTCACCCATGCCGCGAAGAATGGCAGAGACCAGATTATAGCCATAGATAAAAATCAAACCCAGCACACAGATAAAGCTGTAGTCTCTGGTATATTGGAGACATTCCGCAGGGGTGTTCATCAGCTGTAAAAAATTATCCAGAAAGATGCTGCAAAAAATGCTCAATACCACGGCCATGCCGAAAGTCACGGTAAACATGGTGCCGATGGTGCCCTTTACCCGGTCATGCTGCCCGGCGCCGATGTACTGAGAGAGGATGACCTGTCCCGCATTGGAAAAGCCCATGACCAGAAATGTAAGAAAGTGCAGAACATCGCCGCCAATGGACACCGCAGACAAGCCGGTTTTACCGACAAAACGGCCGATGACGACCATATCCACCATGTTGTAAAAGGTTTGCAGCAGATTAGAGCACAGCAGGGGGAATGCAAAGACCAAAAGCAGCTGGGTAACACTGCCCTGGGTCAGATCCCGTATGATCGTGCCGGATCCATTTTTATTCATGTTCCTTCGCCTCCTAAATATCTGAATATATGGTAACACAAAATGTTATAGGGCGCAAGAAGAATGTGAAATCGCAAAGAAACGGAAAAGAGCACCGGCCCAAGGCCGATGCTCAGAAAAATCAGGTCTTTTTGATAAAGCGCTCATGGCAGCTGGGGCAGGTGATCCGAAGGGTACCTTTGCCCTTTGGAACGCGCACCTGCGTCCTGCAGGAGGGGCAGCGAAAATAGCGATACTGCTTTCTGCCCTTGATTCGGGCAAAGAACTGACAGAAGCGCTGGTTTTCGGCATAGCGCTGGGATACATTTCGGGAAAAGATACGAAACACTGCCAGCAATAGCGGGATGTAGGCAAGCGTACTGAAAATTGGAAGCTTTGCCAGAGTGCTTATGATACTCAGAGCCAGCCCCGCAATCAGCAGAAACAAGCCCAGTTGATCCGTGCCGTTTCGCCCGGACATAAATCGGCGCATGGATTCGCCAAAACGCTGAAACATAGAAAATTACCACCTTGTTTAATGATCAAGAGGTATTGTACCGCAAGTTGCAGCCGGAAACAATGGCGGCAGGAGAAAGTTCACTGAATGTTCACGTTTGAAATTTTTGAATTGTGACACTAAAACTGTTTTTTTTGTACAGGAGAGGAATGGATGCTTTGTGCAGGATTATGAATGAAACGTAAATAATATACGGAAATAGAGACAAATAATTGACTATGATGACGAAACTCATTATAATATGCCTTATCACGCCGTGGAGTCCAAACGGCAAAAATAATGCAGAAGGTGAACAAAATGAAAGATCGTGAGTTTTACGCTAAGCTGGTATTCGGTGCTCGTTGGAAAAAGGTAGATAAGTTCCTGGCCTCTGGAGAGCTGGAGGAGAAGACCACCATCATGGAGGCGTTCGGCGCTGCCGCAAAGGGCAACGATGAATGTTACAACCATCTGGTGGAGGCGGTACAGAAGGCTACGGAGCAGCCGGTGCTGCTTGCGGGCATTCAGGCGCTGGGCCACACTGGCCGGAGCGCTGCTGCTTCTCAACTCAACTATATTATTGAGCACAACACGGATGAGACTGTGGTGGCTGCCGCTCGTGAGGCAATTCGTGCACTCCGTCAATAATTGTAGCTTTTGAGCACAAAAATGAGATTGATGCGCCAATATGTTGTTTAAAATACCGAAAAAATGCAGATATTCACTTGACGAACCGGGTGGCCTGTATTAAAATGAATGCGTTGGAATGATACGATTCCAACGCATTATTTCTTGCAGCATGGCTGCAAATTTGGAAGGAATGAAGTATTATGAAAAAGATTGTTGCAATGCTGCTGGCCCTCTGCATGATGGTCACGGCATTTGCCGGCTGCGGTACCTCTTCTTCGAACGCTGAGGGATCCTCTGCTGCCAAACAGGAGAGCGCACAGACCACAGCGGCTTCCGGGAATGCGGAAGAGAATGCTGCACCTGCCGAGACCACAGACTTCAAGTGGAACGGACAGAAGGAAGTATGGTCCATCCTGCCCACCACCGGTGCGGAAGGTCTGGTCATGATCAATGACGCCATGGGCGCAGTGATGCAGGCACAGGGCTTCAACTATGTGAAAAAGGATGCGGAAGGCAACCCGGGCAATCAGGTCCAGTTCGTAGAGCAGGCCATTGCTGCCGGCAACGTTGGCTGCCTGATGATTGCGGCCATGTCTGTTGAGATGCTCAAGGATGTTGTGCAGCAGGCAGTGGACGCTGGTATTGCTGTTGTATACCTCGGCGCACAGCCCACGGATTATACCATTGCAGGCTGCGTTTACACCGCTTATGAGATCACCGGTATGTATGCCGTACAGGCTGCCGAATACTGGGTGAAGAACTCCGGTAAGAACGTACCGAAGAATGCCGATGGCAAGTATGAGATCGCCATTGATACTTACTATGATATCGCTGACGGCGTATATCGTTCCAACGCAATGAAGGGCACCGTCGAGAAGTCCGACGATCTGACTCTGGTATCCGAGACCACCTCCTACGGCGACGGTGCACTGAACACCGCATTCAACAATGCGCAGGCTGTCCTGAACGCAAACCCCGACTGCCATCTGTTCATTGCATACGAGCCCGAAGAGGCCATGGGCATTGCCAATGCCATCAAGGACTACTGCGATCAGAACGGCGGCGACCTTGCCGATTACTGCGTGATCCCCTGCTATGCAGAGGATGATACCTTTACCGGTCTCTATGAGGGTGCAACTAAGGACGCTTCCTCTACTGCAATCAAGGGATATGCCACTTACGGCGATTCTGCCATCCCCTATGGCGATGACGCAAAGGCAGCCATCGGCACCGGCTATGACGCACTGGCTGAGTTTGCGCAGACCATTAACCCCGATGTGATCATTCCGCCTATGCGTACAGGCGCCAAGCTGGCCGAAGAGCTGCTGGGCGTGTGCGGCATTGACGGTTTCAGCTGGACCTACGGCGAGACCTACTACGATACCATTACCGCTGTGACCATCGATGGCTTCTCTGCTACATGGTCCATGGGCGATGAGAATCCTGCTGCTGAGTACAAGAAGTAAATATCCGAAGATCAGGGGGCGGCCCGGGATTGCCCGGCGCCGCCCCTCATCATAAGAAGACAGAATACCTGCCGGCCTTTGGCCGGTAAGAGGAGGCGCTACAGTTGCAAGAAAAAAAACCTGTCCTGTCTTTGAAGGATATCCGAAAGGTCTACCCCGGCGTGGTGGCTCTGGACAATGTGTCCATTGATTTTTACCCCGGCGAGGTACATGCGCTGATCGGGGAAAACGGTGCAGGAAAATCAACGTTTATCAAGACCATTACCGGTGCCCATGCACCCGATGGCGGCACCATTACGGTGGACGGCGAGACCTACAGTGTCATGACGCCGGCACTGGCCAGAAAGCATGGAATTGAATGTATTTATCAGGAGTTCAACCTGATCGATGTGCTGTCCGCAGCAGAGAATATCTGTTATGGTGAAAAGCTTGGGCGATTTGTCAATCAGAAAAAGATGCGGAATATTGCCCAGAAGATCTTTGATGATTTCGGCGTGGACATTCATCCGGATGCACTAGTACGGGATCTGACTCCTGGCCATATGCAGATCGTAGAGATCGCAAAGGCGGTATCCAAAGAGGTTCGTGTGCTGATTCTGGACGAGCCCACGGCACCGCTGTCTGTGGCGGAGGTTGAAATTTTGTTCCGGATCGTACGGAAGCTCCGGGATCAGGGCGTTGCGATCATCTTTATCTCCCATCGTCTGGATGAGGTGTTTGAGCTGACGGATCGTGTCTCCATCCTCCGTGACGGCGAGTATATTACAACGCTGAAAACTGCGGAGACGAACCGGGCGGAGCTGATCCGCTATATGGTTGGCCGTGAAATGACAGCAACCTTCCCGCCCAGAAATACGAAAATCGGAGATGTGGCTCTGGAGCTGCGGAATCTTACCGGAAACGGCGTCAAGAACATCTCCTTCAAGGCACGCCGGGGCGAGATCCTCGGCATTTCGGGGCTGGTTGGCGCCGGTCGAACGGAGATCATGAAGGTGGTCTTCGGTGCAGAAAAGGCCCAGTGGGGCGAGATCTATGTCAATGGCAAGAAAGCGGATATCCGCTCTCCCAAGGACGCCATGCATAAGTACGGTATCTGCCTGATCCCGGAGGATCGGAAGCGGGAGGGCTGCTTCCTGGGCGAGACCATCTCATGGAATCTGGTCTACAATGTGGTGGAGAAAATCTCCCATGCCGGTGTTGTGGATCGCAAAAAAGAGGCGGAGATTGCCAATTACTACGGTGAGGCCATGCGCATCAAGGCCCCCAATCTGGATGCCACAAAGGTCGGGACCCTCTCCGGCGGCAACCAGCAAAAGGTCGTGGTGGGGAAGGCGCTGGCCACCCAGTCGGATATTGTTATCTTTGATGAGCCAACCCGCGGCATTGACGTGGGCGCAAAGTATGAGATCTATGAGCTGATGAATGGCCTGTGTGAAGAAGGAAAATGCGTGGTCATGGTAACATCGGACATGGAGGAACTGCTGGGAATGTCTGACCGGATCGTTGTGTTCGGTGAAAAGTGTCTGGCCGGAGAACTGACCAAGGAGGAGTTTTCTCAGGAGCGCATCCTGGATATGGCCTCCACCTCTGACAGAGAAAATGAAAATATGGGGGCTTAACTCATGAAAAAGAGCTTTTCAACTTATCTCAAAGACTACCTGATGCTGATCGTTCTGATTGTGCTGATTGCGCTGTTCAGCATCCTTGGGCCTGCGGTTGCAGGACGTTCGTTCTTTAACTTTTCCAACCTGCTGACCATGCTGAATCAGAATGCGTATCTGGTCATTCTGGGTGTTGGGATTACCTTCATCATGCTGGGCGGCGGCATGGATCTGTCCACCGGCTTCCTGATCTCCACGGTGGGCATGGCAATGGCACTGATCGAGGGCTCCTCCAATGTGGTGGTAGCTGTGATCTGCGGTATCCTGCTGGCGGTGCTGCTGTCTGTCTTCAACGGCGTAATGTATTCATGGCTGAAGGTGTTCCCCTTTATTATTACTCTGGGTACCCAGTACATCCTCAACGGTGTGACGTATCTGCTGACCGACGGTATCAGCAAGACCACCTATGTGTCTGCTGCGCTGAAGAATATCGGCGGCTTTAACATTCGCATTGGCTCCGGTGCGCTGAAGACCGGCGTCCTGGTGATGATCGCCGCAGTGCTGGTGGGCTCCTTTATCCTCAATAAGACCTATTTTGGCCGGAATGTCTATGCGTTGGGCTCTAACCCGGACGCTGTGGCGCTGTCCGGTGTGTCCGTTGCAAAGATGCGTATTCTGATCTTTGCGCTGGCTGGTGTGTTCTTTGGCATTGGACAGATTGTCAATGTTGGCACCACCGGCGGTGCGGTCAATCAGGGCCTTGGCATCGGCGCTGAGTTTACCGTTATGGCAGGCGCTATGCTGGGCGGCATTAAAATGGGAGGCGGCGGCGGTAAAATGAGCAACATGGTCATCGGCGTTCTCATTATCGGCGTGCTGGATTATGGCATGAGCTTCCTGAACATCAACCAGTATTGGAAGTATGTTGTTCTGGGTATTGCACTGCTGGCGGCTGTCACCATCGATACCCTCCAGACCCGGGCTGCTGAGAATGCGGCGAAGAGGGTCACCGGTCAGGCTCCTGCCGAGAGCCAGAGCGAGACTGCTGCAAAGTGACCGGGATCAGAGCAGAATAGATAATTTGGGAGCCGCAGGAAATCACCTGCGGCTCCTTTTCGGAAGCGGCCATGAGGAAGAAAAATGGTTGCGGCAGAAGCGCCAATGTGGTATGCTGATAAAAAGCGAGGC
>CAUHNW010000038.1:0-13291 GCA_959607825.1 uncultured Oscillospiraceae bacterium | reverse complement strand
CGAGCTGGTCATTTTTCCGAGATTTCCAGATGTTTCAGCCATTCAGTAGGCACTATATAGGCATGGATCTTGAGTGGAAAACAGCGTCAAAAGATTGCCGCATTATTGCATTTCAATCAGGTGATATCAGAAAAGGTTTCGATGCTTGGCAAGAGTATTTTGAGTGGTATTGTGAAATGGCTGTTAAACTTCGTAATGTCACGCAAAAGTTTGGCATATAGTTTTCCCTTTGCCAAAAAGATCTGTATCCCATATCTGAGATACTACGGTTTGTCAAGCCGGGGTTCCGTAGCAGGAACCCCGGTGTTGTTTATATTGCCAACACATCCCCCATGGTATCCGCCGCCTGCCGTTGCGCTGCCGTGGTCACATGGGCGTAGGTGTCCAGCGTGAATCCTGCGGAGAAGTGACCCAGCATGCCGGACACAGTCTTGATGTCCACGCCATTCTGGAGGGCCAGGGTGGCGAAGGTATGCCGAAGATCATGAAATCTCAGCTCCGGCAGCCCCGCCCGTTCCAGTACCCGGTGGAGCATCTTCAAATCGCTGTCCGGGGACATGGGACCTCCCGTAGCCGTCCTTGCTGAAAAAAGCCCACACGGGACAACACGGGAGCTGACGGTGGGTGACTATTGGGCAACGGCTTCGTCAACACGAAACTATTGCCGAAGTGAGATTTTTGAAATATATGGTTACTGCATCTCAGTTTTCGGAAAGCCCAGCTGATATAGATGCGTCCCGAAGTTGCAGATCTGTTGAACCGTCCAACGCAATTCATTCAACCACGAATCCTCCCAGCTAATTGTCTTCGGGCAAAAACATGGTTGCTCAGGTCAATAAAAATGTAATCACAAGTCATTGTTCCGGATCTGTTCATTCACTAGAATAATACCATCCCAAAATAGATAGAGGAGCGTGTTGAAATGAAGAAAGTACTGTGTCTGATCCTGGCACTGGCTATGCTGTGCTGTGTTTTCTCAGGATGCGGCGGCAACGAAGCCGTAAGCACTGAGGTTCCAGCCACCGACAGCACCGTATCTGCTGTTTCCGAAGCGCCCGAAGTGATTGATGCGCCCGCCGGGGCTGCGGAAGCAGACGTGGCCGAAGAATCCACAGAAGAGCCCGCAGAAGTTGCAGATGGCGTTGAACTGCTGGAGTTCCCCGTCGAGACTGATGAGACCGTCTCCATGTTCACCTCTGTCAACACTGCAATTACCCCCTACATTGACATGGAAAACTACGAGCAGCTGAGCGTATTCCGCGGCTGGAGCGAGGCTACCGGTGTTACTCTGGATATCCAGGCAGCCTCTGCCGAGCTTGCCAAAGAACAGTTCAACCTGCTGGCTGCCTCCGACTCCGTTCCCGATATTGTCATCCAAGGCGGCGCATGGTATCCCGGCGGCGCATCTGCCGGCGTAGCAGATGAGGTTTTCCTGAACCTGATCGACTACATGGACTATATGCCCAACTATCTGGCAGCCATCGACAAATATGGCTTCCGCAGCAATGTCATGAACGACGAAGAGATCACCGCTATGTGGCAGATCAACATCAATAACATGCCTGTTGCCGGCGTTGTCACCCGCGGCGACCTGCTGGACAATATCGGTATGAAGAAGGAAGACATTAAAACCTTTGACGACTGGGACAAGATGCTCCGGGGCATGAAGGACCAGCCCGGTGTTGTCGCACCTCTGGCTCTGAGTGTGATTGGTGATATGGGCATCAGCAATGTAATCGGCGCAGGCTTCGGTATCGATGCCACCTATGAGAACGGCTCCTATGTCAGCTTGCCTCTGTTTGTGGTCGATGGCAAGATCCAGTTTGGCTTCCTGACCGATGCCTATGACAGGTACCTCGAAACCCTTTCCACCTGGTACAAGGATGGCCTCATCAACGAGAATATTCTGAGCATGGAGGGCGGCCCCTACTGCGACGAGTATGTGCTCCGTGGTGAGAACACGACCTTCACAACCATGTATTCCAATATGGCCTACTATGCCTCCCAGATTGGCGATGAGGCTTACTATGTTTCCCTGTACTCCCCCATGGAGCATGAGGACGATGTATTCCACTTCAGCAGCGAAGAAGAAGTCAGCCTGGAGTCTGGTGTCTGGAACGTCGGCTTCAACTGTCAGAACCCTGAGCTGGTTGTTCAGATGATTGACTGGCTGTTTACGGAAGAGGGGAGCCGCCTTGCCAGCTACGGCATCGAGGGCGAGGCCTACAACATGAAGGACGGCGAGATCGAGCTTACTGAGCTGATCACGAATAACCCTGACGGTCTTTCCGCTTCCACTGCTATGATCTTGTACGCAGGTGACCTGATTCCCTGTATCAAGGATGCCAGCCGCCTGAAGAGCACCTACGGTGAAGATGTCATCGAGGCCATCGACTTTGCAAGCAGCCAGGAGAAGGACGGCGCATACAATATGCCCTCCGGCCTGAAGGCTACCTTCACCCAGGAAGAGAATGATATCTATGCACAATATTCTCCCGACCTGCTGACCTATATGTCCGAGCACGCGCTGGCCTTCCTGATGGGTCAGGAGAGCTTGGATAACCTGCCTGAGTTCAAGCAGACGCTCCGCGATCTGCACATTGATGAGATCATCGGTGTCTATCAGGCCGCATATGACAGAATGATGGCTGAGGGATAATCAAAAAACCATAAGTCGAGACAATGCTGTCTGACGTCAGCATAACAAAGCGTCCAAAATCAAGGTAAAAACCATGATTTTGGACACTTTTGATTTAATAATACTTCGAGGCGTGAATATGCGATTCCCGGTATTCCGCCGGGGATACTCCGTAGCTTTCCCGGAAGAGCCGGTAAAAATGGGTCAGGTTGTGATAACCCACAAAGTTGGTGATGTCAGATACGGAAATACTCGTGGACTGGAGCAGCAACGCCGCCTTTCTCAGCCGGATGGTCTGAAGAACCTGTGTAAAGGTCTGCCCCGTCTGAGACTTGATGATCCGGCTTAAATAGCTGGGGTTGAAGTGGAAGGCATTTGCCACCTCCGCCAGCGTGACCGTGGCGCAGTTGCTGTCGATATAGTCAAGAATGTCAGAAAGCTTGTTGTTGCCCAGCTCCAGATAGTGCTTCGTATCGCTGTCCTCCATGTAGATTCGGAGGAGCTCCACCATTAACATGGACACCAAACTGTTGACTGCAGTCTCATAGAGGGGATTTCGATTGACCTGTTCCACAATTGCATTGGAAAAAATGGTCCTTACAACATCGTTCCCGGATGTATCCAATGCCAGTTTAGTTCGGGCACTGTTTACTGTGTAGAATGCCTGCGTGAGAAAATGGGAGAAAAATACCGTCCGGTCAAAGGTTTCCAGAAGAATGTTTTCAAAGTAATTCTGTGAAATCAGACAGTTCAGCAGCTGGGCATCTGTTGAATCCGGATAAATGGTCTTGTCTGCGTTTACATTGAACATATAGCACCAACCGTGTTTCAACTCCATGGTCTCGCCGGGCACAGTGCATCTAAAGCAGCCTTTATGAACATAGACAATATGGATAAACTCCACAGGCTTGTCCCATTCCGTCTGACAATGGAGCATCACATCCCTATAGGGCGAGAGTGCTGTCATACAGACACTTTTCCGGTGCATGGCATTGAGCGCCGTGTCCAGCTCCGGCATATTGGCAAAGGCCAGCCATTTCTGCAGGATCGGACGGGAAGATAGGTCATTCTGCAGCTCATAGAGCGCGTCCATGTTGCCGCTGCTTCGGTATTCGTTAATGGCATTTTCAATTTTTGTAAGATGGAAAATGTATTGCTCCAGCGTTTGTGCCTCGCGTGTTGTATCCATAGCGCGTTTTCCTCTCGTGAATTCATTGCCCCCGGAGGACTCATTATTTGTCCTGAATTACCCGTATTATAATATGAGTTTTGAATGTTGTAAAGAAAAGATATCAAGATTGAAGATTGATATCTTTTCATTCCCCCCTTGACAGGGTAATATTTGTTTAGAAGTCATGCCGACTCGGAAAGGAGATATTTATGAAATACAGTGTGTACGGCGAGCTTCCCTTTGACGAGGCGAAGGCTCCCGCAAAAACGCAGTACGAATGCGACGTGCTTGTGATAGGCGGCGGATATGCCGGCCTCAGCGCCGCAGTTACTGCCCGTAAGGCGGGCATGTCTGTCGTATTGGTAGACAAAGGTCGTCCTGGTTATTCCGGTCAAAGTCCCCATGTGTGCTGTACCCGATGGTTTGATGCGGATAAGGGCGATGAACGTGAAACTGTGGAAAAGCTCTACTTCCACGAAGGCGAATATCTAGCAAACCAGAACTGGTTCGATGTCTGGATCAGAGAATCCAAAAGCGTCTATGAGCTTTACGCCGAGCTGGGCCTTACGGAGCAGTACCCCGATGCCAACTCCACAGGCTTTGCTGAGAACGACGACTATTTCGGCTATCGGGATTTGGTCGGGAATCGGCTTCGTCATAAACGTTTTATGCCCGGCCTTCTCAAAAATGGCGTTACCGTGGTTGACCACACCATGATCTACGATGTGGTGGAGGACGCCGGAAAGGTCATCGGCGCCGTGGGCTTTGACGTGGCAAGCGGTACACCCATGGTCTTCCATGCAAAGGCTACCATTCTCTGCATGGGAAGCGGTGCTTATCGTCCTGCCGGTTGGCCCACCGGCGGTGCCAGCTTTGATGCCATCGCCATTGGTTATCAACATGGTTTGCCCATTATCGGTCAGGAATTTGAGGATTATCATTCTGCCAAGGGAGACTCCCCCTCCAACGCATGGGCAAAGGAGGCGTTCCCATATCTTCAGAACATGATGCTCAATGGTGGTGAGGAGCGGAAGGTCAATCTCGACAAGCTCACGGGCACCGGCAGTGCCATCGCTACCTGTGTGGTGGAGGGCGGCAAGCCCTATCAATCCGATGCCCCCTCCTGGCATCCCTACTTGTGGCAGAACGATCATCCCGATGATGTTCGGAACAACCGCGTCGACACCGATGAGCCGAAAAACCAGCCCGGCGGCGTTTACGGCGTTGCACCTGGCATGCCGGTTCATACCGTCAGCGGCATTTTCTGTGGATGCGAGGACACCGTGGGCTATACCGGCATCCCCGGCCTGTACTGTGCAGGCGACGGCTGCAACGGCGGTCCCGTCGGCGGTGCTACCTACGCCGGCAGAACCGGCTTCACTTCCAATTTCTTCGGTCTTCAGGGCAAGCGCTCCGGGGAAGCGGCATCTGAATATGTGAAATCCAGCCATGTGGAGCTGAAAAAGATTTCTCCCGAAAAGGTACAGCAGCTTTATGACGAGTATACCGCGCCCATGCGCCTGGAAAAGGGCTACGACGCCGTGTGGGCACTGGATTGCCTACAGGCTGCTATGACCCCCTTCTGGACGTTGCTGGTAAAAAGTGAGGATCGTCTGAATGCGGCTCTGGTAAACGTTCTCTACATCCGCAACCATATACTTCCCAAGGTCATGGCTATGGATGCCCATGATCTCAAAAACTGCACGGAGCTGCGCCACAAGGTTCTGCAGGCAGAGATGAAGCTCCGTCTGAGTCTGGAGCGCAAGGAAAGCCGCGGCTGTCATTACCGTGAGGACTTCCCTTTCCGCGACGATGAAAACTTCCTCTGCTACTTCGTAGCGGAAAAGGGACAGGACGGGGGCATGAAAATCCGCCGGGTTGAGTATCCCGACGCTTGGAAGGGTGACCGCAGCGAACCGTATCTCCAGAGATACACCAGCTACTTCCCCGGTGAAAAGGAAGCAGCCGCTGCCCATGGCCTGCTTTGAGCAGGGGAAAGGAGTCTATAATGAGTGTGATTCGTTTTGATTTGGATGCCTGCATCGGCTGCCGCCTTTGCATTCAGATTTGTCCTTTCGATGTATTTCGTTTCAATGAGGAACATAAGAAATCTGTCATTGCCTATCCCGAGGATTGCATTACCTGCGGCCAGTGCTATATCTACTGTCCGGGAAAGTCGCTGGGGCTGAGTCACAATGCCTATGCCCATACCCTTGTGTCCTATCGGGCGCCAGCCGAAACCGGCATTCGCCGTGACATTCTGGCTCCCGCATGTGATGATCTGAGCGCCAAATAAAAGGAGGAAACCCATATGAAAATGATTCTTCAGTTTGACGATGCCATTGATGCCCTTTATAAACGGCACGATGGCGGACAGGACACCCGGAAGGGCGTCCGGAAGGCAGCCGAATATCCGGACTATGAACAGATACCTGATAAAGATGCCGCTGCGCTGCTGGTGTATCTGGACATTTTCCGGGGCGTTCCCGTGGAAGGGGAAACAGATGTTTTTGCTTTTGGCGCAGATGGACTTCTGGCAGAGAGTGCCTTTGAGCGGATGCTGGCAAAGACTATTGGAACGGATATTGACGAGGTCAAGAAAATTACCCGATCCCAGAGCGGCATTTCCTACGGCGATGCTCTGGACAAAGTAAACGCCATGATGGGCGGCAAAAAGCTTACTCCGAAGGAGCCGTTGGATGCACCCCTCACCCGTACTTTGGCTGTGGCTCTGGTAGCTGAGGCTCTGCATACCTCCGATGGCAGCGGCCAGATTCCCTATCTTTACTATGTGCCCGAAAGCACCTCTCTGAGGTCACTGTGCCTGCCCTCCAATACCGTTGCGGCGTCCCCAGACGGCACATTGGTCACCTTGACTGTGGATGGCGTTTTCATGCCTCTGGCGGGCGGATACGACTACCGGGGGGATATCCGGCTGACCCTGACAGATCGCTATGAGCTGTACCGCTATACCACTGAGCCTGCAAAGCCCGGAGCCATGCCCGATGAACCCTCTGACCTGCCTCCGGAGCCTGCCTGGTGGAACTATTTTGAGGAACCCTACCGGGCTGCCCTGTTCCTGGAGAATGGGAAGAAGGTGCCCCAGCGTAGCGTGGACGCAGCCTATCAGGTGGGTGCGGACGGGACTGTGACCATCCGCTCCGACGACGCTCCCAGCGATGCCTTCGGAGCCAATAACTTTAACGGCATTATAGCTGGCGGCACCGGCGGGAAATACCACCTGAAGGACCTGACGATCCGTTTTAACGGCAACGGCATGGACGATTTCCAGGGCATGGGTGCAGGCATTCTAGTCTGCGGCGACGATACGGAGACCATCATTGAAAACGCCGACATCTGCAACTACGGCACCGTTCGATCTACCTTTGTGGCAGGCGGCAGCGCCAAGGTCCTGGTAAAGAACAGCCGCTTCTCCGCCCACGAGGGCGTCTTTGAGGACGGCTGGGCGGGCGGCTTCGGCGGCAAGAAGATGCGCAATGCGCCCTGGATGGGCGGCTTCGAGGGCAACTGCCGCAGCACCAACCTGCTGGACAAGGCCGAGGCCAACTACTTCAACTCCCAAATCATGTCCGAGAAGTGGGGTGTGCTCTCCACGGACAACAACAAAGGCTGTAAATCCACCGCCATCAACTCCCTGATCGCCATTACCGGCGGCTTAAATGAAAAGGTAGACACCTCCTCTGAATCCGCCGCTCGAAAGAGCCTTGCAAAACTGCCCTTCCATGAGATTTACGGAGAGATCACCCGGGATCTGGGGGGCAAGCCCACCTCATCCTCCACCCACCCCGGCGGCTACGGTACCTATTCCATCGGCAACACCACCGTGAAATTTGCCGGAAGTACCGTGGTCACTGCTGACTATGCCAATACCTGCGTAAACGCAGCGGCCAAGGTCATCTACTGCGCCTCCACGCCGGAAAACCTGGAGGGCGTGTTCGGCACGGATGGGCTGGAGATCAAGCCCCAGAACACCGTGGTCTACACCGACAAGGTGGGCGTCATGCTCCAGCGCGGCAACGGCGGCGGTGTGACCATAAAGGACGGCACGGTGTTCCACTGCGGCGTCACCTGCTTCTCCGTGAAGAGCAACGGCTCTTTCCACATCGACGTGGACGATTCCACCCTGATCTCCGAGTCCGGCATGATCCTCTGCATGATGGACGACGACGACCTCCACAACGGCATCGAGGACCCCGCTTCTCCCACCGCCGAAGAGCTGCGGGAGGCGAAGGACCTAATCTCCGAGGGCCTGCTGGACCTGACCCAAGCCACCCCCAACCGGGACGTGTTTGTCCACTTCTCCAACATGGCCATAAACGGCGACTGCTTCAACGCCAGCGGCTACCGGGCACACATTACCCCTGCGGATTATGCGCCAAAGCCCGCCGATGCCCCCTTTAATCCCTTTGCCATGAGCGCCAAGGATGCAGCGAGAAATCTGGAGCTGCGGCTGGAGAACGTTCGCTACAGCGGCGCCATTTCCACCGCCGAGGGTCATCACATTGACCGGCTGGAGGGGAACCGCTGGCTGTCCCCCGTGCCCCTCTGCAAGTGGTACAATATTGCCTTCCTGGAGTGCATTCCCAAGATGCCCTATCAGGCAGGCGTCATTGTCAAGCTGGAAAAGGGTTCCCTCTGGAACGTGACCCGAACCTGCTACCTGACCTCCCTCACCCTGGACGAGTCCTCCACCCTGAAGGGCCAGGTGTTCGTGAACGGTGAGGCCGTCCAGCCCGCACCCGGCGTAACCTACACCGGAACCATTCTCGTGGAGCCCGGCAGGCGCTGATCCCATTCTGACTGGAGGTATTTGCATGAATCCCTATTACCCGAATCTGCTGTCCCCGCTCCAGGTGGGGAACACCATCCTGAAAAACCGCATGATCTGCCCGCCCTCGGAGCCCCATCTGGCCCAGGCCGGGGAGAACTGGCCCTCGGACAGCCTCATCGCCCACTACGCCCAGCGGGCCAGGGGCGGCGCTGCCATTGTTACTTGCGACGGCAACTCCTTCGGCACCCGGCCAGGGGGCAATGGCTGGGACGCGTCCAGCCCTGACGCCCAGAACTATATGTCCCAGATGGCCGACGCGGTCCACTTCTACGGTGCCCGGGCCCACGGCGTCATCATGATGTTCTCGCCCCCGGGCATGGATGTCTCCGCCAATGTACCCCAGATCCGTATGATGCCCGGCTCCAAAGCCACCCTCACCTCCGACAAGACGGAAATTCCCACCCAGACCCTCTACGAGTTGATTGAAAAGTATGCCCAGTTGGCCAAAAACATGGCAGACTGCGGCTTTGACGGCACTTACATCCACATGTCCTACCGGATGGTGCTGCTGGGCAGAATGCTTTCTCCCATTACAAACCGCCGCACCGACGAATTTGGCGGCAGCTTTGAGAACCGGATCCGCTTCCCGCTGCTGCTGTGCAAGCGGATCAAGGAACTTTGTGGGAAAAACTTCCTGATAGAGGCCTCCATCTCCGGTCACGACATCGAGCCTGAGGGCTGGACCCTGGACGACACCGTTGCCTTCGCCAAGGCCGCCGAGGGCCTCATCGACATTCTGACCATCCGCTCCATGGAGCTGGACAACCAGCACCCCACGGGCTTTGCGGGGAGTCGGACACCTTTCCTGTACATGGCGGAATATGTGAAGAAAGCCGGCGTCAAGCAGGCCATTGCCGCCTCCGCAGGGTTCTTTGACCCGGCGGACTGCGAGGAAGCCATCGCCTCCGGCAAGGCGGACCTGCTCTCCATGGCCCGGGCCTACGTGTCCAACCCCAACTACGGCCAGCTGCTCTACCAGGGCAAGCCCGAGGAGATCGTTCCCTGCCTGCGCTGCAACAAGTGCCATACGGGCAACCACCATCTGACGGTCTGCGTGGTGAATCCCCGGTTTGGCTCTGAGAAGTGGGTGGACCGGCTCATCATGCCCGCCGGAGCGCCCAAGCGCGTGGCGATTATCGGTGGCGGTCCTGCCGGCATGAAGGCGGCCATCACCGCTGCGGACCGGGGCCACACCGTGGACCTCTACGAGAAAAACGACCACTTGGGCGGCATGATCGACCACAGCCGGTATGCCTCTTTCAAGTGGCCCATGCTGAACCTGCTGAAATACTTCGAGCGGAAGGTCAACGGGCATCCCGGCATCACCGTCCACCTGGACTGCGCCCCCGAGCCCCAGTGGCTGGAGCAGCAGGGCTACGACGTGGTCATGGCTGCTGTGGGCTCCGTGCCCGTAGTTCCGCCCATCCCCGGCATCGAGAACGCCATCCCTGCCACCCGGGCCTTCGGCCACGAGGAGTTCGTCTCCGACAAAGTCGTCATCATCGGCGGTGGCGAGATCGGCGTGGAGACAGGCCTGCACCTGGCCCAAATGGGCAAGCAGGTCACCGTCATCGAGATGAAGGACGTGGTGGCCGTGGAAGCCAAGCGGGTCCACTACTACAACATGTTCATCGACGCCGTGGAGGAGTACGCAGATGCCCTGAAGATTATCCTGAAGGCCACCTGCACCGAGGTGACCGCTCAGGGAGTGACCTACCGGGACGAAGCTGGAGAGCTGCACACCGTAGAGGCAGGCACCGTCCTGCTGGCCGCCGGCATGAAGGCCAATGTCGGAACCGCCATGCAGTATGCAGGCTGCGGCAAACAGTTCTTTGCCATCGGCGACTGCGGCACCATGGGCAACCTCCAGACCGCCATCCGGACGGGCTACCAGATCGCAGGCAGCATTTAGTACATCTCGGTTATATCTCAGGAGGTCATCTCCCTGCGGCATTTGTTTCCTATCAAATAGCCAGCACATCTCCCATAGTATCCGCCGCCTGCCGCTGTGCCGCCGTGGTCACATGGGCATAGGTGTCCAGCGTGAAGCCTGCCGAGAAGTGTCCCAGCATGCCGGAGACGGTCTTGATGTCCACGCCGTTCTGGAGGGCCAAGGTGGCGAAGGTATGCCGAAGATCATGAAATCTCAGCTCCGGCAGCCCTGCCCGTTCCAGCACCCGGTGGAGCATCTTCAAAACGCTGTCCGGCGACATGGGGCCTCCCGTAGGCGAAGGGAATACATACTCGCTGCGCCCGCCGTCCTGCTTTTTCTTTTCCCGCAGAATGCTTACCGCATCGGCTCCGATGGAGATGTTGCGGTAGGCATTTTTCGTTTTCAGGGGTGCCTCCTGTACCTTGCCGTCAATACGGCCCACTTGGCGTCGGACGTGAATGACGCCGCTGTCCAGGTCAATGTCCTGCCATTTGAGGCCCAGCAACTCCCCTCGCCGGAGGCCGGTGGCCAAGTCGATGTAGTACAGCTCGAAGGTTCCGGTGCGCTTGGCTTCGTTCAGGAATGCTGCCAGATGATCCGCCGGAAGGGTCTTCATTTCCTTGTGTTCGATTCTCGGCAGGGCACAGCCATCGGCAGGATTGCTGGAAATAAGCTTCTGCTGGATGGCTAGTTTCATGGCCGAGGAGATGATCTGATTCAGATTCCGCACCGTTTTCGCACTTAGCCCCTTGGGCTGGTGCTTGGATTCAATGCGGTCCACCCGGCCCTTGGTCAGCAGTTCCTGATACATGACCTGTAAATCCAGCGTGGTCAGCTTTGTCAGCGGGATGTTGCCGATATGCGGTTTGATATGGTTTTTAATGTAGCCCTGGTAGGTCTTGTGGGAGGAGGGCCGGACTTTGACCTTTGCATAATACTCGAACCACACATCCAGCCATTGGCCCACGGTGTAGCTCTGGGCTTTCACAATATCCAGTCCCCTGCTCTCCTCGATGGCCTTTTCCAGCTTGGCCTTGACCTCTGCCTGGGTCTTGCCGAGGACGTTCTTGAAAATCTGTTTCCCAGTTTTGGGGTCCCGGCCCACCGTGTACCGTCCCTCCCAACGGCCATCCTTCCTTTTTCGGATGTTTCCCTCACCGTTGGCACGTTTCTTCGCCATTCAAATCACTCCCTTCGCAGCCACAACATATACCACACCTTTTTGGAAATATCCAGCTAAATCGACACACAGTTTTTCTCGATCCAAGCCAGGAGCTTGTCTTTGGGGACAACGATCCGGCTGCCGATGGTCAGGGACGGAAAATCCGCCCGTTTGACGAGGGTGTATGCGCCTGCCCGGGAAATGCCCAGTGCAACCGCAAGCTGTGGCACTGAGAGCATCAGCGGGAGTTCGTCATAGGATTTATAGATTTGGTTCATTGCATCTTCCTTTCCTTGGGGATTGCCCCCACGCCGCCCGACGTGGGGAACTGATGTTATTGCGGTAGCGTGTGCCGCCCTTGCCGTGAAATGCCCACACGGGGCCACACGGGGGCTGACGGGTGCGGAATGATAGGCAGCGGATTTGTCAGCGCTGAATCCATGAAACAATTCCCGAACAGCCTCTTGCAAACCGTCGCTGGTCATGCTAATATGCAACACCAACTGGAGGTGTTGTAATGGAAAAGGTTATCTTGGGATTGATTCTGCTGTTCCTGCTCATTCGGTATGCCGGGGTGTTGCGGTTAACGGTACCATTGCTGTATGCTTTCCTGGTTCCGACCATATTTCACAATTGGTACTGCGCCCATCAGGCCTTGGCAGACGGCATCTGGTACGGGATGCTGGCGCTGGTTGCGCTGTCCTGGATCGTGTCCGTTGTCCGCAGGGTGCGGGAGATGCTTTAAATCTCCCACTCCTGGCGTCTGCTCTTGTTGCGCTGCCGCTCCGGCTCCAGCCTTTGCAACTGGCGTTCTATGGTGCCAGTTTCCCTCTGGATCTCGTCGCACATTTTCATCTGTTTCCTGATCTGGCGGATCTCACGGTTGAGGTCCGCCAGCTTTTTGTAGCAGTCCGCCTTTTGGGCCTCCAGCATGGTGCGGGGAACACCGCAGGCATCCAGAACCTCGACTGCCGCCATATATTGTGCATATTCAGCCTCCACACCAGCGTGGCCCTCCTCATAGAGCCGTTTGGCTGGGGCAAGGGCTTGCTCATCCGACAGGGCATCGAACAGCTTCTTCTGCTTCTTTTTCTGGACATTGAGGATAGTTCGCTGCTTGGTCAGGACACTGAGCTTCTCCTCCAAGGATGCTTGAAACTGTTCCATCTGCGCGGGTGTCTCGATGCCGTTTTCCCGCAGGAACTTGAACTGTTCCCGGAGCTGCTCAAACCGCATGACATCCTTCTGCATCTTGGCGGTCATCCGGGGTGGATATTGCTGCTTCTGGATCTTGCCCAGGATGTAAAGATAGTGGACATACAGTGCCAGGAAACCCTTATACTTGGGGTGCTTCTTGTATGGGCGGTAAGGCTCCCGGTAGGTGATAACAGGCTTCCGACCCATTTCGATTTCCCAAAGGTTTCCGTCAATGAAGTTTCGGATGCCCTCCTCGGAGTATTGTGGATTCTTTCTTTCGGGGTACATGAAATGCGCTTGTCCTCGGAGCTTGAAGCCCAGACGGTTACCGTGCTTGA
>CAUHNW010000037.1:0-14132 GCA_959607825.1 uncultured Oscillospiraceae bacterium | reverse complement strand
TGTTGCCGGCGTTCACGGCGGCGGCTCCCCCCTCATGGAGACCATCTGCATGATGAGCCGTTATCCTCTGGAGGATCTGAAGGCCATCGCCAAGTATCTGGCAGGCATTCCCGGCTACGAGAAGTGCCCCCGATTTGAGCGTGCTTATCAGTCCCCCCGCGCTATGCTGGCCAAGTTCGACGCTTCCGTCGCTGCCAAGCAGAAGTAATTATTTAATAAACGATCTCCCACGGGTCAGGGCCTCTGGCCCTGACCATCCGGGAGTTGTTTTACGACCTCACGCCGGGTATGGCTATGCCGGCTGAGAAAACGAAAAATATGGAGGTATATCCCAATGGCTATCGGTACTTATGAACAGTACAAGGCTAGACTGCTGGCTATGAAGCCCAACGTCTACCTGAACGGCAAGAAGATCGACCGTTCCAACGGCAAGACCGGCGCTGAGCGCGATCTGGCTGACTGGATCGTCGGCGGCACCTATGTTATGAAGCAGTGCTACGACACTGCCAACGATCCCGATTATGCAGATGTCTGCGTAGTTAAGGATCCCGACGGTTCCGTACACAACCGCTGCACCCACATCAACCAGTCCGTGGATGACCTGCTGAAGAAGCAGCTCATGACTCGTCTGATCTGTCATCGTGTGGGCGGCTGCATGCAGCGCTGCATGGGCACTGACGCTCTGAACGCTCTGTTCTCCGTCACCTATGACTGCGATGAGGCATGTGGTACTGAGTATCATGCAAGACTGCAGAAGTACATCAAGTACTGCCAGGAGAATGACCTTGTCTGCAACTGCGCACAGACCGACGTAAAGGGTTCCCGTAACCCCAAGTACAAGAGAGCTCATATGCAGCCCGACCCCGATCAGTTCGTCCATGTTGTTGCCACCGACGTTGACGGTGTTGACATCGACGGCACCCCCACCAAGGGCATCATCGTTCGCGGCGCTAAGATCTGCAACTCCAACGCTCCCTACGTTGACGAGATCATCGTGAACCCCACCAAGTTCATGGATTCCGAGGACGCTGAGTATGCTGTTGCTTTTGCTCTGCCCGCTGACTGGGAAGGCATCAAGCTGATGGCTCTGCCCGGCCAGCATCACAAGCGCACCCGTCTGGCAGCTCCCTTTGCTCAGATCGGTGACGTAGAGTCCCTGACCATCTTCGACAACGTTTTCGTTCCCAACTCCCGTGTCTTCATGAACGGCCTGGAGAACGACGGTGTTTGCCGTTACGCTGGTTACCTGGCTCTGATGTTCGCTCATTATCATCGTCACTCCTACACCGGCTGTAAGACCGCTGTATCCGAGGTCATTGCTTCCCAGGCTGCTCTGGTAGCCGAGGTCAACGACATCGCAAAGCAGTCTCACGTCCGTGACAAGCTGTGCGATATCATCCAGACCGCTGAGCTGGTATTTGCTGCCGGCCAGTGCTCCGCTTACCGCAGCCAGAAGTTCCCCTCCGGCCAGCAGGTTCCCGATGAGATCCTGACCAACGCCGGCCGTCGTCTGGCTGGTCACAACATCTACCATGAGTATGAGACCATGGCTGACCTGACCGGCGGTGTCTGCGCTTCTCTGCCCCCCGAGGAGAACTTCTTCATGGAAGAGGACAACGTGGGCGAGCTGTGCAACAAGTACATCGTCCGCAACCCCGCTTGGAGCGCCGAGAACACCCATCGCGTTATGCGCATGATGGAGAACAAGCTCTGTGATTCCTTCGAGGCTGCTCAGGCTGTTGCCGGCGTTCACGGCGGCGGCTCCCCCCTCATGGAGACCATCTGCATGATGCAGCGTTATCCTCTGGAGGATCTGAAGGCTATCGCCAAGTATCTGGCAGGCATTCCCGGCTACGAGAAGTGCCCCCGGTTCGAGCGTGCTTATCAGTCTCCTCGCGCCATGCTGGCTAAGTTTGACGCACACGCTGCTACCAAGAAGTAATTTCTCTGCACGTATCTCCCCCTCGTACCCCCCGGTGCGGGGGGGAGTTCCTGCGAAAAGGCCGGTGTATTCCGGCGAGGGCGCAGCCCTTGGGGCTGTTTCTTCGCCGGAGGACACGTTTGTCCTGTTCCAATTTCAAAGGCAGCGCCTCATCGTGTTGTCTAAATCTTTATTTAGGAGTGTTTTACAATGGCTCATCTGAACCGCAAAATCGGTATTCCTTCCTTTGACATGACCGGTAAGACCGCCATCATCACCGGCGGCACCCAGGGTCTTGGCTTCGGCATGGCCTGCGCACTGGCTGCTTACGGCGCAAACGTGGTCATCACCGCTCGTACTGCCCGCAAGGTAGAGGACGCTGTGGCTGACCTGAACGAGAACTACTGCAAGGGCGGCCGTGCATTCGGCATCCCCGCTGACTCCAGCAAGGCCGAGAACGTTAAGATGGTAGTCGAGAAGACCGTCGAGGAGTTCGGCGCTCTGGATATTCTCATCAATAACGCCGGTGTTTCCGGCCCCACCGCTCTGGTGGTAGAGACCCGCGAGGGCCGTCCTGAGTACACCCCCGAGGACTTCTCCAAGGTTCTGGCAACCAACCTCACCGGCACCTTTATGTTCTGCCAGGAGGCTGCTCGTCAGATGATCAAGCAGAACGCTACCAACGGCAAGAAGGGTGGCCGCATCATCATTACCGCTTCCGTGGGCGGCTTCATCGGCGGCAAGGGCGTAGTTGGCTACGGCGCTTCCAAGGCCGGCTGCCTGAGCCTGGCTCGTACGCTGGCTAACAACTTTGGCCGTGAGAACATCACCGTAAACTGCATCTGCCCGGGCTATGTTGTAACGCCTCTGAATGAAGAGTTCTTCGTTGACAAGGACGGCAACTTCACCGATTACTACAAGAAGCAGTCCAAGTCCACCTCCGTGCGCCGTCTGGGCACCATTGAGGAGATCGCAGGCCCCGTGCTGGCAATGTGCTCCGATTCCTTCAGCTACATGACCGGCTCCTACATTCTGGTAGACGGCGGTCAGTCCATCCCCGCAGAATAATCGTCTCTACATACGAAAGGAGCCTATGCTACCATGGAGTACGCTAACATTATCTATACCGTAGACAACGGTATTGCTACCATTAAGCTCAATCGTCCCAAGGCCCTGAACGCCCTGAACTCCGAGATCAACGCCGACATCATGTCTGCCATCAACGAGGTCAAGGCCGATCCCTCCGTCCGTGTCCTCATTATGACCGGTTCCGAGCGTGCTTTTGCCGCCGGTGCCGATGTCAAGGAGATGGCCGAGGCTACGCCCCGCTATGCCCGCGAGTTCTGCGGTCTGGCCATTGAGATCAACAACATTCTCGAGTCCCTGCCCATCCCCACCATCGCTGCTGTGGGCGGCTTCGCCTTTGGCGGCGGCTGCGAGATGACTCTGGCCTGCGACTTCCGTGTAGGCGGCAGCCGCACCACCCTGTCCTTCCCCGAGGTCGGCCTGGGCATTATCCCCGGTGCCAACGGCTGCGCCCGTGCTACCGCCATTGTCGGCCCCGCAAAGGCAAAGCAGCTGGTTATGCTCACCGAGATGGTTCCCGGCAAGCAGGCCTATGATCTTGGCCTTCTCAACTGGTATGTTGAGGGTGACGCCGAGCTCAACGCAAAGGCCGCTGAGGCCAAAAAGGCATTCAAGGCCGCCAAGAAGGCCGGTGCCGAGAACCTCGACGAGCTGAAGGCTGCCAACAAGGCTGCTGAGGCTGAGGCTGCCAAGGCCGAGTACGATGCCATCTATGCTAAGGCCGTTGAGGTTGCCAAAACGCTTATGACCAAGCCCGGCTGTGCACTGGCTTCTGCAAAGGCTGCCATCAACAAGGCCGCCATTGAGACCGTTGCCGCAGGCAAGGCCGCTGAGACCACCGAGTTCACCCTTCTGTTCAACACCCACGACCAGAAGGAAGGCATGGCTGCCATGATCGAGAAGCGTCCTGCCGTTTTCACCAACAACTAATCCAGGCCGCTTTTGCCCTGTCAGCCATCCTATATGGGGCATTCCGGCACGCTTCGCCGCACTGGTTTTTTCCCATATCAACCGACTAAAAAAACAGGGCACTTTCCGCTGGAAGGTGTCCTGTTTTTGTCGGATGCTAGTTGACATTTTATGAATTTCCTGAGATAATATTAGATGAGTGAGAGCGTATCCGTTCTCATAGGAGGCGTGTTCCCGCGCCCCCTGAAATCAATTACATAAAGGAGTCTTTATACCATGGCTATTGAAACAATTGCCGTCCTCGGCGCTGGCCAGATGGGTTCCGGCATCGCTCAGATCGCCGCTGCCAATGGCTACAAGGTCATCATGCGTGACATCAAGCAGGAGTTCTGCGACAAGGGTGTTGCCACCATCAAGAAGGGTCTCGACAAGCAGGTCGCTAAGGGCAAGACCACCCAGGAGGCCGCTGACGCCATCATGGCTAACATCTCCACCACCGTTGAGCTGGAGGGTGTTGCTCCCGCTGATTTCGTGATTGAGGCCGTTCCTGAGATCATGAGCCTGAAGCAGGACACCTTTAAGCAGCTGGGCGAGATCTGCAAGCCCGATGCTATCCTCTGCACCAACACCTCCTCCATGTCCATCACCGAGATCACCGGTGGCTGCAAGAACCCCGAGCGCTGCATGGGCATGCACTTCTTCAGCCCTGTATACGCTATGAAGCTGGTTGAGATGATTCGTGCCGAGAAGACCTCCGATGCTACCGTCGCAGCTGTTCGTGAGGTTTCCGAGAAGATGGGCAAGGTT
Source organism: uncultured Oscillospiraceae bacterium (assembly GCA_959607825.1). Taxonomy (GTDB): domain Bacteria; phylum Bacillota; class Clostridia; order Oscillospirales; family Oscillospiraceae; genus HGM13006. The sequence continues at coordinate 9,409 of CAUHNW010000037.1, read as the reverse complement.
CCCGTCCTCTGCCAGACCGACACCCCGGGCTTCATCGTAAACCGCTGCCTGTTCGCCTTCATGCTGGAGGCTATTCATGAGTATGAGGACGGCGTTGCTACCATCGACGATATCGACACCGCCATCAAGCTGGGCCTGAACCATCCAATGGGTCCCTTCGAGATGATGGACCTCAGCGGCCTCGATACCTTCCCCCATGTCACCGAGATTCTCGAGAAGCTGCCTGTTACCTCTTGGGCTTGCCCCGAGTCTGTAAAGGCTAAGATTGCCGAGGGCAAGTACGGCCGCAAGTCCGGCGAGGGCTGGCACAAGTACAACTAATCGCCCGCTTAACTTTGTAAGCATTTTGGGGGAGCCCTCCCGCTCCCCCGTTTCCCCTATCATATGATTGGAAAGGATGCGTTAAGCATGAATGTAAAAGACATTAAGACCATTGCCATGTATGGCGCTGGCACCATCGGTGGCGGCTTCGCTGCTTACTTTGCCCTCAAGGGCCTGAACGTTAACGTCTATGTTCGTTCCGAGGCTTCCAAGGAGCGTGCTATCCCCCACATCCAGGGCCCCATTGACACCTATGTAAAGTATGGTATCATCGATGACGGCCAGAAGATCTGGGACAAGATCAAGATCACCACCGATCCCGCTGAGGCTTTCACCGGCGTATACTTCGTTCAGGAGAACGGCGCTGAGAACCTGGAGCAGAAGCATCAGATGGTCGCTGTTATGGAGCAGTACCTGCCCGAGGACGCTATCATCGCTTCTTCTTCCTCCGGCACCCCCGTTACCAAGATCGCTTCCGAGGCAAAGCACCCCGAGCGTATCATTGTTGGCCATCCCTTCAACCCCGCTTACCTGCTGCCCCTGATCGAGATCTGCGGCGGCGAGAAGACCGATCCCGCTGTCATCGAGGCTGCTCGTGAGTTCTACAAGATGTACGACAAGGCTCCCTGCGTCCTGAAGAAGGAGAAGAACGGCTTCATCGCAAACCGCCTGATGCACGCTCTGTGGCGTGAGGAGATCGCTCTGGTTACCGAGGGCGTTTGCTCCATGGCTGACGCTGACGACGCTTGGACCTTCGGCCCCGGCATCCGTCTGGCTGCTTTCGGCCCCGCTATGAACTATGAGCTGGGCGGTGGCGAGCTGGGCCTCAAGGGCTGCGCAATCAAGTTCGGCGCTATGACCGACGCTGTATTCGCTGACATCTCCGACATGAAGAAGGTTCCCGACACTTGGGCTGACCAGTCCGGCGAAGAGATCATCACTGAGATGGCTGACTTCCCCGAGGTCATTGGCCACACCAAGCCCGAGATCGCTTCCTTCCGCGATAACCTCATCATCAACGTGCTGAAGATGCACGACAGAATGTAATTTTCTTCTCCGAGAAAATTCTATCTCTGAAATTAAGTCTGCTCCGGATTTCCGGGGCAGACTTTTCTATTTACAACAGGAACATTCTCTGGCATAATGGTAGCAATGGCAGAAAAATCTATGTTCTGCCCGAAAGGAGTCTTCTTATGAACACAAAGGTTCTCCACAATCTCACCTGCGGCCTGTATGTGCTCTCCTCCCGCAGCGGTGAAAAACGCAGCGGCTGCATCATCAATACCGTTATGCAGGTCACCTCAAGGCCTCTGCGAATCACCATTACCGTCAACAAGGCCAACTACACCCACGATCTGATTGCGCAGTCCGGTGTATTCACCGTTTCCCTGCTGGATCAGTCTGCCCCCTTCGGTCTATTCCAGCACTTTGGCTTCCAGAGCGGTCGGGATGTGGATAAATTCAAGGATCTCAGCGTAACAGAGGACGCAAACGGCGTCCCCTATCTCACTTGGGCCTCCTGTGGCTATTTGAGCTGTAAAGTAGTGTCCTCCATGGATCTTGGCAGTCACACACAGTTTTTGGCCGATGTCATAGACTGTGATACCCTTCCGGGTGCCGAGCCTGTCAGCTACGCCTACTATCAGGCCAATATCAAGCCCAAGCCCCAGGAAAAATCAACGGTCAAGGGCTGGCGCTGCACCATCTGCGGCTATATCTATGAGGGTGAAACGCTGCCGGGGGACTTCATCTGTCCCCTGTGCAAGCACGGTGTCGAAGCCTTCGAAAAAATCGAATAACAAAGCGGCCAGTGCAATGTGTGATTTGCACTGGCCGCTGTCTATATGGATTTGCTGTGTGATTTACCCTTCCTGCTTTGGCACCATGATCTCAATGGGCTTTGGAATGTTGGTCACCACCGCATGTTCTGTCTCCCCGCCAAATTCTCCGTCCAGAGTCCACGGCACCGGCTCCTGAAAGGTCAGGGTCACGGAGTCACACTGAAGAATATGGAAATAGTCCGGCCGGAAATCCCGGGCGATCAAGCTGCCCACCAGCGCATTATAGTCCGCCAGCACCTTGGGCGCCTTCACCAGGATCAGCTCATTGAGGCCGTCATCCATCTTGACAATATCATCGTCCAGTGCCTTGAATCCGCCCACAGAGGTGGCATTGGTCACCATACCAAGGATCACATCGTCCTCGATCACCGTATCCTCCGTCGTTGCCGTAACATGAATGGGGCGGATGTCAGACAGTGAGCGAATGCCCTCCAGAATATATGCCGCCCGTCCCAGTGCCTGTTTGCTGGAATGCGGGGTGGCATAGCTCACCTTGGTAAAGGCGCCGAAGGCCGCCACATAGGTAAAATACCGGTCATTAAAGCCGCCCATATCCACCCGGAATGGCTCACCCTCCACAATGTTGCGAGCTGCCTCCTTGATCGTCTTGGGAATATGCAGGGAAGTGGCAAAGTCATTGACCGTTCCCGCAGGAATGTAGCCCAGCGTTGGCCGGTGCTCCAGCGCCATCAGGCCGGATACCGTCTCGTTAAGGGTGCCATCACCGCCGCAGGTCACGACCATATCAAATTCCTGCCCCCGCTCCCGCAGGAACTCCGGAATATCCAGCGGCTTCTGCGTTGGGTGACATAACACGTCATAGCCGCTGGCCGTAAAGAAATCGATCACATCCATCAGCTGATAACGCATCTCTTCTTTCCCCGCTGCGGGGTTTACAAAAAACAGCATTTTCTTCATAGCTTATCTGTTCCTCCATTGGAAATTACATTCAAATTCAGGACGCTCTGCCCATCGGCGGTGCCAACGCAAATCGTGTCAAACGGCAGTCTGTCTGCTCCAGCAGCGCCGCAAAGGCTGTCCCCAACGCTTCACTGCGCATATCCTCCGTCACCTGATCCTTCCACTGGTAATTCTCCCGATAATCCAAAAAGAAGATCAGATGGACGCCATAGCTGGACTTGGCGATTCCCATGTCTCCATAGCTGTGCCCCGCCGGATCAAAGCACCAGTCGCTGAATTGGTTCCCCAGCGTCCCCGGCGCAATATTGCGGAGCAGTCCACCGTCATCCCGGCTTCCGCCGTCTGCGGAGATCTCCTGTGCCAGCGCGCAAAAGGCCTGTTCCGAACCGCCTGCCGCCTCCAGCTCCGCCTGATCCCGCTGGGCTCGGGCCACTGCCTCGTCCATGGCTGCCTGCCCCTCCCCATCCTTCAGATAGAGGATCTGGCGGATATCCACGTTGGGAAGCTCCGACATGGGCGTCTCCTGATAGTCCCCGCTGTGGGCCATATAATACTGCCGCAGCGCCTCCTCTGAATAGGTCTGGTTTTGGTACAGCATATCCGAATAGGACTGTGCCAAAAACGTATCCCGTAGATACGCCTGATAGCATTCCACCGTCATTTCCGGCCCATAGCGTGCGGTGAGATAGGCAGAAAGGTCTCCCGTCCCGTCCTTTCCCGGATAGCCGGAGGCTGCCGACATGGCAGGCAGTCTGTCAAGGGACCCCTGAAAGGCCTCCTGCTTCTCTGCCGATGGCCGAAAACCTTTTTCCTGCGCCTGCCAGACCAGCGATTCTGTCAGCGCCGCATCCTGCAGGGCCTGTTCCCGAAAATAGTCCGCCCATGTATAGCCCGTGTCCAAATCGATGTACTGACGTTCCAGATTTCCCGTCGGATCAAAGGGAACGGTTCCACCGTCCTGCCCATACTGGCTCTGGGCCTCAGACATCGCCGCATAGAAATAAATCGAGAAGGTGCGGTTGTCCATTGTGATCCCGTTTTCCCCACGAATCGCCGCCGCATCGGGATCGTAGCCGCTGCATCCCCAGAATACAGTCCCCAGAATTGCCAGCAGCAGTGCCACGGAAAACACAATTCCCTTCCGTTCTCCAGAAGAGTACCGTGCCGGACGTGGCGGCCTGTGCTCCTGCTCCACCTCTGCCTGTGATACCGCCAGATTCTCATAGAATATGCCGACGCCAGACCGCAGCGTTGAATCGTCCCGCCTCTTTTCCTCCTGCGCAGGCAGCGATGCAGCACCGCCGCAGTTGGGGCAATGCCCCGTTTCGTCCATGGACTCTCCGCACAGTGGACAATTCATACCGCTTCAGCTCCCAGTAAAATAATGCTATCAGTTTACCACAGCGGAGGAAAAAATGCAACGAAGCCTTCGAAATCCCCTGTGTACGCGGCACATCTTTTATGATATAATGATTGTATTGTGTGAAAAAACATCATCACCCTGATACTTGGAGGAATCTGTCATGACTCAGGAAATGAAACTGAAAAACGGTTCTGTGCTGGTGGCTGTCACCGGCTACAGCGGCGAAAGCGACTTTTATACCATGTATGATATCATTCAGGAGCTGCTTCAGCCGGAGCACGCTACCTACGGCGTAGACAGCATGTGCGTCGACGGCTCCTTCCAGAAGGACGGTCTGCTGGTCCGCATGAGCAGCGAATGCGTCACCGACGACTGCTGCTTCCATTACGATGAAAAGAGCCTTTCCCCGGAGGATGTGGAAAAGATCAAGGGCTGGATCGATCTGGTCGTTACAGAGCTCCATAAGCGTCTGCCCCGGTGATTGTCTCCGCCCCTGCGATTTGTATTCGCAGGGGCGTTTTTCTGTGCAGATTTTGCTTTCGGCGTATAGTTGTTACAATTTTATTAAGCAATTATTGTGAATTATCCCAAATAGACAAACCATATGGGAGATTTTATAATACTTTCATATAGAACTGATTGCAGTTTTGTGTGAAAGGAGAATGAAATATGCGTAAATCCCTGCTTGCTCTGCTGTTGAGCTTTGCCATGCTTGTCTCGCTGCTCTCCGGCTGCGGCGGTAAATCCGAGAGTGCCTCTGCCCCTGCGGACTCTGCCCCCGCCGAGACCTCCGAAGCAGCTGCCTCTGCCCCTGCCCCCTCCGAGGCCCCCGCACCGGCTCCCGCAGCCTCCGTGGAAGAACCGGAGGAAGCCTCCGTGGAAGAAGAGGCTCCGGTAGAATACGCCACCATGGCGGAAAAATACGCCGCCATGAGCCGTGAAACCAACGAGAACTACCGTGCCTTGGAAGCGGGCGTTGGAACCGACATCTCTTATCCGCTGGCAGACGGTACTACCCTGACCATGTGGCGGGTCTTTTCCGCCTTCATCTGGAGCGGCCTCATGGAGAGCTACGCCGATATGCCCACCCTTCCTCTGATTGAAGAAGCCACCGGCGTCAATATGAAGTTCATTGAGTGCTCCGACTCCGCCGCCTATGAGCAGTTCAACCTGACCATCGCCACCGGCGACTATCCGGATTTCATGGCTATGGATTATTACTCCGGCGGTGTTACCGCAGCCTATGACGATGACGTGATCATTGATATGACCGATCTCGCCAAAGAGCATATGCCCAACTACATGGCGCTGGTCGACACCATGGACGACTATACCATGAAGAGCATTTATACCGATGACCAGCGCATTCTGCGCATCTGGACACTGGCCTCCAACGTTGTCTCCGAGCAGGGCCTCAGCTATCGGGCCGACTGGGCACAGGAATTCGGCATGGACGCCCCTGTTACCGTGGACGACATGTTCGACTATCTCACCGCTGTCAAGAATCAGTATAACTGCACCTATCCCATCTTCATCGACAACTCCTCCGTGCTGGAAGGCTTCACCGGCGCCTTTGGTACCGCCGGCATCAATCTGGGCTGGACGGATCTGGGCATGATGATGGACGGGGATACCGTGGTCTCCTCTCTGACTGATGACCATTTCCGCAACTATATTGATGCATTCCATAAGTTCTATGCTGCCGGTCTCATTAAGGATGACTTCTACTCCGAATCCTACGGCCCCGACTACATCAACAGCTATGTGTCAAACGACCAGTGTGCCGTCACCGCCATCCGTGGCGACAAGTTCCCCACCATGACTGCGGCCGCCATCTCCCCCACCTTTGATTTTGAGGCCATGGCGCCGCTGGTGGAGACCGCAGGTGACACCTACAAGTTCCGCATGAAAACCAGCCACACCGGCAACGGTAATATGTCCATTACCACCGGCTGTGAGGATCCCGAGCTGGCCGCTGAGTTTATGAACTGGTTCTACACTTGGGACGGCTATATGATCACCAACTACGGCGAGGAAGGCGTGGCCTTTGAGTACGATGCAAACGGCGATCCCGTTTATACCGACTTCATCGTCCACAATCCCGACGGCTACAACGTCATGAACCTCCGCAACATGTACACCAACCCGGTGTTCAACAACTACACCAACGCCACCGCCGTTTTCTACACCTATGACGAGGTGGAACTTTCCGCCTTTGACATCTGGAACAGCAACGGCACGGACGAATGCTCCCTGCCCACCCTGACGCTGACCACCGACGAAAATGCGGAGTACGCCAACATTGCCACCACCGTCTACACCTATGCCACCGAGCAGATCCTCAAATGGATGATCGGCGAAGCAGAGCTCACCAATGAGAGCTGGGATGCCTACGTACAGCAGTGCGAGTCCATGGATCTTGCCCGCTGCGTAGAGATCTATCAGGACGTCTACAACCGTATGTACAAAGCATGATCCGACCCATTTCCCCGGAGCGCATCGAATCCCCGATGCGCCCCGGGGATTCCGTTTTTGGTCAAACTGCAAAAAACCGCTCTGTTATTCCGCAATAAATCAGCGAAAAAGGATTGCATTTCATCTTTTTTGTGTTACAATAGGAGAGGAATAAAAGGCGTCCTCTTTGAGGGCGCTGAAGTTAAGAAAGGATTGATTCTCATGGCAAAGACCATCATTACCGCCGCTCTGACCGGCGCTGTAACCCCCGCTGGTTATGACATCCCTGAGACTCCCGCTCAGATCGCTGAGTGCGCTTATGAGTGTTGGAAGGCTGGCGCTTCCGTTGTTCACCTGCATATGCGTGACGACAACGGCGCAGGCGTTATGGATCCCGTAAAGTTCTACGAGACCATCAAGCTGATCCGTGCTCACAAGGACTGCGATGTTATCGTAAACTGCACCTCCTCCGGTGACAACCGTGTTTCCGATGACTCCCCCTACGGCAACGCTATGCGTATGCTGCACCACAAGAATGTTCCCGGCATTGAGATGGGCACCTTTGATGCTTCCTCCTTCAACTGGGGCATCCCCGGCGGCGTATTCCACAACTCCCCCAACATGCTGTCCACCCTGGGTACCCTGTACCTGGAGAAGGACATTAAGCCCGAGTTCGAGATCTTCGACTTCGGCGCTCTGCGTGCTGTCGGCATCTACTGGAAGAAGGGCTTCGTAAAGGCTCCTCTGCACTTCCAATTCTGCCTGGGCGTAGTTGGCGGCATGGACGCTACTCCCCACGATCTGCAGATCCTGCTCGACGAGATGCACAACCTGCAGGCTGTCGGCAAGCTGCCCGCTGAGTGCACCTGGTCCGGCTTCGGCATCGGCAAGGGTCATCTGCCTGTTATGTTCTCCTGCATCGCTAACGGCGGCCATGTCCGTGTAGGCATGGAAGACAACGTTGTTTACGGCAAGGACAAGGACGGCAAGAAGATCCTGGCTACCAACCTGATGCTGGTTCAGCGCGCTGCCCGTGCCATCGAGGCATTTGGCAACGAGGTTGCTACCCCCGCTGAGGCTCGTGAGATGCTGGGCCTGAAGCCTCTGGATCACGAGGCTGTCTGCGCTGCTCTCGACGCTGTTAAGGTTGAGGATCTGGAAGCTGCTAAGCAGGCTGTTGCTGACGAGTTCGGCGGCCCCTACTTCGCTGCTACTTCCATGGGCGGCAAGAAGTAATTTACGCTTGTACATCGGTTCCGCAGTGGTTTTTCCACTGCGGAACTTTTTTCTCTCAAAAAGCAAAAGACGCCGCCGAAATGCAGCATGCATTCCGGCGGCGTATGTCACCTTGATATAATTTTGAAGTTATTCCGGTGTTTGCAGGCTCTCCGACCCAAAGGCTTCTACCACGGTGAGCACAGCCTTCTTCTGCTGGGGCGTCAGTGGCCGCCAGCCTTCAAAGAGCGCTTTTAGCTCCGGGGTCATCTCCACCATTTCCCCCTCCGCAAAAAATTGGGACAGGGTTATGCCGAAGCCTTTGCAGATCGTCTCCAAGGTAGGGATGGAAGGCGAGGTGTTCCGCTTGTAAATGTTATGGATCGTCGAGTCCGAAAGACCGCTTTCTCTGGCAAGCCTGTATTCCGACCAGCCACGCTCATCCAAAAGCTCCATTAATCTTTCATGCACATCCACAGCAGCACCTCCTTTTTGTAAACATTTTACCTTTTAATTGAGATGTTTTATATCTTTCACTTGTCATATAAATATTTCTATGTTAGAATATATTTGACAGTTTTTTACACATCTATTCATGGAGGTGCATACATTGTTTACTGTAAAGTCTGCTGTTTTAGAAGTCCAATCTGTTACGTTCCAGCTTCCCACCGGATTTCAGTTGCTCCAAGAGCATGAGGAGTTCGTCGATCCAACGCTGCTGCTCTCAGCACCAGAGGGCGATTATACCGTTACACTGAGCCTAAGTCACAGTCAGCTTCCCTCTGAACTAGAACTTCTGGACATCTTCTCCGAGGGCGGGTACATGCTGTTATCCCCGGTAGAGCAAATCACATGTGGCGCATTATCCGGCCATTGCGCCGCCTATCTCAGTGGCCAGCAGGGCTGCTGGGAAGTGCGTCTGGACCTCCCCACTATCCCTGACAATCGCTATAACACCCTTGTATTCCAATTTTACTCTCAACAGTATACTTCTCTTATCACTCTGCGGAATGATCCTGCAATTGATTTTCTGCTTTCCAGCATCACATGCTAAGTGCAGAAAAGGCCCCCGGACATAAAGTTACCTACGCATAAGGACAACATTTCAAATTACCGTTCAAGTAGCATTGAAAAAGCCACTGACTCTGAATTATTCAGGGTCAGTGGCTTTTCGTTGAAAACGAGGCTGCATTCTGGTACAATCTATGTGTATAAAAGGAACTTCTCATAATTGCACCTTACAGAGCTTGTTTATGTAACCGTTGTAATACTGCAAGACCTGTTCCACGGCCCC
>CAUHNW010000036.1:0-14267 GCA_959607825.1 uncultured Oscillospiraceae bacterium | reverse complement strand
CATGATCCCCAGTGCCTTGGCAGACAACGAGCCGGATATCTCGGCGGCAGAATCCGCAGAGGAATCGCTGGTGGATTCCCAGCCAGAGGAATCGCCAGCCATTGCGCCGCCAACACAATCCATATTGGAATCAGACAAGGCCGTGGAAGATTCCGAGGTGGAACCAGAAATTGAAGCACCCACCTCCATGGACGGCGAAACACTGACCCGCACGGACAACGGCGGCATTATGCTCCTTGGTGGCGGCGGCACCATGGGCAAGTCCACCTGCGTAACCTTCGCCGCCTATCAGTCCGCCCGCTGGAAGTGCCACCGCTACGAAGTGGACGGGTCGCACAGCTACGGTCATTACTTCTACACCAGCGAAATCGCCTACCATACCATCGACGGCGTGGACTCGTTTTGCATTCACCATTTATCTGAAATCTGCTGGAAGTTACGACTAGGCCAAGGAATCTGAGCGGGACATCATCACCATTGGAAAAGATGGAAAAGGCACTTCTAAGAACCTGCCCTATGGCACCTACTGCGTCCAGCAGCGCACCGGCTGGGCGGGCTATGATCGGGACGAAACGGTTTATGAGGTTGCAATCTCCAAGGACGGCCAGACCGTCAAGAAGGACAACACCGGTCATGACCTAACCATCAACAACAACATTTGGACGGGCAAGCTGTCCATTCTCAAGGTGGACGGTGCAGACGATACGCCTCTTGCTGGCGCAGTGTTCACGCTTTCTGGCTCAGACGGTTCTGAAAGCACCCTGACCACTGGCGAGGATGGAACTGTCACCTTTGAGAATCTGGTATTCGGCGTCACTTACATTTGGAAGGAAACGAAAGCGCCCAAGGGCTATCTGCTGAATGAGGACAACACGGGCATCTGGTCCGTGGAGGAACATGATGCGGAAATTCAGTATCTATCAACTGCAGAAGTATATGTACGATCATCGTACCCGCAGTACACCCGACCGGATCGTCAACTTGAGCAGGAATTGTGGGGTGTCCGGTCGAATGAAAGACCGGGCACCCCTTTTCAGATTCAATTATTGCTCAAATTCAGCTTATCTGTTCACATAACGGTCATAGGCGGCCTGCTTAATTGCAGTACAGTCTTTGATGCCCATGGATTCAATGGTAGCAAGGAATTCATCGAAATCCGCATCTACATCCAGGTCGCCAAGAACAAACTTAGGGATACACTCAGAGACATAGGTGCTGATGGTGACAAAGGCAGCGGAGAACTCCTCGTTTTCCTCAGCAGTCAGGCTGGCAGAGGGGTAGGTATAGATTGCATCTCTGCTGCCGCTCCACACATCACTACTCTTCAGCGCGGTTTCATCGTAGAACTGACGCTGTGCGGTCAGATCACGAAGGCCAACCTCATCCAGGAAGGTGTAGATGTGATAAGCGTTGGAATAGGAGATGCCGTCGGGGTTGTTCAGAATTAGATCCGTGTAGCTAAAGGTTCCGTCAGCATTCTTCACGCAGGCTTCACCCTCTACACCGTAGGTCAGCAGATTGCAGCCTTCTTCGGTGTACATATAGTTCATAAACTGGCATGCCAGTTCAACTTCCTCACAGTCGGTACTGATGGCCCACTTGGAGTAATAGGGGGTAGCACTGACGGTCAGATGATTTTTTTCGCCGTTTGCGGAGGGGTCGGGAATTGCAGAGAGTACTGCACCGTCGCCAATCTGCTCGGCAACGCTGGTGATGTCCGCCAGTTCTCCGTAGGCGCAGCCCATCTGACTGTTCAGGAACTTGTTATAGGCAGAGGATGTGGTAATGCCAAATGCCATGTTGTCGGTTACGAAATCCTGCCAAATAAGGCCTTCGGAATACCACTGGTTCATGATTTTCAGGAACCCCTTAAATTCATCCGTGGTATAACCGCATACCACTTCGCCATCAACCGCCATGAAGGGATATGCACCCGCCATGGGCTCATAGGTTACAGCACAACCGTAGGCCTCGGACAGCAGGCCGGTTACACCTCTGGGAAGCCAGAGGGGGCTGTCTACGCCAAGATCATTCTTGAATGCGGCAAGCACATCGTGAAGATCGTCAAAGGTTTCGGGGGTATCCATATTCAGCTGATCCAGCCAGTCCTGGCGGATCAGATAACCACTGGTACAAACTGCATCTGCATTCATAGACGCCTCAATGAAATAGGGCACAGCCCCGTCATCTGTATGAGCGAAGGTACGCAGGCCGTCCATTTCATCAAACAGCCGTAGGAAATCCGGGCAGTATTCATCCAGATAGGGACCCAGGTCAATGATGATACCGTCATTGATTGCGGCATCACCGCCTGCAGTATAGCAGGACTGTACGTTGTCAATAAAGTCCGGCAGATCCCCTGCGGAGATCATCAGTGTGAACTGATCCATAACCTCCGGGCCTCCTGCAACGGAAGTACATTCGACACGAACACCTGTCTTATCTGCCAGGGCAGAGATAATCGCATTTTCACTCAGCGTGGAAATGTAGTTGAAGTTATTCGGATTCATAGATCCCCACTGTGTCAAGACGACTTCCTCATCCACCAGGGGATAGGAGATTGTGATCAATTCTTCTTCATCTTCTGCAAATACTTCGGACTCGGTATCTGACACCGTTTCTTCACTCTCTTCACCCTCTTCACCCTTGTCTTCCTGTGCTTCGGGGACGGAGACTTCTTCGGATGTGTTTTCCGGGGCACTGACAGGACGTACGTCGTTACCACAGGCTGCAAAGAGGCTCAACGTCATAACCAGAGCCAGCAGGATTGCCAGGATCTTTTTCGCGTTTTTCATATAGTTCTTCCTTTCTAAAGTTGTTTATGTAAAGGTATCCTCAGAGCGCAGTGACGGCTCCCAATGCCTGCCGCATGCATTTCTGAACGTTGCCGGGCTTTTCACAGTCTCCAATCAATGTGCACCAGTCAGCTGCAGCATAGAAGCTCATTGCTTCCTCCTGGTGGGGGGTGACACCACCGCAGAGGATAATGCTGTCTGCTTGAATGAATTGCTCATTTCCAACCATATCAGTATAGCTCACACCATCCTTTGAAACGTGTGTAGTTGTTGCTTCCGGGATCCAACTGAAATTGTCAAGAGATTTCCATGCCTTAACCATGGTGTCATAGAAATGAACTACGTTGGAGTCTTCTGCCAGCATACGGCTCCGTGTGAGTACCACAACATCGTGCCCCTTTTCTGCCAGATGGATTCCGGTCTCAGCACCGGTGGAGGAGCCGCCGACAATGATGACCTTCTGACCCAAAGCATCCTCGTTTCCATAGACATCTGTAGGGACATGGACAACTGCATCCTCGTCCACGGGAACAGGAGGCATTGCCGGGGTTGCACCAAGGGCCGCAATAACTGCATCGAACCCGCCCACACGGATCAAATCGGGGGTGGCGTTGATATTCATCCGAACCGTGACACCGGCCTTGTAGGTCTGTGCGATCAGATAGTTTTTGAAATGGCTCAGAGGCCACTTGAAGGAAACAACATCCGCGTGTACCAGCTGACCGCCGAGACGATCACTTTTTTCAAAGAGTGTAACACTGTGTCCCTTTTCCGCTGCCAAAATTGCGGCCTTCATACCAGCAGGGCCGCCTCCAATGACGGCAACTTTTTTCTTAATTCCGAAGTTAGGAGCCTCGGAGGGCTCTGCCAGCTTGCCGAGGCGATGGCTGATACCCAGTCTGGGATTTACCGAGCAGGCTGCTGTCCAGTTCTCATTTCGATTCTGAGCAACGTGACAACGGTTGCATCTCAGACATGGAACAACATCTTCCCCACGATTCTCGTATGCTTTTTTGCCGTACTCCGGATCGCAGATGAATGCCCGTGCCATAGCGACCATGTCGCATTTGCCTTCGGCGATATAGGATTCATTTTCGGCAAGATCCTGAAAACCGCCAACAGGCGCGACCAGAACCTTTGTGCCGCTCTTCTTAATTTTCTCTGCCAGCTCCAGTGTCAGATGCTTGCCGGGAACGGAATTGTAGCCTGTGGGGTGTGCATCGTCGCCGTTGTCCGCACGGACCTGAATAATGTCTACAGCACCTTCGGCCAGCTTGCAGAATTCAATTGTATCTTCAATGCCATAGCTGTCTTTCTCCACAGCAGTCAGCTGAATTTCTACGAAGAAATTTGTGCCGCAGAGTTCTTTGCACCGTTTTGCCAAGTCAATAATGAACCGTCCGCGGTTTGCAACGGAATCACAGCCATATTTATCGTGTCTGTGATTACACAAAGGGCTCCAAAGCTGTGCGCCGGTGGAACCGCGATAGCAGACATGGAAGGTTACAGCATCAAAGCCACACTGCTTATAAATCAGTGCCCGCTGGGCAACATCCTCAATGCACTGATCGAGCATTTCTGTGGGTGCTTCCTTCAGGGCACCCATTCCGCTGAAAGGAGGCGCACCGGCAGTAGAAGGATTCATTTCCCGCTCCATGGGATTCATGGCGGGGCGATTCTCTACACAGTAGCCCTGGGGCAGCATGGGAATCAGGGAGACGGAAATCTTGGAGCCGCAGAAATGGACTGCGTCTGTCAGTTGGGAGAAATAGTTCTGATTGTCATATGGATTGATGTCCAAATAGGGAACGTCTGATCGGAAGGGCATATCCTTTGAGGATAGGTACTCCGGGAAGGTCAGCAGTGCCGCACCGTTCTTGGCCAGATCCACATAGTGAGCCACCACGGAATCTGGGGGATATTCTTCCGGGCCCATCAGATAGTGGGGCATGGAGTTCGTCGAGATCATACGGTTTTTCAAAACGACATTGCCAATCCTGATTGGGGACAGTAAATGGCTGTATCGATTATTCATGGAAAATCACTCCTTATAAATTCTTCTTTTTGCCAGAGGTATTGATTTGCTATTTGGGAAACTACTCATTTATCATAAGACCTTAGCGCCCTATCGTCCAATATCCAAGTGTCAGTAACTATAACAGATAGAGCATGAATGACTTTTGGAACAGCAAATCCATGCTGTTTGCGCATCAATATAAACAAAAAAAGCAAGAATTCGGATGACTACTGCCGGTCATATGCTCCCGGAACGACTGCAGGCGAGGAAAGCACTCGCGCTTTCCTCGCCTGCTGGAAATGGGGGATGGAAAATTCGAAATCACCAGATCCCGGGAGCGATAATTCCCAGGACCGTTACAAGCACAGTACCAAGGAACATATACAGGACTGTGGTCTTGAATACGCCCGGATATCCCTCCTTCATGGAAAGACCGGACTGTGCCATTACGATCAGGATTGCACCGTTGATAGGCATAGTGTCAAGGACACACTGACCGAATACTGCCACTCGCATCAGAATCGCATTGGAAATTCCCATCTGGGCTGCAATGGGTAGGAAAATGGGGGCTGCGATGATCATACAGCCGGGGGAACCGCACAGGAATGTCAGAATTACGATTGCGATGGAGAACGTCACCAAAGTAGGCAGCGGCAGACTGGTAGCCCAACCCATGATTGCACCGCAGCCATTGGATGCACTGAGTACTGCAGCAAAAGCAGAACCGGAAGCGATGAGCAGAATTGCTCCGCCGCCGTCCTGTGCACCGGAGCCAAGGGCACCGGTCAGAGTGTGGCACGCAGCGAGTACACTGCCGGAGCCATTCGTGGCTTTCTTCGCGGCTTTCACCATATAGGGGAAGAAGCAGACGATTGCCACTGCATCACCGATGGCGAGACACAGATACAGCTGCAAAGAAATGCCGATTGTAAGAGGCAGAATGGTGTTGCAAATAAAGACTGCAATCAAGGGCAGGATTGCCAGCAGGAAAGCGGGGCGCTCATCTGCATCATGCATGACCGGTGCCTGATACGCACCGGCTTCATAGCGTTCGCCATTGTCATAGGCTTTGCCAACCGCATTACGGGTATAGAGAACGATTAGTGCAAGGACAAACACCATGCCGATGACACCTAGAACGGGAGCCGCAGTTGCGGTGGTTTCAAAGAATACAGAACCAAAGTTATTTCCAGTCAGGGGAGAGCCGGGGCCAAGTTGTGCGGAGGAAATACCACCAAACATCAGGCCGGGAATCAGCCGACGTGGTACGTTACTCTTCTCAGCGATCATCATAATGATGGGAAGCAGCATGAAAATCGCACAGAAGGCATCCAAACCGCCATAGCATACCACAAAACAGGTCATGGTACAGAGAACACCGCCCACAACAGCGCGATTTCTTCCTTCCCGTTTTGCCACAAACCACCGGAAGAAGCAGTCGGCAATGGTTTCTGCGGCACCTGTAACCTTGAACAGCGCACCGAGAATGCTGGCGCCAAGGAAAAACAAGAAGAACATTGTTATCATCTGGTTAAAACCGGAGATATACAAGTCGGCAAGACCAGATATAATGTTGGAGCCATTGAAGAGCAGCACGAGACAGGCTGCGATCAACGGCGCGATAATGGGATTCCAACCCTTGAACAGCATATAGATCAGTAGGGCTGAGATTGCGATTACAGAAATGACCTGAACAACAATCATTAGAAATTCTCCTCTCTGATATTCCGAAAGACAGGCGGCATTGCTTTTCTCAAGGGTTCCGCACAGCCTGTCGGGCTAAAACTGTCTAATATCATAATTTAAAGAGGAAGATACGTCCAATATACAACCATCACGAACAATCACCTTGGAGGCATAGAAACGACAAAAAAGCTCATACCCATGCATTTAAATGCATAGGTATGAGCGCAAAAGATATAAAAACAGGATAAATTGGCAGTTCAGAATGGATCAATAGCCCATTTCCGAGTTGACCATCTTAAAGTATGCCACCAGCTGACCGTAAAACTCCCGCGCTGCTTGAGAGGTATAGTGCCGTTTGCTGCTGGCAATACCCAGCGTGCGATGGAGACAGGTATCTTCAATGGAGAGAACCCGAATACGGGACATCATCTGCATGGGCAGATTCTTACGGAGGTCGTAGACACTCAGGGCAGAGATCATGGCAACGCCCACATTTCGTTCTACCATGGAACCAAGTACTTCATATTCATTTCCGATAAAGGCAAATGGCTGGTTAACGCCCTGTGCGCGGAGCTGCTGGTCAACATAATCAGGAGAATCAGAATCATTGAGAATGATCCGTTGCTGATCCAACTCTTTCAGAGTAATGGTCTCACGGTCTGCAAAGGGATGACTGGCGGATACAAGCAGATAATACTGCTCTGTAATGAGCGGTGTCCAGTTATATTCCGTGGCAGGAAGCGGCTCGTATGTCAGGGCATAATCCAATGCGCCCCGATCCAGCAGTGCCTTTACGGTGTCGGTCTCAAAGACTCGCCGCTGACGGAACAGGACATTTGGATGCTCCTCCATGTACTGAATCATCAGCTGATTGATCTGGCGGGCTGCGCTGGTGGAGATGGAGACCCGACCTACATGTTGATCCCGCATTTCCTTCAGCTGTTGTTCGCCGTCTGTAAGCTCTCGCATGACAGTCTCTGCACGGGTGTAAAAAGCACAGCCATAATCGCTGAGGACAATGCCTCTGCCGTTCCGTTCGAACAGCGGGACACCGAGACTTTCCTCCAGTCTGGAGATACAGCGACTCACAGAGGACTGGGCCACATGCAGGGAGTTGGCTGCCGCTGTCACATTTTCCGTACGCGCTACTGCAAGGAAGTATTCAATCTGAAGAAAATCCATAAATAAGCTCCTTTCGTCGGTGCATATATAACCCATACGCAGAATCATATCAATTATGAATGTACCGATGCCTCTGAGTGCATGAATTGTCTCTCAAATGCATTCATTTATCACACTTGGAGCATCATACCAGCTCCATTCAATATTGGACAGTGCATAGATCCGTCTTTACAATGGGGGCAGCCGGAAAATTATGACCCTTTCCCGCTCATTCTATCATGTTTGCGTATTATTTGCAATCCATAGGAATGATCACAAAAAACGCAATTAGAGAAAGGAGCACCACAATGAAAAAGAGTTTGTCCCTGATGCTTGTACTTGTCATGGTACTTTGTTTGCTGTCCGGCTGCGGATCAAAGCCGGAGGCCGTAGCAGATGTGGATTCTGCTGCAGGAGTGGAGCGCTCATCTGTTTCTGAGGACGAAGATGATCCCGCTGAGGAAGAACCTGTCGAGGAGACTTCTTCCGAGGTTTCCGAAATCAGCGCAGAAGAGGAAACCCCCTCTCCCATGAACGGCACCGTCATTCCCGCTGAGGAATGTCAGGCAAACGGCTACGATGTAACCTACGGCATGTTTGACTTTGAGACCTATATTGATCTGCCGCTGACCGAGGATGGAGATACCCTGTCCTACTGGTTTATGCTGCAACCCTTTATGATGGGATACAACAACTACACCCCCGAGGATTTCACCTATTTTAAGGAGATGGAAGCACGTACCGGCGTGCACCTGGATCTGATTCCCGTTTCTATGTTCAGCGTCTCTGAGCAATTCTCCCTGATGGTTACTTCCGGCGATTATTCTGATATGATTGAAGGAGCAACCGCCTATTACAGTGGCGGAGCAACCAAGGCCATTGAGGATGGTTTCCTTGCGGATATGACAGAGTATCTTGACGAAATGCCCAACTACGTGGCATGGCTGGATTCCGATCCTTCCTATCGCAAGGATGTGGTTACGTTGGATGGCGGCATGGCATATGCAGCCAGTTTTTCTGAAGTAGAGCGCAATGTTGGTCCCCAGCTCCGTGGTGACTGGCTGGATAAACTGGGACTGGATGTTCCCACTACTTACGATGAATATCACGATGTGCTCAAAGCTTTTAAGGATGCTTACGGTGCTGGAATCTGGCTGGACAGCTATGGCGCACAGAGAAACAATGTACTCTCTGCAGGCTTCAATGTCCATTCAAACAACTCCGATCCTACTGTAAAGCCCTTCCGCATTGTGGATGGCGTAGTAGAATACTCCCCCTATACAGACGACTATCATGATTTTATACGTATGCTGGCTGCATGGTGGTCTGAGGGCCTTATATATCAGGACTTCCTGAGTCAGCAGAGCGTTTCCACTCCGGATAACAGTCTTGTTCTCAATGGCGTTGTTGGTGCATGGGCAACCGACAACAACACCATGACCACCTACGATAGTCTCAGCGATGAAATTGACATACGCCCTGCTCCGCTGCCCAGACAGGAGGCAGGGCAGACGCTGCATCTCTATGCGCAGAGCGGCAAATGCGGTGACGGTACATCTATCTCTACAACCTGCTCCGATCCCATTCTGGCTGCACATTGGCTGGATTACAACTACACCTATGAAGGAACGCTCCTTTGCGGCTACGGTGTTGAGGGTGAAGGCCTGACCTTTGACGAAGAGGGCAAGCCCATGTATACCGATCTGGTGCTGAACAACCCGGATATGATCACTGTTGCATGCTCTCTCCTGTATTCCAAGTACGCCGGTGCCGGTGTCATTGATGCTTATCGCTATACCCCCGGCTACACGGAAAAACAGCGGAATGCAACAGAACTCTGGCTGGAGAATCTGGATACAGAATGTGAATTCCCCAATGCTGTTCAGTTCAAGGTAGCGGAATCCACAGAGTACAGCACCATAATGTCTGATCTTGATACCTATGCTACACAGTCGACACTGCAATTCATCACCGGAGAACTGTCAGTTGAGGATGATTGGGATGCCTATATTGCGAATCTGGAATCCCTGGGTGTAGTGCGCGTGCAGGAAATCTGCCAAATTGCATATGACCGGTATAACGAGCAATAAAAACCATAGGAGGTAAACCATGAGTAAAATCGTAAAAGACGCCAATATGGTGGTCATCGGGGCCGGTGGAGCCGGTCTTGCATCTGCAATCACCGCCATGCAGAATGGCCTGGACAGAATCATTGTACTGGAGAAGAGCCCCTTCACCGGCGGCAACTCCCGTATGGCAGGCGGTCACATGGTCTGTGTCACCACGGATGACAAGCCCGGTACCGTGGGCACCGCGGAGGAGACCTTCCGTGAGGTTATTCGCTTCCACCACTACTCCCGGGTAGAGCCCAAGCTCCTCCGGAAGTATCTGGACAACACTCGCGGCACCATTGACTGGCTGGAAGCAATGGGCTTCCCCTATGTGGAAAACGGCGGCGGTATGCGGGATGGCAAGTATCCCTTCGGCAACTTCAAGGCCGTTACCACCCACATGAAAAATATGCTGCTGGAAGCAGGCAATGAGGTACTATTGAACACCTCCGCAACAGGAATCCAGAAGGACGCTGATGGGAAAGTCTGCGGCGTTACCGCAAAGGCTGCTGACGGCACAGAGCTGACAATCAACGCAAAGGCGGTGGTGATCGCCACAGGTGGCTTTACCGGAAACTCTCAGCTGCTTCACAAGTATTTTCCCGATCAGTATGACGACAACTACTATACCGATGCGCTTCCTCAGGATGGTGACGGTATTGCTCTGGCACAGGGAGCTGGTGCAGCCCTGACTGAGTATTGTACGCTGGTCAAGGAGAACGCCTACAGCTGCAACTCCCGTTTGGATGCTCCGAACCGTGCAGCCCATCAGGCTTGCTCTCTGTGGATCAATCGCCACGGCGAGCGCTTCCACGATGAGAGCGACACCTTCAGCAACGAGTCCACCAACTCCCTGACCCGTCAGCCCGGCAAGATCGGTTACGCACTCTTTGATGAGAACATTATCTCCACCCTGGAGAAGATGCTGCAGGATGCCATTGCGGACGGCAGCTTTGATCCCAACGCTCCCATCTCCTTCGACGATATGCAGAATAATCTCATCAATGTATTCGATGCCATGCGGCTGCGCACCTCACTGGAGGACGAATGGAAGCGGAACGACGGATGGGTATTCAAAGCAGACACCCTGGAGGAACTGGCAAAGATGATTGGTGTCAAGGAACCCGCCCTCCTCAAGACCGTCAGCGAGTACAACGAAGACTGTGAAAAGGGTCACGACCGTCTCTTCGGCAAGCCTGCTCCGGCACTGCTTCCCCTGAACAAAGCACCCTACTACGCGCTGAAGTTCCGTCCCATTCTCATTGACACCGTGGGACCCATTGTCATCAACGAAAATATGGAAGTGCTGGACGATGCACATGAGCCTATTCCCGGTCTGTATGCCGCCGGTGTCATCACCTCCGGATCTCAGGGTGCAGACTACACCCTACATGGTGCGGCGCTGAGCTTCTCCCTGTTCTCCGGTCGCTTTGCCGGAAAAAGCATCGTAAACTATCTGGGAATCTGAGAGGAGGATTATCTATGTATCGTATTGGAAACGAGTGCATCGCCTGCGGGCGCTGCTTTAGAAACTGCCCCATCGAATGTATCGAACCTGGGGATGAAAAGTACGAGATCAATCAGGATCTGTGCGCCCAGTGCGGAACCTGCTTTGAGCTGTGTCCCCTCAATGCAATTCTGGAAACCGAAGAATGATATTCCTGTCCGGGAGTGTTGGCTCCCGGACAGAATCACAACATGCAAGGAGGAATTCCTATGAAAACCTATACCCAGGAGCAGCTTGCATCCCGGATTGCAAATCTCCGCAGTGTGGAGAACGTGATGAGCAAGTATGCATTCTTGACCTACTACAAGCGCTTCGATGAAGCTCTTTGGAAGTACTGGTGTGCGCCCGACAGGGAGCCCACCCTTACTACCAACGATAAAAAGTATACCGGTTATGCTAGTGTATACAATTTCCTGGTGGAATGCGGTGAAGCCGACACGCGCAGAGACAATGCGATTATGCGCCAGCTATTCCCAGAGGAATTGGGTGAGAAGAAGGACAGCGAGATGTGGGGTGCCGGCACTGCCATGGTACATACCATCACCACCCCTGTCATTGAACTGGCCGAAGATGAAGAGACTGCCAAGGGTATGTTCTATTCTCTGGGTGCTTGCACGGAGATCGACCCCGAAAAGGGTCCCAAGGCCTACTGGGTCTGGGAAAAGTACGCCGCAGACTTTGTGAAGGAAGCAGACGGCTGGAAAATCTGGCACCTTGTCATTATGACAGACTTTAAAACGCCCGTGGGCGAAAACTGGGCCAGGGTCAACCTTGCTCCCACCGGCTCCTACTATACCGCCTATAAACCGGAAATTGCTCCTCAGGCAGGTGTCCCGGTACCGAAGCCCTATGAGACCTTTGGGGACACATTCAGCTACTAAAAAAACAGGAGGAATTATTATGACGGATTATGAAGCACTTAGCCGTGCGTATGACGTGTATCTCATCAAAAACGTGATGGGCCGCCATGCCTACCACCACGCCCTGGGTACCCACCGGGCGGAGTTGGACGAAATCTGGTCTCGCCGGGACGATATTTCCTGGCACAACCCTGCCGGCTTCTGGGTAGGTAGAGAAACCCTTTATGCCTACTATGCAGATGCAAAGGCAAAGCAGGATGAAGCCACCCTGAAGCTGATGGCGAAGTCCAATCCCAATATTCAGGTCAAACCCGAAAACTTCCAGATGGGTGCTCTGGTCATGCACTCCCTGACCACCCCCCTCATTGAGATCGCTGCTGACGGCAAGACCGCACAGGGCATGTGGTATTCTCTTGGCCAGGTGACCAATGCCGGTCCCGATGGCTCGGCCAATGGCGTGTGGATGCACGAGCGTTACGCGGTCGATTTCATTAAGGAGGATGATGGCTGGAAGATTTGGCACTTCTTTGTGGGAACGGATCTGGGCTGTGAGGCCGGAAAGCCTTATGCTGAATACATTCCTCAAGAGCCTGCGGGTGAGCCGACTGAAACGGAAAAGGCCATGGCGGAGATCATGGCCGCCCTGCCGGAGCCCACAATCCCCATAAGACTGTACCACTGCAAGTATGGCTGGCACAATGAGCCCCATTTCCCCAGGCCTTATGAGACGCACACTCCGGAAATCAGCTATGGCCCGGAAAAATATATGTAAGGAGGCAGACCTATGGATCAGTTTAACGGATTAAGTCTGGAGGCCCATCGCATTGCCTCCATTCCTCAGATTGAAAACCTCATGGCGCGTCACAGCTACTACCACGCCGCAAACATGAACTCCAATGAGCTGGAGGACATCTGGTCAAAGGAGCAGCCCCATGAGGTGTCCTGGCAGCAGAACTTCGGTTTCTGGAAATCCATGCCCCATATATCCAAATACTATGGCGAGGGTCACTATGAAACGGGCATTGCCACCCGGGAAAGCATCATTGAAGCACGCCCTGACCTGAAGGACGACCTGATGCAGCCGGATATTGATGTGCGCCGTCTGTTAGAGATGCCGGTACACACCCTGACCACCTCTATTGTTGAGGTTGCCGAGGACGGCATGACCGCCAAAGGCTTGTGGTACACCCCCGGCTTCGCCCTGCGCCGGAACTATATTGAGCGCAGCGCCTCTGCTGCATGGATGTGGGAAAAGTATGGTGCTGATTTTGTTTGGGAAAACGGCGAATGGAAGTTCCTGCACATTCAGATTGGCATGGATATCATGGCAAACTACGGTGAGAGCTGGGCAGATCCGAAGCCTAAGATGGCACCGCCTCCTGAGCCGAAAAAAGAAGATGCCACTGATAAGGGCGGAAAGAAGCTGAAGAAGGCACCTTCCATGGGTGGCGGCGTCTCTCAGCCGCCGGATGGCCCCGGCAAGTACAGCGTGTATAGCCGTACCAGAGTACCTACGGAATACCCGAAACTCCCGGAGCCTTATTCAACACTGAGTGAAACATTCTCTTATTAAATTACTGATATGGCAGGCCTGGAATGCAGTGTTACGATACATTCCGGGCCTGCCTTTTCATTATATATGCTCTGAGCGGCCCCCGACGGTCTACCCAGAGTTGGAAGAACTCCTCATAGCTTTGTCTGCGGAGGAGTTCTCTGCATTAAAGGCAGACATCCTGGTAAACGGATGTCATGCCCCTCACGGTCAATCAGAACTTAGTCATCGTCGATGGCCACAACCGCAACCGCATCTGCCAGAAGCACGACCTGATGCAGCACCCAGCCATCCACCAATCCTCCCTGGGCGGAGGAAACCCCTACATCCACCATTCCAGCCCTGCGGGGACAACCGTTGTTCCTCCCCGGGGCACAAGAAAGGAGAACGTCTCTTAAAAACCTCTTTTGAAACCAAGGCAAAGCGCGTCTACGCCGTGTTTGCCGCCATCCTGCTGATCCTGATGGTATTTGTCGTTCCGGCCTTTGCCGCCGATGATCCCCTTCAGGTGGTCAACAACCTGAGCGACTTCAGTGCGCCCGTAAGGAGCAGATAATTATATCTGTTCCGTGGGTTTA
>CAUHNW010000035.1:0-18209 GCA_959607825.1 uncultured Oscillospiraceae bacterium | reverse complement strand
ATCGACTGACCTTTCTTTTTTACCCAACAATATCTTTAATTAAGGGAGACGGGCGTCACACTGCCGGATGTGTTGAAGCTGCCGGAGATTGCCCGGCTCTACTGTATAACGATAGAGGATCTGTTCCGGGACAACTCCACCGCCTATGAAAACTATGCCCAGCGGCTGGCCTCCGTCTATGAAGCAAAACGAACCTCTCAGAACTTCATTGCCGCAGAGCAGGAATTTTCGCAGCTCATAGACCGGGGCAGCTATTCTATGGACGATCTTCGTACCTTTGGCATCGTCTATCAATTTATGATGATGGACTGCCGGGATAAAGCTCTGGCTTGGTTTGATCGAGGCATTCGGGAAAGTGTGGAAATTGACCCGGACATGTGCCGCCGCACAAAAGAGCAGCGGCTTCGGCTGCTGAGCCTGATTGGTCAGTCCGCAGAAGGGCTTCGACAGCAGAAAGAGCAGTTGGCGTGCCACCCGGATCAGGAGGACAGCTGGATCCTGATGGTTGTGGCAGAGCTGCACTGTAACGATAATTATGCCGCTCTGGACTATGCACAACAGGGATTGGAGCGCTTCCCGGAAAGCTGGGAACTGAATATTCACGCCAGCGACAGCAGCCGCCATTTGGGCCACTATCAGGCAGCCATGGACTATGCAGACCGGGCACTGGCCCTGCGCCCGGATCTGGCAGACGGGAAGTTCAGCAAAGCATGGTGCTACGAGGCGCAAGGGGATCATCAGGCCGCAGCCCAGATACACCTTGAGATTGCAAAGGACTTTCAGCGGGAAGGCTTTGAGATCGAAGCCCAGACCCAACGAAACATTGCCGCTCATCTTCTGGAGCAGCACTCCGTAAAATCGGCAACATAGCAAATCGCCCTGCCGCAATTGCGGCAGGGCAATACGATGCAATTTATGCCTCCAGATACCGGTTATAGGCTGTCTGCTCAATGGCGATGCAGTCCTCAATGCCCATATCCTTCAGCTTCTGCACAAAGCTGTCAAACTGATCCAGAGACAGGTCGCCTACCACAAACTTGGAAATGGTCTCGTCCATGTAGGTGTCGATGTCGCTGTAAATGCTGTTGTACTCCTCCTGCTCCTTGGTGGTCATGTTGACGCCCTGACGGGGGATGTTATACAGGCCGTCAGTGGCCTCATTCCACACTGCTACCGCATTGCTCTGATCCTCAGAGTAGTCATTCCGGGCCTTCTGCTCATCAATGATGAAGGGCACCGGGGTCTGGCGGTCGCAGGTAAAGATGTTCAGGGCCAGATTATAGCTGTAGTCGGGGTTGTTGGTGACCAGTTCGGTAAGCACAGGCTTGCCGTCCACATAGTGGAAGGTCTCGCCCTCTACGCCGTAGTTGGCCAGCAGAATGCCGGCATCGGAGTAAAGATAGTCCACATACCGGGCAATGGCAGCAGGATCGCTGCACTCGGTGGTAATAGACCACATGATGGAATCAAGGATCTGACTCTCGGTGCCCACATGGGCGGTATCTCCGTCCTTGGTCACATTGGTCATACCGGTGATCCGCATGTCAGGCTGAGATTCCGCCGCCATGCTGAGGAGTTGGGTGATAGACTGGGTGCCGCTTCCGCACCATACGCCGGTATCGCCGCTCAAAATGGTGGAGAAATCCATGAGCACCTCAGCCTGAGAGGTCAGGAAGCTGTCAGACAGCAGTCCCTCGTTATACCACTGGTTCATCATGGTCAGGTATTCCTTAAACTCCGGCTGCATGGGGCCGAAGCGCACCTGGCCATCCACCTGATAATAATTGTCAATGTTATAGCCGTAGAGCAGGTTTCCCTGCACGCCGGTATTCACCGGGATTACCAGCGGTGCGGACGCATTCTTCTGCTCCTTAAACTGGGTCAAAACATTGTGGAGGTCGTCATAGGTCTTGGGCGATTCCAGCCCCAGCTCCTCCAGCCAGTCCAGACGGATGAGGGCTCCCTCGTTGACATCGCTTGGCTCCTGATAGAACTTGGGGAAGCCGCCGATGTTGCCCTCTACCGTGGTCATCTGCTTCCGGAGTTCCGGATACTTGTCGAACCAGTCCAGCAGATTGGGCATATTCTCGTCAATGAGGTCACTGACATCAATCAGAAATTCCTCCTCAATGGCCTGATCGGTGCCGCCGGTGTAGCTGTCGATGGCACGGCAGACCACATCGGTGTAATCCTGAGAAGCCACCATCAGCTGGAACTGCTCATCGGAGGAGAAAAAGGACACCAGCGTTGCATCCCAGCGGACATTGGTGGCCTGCTCCAGCTGAGAAAACACCAGATATTCATTGAGATCGGAGATGATTTCGGACAAGTCGGGAGAATTCGACGTCCAAAGCGTAAAGGTCGTCACATCGTCAAACAGCGGATAGCTGACCACCGGACGCTGCACCGCCGGTTCCTCTATAGATTCCTCTGCGGAAGCCGGTTCCTCCGGCATCTCCGGCACCTCAACCGCAGATTCCTTCGGTGCTTCCGGCGTGTTTTCTACGGCACCCGCTTCCACCGGTGCCGAGGATGCAGTCTTTTCGCCGCCGCAGGCCGTCATGCCAAGCACCAGCATTGCCACAAGAATCAAGGATAACAATCTTTTTCCATGTTTCATAGGGAGTTCCTCCTTATCAAGATACTATTAAGAATAGCACATAAAAATACCCTCGACCAATGCTATTACAGCATGGGAACATACCCTCTATGTAATGGAAAACCGGCAGCCCAATCTGGACTGCCGGTATGCT
This sequence comes from uncultured Oscillospiraceae bacterium, assembly GCA_959607825.1. Taxonomy (GTDB): domain Bacteria; phylum Bacillota; class Clostridia; order Oscillospirales; family Oscillospiraceae; genus HGM13006. Next base: position 15,456 of record CAUHNW010000035.1, on the reverse strand, counting down.
TCAGGATTAAGCTGCGTGATTTTCCATATAGCGGTCATAAGCCTGCTGATAGAGCTCTACGCAGCGCTCTACGTTCATGCCCTCCAGCTTGCCCACGAAGTCAGTGTCGTAGGAATCAAAGCTGTAGTCGCCGATGATATACTTTGCAATGGCCTCCTTCAGGAAGGTCTCCACATCGGAGTAGATGGAGGCATACTCGGCCTTCTCCTCCATGTTCAGCATCTCGGTGCTGGGCAGTGCACGGGAGTAGTCCAGATTGGCGTCCAGCCAGTCGTCAAAGGCAGAAAGCTGCAGCTCGGTGTAGTTGGAGGCGCCACGGAGTGCATCATAGATGGTGCCCATGCCGTCGATGACGTGCAGCGCCACGGAATCCCGGTAGGAATAGCCGTCGGGATTGTTCATAATCAGGTCAGTGAACTCCGGCTTGCCCTCGGCGTTGTAGGCGAAGGTTACATTCTCCACACCGAAGTTGGCCAAAAGGATACCATCGGTGGTGTACAGGTAGTCGCACAGCTGCACCGCCAGCTCAGGATCGGGGCAGTTGGTGGTAATGCTCCAACGGGCGTTGTCCACAGCGGTGTGGTGAAACTCGGTGGGATAGACCTTGCCGCCCTCCTCCTGTGCAACCGGCGCAATGGCACGGACTGCAAAGTTTGGATCCTCGCTGAACTCAGCATAGGTGGTCATGGTGCCCACCTCGTTGTAGTACAGGGCCACCTGACCGGAGCCGATCATATCGGTGCCGTCAAACATGATCTCATTGGCATAGTTGTAGTAGTCAGCATAGATCAGGCCCTCGCCGTACCACTTGGCCATCAGCTCCAGATAATCCCGGTAGCCCTGCTCCAGAGGTCCGAACTTGATGGTGCCGTCCTCCACATAGAAGGTACTGCCGATGCCAAAGCCGCCGGTAACGAAGTCATTCATACCGGAAACCGGCAGGACAAAGGCGGAATCTGCGCCCTTTTCGGTCTTGAAGGCAGTCAGCACATCGTGGAGCTGATCGTAGGTCTTGGGCATATCCAACCCCAGATCGTCCAGCCAGTCCTGACGGATAAAGTAGCCCTTGTCGCCCCGTCCGCCGTACTTGGTGTAGTCGTAGAGGCTGTAGAAGGCAACCAGATTGCCCTCGGGAGTGGAAACCTCATTGAAGATGCTGGGGGAGGAGTTGATGATGGCCGCATAGTGGGGCATCAGATCCTCATAGTCCAGCAGATTTACAAAGATCTCCTCGTCCAGCGCCGCATCAGGGCCTGCATTGTACAGGGTAGCTGCGCCGTTCATGATCCCCGGGAAGTCGCCGGAGGCGGCCATCAGGTTGAACTGATCCATCTGGGTGAAGAAGTTTGCCATCTGGAAGTGGATGCCCACCCCGGTGCGGGCCTGAAGCTCTGCATAGGTCTCGTTGGAGTTGGCCAAATCCTCCACCTGAGAGACGGTGCCGGGAGCGGCCATCCACACGTCAAAGGTGGTGGAGCCGTCGGAAAGGGGCAGCTCTGTGGGCTCCATGTCCTTTACAATGTCGGAAATGGGGCGATCCTCTCCGTAGGTGCCGGTCTCTGCCGCAGCAGTCTCGGTGTCGGAAGCCGCCTCGGCGTCAGAGCCGGTTTCAGCAGGGGTTTCATTCTGTGCGGGAGCCGCAGCCTGTGTCTCCTGTGCCTCAGTGCTTTCGGCCTTCGAGGTGGAAGCTCCGGCGGAGCCGCTTCCGCCGTTTCCGCAGGCGGCCATGGAACATACCATGGTCAGCGCCAGCAGCATGGATACGATTCTTTTCTTCATTTCTTTTCTAAACCTCCATTGGTGAAATTACATGGTTCAAGCCTTTATATCTCTACAAATTCAATGGCCTTCTCTGCCGCCAGATAACCGCTGCACATGGCATAGGTCATAGCCGACAGATAGGTTTCGATGTACTGTACGCCCACATCACCCGGGAGCATAATGCCTCTGGTGTTATCGCCGCAGGCATAGAGCCCGGCAATGGGGGTGCCGTCCGGGCGCACCACATTGGTGTTCTCGTCGATGGTCATGCCGCCCACAGCGTTCTCCTGGAACATCTTCATGATCACCGCATAGAAGGGGCCTTTCTCCAGTGGATGCGGCTTTGGCATCTCGCCCATGGGGAACATCATGTCGTCATCGTCATCGCCGCCGGGCGGTGGGGGCACAGCGCCCTCCTGACTGCCGTCTCCGCCGGGCGGGGGGCCGAAGGGAGAGGAAATTCGCCCGGCTCTCACATCGTTGTTGTACTGCATGATATAGGTGAGGAAATCCGCCTTGTTGAAGTTCAGCTTGTCCGCCAGCTCCTCCAAGGTGTCTGCCTTGACCGTGGAGCCGTCCCGGAGCTCGTTGGCAAGATCCCGCTCCCAGTGCCGGAAGGCTCTCTGCTCGTCAGGGTCGGAGCTTCTCAGCCCCTTTTCCACCGCCTCGTCAAAAGACTGCTGGTCGGTGATGCTCCATGCGATCCAGCCGGGCTGTTCCGCCAGACCGCCGATCTCGTGCATGCCCATCTCCATGGGCATCTCCTGCCCGTACTTGTTCACCTGTACCGAGGTGCCGCCCCGGAGCATGCTCAGCACCCCGTAGCTGAAGGGATGGTGCATAGGGCCGAACATGGCCGCCCGCTTGTTCACATAGTCGATGTTTGCGCCGATGTCCTCACACATGGTAATGCCGTCGCCGGTGCAGGTGGCACAGGCGTAGATATGAACCGGCTCCTTGCCCTCGTTCTGATAGAAGATGGGCTGCATCTTGTCCATGATCTCCTTGTTCCGGCTGTAGGAACCGGCGCACACCAGCGTTGCCTTGGCGTGTACCTCCACTTCGCCGCCGGGATCCTTGGCCAGCGCACCAATCACCGCCCCCTTATCATCGGTCAGGAGTTTCACCGCCTGAGTGCTCAGCAGGATCTCTCCGCCATATTCTTGGATGGCATCGGTGAGGATGTTGCAGATGGCCCAGCCGCTTTCGCCGGGGCCGCAGGAGGGGTCGGAGCGCAGGCTGTCGATGGGATAGGGATAGTTTTTCAGGAAGTCGTCCTGAATGTCGGGCTTGCCCATACGGTTGACGCCCCACTTGAAGCCCTTCTCCATGTTTCCGGAATCAATGAGCCAGTTGGCCAGATCCACATTGGCATCCAGCAGCCGCCGTGCCAGCTCGTTGTTGCATTTTCCCTCGGTCATGCGCTGGAACTTCTTGAACATCTTCTCCCGCTTGTCGGGAAGCCCCGCCGCCTGATGCCATTTGGAGTAGTGCACCCGCATCATGTGGCCAAAGTAGGCGCTGCCGCCGGTCTCGAAGTTCTTCTCCATGACCACGACCTTCTTGCCCGCATGGGCGGCCTTGGCTGCCGCCGTCAGGCCGGAGGCTCCGCCGCCAATCACCAGAATATCGCAGGAAAGCTCCGTCTTTTCATGGGCAATGGGGGCCTCGGGGGCCTTTTCCATGTCATAAATGGCCGCATTGTGACAATGCTGGGCACAGGTGCCGCAGGAAACGCACTTGTCCCCGTCAACCTGGTACTTGGAAAAGTTCATGCGGATGGCTCCGGTGGGACAGTACAGCTCACAGGTATGACATCCGGAACAGATGTCCTGATTGATATGATACGCCATATATATTCACCCTTTCCGTTTATTGCGAAGATATTATATATCAGGAATATTTCCGTTACCAATGCCGTTTGTGCAGTCACTGATACCTGTTAGAACATACCTCCCCGCCTTGCACCCGGGCCGGAAGTGTGTTAAAATGAAGTCAAACGTACAGGAAAGTGGGGAATACCCTTGGATCTGACCCAGCTTCATCAGTTCATCACGGTGGCAGAATGTCAGAATGTCAGTCAGGCCGCCCATAAGCTCTATATCACCCAGCCCGCTCTGAGCCGCTCCATCAGCCGTCTGGAATCCGAGCTGGAGGTTCGGCTCTTTGACCGGAAGTCCAACTCCCTGATTCTCAACGAGAGCGGCATGATCTTTTTACAGCATGTCTCCGCCGGTCTGGACGCCATCAATGCCGGCGTCCATGCAGTGCGGCAAAAGAATAATAACCGCCGGGTGCTGGTGTCCAACTATATCTTTCTGGATGACTTTGCCTCCTTCTGTGACCGATGTCTCTCGGCCTTCCCGGACGTGGATCTGACCTGCTTTGACGGCACCCGGACAGTCTCGGACTATCCCACAGATACCGCCCCGGATCTGGTCATTATCCCCCAGCAGGACTTCCGTGGCTATACGGTGGCCAAAGCCTACACTGAGCCATGGTGTGTCATGTTCCACGAAAATTATCCCTTCCGTTCGGACTGTGACGGCACCTCCATCACCCGTGCCCAGCTGCGGCAGGAGGTGATCCTCTTCGACAACTCCCCCTATGACCGGGATATGCTCTCCCACCTGTTTGATTCCCTGCCCGCCGGGCTGCGCTTTGCCACCCAGCCCGATGAGACCCGGATCTCCATCAACCGCTGCCGGAGCATCGGCATCACCCCGGTGACAGCTTACCGCTCCCTGAAGCGCCGAGTACCGGATACCCCCATCCGTGCCATGGTCCTGTCGGATGTAAAGCTGGAGCGTCCGGTGTACCTGAGCCATCGCCCCAACTTTCTCGGCAGCGCCGAAGACTATAACATTCTGGAGCTGCTGGATCAGCATGTGGATCGGGAGCTGAAGGCCACCGCAGAATTTATGCGCAGCGGCTTTGCATGTCCATAACATCACGAGACTGCCGAAGACCCAAAACAGGTCTTTCGGCAGTCTCGTTGCCTTTATTCCGTCTCCGTCCCAAAGTAGCTCTCAAAGAACTCGTCAGTCTCCGCATACTCTCTGGACAGGAAATTCTTAATGGCCTCCAGCACCTGGTATTCGTCGGCATTGGACAGGAATCTTGGACTTCTGCCCAGATACAGCATTCTCTCGCAGGGGTGATCCGATACCATGGCCGCCGCAATGGGGATGCTGTCGATGCTCTTGATCAGGCTCCGGAAGTTGCTCACAGGCACCAGCCCGATGCCCTTGCAGCGGTTAATCTGGGCACTGGAATCCGCCAGTGCCGTGCAGGGCAAAATTTTCGGCGTCAATCCAGCTGATGCAAATATTCTGTCCACAAACTCCCGATCCAGCTTGGACCCGGACAAAACGATGGGCTCCTCCGTCAGCTGCCGGAGGGTCAGATGGCTCCCGTCAAATTCCGAGTGGAAGGCATATTTGCAGTTGTAGATCACGCACCAGCGCTCCTTATAGCTCATGGGGAACACATAGTTGTGAAAGTCCTGGGTGGGCAGCATCACGATATCCGGCTTGGCCTGCAGCATGGAATCATCGTCAGCGTTGTCCCCGATATTCTTCACCGTAAAGCTGATGTCCGGGAACTCCGCCTGACATCGCTCCACAATGAACTTAAACAGGTCGGCAGTGAGATAGTTGTGGATCAGGATCTCCCTGCCTCCCAGCTCGTCAATGACCGCATGCACTCCGGCGTTAATAGATTCCAGCGCCGGTTCCACATGCCGGAGGAATGCCTTCCCGTGGTCGTTGAGGGTCACTCTGCCCCCGTGCCGGTCAAACAGTGGTGTTCCAAGTTCCTGCTCCAGCCGCAGGATCACCCGGCTCAGGGCGGGCTGGGTAATAAACAATTCCTTGGCGGCCTTGGTGATGTTCTCACAGTGCGCCACTGCCACAAAATAGTGCAGCTGATTGAGTTCCATATGCATCCTCCTTCTGGTCTTTCGATATCCTTCTCGGGTTTATTTTACCATATTCCGGGGGCAAGGGGCAACGGCTCATGGTATACCTTTTATGTAATACTTCCATACCTGTTTGGCATTGGTCAATGGTTTGCTCCAATGATAAGATAGAGAAAAAATGAACGGAGGCACACATATGCAGGAACAGGATTTGGCCACCATGGCCCACGACGCATCCAAAAACGCTCCCCCCATGGGCATTCCTCCCGTGGAAGAAGCACCGATCACTGCGGAGCCCCACGATCCCATTCACCTTAACTGCGACATTGTTGTTCTGGGCGGCGGCGGTGCAGGGCTGGTTGCCGCTGCGCGGATCTCCGAGACCACAGATAAAAAGGTCATTGTGGTGGAAAAGCGCCGGAACTTTGGCGGCGGCGCCATGGGTGCAGCGGACTGGCGGGTCTACGGCAGCCGCTGGCAGAAGGATCACGGCATCCCGGATAACACCCTTTCCGCTCTGCGGCAGGTTATGGACGAGACCTATTGGGAGCTGAACCCGGCGCTGGCCTACAACACCTTCAGGGCTACCGGCGATTTTTTCGACTTTCTCTGTGACACCGGCGAAGGGGTAGAGGATCTTTATAAGGAGGGTACCTATATCTTTGACGGCCCCGACGGCCCCAAGATTCCTGCCTTCAAGAAGGAGCGTCAGGGTGGCGCCTATGTCATGAAGCGGATGATCGCCCTGTGCGAGAAAAACGGCGTCACCATGCTGAAGAACACCGCCGTCACCGATATTGATCACCAAAACGGCACCTACACGGTTACCGCCAAAGATCCCGGCGGCGAAAGCACGATCACCGCAAAGGCGTGCATTCTGGCAACCGGCAGTTGGATCCGAAATCATGCACTGGTCGCAAAATATGTGCCGAAAATCGCCGCAATGCCCATGGGCAACGGGGGCCACACCCACCCCTCCTACACCGGGGACGCAGTGGCACTTGCAGAGAAACTGGGTGCCTACATTGACTATGACAGCTTTGAGATCCGGCTCATGGGGCCCTTGGGCATGTGCCCCAGCCAGACCCTTATGTCCATGGCCGCAGAGCCTTCTACCCTCTGGGTCAACAAGGACGGTAAGCGCTGGATCAATGAATCCACCCAAAAGCGCCGGGGCATCTTTGAAACCGGCAACCGTCTGGCGGAGCAGCCGGACTATCAGTCCTTTTACCTGTTCGATCAGGGGATGATCGAATCCTGCATCAAGGCCTATCAGAACGGCAAGCGGCAGCCATGGTGCTTCCCCGCTCCTCCCTCTTACTCTGAGGATTGGCAGGCAGATATTGAAAACGCCTTCTCCCCTAAAAAGCCCGGTGGAATGCCTCCCATGCCCGGCATGGGAAAATCCATTGCCCGCGCTGATACGCTGGAGGCGCTGGCCGAGCAGATGGGCGTCAACACAGAAAACCTCAAGGCCACCGTGGCACATTATAACGAGATGTGCAAAAACGGCATGGACACCGAGTACTTCAAGGATCCCTCGGAAATGATCCCCTTCACCGGCGGCCCCTATTACATGGTTTCCGGCGGGCTGGGCACCGATGGCGCCTTTGGCGGTGTGCTGGTAAACGAAGAGATTCAGGCCACCGCAAAGGACGGCGGGCTGATCGACGGACTGTATGTCCCCGGTGACTTTTCCTCCGGGCGTTTCCTGAATATCCGAAACAATAAGGTGCAGATCACCAATGATCTCTCTTGGGCCTTTGCCAGCGGATGGATTGCAGGCGGGAGTGCAGTGGCATATCTGGACAAGAAATAAGCTTTGGGGAGCAGGTATGGAAGAAACCTGCTCCCTTTTTCGGCAATATGAAAGCATTACATAGTTATTATGGGATATACCGTTCCGGCATTGGTCAGCCGTGCTCTTTGAAGAAGCCGTTATCCTTGCTGCTGGCAGCATCCATGCTGTCAGCCCTGTGTGTCTGCGGCTCCCCCGCCGCCTCCGGCGCTGCCCCAGCAAGCTCTGCTCCTGAGACTGCGGCGGAATCCGCCGCTGCCCCGGAGGCCGATGCCCCGGAGGCCGATGCCCCCGAGACCGCCGTCCCGGCAGATTCCGCTCCCGCAGAGGAGGCCAGCAGCCCGGAAGAGTCCGCTGCCCCTGCCGTCACCATCGAGTACCCCATTCCCGGGGAGCACACCTTTACCATGGTGTCCGTTCTGCGGATGAACGCCGCCGAGGCCATGGGCGACAAGACCTATTCCGACACCCCGCCCCACGAGGCCATGCGGGAGGCCACCGGCGTCTCCATTGACTTCAACCTGCTGGGCGAATCCACCTATTCCGAAAAGATGAACCTGATGATGGCCTCCGGAGATCTTCCGGATATGTTCGGCCAGACCGTTTCCCAGTATGACTCCAACCTGCTGGGTGCCATTGAGGACAATATTCTGCTGGATATGGAGCCGCTGCTGGCAGACAACGCCCCGGACTACAAGGCACTGCTGGACTCCGACCCCAACTTCGCCTCCGGGGTCTATAACACCGACGGCACCCTCTGCCAGTTTGCAGGACGCTCCATTGCTCGGGTTTCTCAGGGTCTTTTGATTCGGGGCGACTGGCTGGAGGATCTGGGGCTGGAAGCTCCCAAGAATTTCGACGAACTGACCGATGTGCTCCGTACCTTCAAGAACGAAAAGGGCGCCAGCAATGCCCTGCTGGTAAACTTTGAGTGTGACAGCGGTCTGGCACCCTTCTTCAACACCAGCTTTATGGGCTTCCGCATGGTGGGCTACCAGCGGGTGGAGCCGAATAGCGACGAGCTGATTTGCAGCTACGCCAGCGAGGGCTTTATCGACTACCTGAACTATCTCCACTCTCTCTTTGCAGAGGGCATCATCACCGATGACTTTATGACCACCGGAAAGGAATACGGCAACTGGGAGTCCTCCTACTATTCCGGCAAGTGCGGCGTATGGCAGGACGACTGCAAGTACACCGACCCCGCCTTCCGGGAAAACGGCAGCGACCCCAACTGGAAGGCCGTCCCCTTTGCCTTGTCTGACATTGATGTACATGTGACGCAGGCCAACGTGGTAGCCATAAACGGAAAGCTGTTCATTACCACCGCCTGTGAGGAGCCCGAGGTGGCCATGCAGTATGTGAACTACTGCTACACCGCCCCCGGCAAGGATCTGGTGGCCTTTGGCGTGGAGGATCTCACCTACACCAAGGACGCAGACGGTAAGATTGCCTACACCGACCTCATGACCAACAACCCCGACGGCATGAGCTTCGACATTGCCAACGTCTACTACACCCCTGCTCAGTGGCTGCCCACCGATCAGCAGCAGCAGTTCCTTGACCTCCAGTATTGCCCCGAGGCCACTGCCGCCTACCAGCTGTGGACGGAAGAATATGGCGATGACTCCATGATCATCCCCTCCGCCTGCACCTTGGATGCTGAGGAAATGACCGAATACTTCAATCTGGCCGGAGACGTGCTCACCGCCTTCACCGAGGCCGCCTCTCGAGTGGTCACCGGTGACCTTACCGAGGCAGACTATCGCCAGACAATTGCCGATCTGGAATCCTCCGGCCTTGGCCGTATGGACGACATCTATGCCGGTGCTTATGCCCGCTATCTGGAAAACGCGGAGTAAATATCAATCTGTGGGCAGGCGCACTCTGCGCCTGCCCTTTCCTTCTCTCCTGCAAAAGCAGCCCCGCTCCTTTGCCAATTTGGTATGGCCTCATATCTATCATGTAATGATTGTCCCATAACGTCAATGTAATACAGCTATACTGGTTCGGCATTTGTTTTTTTCCCTTCCGGCTGTTATAATGTAACTATAAGCTGTACCAATCTGCGTGTTCCTACAGAAGGCAGCTTTTCATTCTGGTAAAATTTCATTGCTCATTCTTCTTTCTTTAACCTCATATCCTTCTTTAACATTTTCATTTTGCCAGAATGATTTCCCTTGGCAGATGCACAGGCGGCTGGTGGTTGGCCCGTCTGTGCATCCGTCCCTATCTGAAAGGAGTCTTTTTCATGAATCCCTACTATCCGAACCTGCTCTCTCCCATCAAAATCGGCAATGTGACCCTGAAAAACCGCATCTGTGTGGCCCCTATGAATCTCCGTGAGGTAGACCATAACGGCGGATATACCGCCCGAACCATTGCATTCAACGAAAAGTTTGCCAAAGGCGGCGTGGCACTGATTACCATGGGCGAGACCTGCGTCTCCCCAAGGACAGGCTCCTCCGAGTCCTTCATGCTGCGGATCACCAATCCTGGGGCCTACTTCTCCCTGTGTGATCTGGCAGAGACCGTACACCGCTGGGGTGCGAAGATCTCCATGGAGATGAGCCATGCGGGGGCGCTATGTATCCCGGAGAACAACTTTGGCAACCAGCCCATGGGTCCCATCGACTATGTAAAGCCCAGTGGTGTTGCCGTCCGTGCCATGACCATTGCAGACATGGAGGAGGTCGCCGAGGACTTCGGCAACGCCGCTCTGACCCTGAAAAACGCTGGCTTTGACATGGTGCAGTTTCATGCCGGTCACGGCTGGCTGATCCACCAGTTTCTCTCTCCCCGTACCAACAAGCGCACCGATGAATTTGGCGGCTCTTTGGAAAATCGCTGCCGTTTTCCGATCATGTGCCTGAAAAAGATCCGGGAAAAGGTGGGAAAGAACTTCCCCATTGATATGCGTATGACCGGTGATGAGATCATCGAGGGTGGCTATCACATTGACGAAGGAAAGAAGATCGCACAGATGCTTGCCCCCTATGTGGACATGATTCAGGTCTCCACCGGCGGCATTTTCCATCCCGATGCCACTGCAAGGATGTCTCCCGGCGTGTTTATGGAAAAGGGCTGCAATGTGGACTTCGCCACGGAAATCAAGTCCGTGGTAGATATCCCCGTTTCCACCGTGGCCGGTATCAATGAGCCGGACATGATGGAGGATGTGATCAAAAATAACCGCGCCGACCTGATCCTCATGGGACGGGGCCTGATCTGCGAACCGGAGATGCCCAATAAGCTTGCCGCCGGACGCTATGCCGACTGCAACCGCTGCCTCCGGTGCAATGAATGCCATAATCGTCTCTTTGCAAAGAACTGGTTCTTGTGCACGCTGAATCCCGAGGTTGGATTTGAAGGCAGGCTGCCCATGCCCGCCGCACCGCAGAAGAAAAAGAAGGTACTGATCGTAGGCGCAGGCCCCGGCGGCATGATGGCCGCATGGACGGCTGCAAAACGTGGCCATCACGTGATCCTCTGCGATAAGGGTACAGAACTGGGCGGTGCCATTCGCTTTGCCGACCATGTTTATTTTAAGCGGGATATGGCCTATTGGCGGCACCAGATGGAAAATCGTTTGGCGGATTCCAACGTGGACGTTCGCCTGAATACTGCCGTGGATGCAGATTACGTAAACCAGATTCGTCCCGATGTGCTGATCATCGCCGTAGGTGCCGACCCTGCTCGTCCGCCCATTCCCGGCCTTAACAATCCCAAGGTCATTGTAGGCGCCACCATGCATGATGCACCACAGAACTACGGAGACAAGGTCGTGGTTATTGGCGGTGGCCTGATCGGCTGCGAATCTGCCGCAGAGCTCCACGCAGACGGTCGTGACGTGACTGTGGTAGAGATGCTGCCCGGTATCGCCCCCGGCTGTGGTCAGGCCCAGTCCAACGCCCTGCGGGTTGGCATGGTTGGTGTCAAAGTCATGACCTCTACTGCCTGCAAGCGCATCACGGATGCGGGTGTGTGGGTACAGACGGAAGGCCAGGAGGAGCAGCTGCTCCCCGCCGACAGCGTCATTCTCTCCGCCGGTATGCTGCCCAGAACTTCCATTGTGGAGGAACTCCGGAAGGCCGTTGTACCGGAGACTTATACCATCGGCGACTGCGCCGCCGCCAGAAAGATGGGAGATGCCATTCGGGAAGGTTACTATACTGCAATGAATCTGTAAATAACCGTAAGAGGCCGCCGGAACGTTTTCCGTCCCGGCGGCTTCCTCTTTGAGAAAAATGATATGAAACAAGGGAAAACTCTAATACATGATTTTACGGAGGGATCAATTCTCTCTCAGCTGTTCCGTTTTGGCGCTCCATTCATCCTCTCTAACCTGCTGCAAACCGTATACAATCTGGTGGATATGGTCGTAGTGGGGCAGGTATTGGGCAGCAGCGGACTTTCGGCGGTGGCCACCGGCGGAGAACTGCTGAATATGTTCACCTTCGTCTGTATGGGGCTTACCACTGCGGGCCAGGTGGTGATTGCACAGCTGATTGGCAGAAAGCAAGCAGATCAGCTTCAGCATTTTATTGGAACCATGTTTTCGGCACTGGCCGTAGCCGCCATTGCATTCAGTGCAGCCGGAATGCTTCTGTCCGATTGGTTCATGCGGCTGCTGAATGTTCCGCCGGAAGCGAAATCCTATGCACAGCAGTATATTCTCGTCTGCTTCATCGGACTGATTTTTATCTATGGTTATAACACGGTCAGTGCCATTCTCCGTGGAATGGGAGATAGTCATCATCCGCTGTTGTTCATTGCAGTAGCCTCCATCACAAACCTGGTTCTGGACATTGTATTTGTTGTGGCATTCCATATGGGTGCAATGGGGGCCGCATTGGCTACCGTTATGGGCCAGGGACTCAGCTTCCTGCTTTCCATGTGGTTTCTCTATCGAAATCGCGGGGCAATGGGCTTTGACTTCAAGCCGAATCGCTTTTTGATCCATCGGGAGCCACTGTGGATGCTGCTAAAGCTCGGCATTCCCATGAGCCTTCAATTTGCAGCAATCAATGTTTCCAACCTTTACATTAACTCCGCAGTAAATTCTTTTGGCGTTGTGTGCTCCGCTGTCAGCGGTGTAGGGACAAAGCTCAATTCCATTATGTCCATTGTTGCAGCCGCTCTGATTTCTGCCGGTGCTACCATGGTTGGTCAAAACTATGGTGCAGGAAAGCTGGAACGAATTCGACGAGTGCTCTACAGTATTATGGCGGTTACTGTCAGCTTTTCACTGGTCTTGGGTGCAGTCATTTTGCTGTTTCCGCATCAGGTATTCCGGCTTTTCAGCCAAGATGCAAGGGTTCTTGCAATGGCCTCCAGTTATGCGCCGGTGGCTGCGCTCTGCTTCCTTGGCGCCGGTCTTCGAAGTCCTGCCATTGCTTTTGTAAACGGTATCGGCGCCACCTCTATGAACTATATCATGGGAATTATGGATGGCGTGGTCATGCGAATCGGTCTTGCGTGGCTGCTGGGTAACGCCTTGAATCTTGGTATTGATGGATACTGGTATGGAAGCGCAATTGCCGGCTTTACCTTCTTTGCGGTGGGAGCACCGTATTATTGGAGCGGCATCTGGAAAAAGCGGCTGCCCTCCCATACGGCATAACAAAAGGAGCGTCAGCGAAATATGCTGATGCTCCTTTATAAATACATTGGTATATCAAAGGGTTGTTCCGTGATCCACCACAAGAATCTGTCCATTGACTGCCTTGGACTCATCGCTGGCAAAGAACAAAATGGCATTGGCCTGATCCACCACATTGGCCTCCGGCAGAGACAAATCCATATGCTTTCCACATTCATCGGCAAACCAGGTGGTAAAGGTAGCCACCTGCTCCGGTGCGTTGAGCGGGGTGGGGGTAGGGCCGGGGCATACGGCATTGCAGCGGATTCCCTTGCTTGCAAACTGGATTGCCACATTCTTGGTAAAGCCCAGAACGCCAGCCTTTGCAGTGGAGTAGGAAATGCCCGCGCTGCCGAACACGCCGCCGATGGAGGACACGTTGACAATGGAGCCGCCCTCGCCCATGTGGAGCAGTACGTCCTTGGTCAGATAGAACAGGGAGGTCTGGTCAATGGCAATGACCTCGTCCCACCATTCATCGGTGCACTCGGTAATGGGGCGGTGCTTATCGGCGATGCCCGCATTGTTTACCAGAATATCTACCCGGCCAAAATTCTTGATGGTTTCCTCTACCACATGGGTACAGTCCGCATGGATGGTCAGATCCGCCTTTACGGCCAGCGCTTCTACCCCGTAGGTTCTGCACTCTGCGGCGGCCTCCTCCAGCAGCTCATAGCGGCGGGCGCACAGCACCACAGTGGCGCCTTCCTGAGCAAATCGGATGGCTGTGGCCTTGCCAATACCAGAGTTCGCGCCGGTTACAATAGCAACCTTGTTTTCCAAACGTTTCATCAATCACAGCTCCTTTTCGGTTGATTAAGGCCATTCTAGCAAGAGCGCCGCAGGAACGCCATAGCGAGAATTGAAATGCCTTTTTCATATTCTGATACAGGCTATAGCTGCTGGAGAAATAGCTGTACTGCCGGATTTGGATTGGCGCCGTGCCACGCAATGCAGAACTTCGCTGTGGGAAGTCCCTCCAGTGACCTTGCAACCAGATGTGGATTTTGCAGCGCCGTATGATTTTCATTGAGCACCATGACCCCCAGCCCGGTTTCCAGAGCAAACAGCTGTGCCGACAAATCCGGACACACAAACAGCTTCGGCACAAAACCTGCCCGCTGGCAACAGGCATTCATCATCTGTGAAATACGGTGACACTCGCCCTCCTCCAGCTCCAGAAATGCATCCCCTGCAAAGTCGTTGAGTGAGAGAACCGTTTTCTCTGACAATGGGTGTTCTTTGGGGAGGATAATGTAGTTTTTCAGGCTCTGATAGGGATGGTAGCAGAGATCCTCATTGTCCTCTACTTCCATTTGCAGCGTGATGCCAAGATCCAGCTCTCCGTTTAATAGTTGATGCTCCAGTTGGCGAAAGGTGCATCGGTGCATTCTCAGCTGTAGCTCCGGATAGCGCTGCCGAAAATAACGCAGGATATTCCGCAGCCGATCATCCATGATCTGCCCTTCCAGCATTCCGATCATCAGCTGGCCCACCTCTCCGGCATTGAGGCGTTTGGCCTCCGTTTGCAGCTGCTCAAATTGCAGTTGAAGCTCCCGAATGCCCTCATACATCATCTCTCCGGCAGCGGTCAACCGCAGGTTCTTCCACCCCCGGAGAAACAGCGGATAGCCCAGTTCTGTTTCAAAGGAGGAAATATATCGTCCAAAGGTCGGCGGCGTCATATAGACCTTCTCTGCCGCCTCCGAAAAGCTACGGCTCTGTGCCGCCGCCAAAAAGCACTTGATTTGTATATCATTCACGGTGATACCCCCTTTCATTTCTATTACAACTTTATCACAAGCACCCGTGAGAATCAATGAATTCGTCATTACATTTGTGTTACGAATCCATACCGGATTGCCATTGGTTTTCCATGATTACTGGTGATACCATATTAAAAGTTGCTGTAACTATCAGAAATTGCAGTACGAACGGGCTTTGCCGCCGGATCTGGTCATTTCTCCGCATCCCCGGCGCAGAGCGCACAAAGAATCAGGAGGTAAAACACGCATGAAGAAAAGAATTTTCGCATCCACACTGGCAGCGGTGATGGCATTGTCCCTCTGCGCCTGCGGTGGCAATGCAGCATCCAGCGCATCCACATCCAGAAGATTCTGGCGTTTGGCTACCCACAAGTGGACTATGGCTACAGCCGTCAGGTGCAATACGCCGCCACGCAGGTACTGATCTGGGAGGTTGTCTCCCACAGCCGGGTGAATGCAGACATTAAATCCTGCACGGATTACGGCCTGTATAGCAAGGTTTATGCTGTGTTGGGCGCAGATTTTCAGAGCTGCTACGACGGAATCCTCAATGCCATTTCCGTGTCGGATG
>CAUHNW010000034.1:0-19381 GCA_959607825.1 uncultured Oscillospiraceae bacterium | reverse complement strand
GTGCGGATTACCTTCACGCATATATTTCGCTGACCTGGGCGGATGCACCTAAAACTGGGGACTTGGTTGTGTCGAAAGCCGTGAACTATGGCAGCTGGTCAGGCTTTACCTTCCGGCTCCATGGCACCAGTGACAAAGGGAATCCCGTGGACGTAACCGCTACCACGGGTTCAGACGGCAAGGCGTACTTCAAGGATATCGAGATCGGCACCTACACGTTGGAGGAAGTAAGCCCTGGCAATGCATACATCCTCCCGGAGCCGCAAACCGTTACGATCCCCGGCAATGACATTGCTTATGTCACCGCGGAGAACGTCTGGAAGCATTGGCGGCCACCATTACGAAGGTGGATGCGGATACCGGCAAAGCTGCACCGCAGGGCGACGCCACGCTGAACGGAGCGGAATACACGCTATACAAGTCCGGCAAGACGGTTGCTACCTACACGGTAAAGAACGGTACGTTCACAACAGACCTATTCCCCTGCACCCAGGACGATGGGGTATACACTCTCAAGGAAACGAAAGCGCCCGCTGGCTACAAGCTGGATGAAACCGTGTACAAGCTGAAAACCAGCTATGACCATTACAGCGAGAAGGAAAATAGCTTTTCTGTGACGGTCAGCGATCCCGTGATATACGGCAAGATCCAGCTGACCAAGTACGCACTGAATACCGTTTCCAATGACAAACAGCCAGAGGAAGGAGCCACGTTTACCGTGTATCTCAAATCCGCTGGAAGCTATGATGCCGCAAAAGAGGCGGAACGGGACATCATCACCGTCGGCAAGGACGGCAAGGGTACCTCCAAGAGCTTACCCTACGGCGTTTACTGCGTCCAGCAGCGTACGGGCTGGGCCGGGCATGACCGGGACGAGACGGTCTATGAAGTCAGCATTTCCAAGGATGGTCAGACCGTGACGAAGGACAATTCTGGGCATGACCTGACCATCTACAACAACATTTGGACTGGCAAGCTGTCCATTCTTAAGGTGGACGGCGCAGACAATACGCCTCTTGCTGGCGCAGTGTTCACCCTTACCGGCTCAGACGGTTCTGAAAGCACCCTGACCACCGGCAAGGACGGCACGGTTACCTTTGAAAATCTAGTGTTTGGCGTTACCTATGTGTGGAAGGAGGTGCAGGCATCCAAGGGCTACCTGCTGAATGAGGACAACACGGGCATCTGGTCTGTGGAGGAACATGATGCGGAGATTCAGTACACAGTCAAAGATGACCGCCGCCCCGGCTCCATCACCGTCACCAAGCAGAACACGGACGGTCAGTCGCTGTTCGGAGCCACTTTCCTGCTGGAATACAAGGACGGCGATACATGGAAGCCGGTGTATCACAGCGATTCTCTTGCCAAGGGCGGCACCACATCGAATGCTACCGATGGCAAGCTGACCACGGACGAATCCGGAACTGTCACCTTTGAAAATCTTTGGGCAGATGAGGCGGTTCAGTATCGGTTGAAGGAGGTAGAAGCGCCAGAAGGTTATGCGCTGCTGAAAGAACCCATTTTTGAGGGTACACTTCCGGCAAGCTATCCCGATGGGAAAGTGTCTGCCACCCCCGATGAGGTCATTGACGGCACGGCATACTTCTACGACCTTCCCATCACGGTGCAGAACGGCCATATCTACACGCTACCAATGACCGGGGGAAATGGCTTCCCATTTGCACCGCTGGGCATGGTGATGCTACTAGTTGGCTTAACTTTATCTATATTCAAGGGAAAGCCAAATTGGTTCCGCCGCCTATGCAAAAAACTTAAACAAATCTAAGGAGGAGACTATATCCATGAAACTGTTACATCGACTCAGCGCCCTTGCCATGACTGCGGTCATGGCTTTTTCTATCTCTGGCGGCGTTTCTGCCGCCGATGCTGCCACCGCAACCATCGACACCAGCCGCAGAACCTCCCTGACCCTGTACAAATATGACCTGACCGGAGCCGAAAATGACGGCGTTTGGGATTCCCAGTCCTATGTGTCCACCGGCCTTGCAGATGAGCAGGTGAACACGGCGCTGAACCAGTACGCCATTCAGGGCGTAGAATTCAGCTATCGCAAACTGGCAGACCTCAGCATCTACAAGAGCACGGCGGCGGACGGCCATCAGGAAACCGTGCCCCTGTATGCCTTTACGGAGAACACGAAATCTGGGAGCAAGGAGACTATAGACTTCCTCACGGCGCTGGGGCTGACCACAAACGATGCCTATCGCACAGACCATGACGGCAAGCAAAATCGGGTCTGGTACTTCAAAAGCGACACCTTGATCGAATCGTTGGATCACGCCTTGCAGACCAATTCCACCAGCACCAAGGATGCGTTGGAGAAATATATGGCAGCCAACGGCGGCACGGCAATGCCAGAAACCGATGAGAACGGCTATTCCAAGGTAGGCGGACTTGCACAGGGGCTGTATCTTCTGGTGGAAACCCGTGTGCCGGAGAACGTCACCTCCACCACGGCGCCCTTCCTCGTTTCTCTGCCCATGACCACCGTGGACGGCAGCGAGTGGAACTATGATTTGACGCTCTATCCCAAGAACGAAACCGGCAATCCCACGCTGGAGAAAACTGTTCGGGAGTCCAAAGCGGACACGGGTAAGAATGCCGGAAAGATCGATGACATCACCGATGGCTATCATCACACCGCCACCGCTTCGGTCGGCGATGTGGTGGAGTATCAGGTGATCTCCACGCTGCCCACCGTCACTTCTCCCGCCACCGCCCTTACTACCTACACCTTTGTGGACAACCTATCCAAGGGCATCCAGTACAACAAAAACGACGTGCAGATCGAGTTCTTCAAGGATGCTGCCTGCACGGATCGAGTGGCGGTTTGGAACGAGCAGGATGGCAAGTTCACTACCGATTACACAGATTACAGCTCTGAATCCGGCAGCAGTATGACCATTGCCATGACATCGGACGGCCTTGCGGAGATCAATGCAGCTACCACGGTCTACGATCCCGCCACCAGCCTGCTCCGGGGCTACAGCAACCTGACCATGCGGATCACCTATGCCTGCACGGTGAACAGCGATGCTGCCGTGGTCTATGGCGATTCCGGCAATCCCAACGATGTGACCCTGACCTGGAAGCGTACCAACACCGAATATTACGATACCCTCACCGATGACTGTCATGTGTACACTTACGGTCTCGACTTGACCAAAGAGTTCAGCGACAACAACGGTAACTTTGACAACGTGAAGTTTCTGCTGAAAAACGCCACGGACAACTACTATGTACAGGCGGAGCTGAACAAGGCCGAGGGGGTTTACTACGTCACCGGCCACACCGAGAAGGAAGCGGATGCCACCAAATTCAGCCCCATGTCCGGCGAAGCCAACCACGGCAAGGTCGTGGTCAAGGGCCTGGAGGACAATTCTTACATCATCACTGAGGTGGCAACGGACAGCGGCTATACCCTCCTGAAAGAGAATATCACCGTGGACATTACGTCCAGCGACAGCACCACCATTTGCTCCGTCTGCGGCAAGGCGCTGAAAACCGCCGCCGCCAAGGTCAACGGTAAGGACGTTGCCATGACCGAGGACAACAGCAGCGTCAGCGCACTGGTGCCGCTCACCGTCACCAACACTCGGGGCTTCGACCTGCCCAAGACCGGCGGCAGAGGCAATGCGCTGATCTATGGTTTGGGTATTGCGGCGCTGCTGACCGCTGGCGGAATCACCGTGTTCTATCTCCGCAAGCGCCGCCATGGGTAAGAAAATATTGCCGCTCATGCTGGCAGGGTGCATCTTCTTGGGAGGATGTGCCCTGCTGGCTTATCCCAGAGTGAGTCAGTGGCTCAACAATCTTCATCAGTCTGAGGTCATTGCGGATTATTCCTGTGTCGTGGATGGGCTGAACGATGAAGAAGCTGAAAAGGAATTACGGCGGGCAGCGGATTATAACCGTGAACTGACCGACACGGTTTCCTTGACCGATCCATTCGAGAACAAGCTGGAGGAAAACGATCAGTACCCAACGCTCTTGAACTTCACCGCCGAAGGAGTCATGGGCTACATTGAAATTCCGAAGATCGACGTCCTGCTGCCCATTTACCACGGCGTATCATCGGGAGTGCTCAGTAAGGGCATCGGACATTTGCCGGAAACCAGTTTGCCCGTGGGCGGCGAAAGTACCCACTGCGTGCTGGCTGGGCACAGCGGCATGAGTAATACACGGCTGTTTACCGACCTTCCAAAACTGGAGAATGGCGACGTGTTCTATCTTCATATCTACAACAAAACCCTCACCTACACGGTGGATCAGGTCAAGAAGGTGCTGCCCACGGACACCTCAGACCTGACCATCGTGGACGGCGAGGACTATGTAACCCTCGTGACCTGTGTGCCCATCGCAGTAAACAGCCACCGATTATTGGTCAGAGGGACGCGAACCGAATAACAAAACGCCGGGGGCCTCATGGCCTCCGGCAATCGCAGAGTGTAGCAGTAATGCGGCAGGGCGGTCACAAGCCCGTCCAGAAAGGATGAAATTATGTCAACTTCATTTGCCTACTATACAGCTCAGGAATCCGAGCAGTTTACCTTTTACCGGATTCCCAAAGCGCTGTTCACCGATCCCACCTTTTCGCACCTCTCCGCCGTGGCAAAGCTGCTGTATGGGCTGATGCTGGATCGGATGGGACTGTCCCGCCGCAGCGGTTGGATTGATCGACAAGGGCGGGTGTACATCTACTTTACCCACACCGAAATACAGGACTGCCTCCAGTGTGGACACAACAAGGCGGTACGGCTGCTGAAAGAGCTGGATCAGGGACTGCGGCTGATCCGCAGGAAGCGGCAAGGGCTGGGCCGACCTGACCGCATTTATGTGATGAACTTTGTGTCCGCCCAGACTTCCCAAAACGGGAGTTCTGAAGCTCCGGATGGAATGGAGCCACCGGAAACGGAAATCCAGTTGTCCGAAAATGGGAACTCTGACATGGAGACTTCCTCTTTTGAAACCTCTGCTTCTCCCGAAAACAGCGTTGCGGGCATCCCCAAAGGGGAGACAAATAAGACTGATCCAAAACAGAAAGAATCTAGTGATAAGGAATCTATCCCTCCTATCATCCTCCCGGAGCAGAAAGAAGCGATAGATGGATTTGAAAAAATACTTCAAGAGAAATGGGGTTATTGTGCTCTGCTGGACAACTACCGGGCGGAGACGCTGGACAGTTTGATCCTGTTAGGCGCAGATATCCTTGCTTCACATAAGCCAACTACCCGGATCGGTGGTCAGGAGCTGCCCACGCAGCAGGTGCAGCAGCGGCTGTTGTCTCTGGATTTCACGCACATAGACTATGTGCTGGAGTGTTTTCAGAAGCACAGTGGGCCGGTGCGGAATGTGCGGAGTTATTTGCTGACAGCCTTGTACAATGCGCCTGCCACCATTGATGCCTATGTGGAAAACCAGTTTCAGCAGCATGAGATAAAAGCATCGTGCGGCTGCCTCCCATGAGATAACCGCACGATTTCCAGTTAAATATGCCGAGCTGCCTGTACCACAAGATAAATCCCATAGGGAACCAGCACCAGCCAGCCAATCATCAGCGCCAGCCCCAGGCGAACCGCAAAGTAGAATGCAGTGAAAAGGATACCGTTGGTGCCGGTGACAATTACGCCTATGGGTTTTGTCAGCCGCCATCCAGCGCCAAGCCCCATACAGGCAGCATGGGGAAGTAGTCCCAGAGAGGTGCCAGAAATTGCGGTAAACAAAGCTCCGCCAACAAGCCCGAACACCATACAGCGCAGCAGTAAACCAATCAGCTTTTTCATAAAATCACACATCATCATCCCTCCTGACCTCATTGTAAGGCCGGGAGCTTTTCTTTGCAAAAAATCAAGGGAGGAGATGCCTATGGCAACCACTTCAAACCGCCTGACGGACTTATACCGGGAAGCGCTGGAATCCGTGACCGCCACCCCGGAAAACTGGCTTCAATTTCTGCAAAGTGCCGGACGGAACTACCGCTATCCCTTTCAGGATCAGCTCCTCATTCACTACCAGCGCCCTGACGCCATTGCAGTGCTGGAATTTTCCCAGTGGGAGCGGCGCTTTCACCGTGGAATCCGCCGCGGCTCCACCGGTATTGCGGTCTTTGGACGCAGCAATGGCAGCACTCAGGTGCGCTATTTATTCGACATTCAGGACACCAGCGAGCGTAAAAACTCTATTCCGGTGCCCCTGTGGAATGTGGAATCCGACGACCAAGGGCCGCTGCTGCATATGCTGGAGCAGAAATTCAGCGCCACAGAACCAGTGCTGCCAATCGCCGTGATGGCAGCGGCAAAGCAGTATAGCTCTGCTGTGGTGTCGTTCCGCTGGGAGGAAGTGCAGAAAGCGCAGGTGCCGGTGACGCAGGACGCATTGGAACGACTGGTAGAAAACAGCGTAGCCTATCTGCTGCTCTGCCGGATGAACCTGAGGGACTATGCAATCTTTTATCCACAGGACTTCGATGCGCTGGAACAATTTCAAATCCCGCAAAACATCCACCTCTTGGGGGACATGGTGAACATGGCCTCCAGAGAGATTCTTACCGAGGTAGCAGCAACCGTGCGGGCAGAGCATTTGGGCCAGCCCACATTTTTTGCAGAAGAACCGAAAACCGTGTATGATGAACCCACAACGAAAACGAATTCACATGAAGGAGGACAAAATCATGATGATGACTTATCTCACCGAGAACGGCTGGAACCTTCCGGACCTGACGCCGCCGCAGGAGATACCCGTAACCGGGAAATACGCCCTGATGCGGGAGCGGTACCTGATCGAGCACCAGCGCAGCCTGTACCTGACCCTGCTGACCAGCGGAACACTGAACCAGCACCTGATGGAGGTTCAGAAGCAGGCGGAGGAAATGCTGGAGCAGGCCATGAAGAAAATGCCTCTGCCGGAGCGGCTGAAGCAGGAGAACCCCATGGAGTGGACAGGCCGAATGAACAATCAGAAGCACAGCGTCGAGGAGACAATCTACCAGACGCTGATTATCAGCTGAATATCTTTGGAGACACCCAGGAGCCGGAGCAATCCGGCTCTTTTGTGCTCCCACAGGCTGAAATTGACCAGATTCTCCGCCTGGGCAGCGTCACCGCCGGGAGCCGTGGACGGATTTTCAGCTTTTATCAGGGACAACCGAGTACAGCGGATGCGGTTACGTTTCTGAAAAAAGAATACGGCTATTCCGGGCACAGCTACTCCTTCCTGGATGGCAGTGGTGGGTTTGTAAGCTATGCGCCATCCACTGGGCTGTCCATTGAGTCCTATGAACGTCATACAAAAGCCAAGCTATCATGGAAGTCCATGGAACAGCGTATTCGGCTGATGATGCGTGAGGGCACCTACCTGACCCCAGAGGAACAGATGCAGTATGTATCCGATCATTTGGAGGACAGCGAGGAAACGCCGGAGGAGCCAAGCCGCATAGACGAAATGCTGCAACAGGCGGAGCTGGCAGCAGAGCTTTCACAGGAGACAAGACAGAATCTCTTTGCATTTGAAGCCGGGAATCCGGAGCCGGTCAATTCGCAAAAGGAAATAGCCGCCGCTGAACCTCCTGTTATTTCATCTACTCCTGCAACTAACTTCCGCATTACCAATGACAACCTGGGCTGCGGCAGCATCCGTCAGAAATTCACAAATAACCTGGCGGCAATTCGGCTGCTGAAATCTCTGGAGGCAGAAGGACGACATGCGACCCCGGAGGAGCAGGAAATCCTATCCCGCTATGTGGGCTGGGGTGGAATGCCCCAAGCCTTTGATCCCGAAAATGCCGCTTGGAGCAGCGAATATGCACAGCTCAAAGCGCTGCTGGAGGAGGACGAATATAAAGCAGCACGGGAATCCGTGCTCAACGCTCATTACACCAGCCCTACAGTGATTCGGGGTATCTATGAGGCCATCGGGCGCATGGGCTTTACCACCGGCAATATTCTGGAGCCAGCCTGCGGTGTGGGCAACTTCTTCGGGATGCTGCCGGAGGATATGTCCGGTTCCCGGCTGTACGGCGTAGAGCTGGACAGCATTTCCGGGCGAATTGCAAAGCAGCTCTATCCCAATGCAGACATTACCGTGGCGGGCTTTAAAACCACAGAACGTAGGAATTTCTACGACCTTGCCGTTGGGAACGTGCCCTTCGGCAACTATCTGGTGGACGATAAAAGCTACAATTCTCTGTGCTTCCGCATCCACAATTATTTCTTTGCCAAGGCACTGGATCAGGTGCGTCCCGGCGGCGTGGTGGCCTTTGTTACCAGCCGATACACCATGGACAGCAAGAGCACCGAGGTGCGGAAGTACCTGGCCCAGCGGGCGGAGTTGCTGGGGGCCATTCGCCTTCCGAACAACGCGTTTCTCGCCAATGCAGGAACCAGTGTAGTATCGGACATTCTGTTCCTGCAAAAACGCCAGCGCATGGTTGCCATGGAACCGGAGTGGGTGCATTTGGACAAGACCGAGGACGGTATCACGCTGAACCGCTATTTTGTGCAGCGTCCGGAAATGGTGCTGGGAGAACTCTCCACCGAGAGTACCCAGTACGGAAGGGAGGAATGCACGGTTCGGCCCATTCCCGGTGCCGTGCTGTCCCAGCAGCTCCATGAGGCCGTGCAGCATATCTGCGGAACCTATGTGGAGGTAGCTATGGATGAAGCACAGGACGAGCAGGAGGATTCCATCCCCGCTGATCCCAATGTGAAGAATTATAGCTTCACTGTTGTAGACGGAACGGTTTACTACCGGGAGAATAGCAGAATGCACCCGGCGCAGCTCAGTGAAACCGCCGCACAGCGAGTTCGGGGCCTGATTGGACTTCGGAATTGTGTCCGCAGCCTGATTACGCTGGAGACAGAAGACCGTCCAGAACCGGAAATTGAGGCAAAACAGGCGGAGCTGAACCAACTCTATGATGCCTTTCAGCAGGACTTTGGGCTGATTAACAGCCAGCAGAACCGGAGAGCATTTTCCGATGATGACAGTTACTACCTCCTGTGCTCTCTGGAAATTCTGGACGAGGAAGGGCAGCTGGAGCACAAGGCAGATATTTTCACCAAGCGCACCATTCGTCCCAAAGCGGCTGTTACCCATGTGGAAACCGCGCAGGAGGCGCTGACCATATGCCTTAACGACCTTGCCGTTATAGACATGGACTATCTCGCCCAGCTTACCGGAAAGGATGCGGAGACATTGGAACAGGAACTGTCCGGACAGATTTACCGGCTCCCAGACGGCAATCTGGAGGCTCCCACATTTGTTTTGGCGGAAGAATACCTCTCCGGCAACGTCCGGGAGAAGCTGTGGGAAGCCAAGGCCGCAGCGGAGCAGCAGCCCATCTACCAGCCCAATGTAACAGCGCTGGAGCAGGTGCAGCCGGAAGATTTAAGCCCAGCAGAGATTTCCGTGCGGCTGGGCAGTACCTGGATACCGGAATCAGACGTACA
This sequence comes from uncultured Oscillospiraceae bacterium, assembly GCA_959607825.1. GTDB lineage: Bacteria > Bacillota > Clostridia > Oscillospirales > Oscillospiraceae > HGM13006. Next base: position 9,914 of record CAUHNW010000034.1, on the reverse strand, counting down.
GCAGTTTGTGTGGGAACTGTTGCAGCCACCGTGGTACATAAGGTCGCGGATCAAGGTACACTATTCCCCCTACACTGGTGCATGGCAGATTGAAGGCCGATCCGTGGACAGCGGCAGCATTTACGCATCATCCACCTATGGCACCCAGCGTGTCAGCGGGTATCACATTCTGGAGGACTGCCTGAATCTCCGGGAGGTCAAGGTTTTTGACTATGTGGAGGTAGACGGCAAGCGGAAGGCAGTGCTCAACAAGAAGGAAACTGCCATTGCCCAGGGAAAACAGGCGGAGATCAAGCAGGCATTCCAGGACTGGATTTGGAAGGACCCGGACCGCCGGGAACGGCTGACAACGCTCTACAATGAGCGGTTTAACAATCTGCGTCCCAGAGAATATGACGGCTCTCACCTGATCTTTCCGGGGATGAATCCGGAAATTACGCTGCGTCCCCATCAAAAGAATGCCATTGCGCGGGCGCTCTATGGAGGGAACACTCTGCTGGCTCACTGCATAGGGGCCGGCAAGACCTTCGAGCTGGTTGCCATTGCCCAGGAGAGTAAGCGGCTGGGGCTCTGCCATAAATCCATGGTGGTGGTACCAAATCACTTGATAGGACAATGGGCCAGCGAATATCTTCAGCTCTATCCCGCCGCCAATATTCTGGTGGCCACTGAGAAGGACTTCACTCCGGCAAGACGCAAGACTTTTTGCAGCCGGATTTCCACCGGGGATTATGATGCGGTGATTATCGGGCACAGCCAGTTTGAGAAAATTCCTCTGTCCAAGGAGCGGCAAACCATGCTCTTGGAACAACAAATTGAGGACATAGTACAGGGCATCTCCGAGGCGAAACAGGCCGGTGGGGATCGGTTCACCATCAAGCAGATGGAGCGCAGCCGAAAGAGCATCGAGGCCAAGCTAAAGAAGCTCAATGACCAAAGTAGGAAGGATGACGTCATTACCTTTGAAGAATTGGGTGTGGATCGGCTGCTAGTAGACGAGGCACACTTATACAAAAATCTCGCCGCAGTAAGCAAGATGCAAAACGTGGCGGGGATTTCCCAGACGGAATCCCAGAAAGCCAGCGATATGTATCTCAAATGTCAGTATCTCGACGAGCTGACAGATGGACACGGCATTGTGTTTGCCACCGGAACGCCCATTTCCAACAGTATGGTGGAGCTGTACACCATGCAGCGGTATTTGCAGTCTAAGACGCTGGAGTATCATGGCTTCCAGCACTTTGACGCCTGGGCAGCGAACTTTGGTGAGACGGTAACTGCCATGGAGCTTTCTCCGGAGGGTACCGGCTACCGCACTAAGACCAGATTCGCACGATTCTACAATCTGCCGGAGCTGATCTATATGTTCCGGCTGGTGGCGGACATCCAGACCGCAGAGATGCTGAAACTGCCGGTGCCCAAAGCCAATTACCATGTGGAGCAGCTGGAGCCATCGGAGCTGCAAAGGGCTATGGTCAAGGAACTATCCGCCCGCGCAGATAAGGTGCGGAATAAGATGGTGGATGCTGCCGAGGATAATATGCTCAAGATCACCAGCGATGGACGCAAGCTGGCGCTGGATCAGAGGCTCATGAACCCCATGCTGTCGGATGATGAACACAGCAAAACAGCAGCCTGTGCCAAGAATGTCTATGAGATTTGGGAGAAAACCGCAGACCAGCGGGGGACCCAGATTGTGTTCTGTGACCTGAGTACCCCACATTTCGATGGCAGCTTTAATGTCTATGACGATCTCCGTTCTAAGCTCACTGGAATGGGCATTCCAAAAGAGGAAATAGCCTTTATCCATGAAGCACCAACAGATGTGAAAAAGAAGAAGCTGTTCCAAGAGGTGCGCTCCGGGCAAGTCCGGGTGCTGATTGGAAGTACCTCCAAGATGGGAACCGGAACCAATGTGCAAACAAGACTGGCGGCAAATCATGACCTGGACTGTCCCTGGCGGCCCTCTGATTTGGAGCAGCGCAGCGGAAGAATCATCCGGCAGGGCAATCTAAACGACCAGGTGGACATCTATCGTTATGTAACCAAAGAAACGTTCGATTCCTATAATTGGCAAATTATTGAAACGAAGCAACGTTTTATTTCACAGATCATGGTCTCCAAAGTGCCCTCCCGCACTATGGAGGAGGCAGACGAAATGACCATGAGCTATGCGGAGATTAAGGCACTGACCACAGGCAATCCGCTTATAAAGGAAAAGATGGATTTGGATGTGGCAGTGTCCCGGCTGACGCTGCTGAGAAGCAGTTTCCTCAGTCAGAAATACAATCTGGAAAACAAGCTGCACCGCTACTTTCCAGCAGAGATTCAACGGCTGGAGCAGAAAATTCAGAGTCTGACCGACGACCTCCAGCAAGTGAAGGCAACAGCTACAACGGAGCCGGGAACACTCAGCCCTATGGAGATTGACGGTGTTACTTATACAGAGAAAAAGCCCGCAGGCATTGCTATTCTGGCAGCCTGCGAGCGGAAAACCGCGGTAGAAGAAGCCCCGTTGCGCAGCTACCGTGGTTTTTCTATGGGCCTTATGTTCGATTCGTTTCAGAAGGAGTTCCAGATCATCCTCCACCGGCAGCTCAGCTATCCAGTATCTCTGGGCAATGATGCACTGGGCAATCTCCAGCGCATTGATAATCTGCTGGACGGTTTAGAGGGCCGCTTGACCAATGCCAAACGGCAGCTGGAAACCACGCAGGAGGAGATGCGGACGGCAAAACGGGAGGTGGAAAAGGAGTTCCCCAAGGAGCAGGAGCTGAGAGAAAAGGCGGCGCGGCTGCAAGAGCTAAATAGCCTGCTCAATATGGATGAAAAGGATGATGCTGTGCTGGATGACAATGAAGTGGAAGCGGAGGTGCCAGAGTGCAGCTGCGTGAGGTAGAGAACACCCATAACTAATGACTTTTACCTAATCATAGGAGGTTAAAATGAACAAGACAAAAGATTACCATGCTGTCAGTCTGTCCGGCGGTAAGGATAGCACCGCCATGCTGCTCATGATGCTGGAGCGCGGAATGCCCATTGATGCCGTACTGTATGCCGACACCGGCATGGAGTTCCCAGAAATGTATGACCATCTTTCCAAGGTGGATGCGCTGCTGTATCAGGAACGGGGCATCCACATCACTGTGTTGCGCCATCCACAGAGCTTTGAATATCTCATGTTTGATGAACCAAAGACGAGGGCCAGTGCTTTGGAACGCCGCAAGAAACTGGGCGTTCCGCCCTATGGCAATGGCTGGCCCGGTATCCGGGTCAGGTGGTGTACCGGGCAGCTTAAAACGCACCTGATTACCAAGGAAGTGAATCGGCTCAAGGGGGAGTATCACGCACTACACTATGTGGGGATTGCCGCCGATGAAGCCAAGCGCTGCAAGAATGAGCAGTATCCGCTGGTGGAATGGGGCGTCACGGAAGCCCAGGCGTTGGAATACTGCTATGCCCGTGGCTTTGATTTCGGCGGCCTGTATCGGATCTACCAACGGGCATCCTGCTGGTGCTGCACGTTCCAGCGCATTGGAGAACTGCGGAAACTCCGACAGTTTCACCCCCAGCTTTGGGCACGGCTGCTTGCCATGGATCAGCGGGCAAGCGCACAGTTTGGCCCCGGTCCCCTGGGGCAGTTTCGTCCAAACTGGAGCGTGGAGCAGTTGGATCAGCGGTTTGCATCTGCAGGAAAGGCAGCGGAGCAGCCTGAAGATTATGCGTAACGTGGCGGAGGTGTACCATGTCAAACGCTATAGCAAGCATCGCCTTTGTAATACCACAAAGGCACTTGTCAGGTGAAACCCCTGAACCCCCGACAAAAGGAGGCAGCATGCGAAAAAGAAATAACCTGATTCAAATATGGCTCAGCAATGATGAGCTGGAAAAGCTCAGTACCCAAGCAGCAAAATGCGGCCTTTCGCGGGCCGCATTTTTGCGCCAGCTTATTTGTGGATTTCAGCCGAAAGAGCTGCCGCCACCGGACTTCTATCCGATGATGCGGCAGCTCTATTATTGTGGAAATAATCTGAATCAGATTGCACGGAAAGCCCATGCGTTAGGGGTGATTGATGCAGAAAAATACGATGAGGACGTGAAGAAAATAGAATGTGCTATAAAAGACCTGCACGAAGTATATATCAATCCGGTAAAGTAGAATAGTTATGAATCCCCTTTTGGATTGGAAGTAGTTACACCTTGACTATTCAAACAGAGTGTGTTAGATTTTGGAATGTAATACAAAATGGAAAGGAAAGCGAATATGGATCCGTATAGTGTATTTGAATTTTTAGTCTGGATGGATCAGCAGAATAAGGTATCGGATGCTACAGTATATCACTATGCAAAAGGGGATACTATAAAGAAAATTCTTCGAGAAAATGGAATTGTACTCCGACTCACTAGAGTTGAAGACTTTAAGGATAAGTACGAAGGAAAAGCTACATTAGTTTGCTATGATCTTGCACTGATAGAACTTTTAGAAGAGGGAAATATATCTCAGAAAGAGTATGAACTTCTTTGTGATGCAGAGCCTACAACCAAATGTCTGGTGTTTCAAAAGAAGGATAAAACAACTGGTGCGGACGTTTATGCAAGGGAGAAATATGTTCCGTATGTAATTTGTTTTTCAAATCAAAAAGAGAATGACTACATGTTTGAACACTACGCGAGTGGCGATAATTTGCAAGGGTGTATCGGATTTTATCCTGCCGAACTGCGTGAGGAACTCAGGGTGCAAATGCGGCCACTTGATGAGATCAGCATTCAAAAGGTAATGTATGGCCGCGAGACGATTAAAATGCTTAAGCAGGCCATTGAAAGAGTTATTTCCATTTTGCGAGAAAGCAATGACGAAACATCGCAAAAATACTGTAGGAATTTAATTGATGAACTGCTACGTGAACTACAATATCCTGCAAAAATGGGCAGATTTTGGAGAGAAGATGAAAAACGGCTTGTTATTTTTCTTCCCGATCAAGATAACCTTACGGAAGAACAGAAAGCAAAATTCGTCTTCAATAGAGGAACAGAAGGCGGCAAGGAATATATAGAGGTCTGTGTCCCGAAACACTGCTTTGAGGGTATCTCTTTTTCGCAAAGTACATCCCAAAATGATGCAGAAAATCTGCGCCAGTATCTAACTTCAATAGGATACAGCTGTGAATAAAAACAAAAATTAGCGTTATGGCCACCACAAAAATCTGGCCCACCAAGGGCCATCTTGCCAGCGTCCTCAAGTACATCGTCAACGAACAGAAAACGGGCGCAAAAACCTATGTATCCGGGCTGAACTGTTTCCCGGACACTGCGGCAGCAGAGATGAATGCCGTCAAAAAGCACTTTGGAAAGACTGGCGGGCGCGTTGCATATCACGCCTACCAGTCTTTTGCGCCTGGGGAGGTGACACCAGCTCAGGCCCATCAAATTGGTGTGCAGCTTGCAAATGAGCTCTGGGGAGATCGTTTTCAGGTGGTGGTTGCCACCCACCTGGATCGTGGGCATCTGCACAACCATTTTGTGCTGAACTCCGTATCCTTTGGGGATGGCAAGCGCTTTCACTCGGATGCAGCCTTTCTGCACCGGATGCGGGATGCATCAGACCGGCTATGCCGGGAATACGGACTCTCCGTCATTGAGCATCCCCAGCAGGGAGCCACTCGCCATCATGGAGAGATTGCCGCAGAGAAGCGCGGCGCACCCACATGGCGCAGCCTCATTCAATCAGATATTGACCATGCCATTGCTGTTTCCCAAACGGAGCAGCAATTTTTTCATGCCCTGAAAGCCATGGGATATGCATACAAGACCGGGCAGGACTTATCCGTTCGTCCACCGGGCAAGGAACGGTTCTTCCGGCTGAAACGGAATCTGGGCGAACAGTATTCCATGCCGGAGATTCGCAAGCGTCTGGGACGATCCCCACCAGCAAAGAAACAGACAGTCACTACTGTTCCACGGAAGCACTATCGACTCCGTGGCACTCTCCCAAAGTGCAAAAAGCCCCACCTTCGGCGGCTGTATCTGTACTACTGCTACCGGCTGGGCGTATTTCCAAAGTACCCACAATCTCCCCGGAAGATGCACTTTCTACTCCGGGAGGATCTCCGCCACTTAGACAACTACACACAGGAAATCAGACTGCTGCACACCTATCACCTGGATACGGATGTGCAGCTTTCTGCGTTTTTGGAGCGTCGAGAGGGAGAAATCAAAGCGCTGACCCGGCAGCGGAATCGGCTCTATACCCAGTGCCACCGGGAAACAGAGCCGGAGAAGGCTGCTGCAATTCAGCTTGAAATTGACCGGATTACGGATGAAATGAAGCCGCTGCGAAGGGAGGTGAGGCTATGTAAGCAGATTCAAACCCGGTCAGTTCACATGACCGAAACCTTGGAAAAAATCCAAACCACGCAACAGGACAAGGAGGTGCAACCCCATGGATACCAGCGGACAGGCCGCTGAACAGATCGTCCGGTACTCCATCGAAGGGATGGAATACACCCTCAAACTAGCTGGAAAGGGCGCAGAGTATCTAGCCGCAATGTTGATGGCCCTGAACCGTGCCGAGCAGAAAACCAGAGGCCACACCACATTGCGGGCGCTGCTGAAATCTGGTAAGGAACTGACGGTATTCTCTATCCCGCCGGATCGGCTCAAAGAATTTGCACAGGAGGCAAAGCGCTATGGCGTTCTCTACTGCGCGCTGAAAGACAAGGCCCCCAGCGCCATAACAGACATTTTAGTGCGGGCGGAGGATGCTGCCAAGCTCAGCCGGATTGTGGAGCGTCTGGGACTGGGAACCGTCTCTCAGACGGTGCAGGCAGAGGCAGAACCCATCGACAAGGAGATTACGGACAGCGCTGCAATACTGGATCAGATACTAACGCCGCCGGAGAAAGAGCAGCAAAACCCTACTATGGCCCAGACGGAAAGCTCCGCTCCGTCCGGGCATGGCTCTATGCCCAGCAATACGGCTACTGAATCCCGGCCCTCTGTCCGGGCAGCACTCCAGAACATACGCCAGTCCCAGAAGGACGGCGCAGCGGAAGTATCGACAGCGCTTCATATTGAAAAAACGATCATCAAGGAGGAACGATAACCAATGGCAGAACCTTATGCAGAAAAGAATTATCATACAGATGAACAGCGCCAGAACTTATATGAAACGGTACAGCAGTTTTTAGACCGGATTCCCATGGAGCCGGAGACATTGCCACGCTATCTGCAAATGCAGGGGCGGTTCCCGCAGCTCAGTGTCAACAACGCCATTCTTATGGCGGTGCAGTACCCCGCAGCAACCCGTTACCGCACCCTTGCGGATTGGCAGACAGATGGAGTAACGGTGCAGTCCGGGCAGCAGCCCATCTCCATTCTGATCCCCGATGGAACCTACCAGCGGGTAAATGGTTCCACCGCCACCAAATTTGCCGTTCAGCAGGTCTATGACATCACCCAGACCGATGCCGTATTGAAGCCGGAACAGGCAGACCTCCGGCAGGCGCTCCATGCCATGCTCATGCACCCGGTGTGCCCGGTGGAGGTAATTCAGCGCAGCGGCGGGGCCGTGTTCGTGCCGGATGGGCCGAAGGTGCAGATTGGCAGAGGAATGTCCATGGAAGCAGCAATCGCCACCCTGTCTCTGGCGCTGGCCCATGGAGAACTCAGCAAATTTCAGCGGGATTATGTTCCTACGGAGCCGCTTCATGCTCTTTATGCCAGAAGTGTTTCCTATGGCTTCTGCGCCCACTATGGAATCCAGCCGGAGAATTACAGCTTTCAGGATGTGGGGATGATTCTCCGGGGCTGCAACAACCGGGAGCTGAAAAAGCACCTGGAGACGATCCGCACTGGTCTTGGAACCCTGCTGGATCGAACAGAGAAAGCCCGGACTGACCTGATTGCCCGCACCAGCCGTCAGGAACAGGAGGCACGATGAAGCCCAACGCCACGGGCCGCTTGTGGCTCATTTTGCTGGGCATCCCGCCAGTTGGGTGGCTGGGACTGCATTTGGCACCGTACATGGGACAGGGGTTAGCAGGAATCGTGGCAGCGCTGCAACAGGCGATGGTACATCCCTTTGAGATTACCATTGTTCCCAACTCCCTACGGACAGTTGTCATTTGCCTTGCTGTCTACAGTCTTGCGGTGGGAATTGCCCTGTCCTCCCGGAAGAACACCCGCAACGGGGAGGAACACGGCAGCGCAAAGTGGGGAAATCCACAAAGCATTTGCCGCCGCTACCGGGAACGGCAATACAGCCAGAATATCCTGCTGACCCAGAAGGTGCGGCTGGGTCTGGACAGCCATCGCCACCGGCGCAATCTCAATGTGCTGGTGGTGGGCGGCTCCGGTGCCGGTAAGACCCGGTTTTACTGTAAGCCCAATTTGCTGCAAACCAATACATCTTATGTAGTCCTTGATCCAAAAGGTGAGCTGACCAGAGACACCGGGAATCTGCTGCAAGCCATGGGCTATGAGGTACGGGTGCTGGATCTCATTCACATGGAAAAGAGCCACTGCTACAACCCCTTTCAGTACATCGAGAACGACAACGATGCCCAGCGGCTGGTGACGAACCTGTTCAAAGCCACCACGCCAAAGGGCAGCAGTACCAGCGATCCCTTCTGGGACACCGCCGCGCAGATGCTGTTAATGGCGCTGGTGCTCTACCTTGTCCATGAGGCCCCGCCACAGGAACAGAACTTCGCCATGGTTATGGAGCTGCTGGCAGCCGGGGACGTAAAGGAGGACAACGAGAGCTACCAAAGCCCGTTGGACATCCTGTTTCAGCAGCTTTCAGCCAGAGAGCCGGGGCATATTGCCGTGAAGTACTATCTGAACTACCGCTCCGGCGCAGCCAAAACGCTGAAATCCATTCAGATCACGTTAATGGCACGGCTGGAGAAGTTTAACCTTCAAAGCCTTGCATCCCTGACCATGACCGATGAGCTGGATTTGCCCAGTTTAGGGGAGAAAAAGGTGGCGCTGTTTGCACAGATTCCAGATAATGATTCGTCGTTTAATTTCATCGTCAGTATGCTCTATACCCAGCTATTCCAGCAGCTTTTCTCCCTAGCTGACCGGAAGTACAATGGTGCGTTACCGGTTCATGTTCACTTTTTGATGGATGAATTTGCCAACGTCAGCTTGCCGGACGATTTTGAGAAGATCCTGTCCGTTATGCGCTCCAGAGAGGTTTCTGCCTCTATCATTCTGCAAAATCTGGCGCAGCTGAAAAGCCTGTTTGAGAAGCAATGGGAGAGCGTGGTGGGCAACTGCGACAGTTTCCTTTTCCTCGGCGGGAACGAGCAGCAAACGCACAAATATGTGTCCGAATTGCTGGGCAAGGAAACCATTGAAGCCAGCTCCCACGGCAAGACGAAAGGACGCAGCGGAAGCTATTCCACCAACTATCAGCAGACTGGCCGGGAGCTGCTGACCCCGGATGAGGTGCGGATGCTGGATAACCAGTATGCACTGCTGTTTCTCCGGGGCGAACGCCCGGTGATGGATAAGAAGTACAATATTCTACGGCATCCCAATGTAAAACTGTCCACAGACGGCAGCGGTGAACCCTATCTCCATGGCACGGTACATGGGGACACTGCATCGGTGTATCTTACCGCTATGCAGGAAATTAAGCAAGAACAATCGCCCGCCGCCAAAGAAAACACAACCTATGAACTGCTGTCCAGTGACGAACTGGAGGCACAGATTTTCAAGGAGGAACCCAAATGAACCACTCTAAAATTCAGCGCATCTACAAACGTTTTTCCATTCTCACTCTACTTACGCTGGGGCTGTCCGTCAGCGCCTTCGCCTCGGACCCCATCACCGTTATTTCCAACCTGTCCAGCTTCAGTGCGCCCGTAAGGAGCAGATAATTATATCTGTTCCGTGGGTTTATGTAG
>CAUHNW010000033.1:0-21786 GCA_959607825.1 uncultured Oscillospiraceae bacterium | reverse complement strand
TGTGTGCCGACAATAGTATGTGGGCGACTGCATGTGAAGATAGGTAATGCCAACACTTATATTCCTCAATAGCTCAGTCGGTAGAGCATGCGACTGTTAATCGCAGGGTCGTTGGTTCGAGTCCAACTTGGGGAGCCAATCAAGCGGTAATGCCGTCACATAGGTGGCGGCATTACTACTAGATTGAAAAATGGGCCTTTAGCTCAGTTGGTTAGAGCAACCGGCTCATAACCGGTCGGTCCAGGGTTCGAGTCCCTGAGGGCCCACCAGTTATTTTGAATTTTATATAGGGGTGTAGCTCAGCTGGTAGAGCGGCGGTCTCCAAAACCGTAGGTCCAGGGTTCGATCCCTTGCGCCCCTGCCATTTACCATCCTGCCATTTTGGCAGGATGGTTTTTTGTGGGTCTACGTCAATAGTTGGGGTAGCAAAAAAGAATAAGTACCAAGTCGTGTCGAGGGGTTACTCTCGACACGACTTCTGAAATTACGGGAGGTCCGCATACTGGGGAAACCATTGCATTCTTACTTGTTGGAATTCTATATGAATATGCAGTGCCGGTTTTGTATAGAACCTACAAATGGGCCGTGCGAAATGAAACTATGCTTGATATTGTTGTACAGATGAAGTATCATATAAGATAATCTGTTAGATGCCATGATGCATAAGGACCACTGACAAATGCAACTGGAAGGTAACGGGAGTGTGAGAAGAGAATTTGAATTATGAATTTTCATGAAGCAATCTGGCTGCGCTGGCAGCAGCCATGCAGAATCGAGACGGTATGTACTGGCACTTTGACATACTGTCTTTCGGAATGTTCGGAGGGAAAATGAATGAAATTAAGTAGAGAAAAGGGAAAAATAGATTGGTTGATCACACTGCTTCCCTTGGCGATTATTATTGCGCTGTGCATTTTGTTTTTCTTTATGCCGGAGCAATCCAATGCGGTATTGAGTCAGATCCGCTTTTTCTTCGGTGATACCTTTGGCACTTACTATCTGGTGATCGGCTTGGGGATTTTTTTGCTCTCTATTTTTATTGCCTGCTCAAAGTACGGCAATATTGTACTGGGCGCGCCCAATGAAAAACCAAAGTATTCATTTTTTGCATGGGGTTCTATGATGTTTACCTGCGGCCTGGCGGCTGACATCCTGTTCTACTCTTTCTCTGAGTGGGTACTCTATGCAACAGACCCGCATCTGGCGGAAATGGGCAGCATTCAGGAGTGGGCCGGTGTATTCCCGTTGTTCCATTGGAGCTTTATTCCATGGGGATTTTATCTGGTGCTGGCGGTATCCTTTGGCTTTATGCTGCATGTGCGGAAACGAAGCCGTCAGAAGTATTCCGAGGCATGCCGGCCGCTTCTTGGAAAGCATACGGACGGATGGGCCGGCCGGGTGATCGATCTTCTGGCTGTCTTTGCACTGCTGGCTGGAACGGCTACGACCTTTAGTGTAGCAACACCGCTGATGGCGGCCATTATTCGTTCTCTATTCCATGTTGAAGTCAGCCGAACTGCAATTAACATTGTGATCCTGATTATCACTTGTGTGATTTATACCTATTCGCTTCTTCATGGGTTTAAGGGGATCAGCTTTCTTGCCAATGCTTGTATTTATCTGTTCTTTGGCTTGATTGCTTTTGTATTGCTGTTTGGCGGAGAGACTCGGTACATCATCGAAACAGGCTTCTCTTCACTGGGGACTATGATTCAGAACTTTGTAGGTCTTTCCACCTTTACGGATCCCCTGCGCACCTCCAGCTTTCCCCAGAATTGGACCATTTACTACTGGGCGTATTGGATGGTCTGGTGCGTTGCTGCGCCGTTCTTCATTGGAAGCATTTCTCGGGGACGCACGGTTCGGCAGACGATCTTGGGCGGATATATTTTCGGCGTTGGTTCTACGTTGATTAGCTTTATTGTCCTAGGAAATTACTCTATGGGACAGCAGATAACTGGGCGTGCAGACTTTATTGCACAGTATCTGGCGGACGGGGACCTGTACGATATGATCGTTTCCATTATCAACACCCTGCCGCTTTCCAAGTTTATTATGGTATTGGTGCTGATTTGCATGATTGCATTCTATGCTACTTCCTTTGATTCGATTGCCTTGACTGCATCCTGCTACAGCTATCATCGGCTGGGCGAAGATGAGCAGCCCCATAAGCTGATTCAGCTGATGTGGTGCATTTTGCTGATTTTACTGCCCATGGCGTTGCTGTTCGCGGAGAGCTCCATGAGCAATCTCCAGTCTGTGAGCATTGTGGCGGCGTTCCCGGTAGGAGCGGTGATCGTGATGATTGCTTTGAGCTTCCTGAAGGATGGGAAAAAGTATATGGAAGAAGTCAAGCAGAAAAAAGAATAACATAGTGAGAATGCCTCCGTATGACAAATCGCATACGGAGGCATTTTGCTATGCTTGTCCACCCCCATTTTGTGGGCCGGAACGCACGCAATGACAACATGATTACAGCAGAACGAACGGTATTGGGCATCAGCTGCGGAACAATGACCGGAACACCAGCCGGACAAGCGGCCCAACAAAGAATATCTGAAGGCACAGGGCGGCGGGGAAGCACAGCGCGGCCAACTGAATCCATTGGGGCAGCCACCCGGAATGTAATCCACCGTGATAAAAGGTGGCAAACAGTGTAATGCAGGGAACGATCAAGCACACGGTCAAACACTGAATCGTCAGAATGGGAACAATGGGTGGCAATCCCTCTGGGTTTATCATTTTCCGCATAAGCTTCATGGCCAGCTTTGCAATAATAAAGAAGATCAATAGAAATACAATCAAGTATTCTACCCACATTTCTTTTAGGGCCATTGCAAGTACGGCGTAGGATAGACTACCCAGCTTCATGGAGACGGTATAGACGGTCATGCAGTACACCATACAGAAAACCATCAGAGCGGTGAATACGATACTTTGAACTTTTGTTTTTGGCATGAAAAACACTCTTTATTGCACAGAAAAAACGACATGAAATATGTTGCAGCCATCAGACAGGGGCCATGACGATATTTTATGTCGTTTGATATCTGTGTGAAATTGTGCGGCGAATGCCGTGCAACAAGCAGCGTCACAACCGATTTATAGCATAATTATATCACATTTGGCAGTTGAATGTAAGCGCTTATTTTCAAATTTGAAAGCTACTGCCGCTTGAGCGCCAAAAGATAAGTAATTACCGGATCTAATGCTTCCGGGCGGATTCCATTTCGATTTATGCCGAAAATCAGGTAGTCCAGCGTGACTGCGTAGACCTCGGAGATCCGAACTAAAATATCCAGCGAACAGCTGTTATCACCGCGCTCTACCCGTCCAAAAAAGCTTCGGTCAATGCCTAAGAGCTGAGCTGCGTCCTCCTGTGAATGACCGCGGCTCCTTCGCAGAGCCCGAATCCGCGCTGCTGTTTCCTGCACGTTGTAATACATCATAGGTACTCCCCCACTCCGTTGGATCCCTGACGGATCACACTTGTGGACTGCCTGCCTGCTCGTGTAGTACTGGCTGCATATTAACATATTATTCCTGAAAAACTCGTCGAAAAGCGTCGAAGGATGTCAAGTTTTTTGAAAAAATGAAAAAAACCAGTTCGTTGACGTGAAAACAGGAAAATGCTATAATGTGTCCAAAACAATGACGAAAATCGAGGAATTCAGAACAGGAGGAAATCATGACTGGAAGCGACTTCTTACTGCTGATTGCAATGTTTGTGGTAATATTCTTTGTCTTCTCCGTGGCTGGCTGGTGTATGGAGGTGACGCTGAAATACATCCAGTATCATCGGTTTATCAACCGGGGCTTTCTTGTTGGGCCATACTGCCCTATCTATGGCTGGGGTGCAGTGGCGGTAACGATCCTTGTAGGCGGCGTAATGGCGCGAAAGGGGACGGTAGGAGAGACATTCCTTGCGGGAATGTTTGTCTGTGGTGCACTGGAGTACTTCACCAGCTGGTATATGGAAAAGGTATTCCATGCACGGTGGTGGGACTATTCCCAGAAGCCCATGAATCTCCATGGCCGTATCTGGATCGGCAACCTTCTTCTGTTTGGAGCAGCCTCCGTGGTGATTGTCAAGCTCATTGTGCCCGGCATGCTCCGGTGGCTTGGACGGATGGCGCCATTGGCGGTAGAGATCATGGCGCTGGTAATTGTCGTGATTATGGCGGCGGATTATACGGTGTCTCATGTGCTCATGAATGTTGTAAAGCGAGAGATCGATGCACAAGCAGGAGATTCTACAGAAGAAATATCGCAGAAGGTTCGTGAACTGCTGAAAACCAGAGGCATCTTCCTGCGGCGTATCCAGTCTGCTTACCCCACTGCACAGGCCCGTTCTAAGCGCCTGACCCAACAGTGGAAGGCTGCAAAGGCCAAACTGAAGGCAGCGGAGGCGGAACTGCGTCAGGTGCAGGAAAATGCGGCGGCGGAGGCAAAGGCCAAGCTGGAGGATGCCAAGAGTCAGACAGACATCAAGCTGGAAAATGCCAAGGCGCAGACCGAGCGGAAGCTGGAACTGGTCAGAGAGGAGAACGAGGCCAGAAAGAATGCAGCCAGAGAAAAGCTGCTGGCGGCGCAGCAGCACAGAAAAGAGGCCAGAGAAGAACTCAGAAAAGCCGAGCGAAAGCTTTTTGGACAGTGGAAAGAAGAGGAAGACGATTAAGCGTAACAGAACCGTGGAAGGGGAGCATCAGCTTAGATGCTCCCCTTAACTTTTGGCCTGCTGTTTGCCGGTACGGCGTGCTCATATGTCGGGCAGAGCTTTTCCGGGTGGCAAATGACCATCCTCCACCGGGAATATCGCTTCTTTCCCTGCCAGTACAGACTGTATTGCTGACAGACGAAACAGCATACAGCCGCAGTGTCCCGGAAAGGTGGGAAAGCAGATGATCTTCAAATTCGTGTCGATCTCCGGGCTGTAGTCTACGATCTCTAGTGTCTCGCCGTATAGCGCAGTACGTTCATAAACACGCAGCCATTTCGTATCCATGTTCGGAAAAATATTGCCGAAGGAGTGGTCGATGAGCTGTTCCAGCGGTAACTTTTCCAGCAGAGCAAGTGCTTCATTGCCATAGCGAAAAATCCAGTCTACGGCAGAGCGTTCTTCGCTGAACACCATCTCGATGTCCGTAAAGGCAAAGGGAACATGGTCAAAGCTGCTGTAGTAGAGCTGGTATTCCTCCCGTGTGGCAGGGGTATTGCTGCCGGACAGTTCTCGGACAATTTGCCGCCGCCCGTTACGGAGCTGCTCCTTGATCTCACGCTTGCGGCGGTGCGCGAAATCCAGTGACTCGCCGTTGATCAGTTCCAGCTTTTTCCCAACGGTGTGGATGGCTTTTGCCGCCACCAAACAGGCACGGTCAGCGCGGATGAAGCTGCAGCCCAGCGCCTGTGCCAGTTCATCCATGGTGGTATAGGTCTCGTAGGTCTTGCCACCAGAGACATGGATCACCGATTTGCGGCCGATCAGCTGAATATAGAGAATGTCCTCCGGAAGCAGCGTAATATGTCTGCGATTTGAGATCACTGAAATGCTGTTTTGATTCATGATATGTCTCCATCCTGCCTTTTTCTTTCAGGATACCACGGTTTTCGTCAGAAAGCAATTAAAAATGTGCTATTCACGCAAGGTTCGTGTCGATTTGCGCAAGATTTATTGCATTCAGCGCAAAGTTGCATTATGATAGGGATACCAATATATCTGTGGAGGTGTACCTATGAAAAACAGATTTTTCAGTATCATACTTGCACTGTCTATGTGCCTGTCACTGCTGCCAACGATGGCGGTGGCGGCGGACAGCCAGGAGAGTACGACCCATACGCACTGCATCTGCGGCGCAGCGCATCACGAGGTGGGGGATCACACGGACGAGGAGCTGATCGAGTTTACCGCATGGACAGACCAGCTTGCGGAAGAGCAGAACGGCAGTGATAGTACCGCTGCAAATTCGTTGCCCAGCGCATCCGGAAATTACTATCTGACGGGAGACGTAAGTCTTGAAAAACGATGGGAGCTGAAAGACGATGTGGTGCTGTGCCTCAATGGTCATGACATCGTAAGAACAACGAAAAGCAGCTATTATTCCGATGTAATTTATATCAGAAACAAAACATTTCGCCTGACGGATTGTCAGGACTCCGGAAAAATTACCCATGCGGAGGGAATAGACGGAAGAGGCGTTTACGTATATGCTAAAACTGATGAGCATTCATCCTTTTCCATGTACGCTGGGGCAATTGCCAACAATAGCTACACTACCAACGCCTCCTATGCAGGTGGCGGCGGCGTGTGCGTCTACGAAGGCAGCTTCACGATGTATGGCGGCAGCATTTATGGAAACAGCGTGTCAGCAGAGGTTGCTACCTACGGGGGCGCCGTCTATGCAAAATCTGCTTCTAACAATTCGCAAAAGGCTTCCTTCACCCTATACGCTGGCAACATTTACGAAAATTCTGCCAGCAGTGGCGGCGGAGTGTGGGTAGGCGAACCATCCGACATCAAAATGACCGGCGGCAGCATCTATGGAAATAAGGCTATAAACGGCGGTGGTCTGTATGTAAATGGTTGCGCCAATGTTCTTCTGTCAGGCGGCAGCATTACCGGCAATACTGCATCCCTCGGCGGGGGTGTTTATCAAAACAACACCAGTGTGCCGGTTGAACTGTCCGGTAACATCCAGATTATTGGGAATGTGCGGAACGGTGAGAAGGACGAAAACACCGGGATGTATATCGGCAATACGGCGGACAACTACCGTCTGCCTACTCGCTCCTTCAGTTGGGAATTATCGCCTAACTTTTGCTTTGGCATTGGAGAAGGTTTGGAAGATACGGCGAGAGTCGGTGTGACAGCGCTTTATCGAAACAACGACAATAGCGTCGTAATGAAAGACGAACTTGCGTTTGCAAAAAATGCAGAGAAGGATCGGGATTACAGCCGCATCTTCAGCTGCGACCAGAATACTGAAGAAACTGCCTATCTGCCAGTGTATCGGGTGGCTACTACAGAGAACAACGCAGAGGTTCTGGTTTTCCGGAAAAGATGGATTGTCAGATTTGAGAGCAACGGCGGCAGTGCGGTAGATTTTCAGTATTTTACTCCCGGCAACAATAAAGAGTACCCTGTTGAGGAGCCTACCGGCGTGACCAGGGAAGGCTATACGCTGGAGGGCTGGTATACGTCACCTGACTTTGCAGAGGGCACGAAATGGGATTTTGCTGCTAACAAGGTATCTGGGAATGTAACGCTCTATGCAAAGTGGAACGTCAACCAGTACACCATCACCTTTGATCCGGACGGCGGCACTGCGGTGAATGCCGTTACGCAGAACTACGGCACCACCATCACCGCACCGGCAGCTCCCACCAAAACGGGTTATATCTTTGACGGCTGGAACAAGGAAGTTCCCACCACCATGCCGGCTGAGAACTTGAAAATTACTGCAACATGGAAGCCCATTACCTACAAGCTGGTATTCGATCCCAATGGCGGGGAGGGAACCATGGATGCACTGGAGCTGACCTATGATACATCTGCGGCGCTGACAGAAGGCGGCTTCACCCGTACCGGCTACACCTTTACCGGCTGGAACACACAGGCAGACGGAGCGGGGACTGCCTATGAAGATCAGGCACAGGTAGAGAACCTGACCACGGAGGCCGGAGGGGCTGTGACCCTCTATGCACAGTGGGATATCAACCAGTATACCATTACCTTTGACACCGACGGCGGCACTGCGGTGAATGCCGTTACGCAGGACTATGGAACTGCAATCACTGCACCGGCGGCACCTACCAAGACCGGCTATACCTTTGCAGGCTGGCTGCCGGAGCTTCCATCGACCATGCCGGCGGACGGTCTGGAGCTGAAAGCCCAGTGGACGGCCAATGAGGGCGTCATTGTATTTGTTACCGGCGGAGGAACCGCCATTGACAGCATTACCGGCCACTATGGTGACCCGGTAACGAGACCGGCAGACCCGGAGCGGGAGGGCTACACCTTTGACGGCTGGGATACGGAGATTCCAGAAACATTGAATGAGGGCACACTGACCATCACGGCAAAGTGGACGGTGAACCAGTACACCATTACCTTTGATACCGATGGCGGCACCGAGGTAGCTGCCATTACGCAGGATTACGGTACCACCATCACTGCACCGGCGGCACCCACCAAGACCGGCTATACCTTTGTGGGCTGGACGAATCTGCCCAGTACCATGCCGGCGGAAAGCCGCACGGTTAAGGCTCGTTGGAGCGCCAACAGCTATACCATTTCTTTTGATACCAACGGCGGCAGCAAGATCGATGCCATTACTCAGAAGTATGGCACAGACATCACTGCACCGGCGGCGCCCACCAAGACCGGCTATACCTTTGCAGGCTGGGATCAGGATATCCCCGCCAATATGCCCGCAGAGAATATGAAGATTACGGCAAAGTGGACGGTGAACCAGTACACCATCACCTTTGACACCGATGGCGGCAGCAAGATAAGCGCCATCACGCAGGACTACGGCAGCAAGGTGACGGCGCCCCCAAATCCCACCAGAGAGGGCTACACCTTTAAGGGCTGGGACAAGGCAGTTCCCAGCGTTATGCCTGGGGAGAATGTGAGCATAAAGGCTTTGTGGGAGAAAAATGCGGAACCCGACCCGGAACCTGACCCGAAGCCCGACCCGGAACCTGACCCGGAGCCTGATCCGGAACCGAACATGCCCTTTGTGGACGTAAAGGTGGGCGACTGGTTCTATGACAGCGTTCTCTGGGCACTGGAGCGGGGCATCACGGAGGGCACCTCGACCACCACGTTCAGCCCCGCACGGGGATGCACCCGTGGGCAGATGGTCACGTTCCTGTGGCGTGCAGCGGGAGAGCCCAAGGCGAATAACCCGGTGAATCCCTTTGTAGATGTAAAAGAGGGGGCCTATTACTACGATGCAGTGCTGTGGGCTGTGGAGCAGGGTGTCACGAACGGTACCTCGGAGACAACATTTGAACCTGACAGCATTTGCACCAGAGGGCAGAGCGTCACGTTCCTGTGGCGGTATTATGGAAAGCCCCAGTCTTCTGACGTGGACAATCCCTTTGCGGATGTAAAGAAGGGCGCATATTATTATGATGCAGTGCTGTGGGCCGTGGAACATGGCATCACCAACGGCGTAAAGTTGGATTTGTTTGCACCGAATCATATGTGCACACGGGCACAAAGTGCAGCGTTCCTGTACCGAGCCATGAAGTAATGAAATACATCCGATCATAATTAGATGAAAGGTGGGTGTGCTGCAAAACGCATTGCAGTGCACCCATCTTTGGTTTCTCTGGCCAGAGCGGCACCAGCGGCCATTGAAGCATTCCGTTGCACCTACGACCTGTACCGGATTTTGGGCCGTAACAGTCCTGCATCGGGCTATGCCTTCCTAACAATTATAAAAGCGGCGCGGCATGGATGGCTGCGCCGCTTTTATACGGGAAAGGCACGGAAAAAAATAGACAATGCAGTGGAAATATGCTACAATAACATGAAAACCTCTGCACATCACAAGGAGCTGAAACAATGCGGATAGAGATCATGGGGGTTCCCTTTGATAATATAACAATGGAAGAAGCCATGCAGGCGGCTCAGCGCCTACTGGAAAAGCCCGGCGCCGCCTATGCGGTGACGCCCAATGCAGAGATCGTCTATGAGACCCTGCATGACGATGCGCTGAGGGAGATCATTTGCAAGGCGGATCTGATTTTACCGGACGGAGCGGGTGTGGTGCTGGCATCCAAAATGCTGGGGACTCCCCTCAAGGAAAAAGTGGCCGGTATTGATTTTATTGAGCATCTGATGAAAACACTGGAGCATACGGACAGAAGCTTTTACTTCCTTGGCAGCAAGCCCGGCGTTGCGGAAGCCGCAGCGGACAAGCTCCATGAAAAATACCCGGAGCTCACCATCTGCGGCATGGCAGATGGATATTTCAAAGAGGATGGGCCGGTGATTGCGGCCATCAACGAGAAAAAGCCGGACGTACTGCTGGTTTGCCTTGGTTCACCGAAACAGGAACAGTTTATGTGGAACCACAGAGAGGAACTGGATGTTGGGCTGATGGTTGGCCTTGGCGGCAGTCTCGATGGCTTTGCCGGGAATGTAAAGCGTGCGCCCAAGTGGATGATACGCTGCAATCTGGAATGGCTCTATCGGCTGCTTCAGGAGCCAAAGCGAATCGGGCGCATGATGCGTCTTCCAAAATTCCTTTGGCGTGTGGCCCTTCGGCGGATGAAAGGATGATACCATGGGAAAGCTGATCGTGTTGGAGGGAACCGATGGTTCCGGCAAGGCCACCCAGACGGCGGCGCTGCTGGAGCGGCTCCAACGGGAGAACATTGATTGCAGAAAAATCGAGTTTCCCAGATATCAGGCGGAATCATCAGCGCTGATCCGGGAATACCTGCGGGGAGATTTTGGCGAGAAACCCACGGATGTCAATGCCTTTGCGGCCTCGACCTTCTATGCGGTGGATCGCTATGCGTCCTATAAGCAGGATTGGGGAAAATATTATGAGCAGGGGGGACTGGTGCTGGCGGATCGCTATACCACCTCCAATGCCGTTCATCAGGGCAGTAAGCTCACAGGGCAGAGCCGACTGGACTTCTTTGACTGGCTGTTTGATTACGAGTACAGATTGATGGAACTGCCCAAGCCGGATCTGGTGATTTATCTGGATGTACCGGTAGATCTTACCGAGCGGAATATGCACCGCAGGGAAGCACAGACGGGGACAAGCGCCGATATCCATGAACGGGATGACGGCTATCTTCGTCAGTGTCGTCAGGCGGCATCCGAAGCGGCGGAGCGCTTTGGATGGGCAAGAATTGCCTGTACCCAAGACGGTGTGATGCGTGCGATTGATGATATTCATGAGGATATTTACAGAACCGTAAAGGAGGTAGTGCGATGATCTATATTATTTTGGGCGAGGGCTTCGAAGAAGTGGAGGCCATTGCAGCCTGTGATGTACTGCGGCGAGCCAGACTTCCTGTGCAGATGGCGGGCATCGGTGGAAAAACCGTTGCAGGTGCCCACGGAATCAAGGTAGAAGCAGATGTCTGTGTAGAGGAAATGCAGCTGTCGGATATGGAAATGATCGTACTTCCCGGCGGACTTGGGGGTGTTGCATCCATTGAGGGCAGCAAGTCTGCCATGGATGCGGTGGAATATGCACTGAACCATGATCGTTATGTGGCGGCCATCTGTGCGGCGCCCACCATCCTCGGAAAGCGCGGGTGGCTGGACGGACGGCATGCGGTATGCTATCCAGGCTGCGAAGCCCAGATGGGCAAGGCCATTGTTCACCCGGAGAAGGAAGCCCTGGTGGATGGAAAACTCATTACTGGCCGGGCGCCCGGTGCGGCCATTGAATTTGGCTTGACGCTGGCGGGAATTCTGCCCGGCGGTGAGTACGACCCGGATACCGTGGCCCGGTATATGGTCTATGAGCGAAAGTAAGAAGGAATTTCGAAAACGGGCCCGTCAAATGCCTCGCACGGTGGAGGATGGTGCACTGTGCCGCTGGATCCTTGCCTCGGAATGGTTTTCACAGGCGGCATCGGTCATGGCATATGCGGCAATTCCGCCGGAGGTGGATCTGGGGCCGGTACTGGAAGAAACCCTGAAAAGGGGAAAAAACCTTTTGCTGCCCCGGTGCAATCCCGATGGTACCATGACGGCAAGGAATATTCGGGCCCTTTCGGAGCTGTGCCCGGGGGCCTACGGCATACCGGAGCCTGCGGCAGATACGACCATGGTTCCGGTAGAAGAAATTGATTTGATTCTCGTTCCCGGGCTGGCCTTCGACCGGAAGGGCAGGCGCATGGGGCGGGGAAAGGGATACTATGACCGATTCCTTGTGAACTTCACAGGGAAAACCATTGGAATCTGTAGCCTCTTACTACCGGAGATCCCTACAGAGCCTCATGACCGCAGAATGGATGCGGTGGCCACAGATTATGGCATAATTTATTGTGAAATGGAGGGCGAGGCGTGAAGAAGAAAAATACGTCTGGCAACGGCGATGGCCTTAGCTATGAAGAAGAGCAGCTTCCCTACAGCGATGCTGGGGAAAATGAGGACGAACAGGAATATTACGATGACGAGTATTACGATGACGAGTATTACGATGACTACGATGACGAGCCAGTCAGAAAAAAAGGAAAAAGTCTGAAGCATACCGTTATTTATATGCTGGTGGTGTTGGGACTGTCACTCCTGCTGGCAGTGGTCATGTGGTTTGCGGCAGATGACATCCTGGCGCTGACGAAGCCCGATAACGTGATCACCATTACCGTATCCGAGGATGATACGCTGGATGATGTGGCCCAGAATCTGAAGGATCACGGATTGGTCAAGTATAAGTTCCTGTTCGTGCTCTATGGGAAGTTCAGCAATGCGGCGGACAAATTCAGTGCAGGCACCTTTGAGCTGAACCAGCAGTTTGACTATCATGCACTGGTAAATGGTCTGGCGGCTTCCAGTGAAACCAGAAAAACAGTGACGCTGACCTTCCCGGAGGGCTATTCCAGCGACCAGATCTTTGAAATGCTGGCGGACAACGATGTTTGTACGCTGGAAGAGCTGGGGAACACTGCGGCGAACTACCAGTTTGACTTTGACTTCCTGCAGTCCGTTGACTATGGGGAATCCAACCGGCTGGAAGGGTTCCTGTTCCCGGACACCTATGACTTCTATGTGGACGATGATCCGGTGCGGGTCATTAATAAAATGCTGCTGAACTTTGACAATAAGTTCACTGATGCCATGAAGGCGGATATTGAGACGCTCAATGAGTCTATCCGCACGAGAATGGAGAATGAGGGCAGCTTTACGGAGGAAGAGATCACAAATGCCATGATGGATGTGCGGAAGATCCTGACGGTTGCCTCTCTCATTGAGAAAGAGGCGGGCAACGATCAGGAGAGAAGCCTGATTTCCTCGGTCATTTATAACCGTCTCAACACCCGTGTTCATGAGCTGTTGCAGATCGATGCCACGGTAGAATATGCGCTTGGAGAGCATAAGACGGAACTGACGGCCAACGATCTTGCGGTGGAAAACCCCTATAACACCTATAAGAATAAGGGCCTGCCGCCCGGACCCATTGCCAACCCCGGCCTGTCGAGTATCATGGCGGCCATTCACCCGGATGAGACCGACTATTATTTCTATGCCCTGAACGCAAACGGCGGCCATACCTTCTTTGAGACCTATATGGATCAGCAGGACTTCCTGAACGGACAGTCCAGCGGTGATACGACCGAGAATACCGCAGAGGATGCCGCAGATCAGGGCGGCGAGACAGCGGCTGACAATGGTGATGGGGAAGCGCCCTATTATCAGCAGACCATTATCAACGAAGACGGTGAGGAGGAGACAGTCAATGCCCAATAAACCCGAGCTGCTTTCTCCGGCAGGAGACCCGGAACGGCTGCAAATGGCCGTGCGCTATGGGGCTGATGCGGTGTATCTGGCCGGAAAGTCCTATGGTATGCGGGCCAAATGCGGAAATTTCAGCGATGAAGAGCTGAAAGAGGCCGTGGCATTCTGCCACAGCCGTGGGGTTAAGGTCTATGTGACGGCCAATGTGCTGGCCCGTACCGGAGAGATTCGGCAGATGCCGCCTTTCTTCGAGCTTTGTCAGGACATCGGTGTAGATGCCTTTATTCTGGGCGATCTGGGCGTATTCAAGGCGGCGGAGCGTTATGCTCCGAAAGTGGAGCGTCATATCAGCACGCAGATGGGGGTGGTTTCTGCCGACA
The DNA here is from genome assembly GCA_959607825.1 of uncultured Oscillospiraceae bacterium. Taxonomy (GTDB): domain Bacteria; phylum Bacillota; class Clostridia; order Oscillospirales; family Oscillospiraceae; genus HGM13006. The sequence continues at coordinate 7,971 of CAUHNW010000033.1, read as the reverse complement.
CGGCCAAGGCATGGTATGACATGGGGGCCACCCGGGTGGTGCTGGCAAGAGAGCTGACCTTCCCGGAGATCCGGGAGATCCGGGAGAATATCCCTGATGCATTGGAGCTGGAGGCCTTTGTCCACGGGGCCATGTGCGTGAGCTTTTCCGGCCGGTGCCTGCTCAGTAACTACTTGGCGGGACGGGATGCCAACCACGGTGCCTGTGCCCAGCCTTGCCGCTGGAAGTATACGCTGATGGAGGAGCGCCGTCCCGGCGAGTATTTCCCCATTGAAGAGGACGACAACGGCACCTATATCATGAACTCCCGGGATCTCAATATGATCGACCATATTCCGGAGCTCATTGATGCGGGCATCAACTCCTTCAAGATCGAGGGGCGGGCGAAATCCGCCTACTATGCGGCATGTGTCACCAATGCCTATCGCCATGGCATTGACGCAGCCATGGCGGGGGAGCCTCTGAAGCCGATATGGCGGGCAGAGGTGGATAAGATCTCCCACCGGCACTACTATCAGGGCTTCTATTATGGACAGCCGGAGAAGGGGCAGTTTTATGAGGATGCCCGGTATATCCGGGACTGGGATGTAGCGGCTTATGTGGTGTCTTGCGACGAAGAAGGAAATGCAGTTCTGACCCAGCGGGGACGGATCTGGACCGGAGATACGCTGGAGCTGCTGATCCCCGGACAGGAACCCATGGAAATTCAGGTGGGCGAAATGAGGAACGCCGACGGGGAAGTGGTCACCTACTGTCCCCACCCGGAGATGGAGATCCATATGAGGCTCCCTGTGCAGGCGCCGCCCTATTCCATTTTGCGGCGGCAGGTGGATGAGAAAACTGCGAAATGAATAAATATACAGCGGGAGGCCCGGCTATACTGGTCAGGTCTCCCACTTTATGCAAAAAATGAATGTGTACAACAATAATATGCGGGAATTATGCCGATTCGTGCAAAATGCACCCTTGCCTTTTCGGTACGAATCAGGTATGATACAAAGAAGAATTCGCAAGCTAGTGGATAAATGTAAGAGAAAGGCAGCGTGTCCAAATGAAAGCAACTTTGATTTTGGAAAACGGAATGGTCTTCCATGGAACCAGCATGGGCGCTACCACAGATTGTATCTGTGAGATGGTGTTCAATACGTCTATGGTTGGTTATCAGGAGATCCTGACCGACCCTTCCTATGCAGGACAGGGCGTAGTGATGACCTATCCCCTCATTGGCAATTATGGTGTGAATCATGAAGATGAAGAGTCCAGAAATCCCTGGGCTGCAGCAATGATCGTCCGGCGTCTTAGCCCTCGTGGAAGCAATTTTCGCAACGAGGGTACGCTGGACGATTATTTGAAGCAGAACCGGATCACGGGCATCTGCGGGGTGGATACTCGGGCCATTACCCGGCTCCTGCGGGATCAGGGTACCATGAACGGCATGATTACCGTGGAAGAGAATCCCGATGTGGAGGCAAAGCTGAAGTTGATCCGTGCCTATCGGGTGCAGGGCACCGTGGAGAAGACCTCTCGTTCCCAGATGCAGATCTATCCCGGCAGCGGCCCCAAGGTTGCGCTGCTGGATCTGGGCGTGAAGGAGAATATGATCCGCAGCCTGCAAAACCGTGGATGTGAGGTGACGGTGTTCCCGGCACATACCCCTGCGGAGGTGATTTTGGAGGGGGGATTTGACGGTCTGATGCTTTCCAACGGCCCCGGCGATCCGGCGGACAATGTGCAGATTATTGAAGAACTCAAGAAGATCTATGCCTCCGATATGGTGGTGTTTGCGGTGTGTCTGGGACACCAGCTCATGGCACTGGCCACTGGCGCTACCACGGAGAAGCTGAAATATGGTCATCGTGGTGCAAACCACCCGGTGCGGGATATTGACGAGGGCAGAGTATACATTACCTCTCAGAACCATGGCTATGTGGTAAAGGCAGAGAGCGTCAACCCTGATGTGGCAACGGTGAGCCATGTGAATGTCAACGATGGAACGGTAGAGGGCCTCAAGTACAAGAATGGCCGGATCTTTACGGTGCAGTTCCACCCGGAGGCATCCCCCGGCCCCAGAGATACCGGATATCTGTTTGATCGGTTTATTGAGAAGATGGAGGCGAAGAAACATGCCGAAGAATGAAAGCATTAAGAAGGTAATGGTTCTGGGCTCCGGCCCTATTATCATCGGACAGGCTGCTGAGTTTGACTATGCCGGTACTCAGGCATGTCGGAGCCTCCGGGAAGAGGGCATTGAGGTGGTGCTGGTCAACTCCAACCCCGCCACCATCATGACGGATAAGGACATTGCCGATCATGTATATATTGAGCCGCTGAACACTGCCTCCGTGACCCAGATCATCGAGATGGAGCGGCCTGACTCGATCCTTCCTACGCTGGGCGGCCAGACCGGCCTGAATCTGGCCATGGCACTGGCAGAAGACGGCACTCTGGAAAAGTACGGCGTGCGTCTGCTGGGCACCAGCGCCGAGTCCATCCGGAAGGCTGAGGATCGTCAGGGCTTTAAGGATACCATGGAGTCCATTGGACAGCCCTGCGTTACCTCCAAGGTAGTGGAGAGTGTGGACGATGCCATGGCTTTTGCCAAGGAGATCGGCCTGCCCGTGATCGTTCGGCCTGCCTATACCCTGGGCGGCACCGGCGGCGGCATTGCCTATACCATGAAGGACCTCCACGAGATCGCCACCAACGGCATTCGTCTGAGCCGTGTGGGACAGGTGCTCATTGAGCGCTGCATCTCTGGCTGGAAGGAAATCGAGTACGAGGTCATCCGGGACGGTGCCGGCAACGTGATCACCGTCTGCAACATGGAGAACATCGACCCCGTGGGTGTCCACACTGGCGACTCCGTGGTGGTTGCGCCTTCTCAGACACTGGCGGATAAGGAGTATCAGATGCTCCGTACCGCAGCGCTGGACATCATTTCTGCCCTGAAGATTGAGGGCGGCTGCAACGTCCAGTTCGCACTGAAGCCCGACAGCTTTGAATATGCGGTCATCGAGGTCAATCCCCGTGTATCCCGTTCCTCGGCACTGGCCTCCAAGGCCACCGGCTATCCCATTGCCAAGGTTGCTGCAAAGATCGCACTGGGCTATACCCTGGATGAGATCAAGAACAGCGTCACCGGCAAGACCTGCGCCTGCTTTGAGCCGGCACTGGACTATTGCGTTGTAAAGATTCCCAAGTGGCCCTTTGATAAGTTCGTTACCGCCAGCCGGAAGCTGGGTACGCAGATGAAAGCTACCGGCGAGGTCATGGCCATTGACAACAGCTTTGAGGGGGCACTGATGAAGGCAGTCCGCTCTCTGGAGCAGCATGTGAATTCACTCCAGCTGGACAGCCTGAAGGCGCTTTCCGACGAAGAGATCCGCAGCCGTCTGGAGCTGGTGGACGATCAGCGGCTGTTTGTGATGGTAGAGGCTCTGCGCCGGGGCATTACCTCGGAGGAGATCAACGCAGTGACCAAGGTGGATATCTGGTTCCTGGACCGGTTCTTGGACATTGTAAAAATGGAGCGCCGGATCGCCTCTGAGCCGCTTGACTATGCACTCTTGCGGAGCGCCAAGGAGTATGGCTTTACCGATGCCTTTATCGGGGAGCTCTGCGGAAAGAGCCATTTTGAGGTCAAGGCCCTGCGGGATCAGCTGAACATCCACGCTTCCTTTAAGATGGTGGATACCTGCGCCGCAGAGTTCGATGCGGCAACACCCTATTACTATTCAACCTATGACGATGAGAATGAGGCAGAGGGAACCGATGTGCCCAAGAAGGTGCTGGTTCTGGGCTCCGGCCCCATCCGCATCGGTCAGGGCATTGAGTTTGACTTTTGCTCGGTACACTCGGTATGGAGCCTCAAAAAGCTGGGCTGCTATACGATCATTGTGAACAACAACCCGGAGACCGTTTCCACGGACTTTGACGTAGCAGACAAGCTGTACTTTGAGCCGCTGACCCCGGAGGACGTGCAGAACATTGTGGAGCTGGAGAAGCCTTGGGGCGCTGTGGTGCAGTTTGGCGGCCAGACGGCCATTAAGCTGACGCAGGACCTCACCAATATGGGCGTGCGGATCCTTGGCACCGATGCCGAGGGTGTAGATGCAGCAGAGGATCGGGAGAAGTTCGATGAGATCCTGAAAATCACCCACATTGAAAAGGCCGAGGCTGGTACCTGCTTTACCGCTGAAGAGGGGAAGGAGATTGCCAATCGGATCGGCTATCCGGTGCTGGTGCGCCCCTCCTATGTACTGGGCGGTCAGGGCATGCAGATTGCCTACAATGATAAGGACATTGAGGACTTCATGGCCATTATCAATATGTACTCTCAGGAGCATCCCATTCTGGTGGACAAATACCTGATGGGCCGGGAGCTGGAAGTAGATGCAGTGTGCGATGGCGAGGATATTCTGATCCCCGGCATTATGGAGCATATCGAGCGGGCCGGCATTCACTCCGGTGACTCCATCTCGGTTTATCCGCCCATTAAGATCGAGAAGCGCCATCAGGAGATCATTGCGGATTATTCCCGGCGGCTGGCCACGGCCCTCCATGTGGTGGGACTGGTCAATATTCAGTTTGTGATCTATGATGATAAAGTCTATGTGATCGAGGTCAACCCCCGTTCCTCCAGAACCATTCCCTATATCACCAAGGTTACCGGTGTGCCGATCATCGAGCTGGCCACACGGGTCATGCTGGGCGAGAAGCTGAAGGATCTGGGCTACGGCACTGGACTGTATCCCGAGGCTCCCTACTATGCGGTAAAGATGCCGGTGTTCTCCTTCTCCAAGCTCACGGACGTAGATACGGCGCTGGGGCCGGAGATGAAGTCTACCGGTGAGGTGCTGGGCATTGACCGGGACTTCAACCAGGCGCTGCTGAAGGCGTTTAAGGGGGTCGGTATGCAGATCCCCAAGAAGGACAGCAATATCCTTCTGACCATCAAAGATGCGGACAAGCCGGAGATTCTGCCCATCGCAAAGAATATGGAGGATCTTGGCATGCACCTCTATGCTACCTCAGGTACCTATGAGTTCCTGAAGAAGCACGATGTGACCTGCCAGAAGGTCAACCGGATCTCCGAGGGGAGCCCCTCCATTCTGGACATGCTGGAGATCGGCATGTTTGACATGGTCATCAACACCCCGGCCAATGACCGGAAGCACAATACCGATGGCTTTACCATTCGCCGTTCCGCCACAGAGCGTTCCATTCCGGTCATCACTGCGGTGGATACTGCAAGAGCTGTGATTCAGGCCAGAGTCATGGGCCGCGCCAACGAGCTGAAGGCCGTGGATGTGACGAAGATCGGAACCAAACGAGTATAAAAATGGATTTGCCCCTGCGGCGCCAATTTGGCGCCGCATCGGGTGTTTTATCAGCCGAAAGGAGAAATGACAGTATGAATCATCAGATGGTCATTGTTCTGGACTTTGGCGGGCAGTATAATCAGTTGATTGCACGCCGTGTCCGGGAATGCAATGTCTACTGCGAGGTCAAGCCTTATACTACCCCCTTGGAAGAAATTAAGGCCATGAACCCCATCGGTATCATCTTCACCGGTGGCCCGGGCAGTGTGTATGAGGAGAAAGCCCCCCACTATGACCCGGAGATCTTCCGCATGGGCGTTCCAATCCTTGGTATCTGCTATGGCTGCCAGCTGATGGCCCATACCCTGGGTGGTCAGGTCACTGCGGCGCAGGAGGATACTGCCCGGGAGTACGGCAAAACCAAGACCTATTATGATACCGCCTGCAAGCTCTTCAAGGGCCTGCCCGAAGAGGGCGTTTCGTGGATGAGCCATGGCGACTATATGGCAAAGGTGCCCGAGGGCTTCCAGCTGGTGGCCCATACCGATGCCTGCCCTAATGTTGCCATCTGCGATGAGACTAGAGGCTTCTATGGTGTGCAGTATCACCCGGAGGTCAATCATACGGAAAACGGCATTAAAATGATCCGCAACTTCCTCTATGAAGTATGCCATGCGGCTGGCGACTGGACCATGGGAGACTACTGCAAGACTGCCATTGCGTCCATCCGGGAGAAGGTTGGAGACGGCAAGGTGCTGCTGGCACTGTCCGGCGGCGTGGATTCCTCTGTGGCAGCAGCTCTGCTGGCAGAGGCGGTGGGCAATCAGCTCACCTGCGTCTTTGTGGATCACGGCCTTATGCGGAAAAACGAGGGGGACGAGGTGGAAGCGGCCTTTGCAAAGTGGGATATCAACTTTGTACGGGTGGATGCGGAGCAGCGGTTCCTCTCCAAGCTGGCCGGTGTGACTGAGCCGGAGCACAAGCGCAAGATCATCGGCGAGGAGTTCATCCGGGTCTTTGAGGAAGAGGGCAAGAAAATCGGCTCTGTAGATTATCTGGTACAGGGCACCATTTATCCGGATGTGATCGAATCCGGCACCGGCGATGCAGCTGTCATCAAGAGCCATCACAACGTTGGCGGTCTGCCGGACTATGTGGACTTTAAGGAGATCATTGAGCCCCTGCGGATGCTCTTTAAGGATGAGGTCCGTGAGCTGGGCCGTGAACTTGGACTGCCCAAGTATCTGGTGCAGCGCCAGCCCTTCCCGGGCCCTGGCCTTGCCATCCGTATCATCGGTGAGATCACCAAGGAGAAGGCCGACACCCTGCGGGATGCGGACGCTATCTTCCGGGAGGAGATCGCCAATGCGGGGCTGGATACCCAGATCAGCCAGTATTTTGCGGTGCTGACCAATATGCGCTCTGTGGGCGTTATGGGTGACGGCAGAACCTACGATTATACCTTGGCCCTCCGCGGTGTCACCACCTCCGACTTTATGACTGCCGACTGGGCGCGTATCCCCTATGAGGTGCTGGATAAGATCAGCGTTAGAATTGTCAATGAGGTCAAGGGAATCAATAGAATCGTGTATGATATTACCTCCAAGCCTCCTGCAACGATTGAGTGGGAATGATTTCACAGCTTGAAAAAGCCCGTAAACACTGGGCTTTTCAAGCCTTGATGCCCCTCGTGGCAACGATTTGGCAACAGAATTTCATTATTCTCAAGAAAAGAGCTATCTGATTTCAAATGAGTCAGATAGCTCTTTTTTTATACGCCAATTACAATGAATTCTTCGTTCTCTCCGATTTCTTCTGCAACCCAACGGTCTATAGCAGACAGAGTTTCCATAGCTTCGTTTACAAATTCAGAGGGTACAATCTCAGGAATGTTCAGATGCATGATTTCCTGCCACTCTCTTCTTGTAACACAAGTATCTTCAAACATATCAAAGGATGTAATGATTTCTCGGAATATTCTTTCCAGAAAGAAGAAAAATGCGCTGTCCAGCACATACAGTGAATCTTGTCGAAGAAACTTCCTACCGGCACCAGAGTTTCCTTTTCTGAATTCAAGGTAATCGCTACCGCTGAATTCTTCGAGCTTACAAACATATTCATTCATGCTTCATTTCCTCAAGTAGCAGGTCACTCAGCTCCTGCGACGGCGTGATCTTGTGCCACTGACCGGAGGTGTCAAGTTCAGGATAGCGGTAACGCCAGCGGTCGTATTCTTCTTTGGTAATCTCCCCCGCTTTCAGCTTGGCGGCAACCGCGCCCCATGCGGCAAGCATCCTGTGAAGTTCTGCTGCGTCGCGTCCTTTGTGGATATGAACGCGCAGATGCACCTCATCCTCGCATTCGCAGACTTCAAGCCCGTAACGGTCTTCCAGCGTGAACAGCGTGTGCATCAGCCCCACATAGGAGTCAATGTCCGGTACGTCCAGCGCCTTGGGCGAAACGTCAAGCACCTGTGCCAGCGCAGCGGTCACATCCGCTTTAGGCGTTCTGGAACCATTCTCGTACTGCGCAAGGCGGACATCTGCGGATTTCTCCGGAAAGCCCAGTGCCATGCCAAGGTATTTCTGCGTCATACCCCGCATCGTGCGGAAAAAGTGGATGCGTTCACCAATCGCCATAATAGCCATCT
>CAUHNW010000032.1:0-25103 GCA_959607825.1 uncultured Oscillospiraceae bacterium | reverse complement strand
AGGCAGTATTTTAGCTGCACCGCGAACAGCGAATGGGCTGTTCTTACGTGCGCACCTCATGGGTGCTGGATTCGTTGCCGCCCAAATACAGGATGCTGTCCGAGTTGCCAGGGATGGTCTCCCAGGAATCCTTGTACAGCTCCTTGATCTGGGCCATGTTTTGAATGATGGTGCTGGCGGAGATGTTTCTGCTTCGCATGGTGGCCAGCTCCCGGGTAAAGCCGGGAAGGGGCATGGCAGCGAACTCATCCAGCACAAAGTGAACGTGCCGGGGCAGCGCTCCGTGGTGAACCTGATCGGCACTGTAATACAGGGCCTGAAATGCCTGGGCATAGAGCAGACTGACGAGGAAGTTAAATGTCGTGTCATTGTCTGGAATCACCGCATAAAGGGCCACCTTCTTCTCGCCCAAAGTGTACAGGTCCATATCATCATGGTCGGTGATGGCCTTGATCTGGGGCAGGTTGAAGGCTGCCAGCCGCACCGCTGTAGATACCAGAATGGACTTCGCCGTCTTGCCCGCCGCCAGTTTGAATACCTTGTACTGCCGGACAGCCACGCTGTTTGGCTTTTCTTTCTCCAGCTTGGCAAAGAGCATATCCAGCGGTGAAACATGTTCGTCATCTTCCTCCTTCACCTCGGCATATTCCAATACCTTCATGACCATCGAGAAGTTCTGCTCGTATTCCGGTGCCTCCTGAAACAGCATCAGGATGATGGCCTGGAGTAGAGCAGTTTCAGATTTTTCCCAGAAGGGGTCCGAAGATTTGCTCTCCTTGGGGGTGGTGGCCTGGATTAAGTTGTTTACCAACTTCAGCACGTCCTTTTCATCCCGGAGGTAGCGGAAGGGGTTGTAGCCATCGCTCTCCTCCAGATTGACCAGGTTCAGCACCCGCACATCATAACCCTGGCTTTTGAGATACCCGCCAGTGGCCAGCAGCACTTCACTCTTGGGGTCGGTGATGACATAGTTGGTGTTGGCCTCCAGCACGTTGGGCAGTACATAGCTCCGGGTTTTGGCGGCGCCGCTGCCGCCGATGACCAGCACATTCAGGCTGCGGCGGTGTTTCTTGCTGTCCAGCCCCAGCCGCACATGGCGGGTCAGGATCTTGCTTTTCTTTTGGGCAAACTGTCTGTTGACTTCTCTCGCAGAGCCCCAGGTGGCGGAGCCATGCTCCTCGCCGTCCCGAGTGCGCTTCCGGGTGGCACTGTACAGCAGGAGCCCGAACACATAGGCCCCGGAGCAAATAAGAATGGACGGGGCGCTTTGCTCCGTCCAGGTAATGTCCAGTGGTGATTGCAGTGCGGCAGTCAGCTTTTGCAGCAGCTCCAGCAGGCTGCCGCCCCAGCACTGGGCGATTAGCAGGGCCGCCCAGACCACGAACAAGTATAAAAAGAGGCAGAGGACGATGTCCCCTGTTTTGGATGGTTGTTTGATAGATATCGCCTCCAAAATGCATTTATACCAAAAGGCACTTGTGAAATGTAAAAGATTGCATTATAATCCAGATAAAATATGTACCCATACCCAACTCATCGTCGGAGGTATATTATGAGCATTATTGATACATTTGACTCAAGTTCCACTGCAATAATCAATGCTTCTGATATGGTTAATCCCATTGACAATTATCCTGATGTCACCATTGCAGTGTTCAACAGAAAGTTTCTAAAAATACTATTAGAAAAGTACGATGCAGAAAAGATTAGGGCAACAGATACTGGTTGCAGTTTCCCTTTGTACCGGTTTGAGCATCAAGGTATTCACCTAGCTTTTGCCTGTGTAACACGCTGTGGTCCTGGTGCGGCAGGTGATTTGGAAGAGTTGCTCGCTATCGGAGCAAAGACGGTTCTGTTTTTCGGATCCGCCGGTGCATTGTTTCATGAAATGAATCCGGGTCAAATTATAGTTCCAGCTGAAGCATATCGTGACGATGGTGTCAGTTACCACTATGCACCTAGCAGCGATTTCATAGTAGTACCAACCGCAGAAAAACTTGCTTCTTTGCTTAGTCGACATGGCATTGAACATCAAGTAGCCAAAACTTGGACAACTGACGCTTTTTATCGCGAAACAAAACAAACTATGGAAAAAAGAAAGGCTGCGGGCTGCGTTGTCGTAGAGCAAGAATGCGCATCGGTTATGGCTGTCGGACAATTCCGTAATGCAGACATCTACCAATTCTTATATGTGGCTGATTGTTTGGATGGTGAACACTGGGATTCAAGAATTCTTGGAAAGACACCGGAGGGCATTAGAATACATATGCTTGATATTGCTGTCAAGATTGCTGTGGGCTTAAGTTATGAAAACTAGTTGGGATATATAACGAGGCAGAGGACAATGTGCCCTGCCTTGGATGGGTGGTCATCTCATAATCATCACTATTTCCCTAATAAAATAGCCCCCGGAACCATAAATTCCGGGGGCTCATTACTTAAGCAGCTACACATGCGTCAATTATCAGATTTCGACTCTGCATTTTGCTCAAACATGGCTGCAATGTTCATTACAGGCAGAACATAAGGCGAAATATTGGCATTTGCGGTTATCATAGTAACAATTGATCGCAAATATGGAAAAAGGATAGCAACTGAATTGGACCGAATCAACGGCAATCTATCTGGATGTTCCCAGTCTTCTAAATGAAATAATCCTTCAATGTTAACTTCCATAGAGAATGGCATATCTGCATTTTCATTATCAATACAAAAAATCAAATTTACCATAACGCTATCATTGTCAACTTTTTTGATGTTTCTAGTAAATTCAGGATTTATTGTTATTGGTGTTCCTTTACCAAAGTCAAAGTTTTCATTAATCGAAAAACTCATTGATTTTACAATGTGCCTCTCCAATGATAAATAACTTTTAGCCTGCATTAGATAAATCTCCTTGAATCAAGTATATTTGGGGCAAGGTCGAGCAATATGTGTGGGTAGCATTATATGTTGAGGAAATTCTTGTTTTGTTATATGCTCTTAGTCTAGAATCAATTTCAAGTTGTTCTCTGTATCCAAGGCATCCTTTTCGTTCGTGCCAAAGCAATGCAAATGAATCAACAGATTCCATTAGTCTAATCATGTTGTCATGGCAAAGATCTTGGATGGCGCCATTCTCATATCTAGTTATGGTTTTTTCTCCGAAACCCAGAAACTTGGCAAAAGAAGTCTGCGAAAGGCCATATTTTTTCCTTATTGCTTTAATTTCCTCGGGCAACAGCAGGTTTTCCAATTGCCTATATTCATTATAAAACTTATTGAGTGTTTCGGCATCCAATTCTTCATCTAAGATTTCTTCTCCGCAGGTGGCACACACCCTAACCGGGGCAATTAAGGTGATTTCGCGCCCCTTCACGTTTAATGTTTGGGATTTTTCAATTATTTTTGTTGTGCACATTAATTCGCATTCACAACAATAAAATAACGCCTCCATGAGATTTCTCCTTTAAAATTAATTGTCACATACCATCTATGTGGTAACTCAGTACTAATAATCTTCCAACCGGCGATGTCTGGATTTTAAGCTTAATGTAGATGCATTTACCATGTAGCAGTTTCTTGCATTTCCACACATCGCCCGGAAAGGATGGGTTGTCATCTGGTTCGTTAATCCAATTTTCTCCCGCAGACAGATTCATTAAATCATCAATTACATCTTAATTAACTATGCCTAACTGCGACAAGGTGGACATATACTTCCATCTTGCATCTAATATTTTGTAATTATTAGATTTAATCGCTGCTTTAACTTGCGCTAGGAATAAAGCAATTTGTGTTGCAGTCGCCATATATCCTCCTTTAGTATTGGTATCATATGATACCATTATACGTTTAGGAATGCATTTTTGTCAACCTCTTTTCAAATTTTTATAAATCATGATTTTTCGCCCCTCTCCGTTTTCTCTGTGTCTTGGTCGGATTCCGACTTACGCTCTGCTGCTGCCGGTATACCTCCAACTGGACCGCCACCGAGGGGCGCTCATTCGTCATCTCGGAATGCTCGGCGGCGGGCCTGTCGGAATTCGCTTTGGCTTTTGTAGCGCTCCAGCCGGGTTCCGACCGAGATGCGTTTTTTGAATCGTTCTCCTGAGCTCTGGCAGGCTTATCCTGTGCCTGGGTAAGCTCCTGCCCATATTTGATTTTCTCAAAGACCAAATTTGCCCGGTCCAACTCCGTGGCGGACAGCACCACGTCGATCGGCTTCCCGTCCGGCCCTTTGTCCCGGACGGACGCATAAAGCAGGCCATATTTTTTTGCCTGCTTCTCAAATGCCCGGAACTGCTCCTTTTCCATGGGGAATACCCGGATGTCCCGGGTCTCCCGGAGCATCTTCTTCATGTTGGTCCGGCCATAGAGCTGTTTGTGGCTCTTGGCCAGGGCTATGGTGATGGCCAGCAGATTTTTGGTGGCAGATGCTGTCAGCCGCAGGGTCAATTCCGCACCGCTGAGCATCATGCGGACCACCTCATCAGCAGCATCACCGCTGCTCATACTCATGTTCTCTCACCTCCTGTTTTTGGGGTTCTGTTTTCTGGATGTTTTTCTCGATTTGGGGCACATCATCAAGGATGGCCTGACACATGGAAATCTTTTTTCGCACCTGGCGGATCTCCCGGTTGAGGTCCGCCAGCTTTTCATAGCATATAGCCTTCTCCTCCTTGAGTTCTTCCCGTGAGGTGCCGCAAGCATCCAGCAGCTTGACCGCACTCATGTATTGGGCATATTCCGCCTCAAAGCCAGTCTGTCCTTCCTCATAGAGCGACTTCACCGGAGTCAGCGCCGTCTCCGTGGAGAGCGCCGCATACAGCGCCTGCCGCTTCTTTTTTCGGACATTCAGGATGGTTCGCTGCTTGGTTAGGGTCTGGAGCTTGTCCTCCAACCCCTTTTGGAAGTCCTTCAGTTGGGACTCTGACTCGATGCCGTTCTCCCGCAGGAACTTGAACTGCTCCCGCAGTTCCTCAAACCGCATCACATCCTGTTTGAGTTTCCCCGTCTTCCGCGGTGGGTACTGCTGTTTCTGGATTTTTCCCAGAATGTAAAGATAGTGGACATACAGCGCCAGAAAGCCCTTGTACTTGGGGTGCTTTTTGTAAGGGCGGTAGGGCTGACGGTAGATGACCACAGGCTTTCGCCCTGCTTCAATTTCCAAGAGGTTCCCGTCGATGGCTGCCCGGATGCCCTCCTCGGAATACTGTGCGTTCCGCCGCTCCGGGTACATGAACCGATCCTGTCCCCGGAGCCGAAAGCCCAAGCGGTTGCCATGCTTGACCTCGTAGCCCTTATCCTCCATGAGCATATAGAAATGCCCGATGTCGTTGGCGTCCTCGATGGCTACCTTCAGGTCGGCCTCCAGCATGGAGCGGTAGGTGGGCTGGCCCTTGCTCTGCCGGAGCCACTCATAATAGCTCATGGCTTTGCTGCCGTCGCCCTGTATAATGACCGACAAGCCATGCTCCCGGCAGAGACGGTCTGAGATGGCACGAATCTGGCGGTAGTAATTCTGCGGTGTGCTGTTATATTTTTCGCCGGTCTCCATGTTGACGGAATTGAACACCAGATGTGAATGAATATGCTCCCGATCCACATGGGTTCCAATCACCACCTGATACTCCGGCAGGTATTCCTTTGCAAATTCCTGTGCGATCTCAAAGGCCAGCTCCGGGGTGACCTCTCCGGGGGCAAAAGACTGGATGATGTGATAGCACTGGCGGCCATCCAGTTTTCCGACTGCCCGCTTGGTATCCATCATCTGCTGATAGGCATAGCCGGGGTCGCAGTTGATATAATCTGTTAAGATCTGCTCATCGGTCTTTTCGCCATTAATCACATATTTGATGACCGTGTCAAGACGGTGGTTCTTTCCCAGAATCTTTGTAATTGCCATTATTCTTTTGCGATCTCATACATCAGTCGGTAGATCTCGCCCAGCAGATATTTGATCTGGGCCGCATCTTCTTTGCTCCCGAAGCCGGCATTGATCTTTCGTGCAATTTGGTTCACGTTGTTGCCGATGTAATGGATCTCGGTGCGGAGCTTCTTGATTTCTTGGGATGGACGGGCTTTGATCTCCGCACCCATGATAAGCTGCCGCAGGTAGGCTGTTTTGGAGAGGCCACACCGCTTGGAATCCTGGTACAGCCGTTCGGCTTCTGCCTGATTGAGCCGCAGACAGATTTCATATTTCTTCGCTATGACTCCTCCTTTCTTCCGCACGGAGGCGGCATTGGGGTCAGGGTTCTCCCTGCAAGTTGGGGCAAAGATATCTTTGTCCGATGCTTGCGCCATCGCCGCCAAAGGCGGAATGGCCTACGGAAGAAGAACAGTTCGATACTTGAAAAAGGTTTGAAAAAGTGCCCGGTTTTGTATCAAACCGGGCGGAATACTGAATTTTGGGTAATAGGGATAGCATCAAAGTGCGTTCAGAATGCCATCATTCGGTGGTAATGGTACTTCTGATACTTGGTTTACCTTGTGTGTATCCGTATGCGCATACGCTTCGATTCCATGAAGGGTTGTGTGTATGGGTAGACGCATACATCCCGTATAAATGAGTTATCCATCATCGAGCGCCGCCGTAATTCGCTCTTTGGCCTTCTCTGCATAGGTCTCCGTCACTTCAATGCCAGTGGCGGAGTACCCCTCCAGCACCGCTGCCAGCACCGTGGTGCCGCTGCCGGCAAAGGGGTCCAGGATGCGGCCACCCGGTTCCGTGATTTTGACAATGTCCCGCATGAGCTGCAGGGGCTTCTCTGTCAGGTGGATTCGCTTCTGGGGATTGCCGTATTTGAACACGCCAGGCAGACAGGGTACTGGCCGGGAGATAGGCATATCTCCGTTACTGCCCCAGACGATGTACTCTGCCTGCTGGCGGAATCGCCCTTTCTGAGGGCGGCAGTTGCCCTTGTCCCAGACTGCGGTGCCCCGCCAGATCCAGCCTGCCCACTGGAGAGCGTCGGTGGCTGCCGGGAGTTGCCGCCAGTCGATGAACATACACACAGGCGCACCGGGTTTGCAGACCTTTCTGGCCTCGTAGAGCCATTCCGCTGCCCAGCGTGTCCAGCTCCGCTGGTCCTTCGCGTCTCCGTCAAAAGGCGGGGGCGCGTTTTCACCCATGCTGGAGTATTTCTGGGCAGTGGATTTGTTTTTCTCGGCCTGAGTCCTGCCGCCGGAGGCGTAGGGCGGGTCTGTGATGACCGCGTCAAAAGTATTGGGCGCGAAAGTGGGGATGATCTTCAGGGCGTCTCCCTGGAGAATCTCCCAGGTGGGTGTTTGAATCATTGAGTTCCTCCTCGAAAATTAGTAGTTGCACAGCATATTATCTGCCGCCAGATCACTGGCCTCCAGCATCAGGTCCACGCAGTCCGTCTGCTCCCAGGGAGCGTCCCGGTGCATGAAGTGACCGTAGTTGCAGAACTGGGCAAACACCGGCTCCGTCAGCCGCAGGGTCATGATCATGCCCGTGGGCGTCAGGTCGAAGACGATGCCAATGGCCTTTTCCAGAACACTGTCAGGATACTGCCCCGTGCCGTGGGTGTCCACCTGTACCATGACCGGCTCGGCCACGCCGATGGCATAGGCAAGGATGACGGTGCATTCCTCCGCCAGCCGGGCTGCCACGATGTTCTTGGCGATGTACCGGGCCATGTAGGCACCGCTGCGATCCACCTTGGTGCCGTCTTTGCCACTGAGGGCGCCGCCCCCGTGGGGCACAAAGCCACCATAGGTGTCCACCATCTCGTCGTCGCAAAGTCCGCTCATCTTCGTTTCCGCCGAAGGACGAAAACTGCGCTCGCTTCCTTGCTCCTCCTCTCCCGCTGGAACCGCTTTGCTGGGTTCCAGCGGGGCCCAATGCCCGGTGTCCGCCTCAAAACCTCCCAGGATGAAGTCCCCGCCGGGATTGATGAGGATCTGGGTGTCTCCATCCAGAGGAAAGTCCCAAAAGGAGGACTTCAAGACGATGCTCTGCACAGCTTCCCGCAGGTACTCCAGCTCCACGTCCTCCTCATGCTGGCAGGACACCACCACCGCGGCCACCCGCTTGGGCTGGCCGTTTTCGTATTCCACGGACACCTGGGCCTTGCCATCCGGGCGCAGTCCGGGGATGGCACCGCACTTTCTTGCTTTCGTCAGGCCCATCGTGATGCGGTGGGCCAGCACCACAGGCAGGGGCAGAAGCTCCAGGGTCTCTCGGCAGGCGAAGCCATAGACCACGCCCTGGTCTCCGGCACCCACCTCACTGCCACCGTCCACAGCCCAGGCAATGTCAGGACTCTGATCGTGGGTGATGACCTCCACCTCGTAGTCCCCGCCATAGCCCGCCTCCCGCATGGATTTGCAGACGATGTGGGGAATGTCCGGCAGCTCATTCACGCTAATCTCTCCGGCAACAAGAATTTTGCCGCTAGTGGCCAGCACCTCGCAGGCCACCCGGGCGTTGGGATCGTTCTTCAAACAGGCATCCAGAACGCTGTCCGCGATGGTATCGCAGAGCTTGTCCGGATGGCCCTCCGTGACCGACTCGGCGGTCAGGATGTATTTATCGTTCTTTGTCATGGTTCTCCTTTCTCGGCACCGGGAGGATGAACTCCCGGCTGTACATGTCATTGTATTTGCGGATCTGCTGGATGGTCAGGGATTTGAAGTTTTCCTTCCCAAGCCCCACCACGAAGAAGGTGCCGCAGATCACGTCATAGGGCTGCTTTTGTTCGTCATATAAAAAGCGGTTGTAGGGCAGGTTCAGCAGCTTGCCCTCATCGTTGCAAATCAAGGCGACAGTGTCCTCCGGAAATGGGTAAACGGCCTGAATGGTTCCGCCCACCAGCTTCTGCATGGAGGCAAGACTGCCGTTGATTTCCTGGACGTAAGGTTTCTTCATAGGCTCAACTACCACAACTTTCATCTCTCTCACTTCTTTCTTAAAAAATAAAAAAGCTACCCATGAAAAACACGGGTAGCAAAATTAGGTATAGTTTTATTCTTCAACTGCACTAAAATCGAATGGGGGATCTAGCTTGACAATTGTTCCATTCACAACAACGCCAATACGGTTCCCGGTAAATTCAGTATAATCAATATCTACTCCAATCACAGCATCTCCCCCCTTATTTGCGGCAAGATATCGCATTCGGTCTAGCGCATACTTTTTTGCTTCTGCCAGTTTTCTTTCAAACGGGGTCGAGCGTTCGCCAAAAAAATCCGAAAAATCAGAAATAAACTCGCTTATTATACCTGTCCCTATTACGACTTCGACAGACTCAATATCGATGTAATTCTTGACTTTATAGCCATCTATGTTCATCGTCGTAGTGAGCGGTATGCTTTTTACCCTCTTTAATAACTTGGCACGTTGAGCTTGCTGAGCTTGTTGCCGAGCTTCCCTTTCTAATTTCAGCTGTTCTTTTTTCTCTTTTGCTTGTTCAGCTTGCTCCTTTTGGCCCCGAATGGCGGAAAAAATACCAGCTAAAATACTACGTTGCGATTCTGAAACATTCAGCTCTTGAATTGATATGTTATGTTCCAAATTGGGGATTTGCTGTCTCGCATATCGAGCTTCATTACTGTCGGGATATAATTCGATTACTCGAAGATACCCAAGAATCGCATTATGATAGTCCTTCTTTTTGTAGTGTGCAGTATAGGCTTCCTGATATAGAGTTTGAGCTGTCATTATTTCCACCCTTTCTACCTAAAATAGTAACTATAGTATAAATGATACTATCCAGGATGTCTATAGGGGTCGAATCATCTTTCTGGATGGCGCTTTTTTCTTCGAGGCATATCATACTCTCGCCAACACTAGCGGAGAGCCTGTTCCAGGGCATTCACCGGGAAACCGTTCTGCTGAAAACCCTACCGGATGCACTCGGAGCAGCCAATAGGGTTATCGCTCATAGGTATCCCGTCCTTTCTTTTTCTTCGGGAGTTTATTCTTGGCCAATTCATCCACCTCCTGCCAGCACTGGCGGAGTGATTTTTCCAGTGCCTTCACCGGGAGACCGTTCTGCCGAAAGCCTTCCCGGATGCCCTCGTAGTAGCCCACCGTGGGTTCCGTGGGCAGGCGCTCCTTCTCCCGGGTCATGACATAGGCCATGACCGTGATCTCTGCGCCGCTCTGAATCGTGACATTCACCGGCTGCTTGTCGTAGAGATGGGGATAGCCCTCATAAAAATCTAGGGCAAGTTCATCCCGGGGCGTAATACGCCACAGCAGGCCGTAAACCTGGCTGTCCTCCTTGGGAGCGATGGTGGCCACGCCGCAGCCGCCCCCATTCCCCCGGAACAGCAGCTCATAGCCCTCCAGCACCACTGGTTCCACCACCTTGGCGTCCGGGCAGCGATAGGCCATCTGGCTCAAGTTGATGTTGCTGCCGTAGGCGAAATACAGCTTATCCATGGTCATCCACCAAGATTTCCAGCGCGCCCATGCCCTCCAGCCGGTGGATCAGGGAATAGGCTCGTTGCGCCGTATCCCCTCCATCCAGAGTACAGGGCTGATTTGAGATACGCTGCACGTTGTCCTGAACAAAGCGGATGTATGCCGCCACCGTGGGAATGCCCTGGTCTGCCTCCTGCCGGAGCTGGTCCAAGATGCCCACAGGCGTTCCCGCATAGTCCACACCGTCGATTCGTACTTTCAAATGAACACCTTACCTTTCTTGTTCGCGTCGTTTGGATTTGTTTTTCTCATAGCTGTCTTTGTCATACCTCCACGCCCGGTCACCGTCCAGATTTGCCAGCAGATGATCACGGGTGTTTTTGAACTCCTGTCCATTGAGGCCCATCCGCACCAGCCACACCCGGAAGGTGAACAGCTCGTTGTCGCTGATGGTCTTTCGCATGACCGAGCAGCGCTGGTTGATGGACTGGGCAGACATGGCCAGACACAGATCCACATAGGCTTTGGCTCGCCCAGCGTGGAGGGTGGAGTTGAACATCCGGAATTCCACGGTACCCCGGTAGAACATGGAGTGGAGGTTCAGGGCGTAGTAGCGGGTCCAGTGGTAGTGCTGACGACTGCCGTCATCACCTCCGTACCAGATGGATTCCAGCCGACTGAGGTTCTGTGTTTCCGAGGAACCGATTTGTCTCCGCACCTGCTGGAGCATGGGTTCCCGCACCTTCTGGCAGTATTGGCGCACCCGGTTCCCATTGACTTGCAATGCCTTGAACAGAATGTCCTCCTTGGAATACATGATGGACAGCAGATTCTTTAGGCTCAGCTGGTTGTGGTTGGCCCCGTCCACATGGACATGGAGGCCGCAGGAACTGTTGACCTTGCCGCCAGCCTTGCGGAGCCTGCGGATGCACTCCTGAAATTGGGGCATATCTTCATAGGTGAGTTTCGGGGTGACAAATTCCACTTGCAGCTCCCGGTCCGGTGTACCCCGATACAGGTTTTGTCCCCTGCGTTCCACGTCAATGCTGCCGTCCCGCATGAGCTTCCAGGTGCGACCCTGCTGATCCTGGACAGCGTAGGCTTCATAGACTCCGCCGATGTAATCGTAATCTGTGCCGAAGTATTCCCCCAGCGCCTGTGCCGCACGTTCCCTGGTCAGGCCAGTCATCTCGATCTCCACGCCAAAGCACTGATTCTTAATGCCAATCATGCGGTGCCACCGGCTTTCCCATTTTGAGCCTTCAATTCCGCATCCACCGCCCGGAGATTCCTGCCAATGGCCTCGATGACATTGCCTGTGACGCTGTTGCCCGCCTGCTTATAGGCCTGGGCATCAGAGGTGATGGCCAGCAGCCGGTCGATCTGGTCCTCGGCAAAGCCCTGGAGCCGCAGGCACTCCCGGGGCATGAGCCTGCGAATCCTGCCGCAACGCTCTACAACCCCCTGAGCGCAGGAGGTCTCAAGGGTATGGGCAATGTCATGGCCCACACGGCCCCGGCGGGTGTTGCTCCCGGCATAGCCAAGGTCAACGGTGTCTCCCGGCAGAGCCTCCTTGTAGCCCCGCTTGGTGGCCTCCTTAATAAACAAAACCCCAGACATCTCACCCTTTCGGGTAGACATCTGGGCTTTTCCATAGTCCGCGGTGATGCACCGGGCAAGCTCTGTCTGGGTGGGGTGCCCCTGGCAAAGGTCCACGAACACCGCATTCTGGGTTTGGTTTCGGTCCAGCCCCCGGTAGTCGCTGGCATTCAAAGCCAGAGCGGTGTCCCGCTGGCCTACGATCCCGTCGTTTCGGTTGAAGCCAACGAAGTACAGTCCTGTTTTTCCGCCTTTTCCGCCTGCCTGGGCGGTCTGGGTGATGGCGGCTCCTTCGGCGTCGTAGACCCGGGAGCCCTGGGGACCTCCGATGATCTGTACAGGAGCTTTTCCAGCTGCCGTTGGGACAGGAAGTATTTTTCCGGCGCATCGGGGATCTCGTCGTCGCAAAGTCCGCTTTTGTTCGGACTTCCTTTGGTCGTCCTCACATCGCTCCCTTGCTCCTCCTCTTCGCACCGAACCCACTGCGTTGGGCTTCGGCGCGATGTCCTGCTTTCGGCACCAAATCGCAGCCCAGCGTAGCGGGTGCGATTTGGAAAGGAGGAGCAGCGGAATGAATGAGCTTTGGGCGTAGTCCAAAGCGAACGATATGGAGCTTGCGACGACGCGGCAGGGGAATCCTCCACAGAGCAGGTCGAAGTCCGGCATGGCAGTAGGGTCGATTTTTCTTGCGTCTGGATAGTAAACCTCCTCCTTTCCGGGGTCATGGATGGCGCAGTATCCGGCATGGGCGTATTTATCGATCTCACAGTGCCCAACACACTGGAAGCCGCCCGCCCGGGTGAGTCCCGCGCGGAACCCACCAATGCCGGCAAACATATCAAAGTAACGAATCAAGTCATAGATCATCTCCTTTTTAAGTTCTCAGGGCATGAAAAGAGCACCAGCCCGATAATGGCTGATGCTCTGAAGATGCGTTGTTTGTTTCGACAAACTGGAATTGGTTTTATAGAGGCCTTTGCAAATACACCATATCTACAAGGTGTACACCACACTCATATATCGGGTGATCATAATGATCCGTAAAGAAATTTGGCACGATATACGAGCGTACAAAGCCACATTTTTCATAAAAGGGTATCGTCAATGGGCTGTCGCCGGTTCCCACTTGCAGTATCGAAAATTGTCCACGGTATTTTTCAACAAGAAATTCAATCAGTGCTTTGGCATAGCCTTTTCGCTGAAATGGGGAAACTGTAGCGATATTCTTAATTTCAAGTATTCCAGTCCCTTCATCCGTTACGACACACTCGCATTTCACTCCGTCATCATCGAGAACATACATTTTACCTTTATAGAGATAACGGTCAACCATATCTTCCTGCTCATCCGCCAATAGGAGCAAATCAAGATATTGTTTTTTGTTTTCTGAAACTTCTACAATTCTCATCAATCACACCTGCAAATTCCGATTAGTTGAAATCTCATGCTGCCCCAAAGCATATCATTCTATATTGGATTATACCAAATCATTGTAAATAAGCAACGGATGAGTACCCACACAATCAGTTTTCTAGAGATCAACATCTCCTTCCTGCAAAGAATGCAAGAACCTGAGGACAGCATCGTCCTCGGGTTCCTCTGCGCCGGGCTGTATGGTCGTGCGTTTCAGTTCTTCATGAACCACCTCCTGAATGAGCTTTCGCAGATTCTCCTGCTCCTGCTGGCGGAGGAGGGCGCGGCAGACCGCCTCCGTCCGATACCCCTTCGGAATGGAAGAAAGAATGTTCCATGCGTCCCTCTGCACAGGATTGTCAAGGTTCAGGCGCAGGTTCACCCTTCTGAAATCAGCCATTCCCGTCACGCCCCGACATCTGGCCACAAAGCCGTTCAAAGCCCTTGGCGTTCAACGTCACGTCATCCAGCAGGAAAAGCCGACACGGGGCGGAAGCGGGCGGGACGTGGCTTTTGAAGAGGGAAGCGCCGCCGCCCAGCAGGATCATGGGCATAGCCCGGTAGTCCAAGCCGCACTCTTGGATGGCGGAAAGCAGCTGGGACACATACTTCTCCGCCTCTGTGCGGATGATCTCCTTGGCGCTGCTGTCCAGATTACTGACTGCACCACGAAGGGCACTCTCAATCTGGGCGCTGGTCATGGAGATGCCCCGGGAGCGCCGGATCTGCTCGGAGATGGCGTCCAGACAGCGGATCATACCCAGCTCCAGGCTGCGGCAGGTGACGGCGTTGGGGAGGCGGTTGTCAATCCGCATCAGGTCTACCGTCCAGCCGCCGATGTCTGCCACGATGACCGAGGGTTCCTCCAGCAGCTCCCGCTGGGTGAGGACTGCGGCGTACCCCTGGGGGAAGAGCTGCACATCGGTAATGGTGACGGTATATGCCTTTCCGGCGAAACGGAAGGTAACAGGGGCTTTGTCCCGCAGCAGGTACCGGCGGAAGGCTTTCTTATCCCGGCCAAAACTGGTCAGGGGAAGTCCAGCCGCCAGGATAATCTCCGCAGTGGGTCCAGCCTGGCGGTACGCCAGCTCCTGGGCGATTGCCGCCATGGTCAGGAGGTAGTAATCCTCTGTCTGGGTCTTGTCCTTTTGCAAGGGCTGGCGGCCGGAGCCCACCACGAAGTACCGCCCCTCATATTCCAGCACATTCTCCATGGAGTAGGGCTCATGCGCATATTCCACCAGCCCCGTGGGGAAACAGCAGTGGGCAGTTTTCATGGCGGCATAGCCGTGGTCGATGCCGAGGATAATAGGCTCGCTCATCTGGATTCACCTCGATTCTTCTGGAGAGAGCGCTCCAGCTCCTGTTTGGTCTTTAGGAAAAAGCCCTCGCTCTGCCAGAAGTGGACGTAGAGGTTACCATCGCCGGTGGCCCGGGGACGCTGCTCAAAGCCTTCGCCCCAGCCGTCAGAATACTGGCCGGCGCAGTAATCCTTCAGGGCAGACAATTCTTCCTTGGTCAGAGGCTCCTTCACTTCGCATTCCGCTACGCCGTAGAGCTTCCCGTGGACGACCTCCACGGTGGGCTTTAGGGAGACAACTTTCTGATCCACAGATTCGGGGCCATAGAAATATGCCATCAAGCCCCGTTCGGACTCCTCAGGGAGCGTCTCATGCAGGATGCCCTCCAGGATGGCATCCTGGTAGCAGACCAGGTCTCCGCCCCGGAGCTGTTCCAGATCCGGCTCGTCGTAATAGGCGTCATAATCCGCATGGGTTTCCAGCTCGGCAGTCAGGGGACTGTAGAGCTTTAATGTCAAAGTTTCTTCCATACTCAACCTGCCTTTCTGAACAGATCCAGCAGCCGCTCCAATGCATGAATGCGGTGCTGGACTCGTTTTTCTGTTTTTCTGGTGC
This sequence comes from uncultured Oscillospiraceae bacterium, assembly GCA_959607825.1. Classification (GTDB taxonomy): domain Bacteria; phylum Bacillota; class Clostridia; order Oscillospirales; family Oscillospiraceae; genus HGM13006. Next base: position 9,797 of record CAUHNW010000032.1, on the reverse strand, counting down.
CAGATGCGTGAGCCTTCAGACTGTGCCGCAGGGACTGGAGACTGCGCAAATCGTTGCAGGCATCCACAACGGTGTATTTGGTCATGCCATTTCTGTCCCGCACAGCAAGGACAGCCCGATTGCCTTCCGCATCCAGAAAGCTCGCCATATACCGCTGTCCGACAGTCAGCTGATACCTCCGCTGAAGCACAGCAGGGTCCTCCCGGACTTCATAGCGGTCCAGAATGGAGACAAGCTCCGCAGTGGAAATCTCCATATTTTCCGCCAGAATGCTGTTGATCTCAGCCTTCGCTTCCGGAGGAATCCGGCTCATGGGCGCACCTCCAATCCGTGGGCAGGACCTTCTGTTCCAGAATGTCCGCAATGGCGGCAAAGGTCTCGGACAACTCCCGGGATTCCTTGATCATGTCCTCGATGTCCGAAGGGTCCATGCAGGAGAACTCCACCCAGGCCCGGACATTTTCCTCCGTGGCCTCCAGCAATACCGCCCGCCCAAAGGCTTTGCTGAACAGGGTGGAAATACGGGCCTTTTCATCGGTTTCCGCATCGGCCTTGCGAATCTGCGCTTTGGCCTTGGCCATCTCCACAGCATCGATGGCGGCCGCTTCCCGCTGTTCCTCCGGGAGCTGCTGGAGTTGCCGGGTGATGTTGTAGCCCTGGTTGACGGACAGTTCCTTGTTGTCCAGAGCCTCCTTCACCACAGCAGGCGCTTCCTCGTCAATTTTCATGATTTTACCCATAGTTCGCTCTCCAATACCGACGGCATCGGCAAGTTCTTTGCGGGTATCCACAGGTAAAACCGCTTCCGGCAATGTTGCCGAAAGCGGTTGGGCAATCTTATCTCCACCAGCGGCAGACTGATTCGCTCTTGCCCGTGCTTCGACATCAGGCCTCAGCTTCAGACCAATCTGTCCCAATTCCCAGACTGTCAGGTTCCTCCGGCCCTTCTGGGTATCCAGCGCCCACTGCTTAGCCTCCAAGCTATCCTCAAACTGGAATACCAGCATGGTGTAGGGAATATTGTGCCGCTGGCAAATATCCTGACGGTTATGTCCGTCCACGATCCGAAACTCCTGATCCACGATTATCGGAGCATAGCAGCCGTTGGTCAGGATGTCTGTCTCCAGAACGGAAAGCTGCTCCTCGCCCAAAGGCGGGAGCAGCTCTGCCAGCTCCGTCAGGATGACCGGCGTCCGTTCTTCGCTGGAGTAAGTGATCCAGGTATTCTTCATAGGCATCAGCCCTCGCCGCTGCCGGGTTCAAAGGCTTCCTTCCCCTTGGGAGGGTCATCCTCCTTCTCCGGGTGCCTGTAGGTCATGTACTCCACACAACGGGCCTTCAGGATGCAATCGTCGGTGTCACCGTCAGGGCCGGGAGTGACCTCGTAATCCCCTGCGATGACGATCTTGCAGCCAGGGAAGCCCATGCGCTGGTAGCGCTCGGCCTGCCGGTCATAGAGCTTCACCTTCACCCGGTCCAGGTAGGGCTTGCCCTCGGGATCCCGGTACCGGCGCAGGGAGGAGACCTCCAGGATCATGTAGGGAGTGCCGGTTTCGGGGTCGGTTTTCATCTGGGGCTCGTTATTGACACGGCCCGCCATAAATATCATAAGCATAGTTTTGCTCCTTTCGGTGTTTTGTTGATATGGTTAAGTGAATGTTTGTGCGGTATCCCCCCTCTCGTTGTAGGCGATCTGGGCGGCAATGTAAGCGTCGATGGTGGTGGGGGCATTGTACAGTGACGTCAGGAGGTAGGACCGCATATTGCGCACAGGACGGAACGCATTGTGTACGCACTCCAGCACATAGTCGATGTGGGTGAAGTCCAGCGACAGCAGCCGGTCCACCACCTGTTGCCGGGGCAGGTCCTCCTTGCCAACGCGTACCGTAGGCGCTTTGGAGCTGAGAATGTCTGCGCCAAGGGAGAAGATGCCCTGGATCTCAGACCGCTGGTGGTTGGCCTCCAGAGCAGCATAGCCCCACTTGTCCATGAGCAGAAGATAACAGTCCATGTAGTTTGGGTCGATCATCCATCCATCGGCTTTGTCGGATTCGATCTCGATAGATTCGATATTACTGGATTCAGTTTTATTTATCTCAGTATTATTTGGGGCTGCTTCTGAAACCTCCAGAAGTCCCATATTGATACCACTGGAACACTCGTTTTCGGACTTCTGGGGTTCCAAATCGGGACTTCTGGGCAGTTCATCTGCCCCAGAGGTCTCATTTTGAGACTTCTGGACATTCCCGGAAGTGAAATTCATCACATAGATCTTATCCGGGTGGCCCAGCCCCTGCCGTTTCCGGCGAATCAGGCCCACATCAGAATCCAGCTCCTTCAGGAGCCGTATGGCCTTGCTGCGGCCGCAGCCCAGCTGTTCCTCCACATCGGCAATCGTGAAGTAGATATACACCCGCTGGTTCTCATCCACCCAGCCGGAGCGGACAGACAGGCCCACCCGGTCCAGCATCAGGCCATAGAGCACCTTTGCCTCCACAGAGAGTCCCTGAAACTGCGGCTCTGTGAACAGGGCTTTGGGGATGCGGTAGAACGTGAACTGTTCCGCCTCATGGCTGTAATAGTAGTTGAATTGAGTTGACATAATTTCCTCCTTGGTATAGAAAAGGCTGGAGAACCGCAGTCCTCCGGCCTATAAACATTGATTCAGTTTTACTCAATTATTCTGTTCGTGTGCCCCTGACCAGCAGCCGATGGCTGTTGACCCCATAGGGCGTGCAGGTGACCAGGGTCACATAGTCCTGCCCGGACACGATGTTGAGCTCAGAGGTGTCCGTGGGCAGCACCGTTTTGATCTGGTCCACGGTGTAGGTCAGGGTACGGTTGTAGACATGGATGTAGAAAACATCTCCACGGGCCAGCTTCGGCAGGTCCGTGAACAACCGGGCATTGCTCATGCCGGAGTGCCCCGCCAGCACACAGTGGGTGCTTTCACCGCCCACGGGCAAAGACGTTTCCGGCAGGTGCCCGACACCTTTTTCCAGTACGCCGCTGCTGACCCCGTGGTAGATGGGCAGGTACACGTCGATGGCCGGGATTTCAATGTAGGCCATGACGCCCTCCTGGGTGGCTTGCAGCAGGGTGTCATACTCGCTGGTGTTCACGGTTCCTTCCGTCTTGAAAGGGTCAGACTGGGCCACCGTGTCGGTCAAATCCCGGTTGTACTGTCTGGCCCGTCGAATCTCTCGTTCCACGGCCTCGTCATCCAGGCCGTCCACCAGCTCTGCGTAGTCCGCAATCACATCAGACTGGCTCCTGGCATTGTACCACTGGCTGAAAGCTGGGTAGATGAGCAAGGCAGCCCCGGTCAGGAAAACCAGGGCTGCCAGCACGATCAAGACGATTTGTTTGGAGCGTTGCTTTTGACGCTGTTGGCGGGAGCGCACTGCCGCTCCCGCCATGGTGCAGTTGGGATCACGCATTTCTGCGCTTACGGAGGCCCATTACAATGGCCGCACCGCCTGCCATCAGGCCCAGCACACCGAAGATGTAGAACAGCTTGGTGCCGGTGCCGCCGGTCTTGGGCAGGTCATAGCCCTTTGTGTTGGTCACGGTCAGAGGAACGATAGCGTTTACAGAAGAGCTGTCTTCGTTCATCTGCACATCGGAGCCGTTGACCTTGGCGGAAGCGGTCAGCAGAGCTGCTTCGCAGGTAGAGCAGGTGTTGCTGCTGGGCTGGGAGGTGATCTCCACAGTGATGTCCTCCTTCAGCAGCTTGTATCCGCTGTCGGTTTCGATCTCGGTGATGATGTAGGAATCATCTTCCACGCCTTTTAGGATGACCCGGCCGGTGTTGACGTTGCCGCTCATGGGGCTGAACTGAGTGGCCTCGGATTCCTGGTCAGTGTGGCCGGTGACGTAGTAGACGCCCTCGTTATCCTTCCGCTGGGCCTGGACATAGTAGCCATCGGAGTCGTTACGAACCAGGAACTTGACGTTGTCGAAGTTGCCAGCGTCATCGCTGAACTGCTTGGTCAAGTCGATTGCGTAGGTGTAGACGTGGCAATCATCGTTGAGGGTATCGTAGTAGTCGGTGTTGGTGCGCTTCCAGGTCAGCTCCACCTCGTTGGGGTTGCCGGAATCGCCGTAGACGGTGGCGGTGTCGCTGTTGACCGTAGCGCTGTAAGTAATGCGGAGGGTGCAGTTGGAGTAGCCCCGCAGGAGGCTGGTGCTGGGATCGTAGACCGTCTCAGCGCTGTTGATCTCACGGAAACCGGAATCCGTCATGGAAATGGTCATTTTTGTGCCGTTGTTGGGGTCATAGTCTGTGTATTCCACGTCAAACTTGCCGTCCGCCTCGGTCCAGGTGGTGACCAGGTCGGTGCATTCGGCGTCCCGGAAGAACTCGAGCTTCACGTCGTTCTTGTTGTACTGGATGCCCTTGGAGAGCTGGTCCACGAAAGTATAGGTGGTCAGGGCCGTGGCGGGAGAAGTAATGGTGGGCAGGGTGGAAATAATCTGATAGTCCACTACATCGCCGTCCGAGGCGGTGGCGGTGTGAGCATATCCGTCAGTGATGTCGCTGGTGGAGCCATTGTGTTTGCCGGTGTCGGCTTTGGCTTCCCGGAGCGTCTTTTCCAGGTTGGGGCTTCCAGTCTCATTCTTGGGATAGAGCACCACATCGTAGTTCCAGTTGTCGCCGTCGATGGTGGTCATGGGCAGGCTCACCAGGAAGGGGGCAGTGGTGTCCACCACGTTCTCGGGCACCCGGGTTTCCACGACCAGATACAGGCCCTGGGCCAGATTCTCCACCTTGGACTTGCCGTTCTCGTCGGTTTCAGGCATTGCAACGCCGTTTTTGGCGGCCATATATGCCTCCAGCTTGGCCTTGGTGGTGGTAGCGTTGTCCGCCAGGGCGGAGGACAGTGCATTGATGAGCGTATCACTCTGGAAGTACCAGATGCGGTTGGAGCTGCTGTCCTGGCCCACCTTGTAGGCGTTCGCCGTGGTCAGGCCCAGAGCAGCCAGAAAGTCCATCGTGGCGGCACTGTTTGTGTTGGGGTCCTCGTGGAAGCCGTAGAGGGGCATCACATGGTGGGTCACGCCCTCATTCTCCTTGAGAATGTCCAGGTCTGCGATCTTCACATAGCTGAACTCCACGCCCTGCACCGCATAGGGGCTCAGGGCAGAGTTGACGTTATCATCCTCCAGGCCCGTGGACACATAGGATTCGGCGTCCCAGGCACCGTCTGCCTCGGCACCCGTCAGGTCATACTTGAACAGGGTCAGGGATGTGCTGCGGTCCGTGTCGATGGTGGCGTCCGCCTCATTGGCAGCAGATACACCGCCCACCATCATGCTCATGGCCATCACGCCGCTGAGAACCAGGGCGCTAATACGATTCATAAACTTTTTCATGCAAAAAACCTCCGTTTAATGTTTTTGAGAATGTAAGGATTTTTGAAATTGACAAGCAGCAGGCCGCCCGTGAACAGGACGATGAAGCCTGCTGCCGCGAAGGAAAAGCCCCTGCCGCCGGTCATGGGAAGGGTGTAGACTTCACCGTTGTGGACGGTGACGGGCAGGGTGTAGAAGTACGAATCGCCGTCGATGACCTCATCGGGCGGGATCTCTGCTTTTGCCGGGTCCGCCGTCACAGGCAGGGTGCCCTCATAGACCGGCTCGGACAGAAGCTCGTAGCCCGTGGGGACGGCTACCTCGGTCAAGCGGTACTGGATTTCTTCATCCGCCCACAGGCCGGAGAAGGTGACAGTGCCGGATTCATCGGTGGTTAGTGTTCCTGCCGACAATCCATCCGAAGTGCATCCGCCTTTATTGATGGGGGCATCGGTGTAATAGGTGACGGGTTTCCATGTGCTGCCGTCCTTGTACTCCAGCAGGAATGTGACACCAGCGAGAGGTTCCCTGTTCATGTCCTGCTTGGTGACGACGATGCTGCCGGGGCGGCGCTGGTCCTCTGCGGTGATCTCCACCGTGTCATCGTGCTTTGTCACAGACCAGGTCCCGGTGTTGGCCTCATCCAGCAGGTAGCCCTTGGGAGACTTGGTTTCCTTCCAGGTGTAGGTGACGCCGTAGGTCAGGTCCTCAAAGACAACCTTGCCGTCAGAACCTGTCTTTTTCACCACTTCAGAACCATCAGAGCCGGTCAAAGAAAACACCGCCCCGGAGAGCGGTTCCTTCGTGTCTCTATCTACCTTCAGTATCGTCATGGTGCCCAGCCATATGTCGTTCTCGATGGTCAAGTCGTGCTTGCCCGTGTCCTTGGTGACAGTCTCGCCGTGGTTGGTGATGGATGCCTCATAGACCGTCTCATCCACGTCATAGCCCTCCCAGCCGGAGGTCTGATGGATGCAGTAGGTCCCATAGGGCAGGTCCTTGGAGGTGCCTTTGCCGTCCTCCCCGATGGTGATGATGTCCCGCTTGTCCTCGGGGGCACTGGCGTAACTACCAGCGGATTTCAGGTAAACCTCAAAGGTGGCTCCCTGTTCGGGCTTTTTCTCACCCGTGACCGTGTTCACCGCGAACTTCTGGACCTGAATCTTGCCTTTGATGACCTCATCGGACACCGTCAGGGTGATGTGGTTGTTGGCGCTGCTGTAGTGGCTGTACCCGGTGGTCAGCTTGTACTCTGTGGTATCCAACTGGTAGCCCTCGGGGGCTTTGATTTCTTTCAACGTGTAGACCCCATCAGAATCTGTGCAGGGGTAGTCATCAGTCACAAAAGTCCCATTGCTGCCTACCGTGTAGGTGGCTACCTTAGACCCGTTCTTGTACAGGGTGTATTCCGCCCCGGCCATTGCAGCGCTGGTCTTGCCCGTCTCTGCGTCCACTTTCGTGACCGTGGCATACCAGTGTTTCCAGGTGTTGTCCATAGTCGCTGTGGCGGTGTAGGCCGCACCAGTCGTGGAATTTGCGGAGATGGTGACCGTTTTGGAGGAGGGCTTGATATAGGCAGCGCCGGGGTCCACTTCTTCCAGGGTGTAGGTACCGACGTAAACGCCCGTGAACGTGGCTTTGCCGCTGGAATTGGTGGTGGCGGTCACGTCCACATACTTGCCAATGGTGGATGTACCATAGAGCCGGAACTGGAAGCCTGAAAGAGTGCCATAGTTGACGCCCTTGGTGACTGTCAGGTTGCCCTTGAGGGGCTGGTTTGTGAAGGTCACATTGCTGGTTGTGCCCTCGCTGATCGTGACCGACTTGGAAGACAGGACCTTATAGCCACTGGCATTCGTCTCGGTGATGGTGCAGGTGGACCCCGCCGGGATGCCGGTCACGCTGATGACGCCGCTGGAGTTGGTGGTCCGGGTGATGGTGCCGATGCCGGAGATGTTGATACTGAACTTCCAGCCGCTGAGAGACACGGAACTGTCCGTACACTGCTTGATGATCTTCAACGCACCGTCCTCGGGTTCAGGTGTCGGGGTAGGTGTGGGTGTCGGTGTGGGTGTCGGGGTGGGTGTGGGCGTCGAAGGTTCCGTCCAGGTCAGGGAGATGTAGGCGCTGAGATTGCTGGCGCTGCCGTTGCTCAGCACCGTCTGGTAGGTGGAGTTCTCCCAGACATAGGGATTGCAGGAATCCAAATCTTTCAGCGTGCTGGTGCCCGTGATGGTTTTGCCCTTGACACTGGCTGCACTGGAGGCCGGGACAGAGATTTTCAGGGTGTTGCCGGACTTGGTGAAGGTCACGCCGGAATAGCTGAAAGTGAAGTAACTCAGGACGGCGTTAGAATCCGTCACGCTGCCCTCATAGCAATTTGTGGCGCTGTTGTAGGTCAGGGTGATGGACTTGGCGCTGCTGCCCGCGAAGGAGGGAACGGTGCCCGTGGAGGCGGCGATGGTCTCAATGATGCCGTCATAAGTCGCCTGGTACCCATCACCGAGGACGGCATAGATCTTGGAGAACAGGCCGTAGTCCGTGCAGTAACGGATGCCGCTGGCGTACCGGGTCTTGCAGCAGACCTCCCAGATCAGCGTCTGGGTGGCGGCATACTGCTGCTGGACGGTGTAACCGTAGTCCACCTGGGGGTAGCCACAGGCCAGGATCTTGGTGATGAGATCCCGCTGGGTGTTGTCCAGCTCCCGCATCCAGAAAGAGGTGCTGGAGGCGGAATCCGCTTCATAGCTGGTGTAGGTCTGGCCATCCAGAGAGGTCGTGTTTGGCTCGATGCAGTAACAACGCTCGCCGTCTACTGCGTGGTAGGCAATGCTTGAGGCGTAGAAATAATGGCCGTAGACATGGCTTCCTTCTGTGTAATAGCGGTTGCAGTACCAGGTGGGCGACTGGTATTGCGAGAATGTGACACAGGTGGATTTGGAGACTGTTCCTGTAGAGTTGGCCGCGAACAGGGAGATGCCCAAAAGGCTGGGGGCCAGCAGCTCCTCATCCCGGGTGAGGGTTTCGCCGTCCTCGCTGCGGGGCACGTCGTCATCTCGAGTGTGCTCCTCCACCGGAGTCAACTCCGTTGCCTCGGGCGGTGCGATCCTCGGTTCGTCTGTCTCCGCGCTCATTGCTTCCTGGGTGCCTGCCGATTCCCCGCTGGACTCAACAGCAGACTCGGCGCTGGATGCGGTACTGTCTCCCGCGGCCAAGACCGAAGGAGCGATGCCGATCACCATCGCCGCCAGGAGCAGGAGCGCCAGGATTCGTTTGTGTTTGATTTTCATTGGTAGCTCCTTTCCGAGAAATGAAAAAAGCCCCCGCATCCAATGGACACGAGGGCAAACGATAATATATATGATCAGCCGAAGCTGTTGTTTTCCGGAAACGAAAAAAGCCCCAGAGCATCTTTGACGATACTCTGGGGCGGTGATGGTCAGGCTTCTTCCAGGGCCTGCTCAATCAGGGAGAGGATGAACTCCTTTTGGGTGATCTTCCGGCCCTGCCGCTGGGACTCTGCGGCGATGTGGGCCTTGAGCTTCTCAAAGAGTTCCTCGGAGATCTGAATTGCCAATGTTCTGCTTGCCATGTTGGTTCCTCCTTCATAATAGCTGGTGAGAATTTCTGTGATGTAGTCGTTGAGAGATTTACCTGATTCCGTTTGCTCCGCCCGGACACGGTTATGGAGTGCAATCGGGATCTGAGCGCAAAGATTCTTTTTCTGTTCCATGTTGCTGCCTCCTTCGCTTGATTTGCAAAGCAAGCATACCCGGAAAGGTCAGAAGAAGCTATTCAGCAATACCACAAAAGATTTTTGAGGAAACCAAGCAGAACCAACAAATTTTCAAAAAACCTCCCTGAAAACGCAAAAAGCCGCCCGTGGCACAGAAAAATTCTGAACCACGGGCGGCATTAAATGTGCAGTATGGACGATTGTGGGAAACAGAGAGGTTCAAATCGGGGTGAACGGCTCTGAATCGTATTTTATATCTATGGAAAAATGAAAAATTTTAAGGCGGAAAAAAGCCCGGAAACGGTTGATACGCCTGGCTTTTTGCCAGGCGTATCTAAACCGTTTTGCTGATATGGAGGTACCACCCAGATTTGAACTGGGGAATCGGGGTTTTGCAGACCCCTGCCTTACCACTTGGCTATGGTACCATATACGAAAAGGAGTACACGCGGTACTCCTTTTCACTTTGGAGCGGGTGACGAGGCTCGAACTCGCTACCTCCACCTTGGCAAGGTGGCGCTCTACCAGATGAGCTACGTCCGCATATGGTGCCTCCGATCGGAATCGAACCAATGACACGGGGATTTTCAGTCCCCTGCTCTACCGACTGAGCTACAGAGGCAAATGGCGACCCGGATGAGGCTCGAACTCACGACCTCTAGCGTGACAGGCTAGCGTTCTAACCAACTGAACTACCGGGCCATAT
>CAUHNW010000031.1:0-30363 GCA_959607825.1 uncultured Oscillospiraceae bacterium | reverse complement strand
TGTACGCTACGTTCTCGTCCTTTTCCAGCTCGGTGCCGTCGTAGTTTACCCAAGTGACCGTGAAGGTCTTCTCTACCGGAGTAAACTGTGCGGTGTAGGTGATGTCCTTCGTTACCTTGGACAGCTTGGGAGTCCAGCCGCTAAACTCATAGGTGAACTGGCCGTCCTCGGGCCTCTCCGGGGTCTTGCCGTCATAGCTGGGCATTGTACCGTATTCAACCTCGGTATCCTTTTTCAGCTCTTCGCCGTCATAATTTTTCCAGGTTACCGTATAGGTATTTACCTTCCATTTTGCCTTCAGTACAACATTGCATCCGGGCATCACAAAGCTCTGTTTACTGCCCCACTGATAGGTTTCGCCGTCATAGCTGGATTCCCAGCCTTCGAAGGTATAACCTTCCCGTGTGGGCGTGTTGGCAGAAATCGTAAATGTATGTCCTTCCAGACATGGATTGGTGACTTTTCCTCTCCAAACGCCGCCGTTTGCATTGTAAATCACGTTATAGCCAGCCACATACTTGGCATAGAATTCCGTATTGCCGTTTACCGTATATCCGCCGGTAAAGTCTACCGGATCCCCGCTGAGCTGCGGGTTGGTATACCAGCCCATAAAGGTGTATTTTACGCCATTCACTGTCTTTGTGGCCGGATATGTCTTCTCGGGAGCTGTGGTATCGCCGGGATGGAGCTTATCCGTCTGCACGTTGCTCCAAAGACTGTCACCGACATCCATGAACTTATACAGTACGGTACATACACTCTTTGCTACAATCGTTACGGTACAGTCTACATGGTTACCATCCCCATTGTACGCATGGCTGGAGATCTTATAGGGTGTCAAAATAATGGACTCTACATCGTCCTTATCTGTTACGCCATAGGATGCAGAAAATGCATCAAAGATCGTATTCCATGCGGCAGTACCTTTTGCCACAGTGTAGGTAGACCCTGTAGAGCCGTCCGGCCATGTGAGCACACGAGACGTCTCGTAGTTGTTGGCACCGCCCTGCCATACAATATTCTTTACATTGATCGTGCCGCTGGATCCATTGGTCAGCTCGGACCAGTTGGCGGACTCATTGGCGGTATAGTCTTTTGAGGGATCCTTCAGGAAGAAGAATCTTGCGGATGCTGTCTCCTGCTCTGCCGCTTTGACGGTGATGGAAATATTTGCGGTCAAGCTGCCTGCATAGGCCGTCACCGTAGCAGTTCCTTCGCTGACGCCATAAACAGCGCCGGTGGCATCTACCGTAAGGATGCCGGTATCGCTGGACTCCCATGTGATATCTGCATAGGCGTCCTCCGGCTCCAGCAGCGCAGAGAGCTGAATGGTCTCATAGACCTTTACTTCCTTCTCGCCGGAAATCTTGATGGCCGTAGGTGCCACAATTTCTTTTACCGTTACCGTAAATGTCTCATTCACCAGCTGATGTGCATAATTGCCTGTCTGCGTGTAATAGTTGTATTGATATTGATCGCCTTTGCAATAGGTATGGGTGATCGTTGCCGTACCGCTGCTGACGCCCGTTACCACACCATTGCTGACTGTGGCAACGCCGCTGTTAGAGGTCGTCCATGTATCGTCGTAATACTCGCCGCTGGATCCGCTCCAGTTCACCCAGCCCTTGCAGCCGTTGGTCGTTCCTGTGAGTGTGATGGTTTTTCCCACATACACCGTAGCGTTCCCAGCCACCGTGTCTGTTGCCACATACATGGCCGTATCGCCACCGAGTGCAAAGAGTGCCGTGTCATCCGGCACCGACGTTTCTGTCTCTTCCTCGGAGGGTTCTTCTGCGGTCTCCTCGCTGCCGGTCTCCTCGGATGCAGGCTCCGTCTCTACCTCAGACTGTTCCGTCTCATCCTCCGCAGGCTGCTCCTCGGTGCTCGCCTCAGGCTGGGGCGCAGCCTCCGTTTCCTCTACAGGCTGCTCCTGTACCTCGGGCTGTACCTCGGGCTGTACCTCAGGCTCCGCCTCGGACGCTGGCTCTGCTGCTTCCAGAGCAGGCTGCTGCTCAGGCTCTGCCTGAACTTCCGCGGCAGGTTCGTCCGCTATTTCTGCGGTCTGCACTTCGATCGCCGGATCTTCCTCCGGCACATCCAACGCCGCTTCCTGCAGTGCCGGAGCTTCCTGCTCAGCCGCCTGCACCTCCGGTGCAGTCTCTTCCTGCGTGATGGGATACGCTTCCTCCACATCCGGCACCGCAAAGGCGCTGGTGGGAAGAATAGAGATCATCATGCAGATTGACAGCATCAATGCGGCAATTCGTTTTTTCATGACTATTCCTCCGATCAGAGTATTTCAAGAGATCCTCTGGATCCATTTTTTACAATCTCACTATGCCAAAACCGTTTCCATCAGGATCAGCAGTTCCAGCACGCTGCGGAACGATGCCTCCCGCTGACCCTTCGGCCACCGCAGGCGCCCCTGCCAGCTGTAATTCTGGCGGAACAGAATTTCCAGCTCAAAGGTGGGCACCCCCGGGTGCATCACCGGGCTTTCCGGCTTTTCGTCAAGGTCAATATCCATACGTTCTTCAATTAATAGAACCATACGGGACAGGCTGGTAAACGGCACCGGCTCTTTGATGGCGCCTCCAAGAACCCTTCCACGGATCTGGCCGTCCGCCTTGCTGTCCACGTACACCCGAAATGTGTTCATCCCAATCGGGCGCATACGATTTTCTTTCACATAATCACGCCTTTTCACGCTTTCTGGGTTTATTATACAATTCAACTCTATGAAATCGCTATGATAAAGAAAAAATCGGCCGACAAATCACAAAATTTTATCGGCCGATTCCTATTTTTCTATTTTAGTCAGGCTGTCACTGGTTGCTTCCTGTCGCCATACGGCTATTGAGCCCTTCCAGATCCAGCACGCGAACTCGAAAGGCCGCCTCCGTTCTGGGATAATCCTTATGCATGCGGTTTATGACCCGGTCCATCACAATCTTTCCATTTTCGTTGCTGGCTCCGGGCAAAAGCACCCAGAATTGATTTGCTCCCACTCTGGTAAAGGGATCTCCGGAGCGAAGAGATTTTTGAAGGGTCGTTTCCATTTGCTTCATATAGATCGCACGCTTTTCCTGATCTGCCTCCTGACTGTTGAGTCTGAGAATCGTCAGCTGCGCATCGCTCTTCTGCCGCTGCATACTGCGTACCTGCAAGCTGATAATCTCACGGAACGTGCCATTGTCGCAGCAGAACGCCCCCGGCTCCTGATTGCCCTTGAGCAGGAAACCCCGGATCTCATCATCCTCCACATCTTTACCGTATAGTGCTTCCACCGCAGCCGCTTTTTCGGCCTCCAGTGCCCCCGATGGGGCAGCGCCATAGGTTTCCCGGTAGAGCTGCCAGATATACTCATAGTGATCCAGCGCTTTCTGGGGACTGTGATTGCGGATCAGTGCCCGCATCAGGTAGACGCTGAATTCTTCCGCCGCCGGATCCAGCTCGATCACTCTGGAGCATATCCGCTCCATCTCCGGCAGCCGCCCTGCACGAAACAGCCCCTGTACCGTCTCTCTGCAAAGGCGGATATAGAGCGAACGGTAATAGGCGTTGAGATTGATGCACCAAAACTCCGTTGCGGCCTCCGGCAGGAAGTCCCCGGTATAAAGTTCAATTGCCTTGAGCCCCCATTCCAGTGCCTGCTGCTGTTCTCTGCAGTCCAGCGCCCGCTTTGCAAGGCTCTCAAATTCTTCTATATCAAGGTGGGTCTCCCACTCGGGCGCCCACTTGTAATAGCCGTTTTCATAGCGAATGAGCGTCTTGGCCTGCTCAAATCCCATTTCTGCCAGTGAATTTCTGGAACGGCTCACATTATTTTGAATCGTGCTTGCGGGGTTGCTCCCCTCCGCATCGGGCCAAAGGAGATCGATCAGCTCCTGGGTGGATACACCCCGGGCTCTTTGAAGGATCAGGTATGCCACTAGCGTCCATAGCCGCCGGGACCGCCCCGCCAGACTGACGACTGCCGGTGCATTCATGCCCTCCTGCATCAGCGTAAACTTTCCCAGCATCGTTGTCCGGATCACATGATTCATCCCCGCACCTCCAGCGCATCCGATTTCGGGCAATACCGCATCATTCGGCAAGGGAATCGGGCGGTGTACCCTTAGATCGTAATTTTTAGTCTAACCAATACTCTTTTTATCAGCATAGCACACTTTTTCCTATTTGTCACCTATTTGGCTGATTTTATTGGTTTTTTCTGACATAAATATTGATTGTCTCCATCATCCCCCGGTACAAATCACATACCGGTCATCCCAAGCCGATTTTTCATCGTCTCATAGTTGACGCAATGGGTCAGTGCGGCCTCCTTTGTGATCTTCCCCTGCGTCACCAGCTCCGTCAGCGCCATATCCATGGTGCGCATTCCCATGGCCCCGCCGGAGGCAATGGCAGATTCCAGCAGGTGCGTCTTGCTCTCCCGAATCATATTGCGGATCGCCATGGTGGTATACATGATTTCAAACGCCGGGATCGGCTGTCCATCCACACCGGGAACCAGCTGCTGGCTGATCACCGCCTGCAGGACCATGGAAAGCTGAAGCCGGATCTGCGACTGCTGATTGGGCGGGAACGCATCAATGATCCGGTCGATGGTGTTGGCCGCTCCGGTGGTATGAAGGCTGGAGAGCAGCAGCTGTCCGGTTTCCGCCGCCGTCATGGCAACCTCCATAGTCTCCCGATCCCGCATCTCTCCCAGCAGGATCACATCCGGGCTCTCCCGCAGGGCGCTGCGGAGCGCCGCCACATAGCTGGGGCAGTCAATATGGATCTCCCGCTGGCTGATGATGCACTGTCCGTGCCGGTGGATATACTCCACCGGATCCTCCAGCGTCAGGATATGTCCGCTGCGGCTGTGATTGATCTGATTGATGATGCAGGCCAGCGTAGTGGATTTTCCCGAGCCTGCGGCCCCTGTTACCAGCACGATTCCCTTTTTCATATTGGCAACCTGCATGACCTCCGGCGGAATATGGGCCTCCTCTGCCGTAGGCAGGCCAAAGCTGATCACCCGCACTACCGCCGCAATGCTGCCCCGCTGCCGGAACATGTTGACCCGAAAGCGTCCGATCCCGCTGAGGGAAAAGGAAAAATCATCATCCGTCTCCCGGCCGGTGACGCAGTGGGACTCCCGGCCCGCCAGCTGATACACCGCCTGGGCAAAGCTCTCCGTCATCTGGGGCGTATACTTTCCTGCGGCCTCATCCCGCACCTGCTCCCCCCGCACCTTAAAGGTCAGCGGAAGACCTGCTACCACAAATATATCTGACGCGCCGCAGTCGATGGCCCGGCGCAGGATTGTTTCGATCTCCATACTGCTCTCCTTTATTGTTCCAATGACCAGCTGTCCTCCGGGTCCCAGCTGGAGCTGCAACGCCACTCCAGGATCTCATACCCTTCCGGACGAATTGCCAACCGGATCACCAGACTCTGACTGTCACAGGTGATCTCCGTTTTCAGCTGCTCCGGGGTTTCCTCTGTGTTCTCCGGCATGGGGCCCTGTCCCTTCAAATAGGCGTCCGCCTGTGAAAGCCACTGCTGTCCTGCATTTTCGCACCGGTACAGTGCCTCGACATATTCCCCATATCGCTGGGCTGTACGACGGTCCGATATGGCCGTTGCCACCGTCAGCGCACCGAATATGGCCACACACAGGATCACTACCGCAAACAGCACAGTAATGCTGCCCACGCGAAATCTTTTTTTCTCCATGGCTTATCCCTCGCCGGGCAGATAGGCTGCCACATTTAATGTATAGATCTCCGTTCCATCTATGGTATGCGCCGTGATGATCCCCGTATGGAGCGTCCCGGCTGCGGTTTCCTCCGGCTGATCCGTCACCGTCACATAGTAGGCCGCCGTCTCCGGATCCGATGGCTGGATATTCTCATCGTAATATACCATTGTGTTCTGTTCCGGTATCTCTCCCGCCCGGAAGCATTCCGCCTGATTGCGGCACAGATACACCCCTGCATGGCAGGTCTCCGCATCTTCTGTAATGACAAACGCACGCAGGAAGATCCCGGCCACCACACCACAGCAGATCACAAACAGCAGCACAAACAGCAGGATTGGTGTCATAAAGCCCATCCGCCCGGAAACGCTGACGCTTTTATTATGCCGCATTTCCGCCACCTCCGTCGCTACAGGCATATGCCGTTCTGCCGTCTGCCGTGATTCGCAGAAGCCGGTCTGTCTGCCAGCTCACATCAAAGCCGGACACCGCACAAATCTGTACCGCACGATCCGGCTGCGTTTCCGCATCCGTCTTTGTAAACTCTGCATAGAGCCAGCCCTCTGACGCATAAATTCTGGTTTCATACGCCGTCTCCTGTTCCTTCAGGCACAGCATGGTTCCATTCGTTGTCTCCCGAATAGAAATATTTCCCGCTCCGCCGTTGGCCGCCACCTGACTTTGCACGAAGGCCAGCGCACCTCTCTGCTCGGAATGCAGCTCCTTCATCTCCAGCGCATTGGTATAAAGCCTCGCACCGGATACCACCAAAATCAGCAGGGCCAGAATCAGCAGCGCATAAAGGAGCAGCAGCATCAGTGATGTACTCCGACGTCCTTCCATGCTTACTCCTCCCCACGCACCAGAACCTGCACCACCGGCGGCTGGTTCTCCGCAAATACTTCATAGGCAACAATATAATCCCGGTGGTTGATGACCAGACCGTAGTGTTCCTCCAAATAGGAAAGGCTTTCGGGGTAGGCGCCCTCCACGGTATAGCATTCCACCGCACTGTGGATCACCGCCTCCCGGACCGCTTCCCGCCCGGATTCCCGGATATCCTTTTGAACCCGTGGGGCCAGTGCGCATCCCGCCGCCGCCAGAACCACCAGCAAAAGCAGCAGGCCCCATTTTTTACGTCTTTTCATACCATACCTCTACATTATATTATATGGCGCTGAGGATCCCCAGCAGCGGCAGCATCACGCTCAGCAGCGTCAATCCCACCGATACCGTCAAAAAGCCAATAAGGATCGGTTCGATCCGATCGATCAGGTCGCTGAGCTGCGCCTCCGCATCCTCTTCCATCTGCTGGGCGATTCGTTCCATAGCCGACGACAGGTTTCCGGTCTCCGCAGCGCTCACCAGCATTCTGCCGTAAAGTCCCGGAAGGACGCCGTGGCGCATCAGTGTGTCCGCAAGTCCTTTTCCCTGCTGCATCTCCTCACGACATTGTCCCATCACGCTTTTGAGCTTCTCGTGGCCGATCTGTTCCAGGCACAGCCCCATGGCAGCATCTTCATCGATCCCGCTGGACAGCAGCGTTGCAAGGGAACTGGTCATCTGCGCCACAGCAAGGGTCCATGCAGCCTTCCGGGTTCCCGGCGCACGCTCCAGCCACCCCTGCATCCGCTGGCGTCCTGTCGCTCTGCGCGCCATCCATGCGAGTGCCAGCAGGATCACGCTGACCGCTACAGCCAGCACCATGCTGACACGGCCAATTACGGAAGCGGCCAGCACATAGGCATAGGCCGAGGCCGCAAGGCTTCCGGTCAGACTGGTATAGACCCGTTCAAACATAGGAAGTACCGCAAAGACCAGCACCGCCAGCACCCCGCACATCATCAGCAACAGCACCACCGGATATACAAGGCTGCTGCGAAGCCGCTGATGGAGCCTGCTCTGCCGGTCATAGTAGTTGGACAGCCGCTCCAGCGTCTGATCCAGCCGCCCGGACATTTCTCCCACTCGGAACACCCCAAGGGCATAGGCCGGAAATACACCGGTGGCCTCTGCTGCGTCAGAAAAGCTACTGCCCTGCTCCATGGCATTTCCCATGGAAGCCGCAGCCTTCTCCAGTGCGGCGTCAGCCCCATCTCCCGAAAACAGCCCGGAAGTCCCGCTGAGGGAAATGCCCGCCCGAAGCATCATTGCAATGCTGCCGCAGAAGGTGCTCAGCTGCTGCTGTGTAAAATATTGATCCGCCATGTTGCCCTCCTTAATATGTATAGCGCGTGGTATATTCCGAATCGTCCGTGATCTGTCCCGCAGGCATCCCGCCTGCGGCAAAGGTCGTATCGATCCGGTTCCATGTGTTGGCGTCCGCCTTGATCTCCACCGAGATCCAGCCCTGATTTTGGAGATAAACACAGTTCCATGCGTGGTAGATCTGGTCATCACCCACATAGCCGGTGATGAGCTTGCATGGGATCCCCACGCTTCGCATCATGGCCGCAGCCAGGCTGGCATAGTCCAGACAGATGCCCTTTCCGCTTTTCAGTGTTTCATCGGGATCCGGCAAATAGCCGCTTTTTACGCTGGCGGCTTTTTCGTTGTCATATTGGATATTCTTTGTGAGATAGTCATAGATCGCACCGGCCGCATCCACATCCGATGCCGCTTGGGCCACAAGGCTTTTGGCCTGCTGAACACACTGGGACTGCTCCCCATAGTTTACCATCTGGCTGGGCCGCAGGTACGGCTGGAACTCATCTTTCATCTGAACCTCTCTGGTCTCGGTCCAGGTGCAGGCATATTTGCTCTCTCCCGCCTCTTCCATAAGCCGAAAGGTATAGCTGCCATTCCCCATATTCAGTGGAAAGATCTCTGCGGTGCCGTCTCCGGGCAGATCATAGTTGTATTTTTCCTCTCCGCAGACGATCTGGAACTTTAATCGGCTGTTGCTTTCGGCCTCTACGCCGATGTTCCCCAGTTCCAGCATGGAAAAGTCCACCTGGATCTCGCCGTAGTCCTCCGCCTGCTCCCCGTGGAAGCTTGCGTCCTGAAAGTCCGGCACAGAAAAGGCAATCTCTGTGCCATTCGCCGCCCCCGGCTTGCCCCCACAGCCGCCCATCAGCACCAGTGCCAGTATCCCCGACAGGAAGCGCAGGCCGTGTATTCGATTCATATATGGTCCCGCTCCCTTCCGAAAAGCTGCCGCACCGGCGCATGGATATAATTCTATTCTAGCTTTCTTTTATGAAAACTGCAAGTAAATGCTGTGATGTTTCCCGAAATCCGAAAAATCTTTCCATGACAGGAAAACGCACGGGCATGCCGTGCGTTTTGTTTCTGCCGCAGTCTCTGATCCGTCCACCGCCGGAGGCCCAAGGCTCTGCTTGCTCAATCCGCCGTTGCCAGCTCACGGGTCCCATAGCGAAATGCCTCCACCTCGTTGATGGCCTCCGTGCAGAGGTAGATCAGCGAATAATAAAAGGACAGGCCATGCCGCTTCACATACCGGTACAGCTCCGTGACATCCTGCCGGAAGGTCACCATATAAAATGGGTTTGAAACGCCGCTGAAAAAGTCAAAAATCTCTTTTCTGGGCCATGCATCCTGATTTATCTTCCGCTCCACACGCTTTCCTCTCTTCCATATTCACAGGCGTCGGGCCGCTGCGTCAGGATCATCCGTTTCCCGTTTCTCCCGCCGGCTCCGATGCTCCGTACTGCTGCTGATACCCCGCTCCCCATGACCACATGGCGTCGAGGATCGGCTTCAGGCTATATCCCAATTCCGTCAAGGTGTATTCTACCCGCGGCGGTACCTCCGCATAGACCTTCCGGTTTACAAGGCCGCTTTGCTCCATCTGCCGCAGCTGGGCGGTAAGCACCTTTTGTGTCACATGGCCAACAGATTTTTTCAGTTCCCCAAATCGCTTGGTTCCCGTCAGCAGATCCCGCAGGATCAGCACCTTCCATTTATCGCCGATGAGCATCAGGGTGGTCTCCACCGGGCAAGCCGGAAGTTCTTTTCTCTCTGTCTGGGCAAGTTGATCCATGACGATCCCTCCAATCGTATCCTTAGGGTAACTACACCACAATATTGTGCTTACTTTACAAAATCGGACTACAGCCTTATTATAATGCGTACTGAGCAAAGCGGTTTGTTCAGTAGACATTATTATAAAGACACCAAGGGGAAACCGCAAGACACCCCGTAAATTTTGGAGGTAATTTCTATGAAAAAGATCGTTGAATTTCTGAATGCCAACCCTGTTCAGTATCTGGCCACTGTGGGCCGTGACGGAAAGGCAAAATGCCGCCCCTTCATGTTCTCCGGCGTAATGGATGGAAATCTTTGGTTCTGCACCAACAACCAGAAGGACGTCTATCTGGACATGCAGGAGAACCCTGAGATTGAGATCTCCGTATCCAGCCCGGAATATGCATGGATCCGTCTCCACGGAAAGGCCGTATTTGAGAACAACAAGGCTGCCAAGGAGATGTGCATTCAGAACCCCATCGTTAAGGGGCAGTATCAGACCGCTGACAATCCCGTTTTTGAGGTCTTCTATCTGGACGATCCCCACGGCGTGATCACAGACTTTTCCGGCAATCCGCCCTACGAGTTTTAATCACTGCCCCGGCCATGTGCCGGGGCAAAATCGGAGGTAGTTTTCATGGGACATTATATTCAAACACTGGTAGAAGATATCCACTCCGCAACCGTTGCTACCATCGGCGCAGACGGTCATCCCCAGACCCGCATCATCGACATGATGCTCTGGGATGACCGGGGCGTATACTTTCTGACTGCCAGAGGCAAGGCCTTTTATGTACAGCTGATGGAACAGAAGTATATTGCGCTGTCCGCCACCAAGGATAAGATCTCCATTTCTCTGCGGGGACACATCCGTAATATCGGCAGTGAAAAGCTGGATGAGATTTTCGTGAAAAATCCATATATGCAGTCGATCTATCCCGGGGATACCCGCAGTGCGCTGGATGTCTTCTGCCTGTATGATGCCGAAGGCGAATACTTTGACATCAGTGACCCCTCCCATATTGCCCGTGACAGTATCGTGATCGGGAAATCAGCGGTAATTACACCGGGATACTATGTGGGCACCGGCTGCATCGGCTGTAAGCTGTGCTACTCTGTCTGTCCGCAAAAATGCATCGACATAACGAAAAAGCCGGTTGTCATTGATCAGCACCACTGTCTCCACTGCGGCCGGTGCACGGAAATCTGTCCGAAGCAGGCAATTGAGAAGAGGGGGCTGTCATGACGCAGGCACAGCGGCGGCTCCTTTTGATTCGGCAGCTCTTACAGGAAACCCCCGCATATCGGGGTATGGACGTTCCCACGGAACCGGCAGACCAGCAGACACTATTGCGTGGGCTCATGAACCTTCGTGCCCCGAAGCCCATCGGAAGCGACTTTCTGCAATTGCAGGACGCATACCTGCAGGAGGAGGCTTCCGCCAAAACCATCACCGATGCCGCCGATCTAACCCCCTTGCAGCCCGGCCTCTGTCTCTGGCAGGGAGACATCACAACACTCCGCTGTGATGCCATTGTCAATGCGGCAAACTCCGGTCTCACCGGCTGCTACATTCCAAATCACCGCTGTATCGACAACGCCATCCATACCTATGCCGGGATCCAGCTGCGGCTGGCCTGCGCCAAAATTATGGAGCAGCAGGGACGTCCGGAGCCAACCGGTCAGGCCAAGATCACCCCCGCCTTCAACCTTCCCTGCCGCTATGTGCTGCATACAGTCGGGCCAATCGTTGACGGCCGGGTAACCGACAGGGATCGCCGGCTGCTTTCCTCCTGCTACCGCTCCTGTCTGGAGCTTGCGGCAGCACATCAGCTGGAAAGTGTTGCCTTCTGCTGCATTTCCACCGGCGAATTCCACTTTCCGAACCGACTGGCCGCTGAGATCGCTGTCCAGACGGTCAAAGACTTTATGAAAAAAGAGACCAGCATCAAGAAGGTGATTTTCAATGTTTTCAAAGAAACGGATCGAGCCATCTACCGTGAACTGCTTCGATGAGCAAATGCGGCTGAAGCAGGCACTGGAGCAGACAGATGCCGTTGTCATCGGCGCAGGCTCAGGGCTTTCCACCTCAGCTGGGTTTGTTTATACCGGGCAGCGGTTTCAGGAGAACTTCCACGACTTTGCCCAGCGGTACCATTTTCACGATATGTACACCGGGGGCTTTTACCCCTTCCCTTCACTGGAGGAATATTGGGCATATTGGAGCCGCTACATCTGGCTGAATCGCTATACCCTAGCGCCGAAGCCTGTATGCGAAGATCTATTGGCGCTGGTCAGAGGCAAGGATTATTTTGTATTGACCACCAACGTGGACCATCAGTTTCAAAAAGCCGGTTTTGATAAAAAGCGGCTGTTCTATACGCAGGGCGATTACGGCCTGTTCCAGTGCAGCAAGCCCTGCTGTCAGGAGACATTTGATAACGAAGCGGTCATCCGGCAAATGATCGAGCAGCAGAAGGATATGCGCATTCCCCGGGATCTGATCCCATACTGTCCCCATTGCGGCAATCCCATGACCATGAATCTCCGGTACGACAACACCTTTGCGGAGGACGAGGGGTGGCACATCGCTGCCGAGCGGTATGCGGAGTTCCTGCGGCGGCACAAGGGGCTCAACACGCTGTTTCTGGACCTCGGCACCGGAATGAATACACCAGCAATTGTTAAATTTCCCTTCTGGCACATGGTCAACGAATGGCCGGATGCCACTTATGCCTGCATCAATCTCGGCGAAGCCGATGCGCCTAGAGAAATTCAGAAAAAGTCCATCTGCATCAATGAAGACATTGGAACCGTTTTGAAGCAGCTTTTGCCCGCTGAGGGCAAAAGCCAGCCTGCGCAGCCCCAATGAACGATCCAAACAAAGTCCCGGCGATTTCTCCGATCATGGAGAGACCGCCGGGGCCTTTACATATGATGCCTGTATTTCAATCTATCCGCTCAGGCCGCAGTCAAAGGGCGGTGCCCTTCTTCGGTACGAAAAAGCGGCTCATATCCACACGCTCCAATTCCAGCAGCTTTACCTTTTTATCGATCCCTCCTGCATATCCGGTGAGGCTCCCATTTGCGCCCACCACCCGGTGGCAGGGAATGATAACGGAGATTTTGTTGTGCCCAACGGCTCCGCCCACAGCCTGTGCAGACATTCGGGCAAGTCCCTGCTTCTTTGCAAGCTGCTGTGCAATTTCACCGTAGGTAGCCGTTTGTCCATAGGGAATCTGCAAAAGGCGCTTCCACACTGACTGCTGGAACGCAGATCCGACAGGGTGCAGCGGCGGCAAAAAGTCGGGCTGTCCTCCGGAAAAATATATGTCCAGCCAGCGCTTTGCCGCTGTGAGGACGGGGGTTTCCTGCACCCTGTATACCGCCGGAAGCTGATCGGCAAGGTATTTTTCGCCGTCAAACCACAGCCCCGTCAGTCCCATCTCATCCGCAGCCAGCAGGATGCCGCCCAATGGAGACTCATAATGGCAGGTAGATATCATCTGATCCGCTCCTTATTTTCCTTTGCTTCTGCTTATCATCTTTCATTTCCGGATTTGCGCTTCCTCAGAACGCGCAAATATCTTATTCCACCAATATTCCATGGAGCACAAAGCGTGCATCCGAAAAATCATAGCTGCAGGTGGACAGCGTAACAATCCGTGCGGTCGCATCCGGTGCAACGCCGCTCTGAAAACAGGACCGGGCTATGGCATGCTCGATCCATGTCTGCCGTTTCTCT
Organism: uncultured Oscillospiraceae bacterium; assembly: GCA_959607825.1. GTDB lineage: Bacteria > Bacillota > Clostridia > Oscillospirales > Oscillospiraceae > HGM13006. The sequence continues at coordinate 16,882 of CAUHNW010000031.1, read as the reverse complement.
CCCGCTAAATCCAGATCCCACGCATCCGCATCCGTTTCCGCTACATACCCTGCAAAAAATTGCAGTTTATAGTGGGCCTCCGGCGTGATCAGCCACCCCCATGTATGGGTGTCATAGAATGCCTGCTGTTTATACTGTTCCAGCTCGGAAAACATGGTGGTGTTTTTCATGTGATGACCATAAATGATCGAGTGAGCATCTGTCAGTGCCGCACTGCATCGGCTGTCCAAAAAAATGCTGCCTGCGTGATTGGGTGTCCCGTCAAACATACGCCGCAGGTAATCATTGTTCTCCTTTCCCTGAACGATCGGATAGTTGATATCCGTCCCTTCGATATAGATCCAGCCTATCACATCGGGATTGATATTCCGGAGGGCCTCAAAATCCACCTGCGGCCAGTCGCCGTCCTCCTCCGCAGATTCTGCGGTCGCTTTTGCCGCTGTGTGCGGCGGCGGCGCTGCATTCTCCGCCCCGGCAGACGTGTCAGGTATTTGCGCATACTGTGCCAGCGCCGCATAGGTCTTTTCTCCCTGCCGGTAATCCCTCACGATACGCCAGATCTGTACCACGGAAACGCCAATCAGAAGCGCAAGAACCAGCATGATCCCATTTAATATTCTGTTTTTCTTCATGGCGTTCCTCCTTCCGCCCCATGGGCAGCTCCGGCAGACAGTCCGAAAGCCCGTCTGCCGGAGTATCGGTTATTCGTGTTTCTTCTTATACGCCGCAATGCCGATCAATACAGCGGCACAGGCCAGCAGCACAAACAGCCAGAGGAATAGATTCTGGGAATCTCCGGTGTCTGGTGTATCTCCGGGTGTTGTACTGGATCTTACCATCGGCGCCATTGGATTGGATTTCCGTATAGGCATCTGCACCGGTCAGCGGATTTCCCTCCGCATCCACAGCTGTCAGCTGGAACTGGAACTTCCCGTCCTCTGTGCAGAGCACGTTGTCCACGTACTTCCATGCCTCCGGCGTGAATTTCGGTATCTTCGTCGACTGAATGCTGCCATACTGGCCATGCACCTTCAGCTTGTCGATGCTTGGGCTTTCGGCCTCCTCCACCTTTTTGCCGTCGATCATCAGGTCTGCGCTGTTGCACAGGCCGTCAATGCTCGTCATGCATATAGACCTCCGGGTCAAACTCCACCCAGTAATAGTTGCCCCGATAATTGTTGCTGCAACTGTTGATATTCGTATATACACGGTCTGCAATGTAATCGCATTGCATACTGGGGTCATAAGTGCCGCTGCTGATGGACGTGGTGCCCAACTGGTTATAGTTCACAGACACGCTTCCCTCTGCCGTAAGCTCCGGCAGGGACTCTGCGCCGCTCAAGGTGGCCGTTCCCGTGTAAGGAACGATTCCTGTCTGCATATAATCGTCATAGGGCAGCGTGGGTACATTCAGCGTCAGGCTTTGAATGTTCTTTGCCATACCGCCGTTCCCATCAGAGATCTTTACATGAATGGTGCCTGTAATATAAGAATACCGATCCCCCGCATGGCTGACCGTATCCGCCACCGCATCAGAACGCAGGAAGCTCAGTTCTGCCTGCACCTCTCCCTTTGTGCCCCGAATGGTGATCGTTGTGATGCCGTTTTCATCCGTCACCACATCGTCTTTCGCTGCCTGGACAAACTCTGACAGCGCTTTTCCGTTCTCATCTCTGGTTGAATACTCGATTCTAAGACTCAGAAGCGGCCCGGTATTATCCCCATAGGCAGTCGTAATGGTCTGGTTTTGTTCATTGATCCAAACGCCCATGGCGGAATCCGTGGTGATTGTCAGATCCGAATAGGGAAAAACCACATCCGGTTCTTTGTGCGCTTCCTCTGATCCCACCGTCGGCTCTTCCTCTGATCCCACCGTCGGCTCTTCCTCCGCCGCATTTTCGCCGGAATGCTGCATCAGCTGCTGCCGGGTCATATTGGCGCTCCAGTAATAGGTCGTTGGCCCGCCGGAGTATCCGGAGAGATTCAGGCCATAGCTAGCAGTGAGCGGCCGATCCGAATCCGGGGTGACCGTAAAGCTGACACTTCCGCCGGGCACATAGGTGATGGTATAGGTCTCGCCGGGGTTCAGATCCTCACTGACCGTGGCACCATACTGGAACTTGCCCGCAATGTCGATCTGCTCATCCACGCCCGTAAAAAACAGCTTTAGTTTATAGTCATCTGTAGTGCCGTATATGCCGCCATAGGCACGAACCTGCCCATTGATGCTAAAGAACTCCGTGGGCACAGATAGGTTCAGAAGCTGATTTCCCGCCGAATTCGTCTCCGCAGGCACCAGCTCTTTGGGCAGCGCACTCATATTTGTGGTTTCAATCAGCCCGCAGTACACATTTTGCAGGAATCCCTGCGTACCGCCTCCTTTGGAATGATTTTCTTATTAAAGAGTAATACTCCTGATATAGCTTGTCAATACATAAGCCAATATAACCAATCCCAAGGTGGAATTCCCGGCTGCTGCATGACAGACATCCATCTTATACAGCCAAAATGCATGACCACGGGCCCATGCACGCTGGCCGGCCATGGGCTATGCGAGCCGGTATATGCTGCGGGATACCCGGGCACTCCCCTCTGCAACATAACCGGATATAGCCGAAAAGAGCTGCCGCATTGCACGGCAGCTCTTTTCTATGTTACTTTTTCTCAGAAAAATTTGTCCACGGTCGTTCCCGTTCCGATCAGTCTTCCTGCGGATCGGGGCGATAGGGCTTCTTTCCCTGATAGGCATATGGATTCACCGCAGTCCCTGCGTCCACCTCTTCCAGCCATTTGAAGGGCTCTGTCCGGAAGGCATTCCATGTATCCTCATTCATGGGCCCCTGCATCGCCGGGAAGGTATACCGCCAATAATTGGTCCTGGCAATGTATTTTTCATCCTGCTGCCCTGCGTTCACATCGCCCATCTCGTTGGCGGCGATCCGCAGCAGCGAACCATACTGCTCCGAAACCGTATGGAGCTTCAAATCCTCCACAAAGAGCTTTTTCAGGGGACGCTTTGCCAGATTTGCCATAATGGTGCGGTTTTCATAGGGCATCCGCTTCCACATCCGGGCGATCTCCCATGCCCGTTGCATGACCCGCTCCTTGGCCACCACCTCTGAAACCATGCCCCAATCCAGCATATTCTGCGCCGTAAACTGACGGGTGGTCATCATATAATAATTGCCCCGCTTAGTACCGAAGTAGTGCTGGGTCATCAGTCCCATGCCGTCCCCGGGCACCAGTCCCCCATGGGCATGGGGAACCTCCATGACGGTGTCCTCCGCCGCAATGGTCACATCACAGAGCATGGCAGAATCCCAGTGGAAGCCCGGCCCCGGAATTGCACCGATGGTTGGAACATCCAGGTCAAAAACCATATTCTTAATGAGATTGGTATCGTCAAAATACTGATGCTGGAATCGCTGGGTAGGCAGCTCCGAATAGGTCTCCCAGCCGTTGGGATCCGATTCGATCATCCATGTATCCCCGATGTGGGTAAAGATGATGATCTCATTCTTTACATCCATAGACAGGATCCGCACCAGCTGCGAGATCGCCCGGTGGGACATGCCCGAATGCTTCATGGGGCCGTTGTTGGTCTTCCATGTTACCTGCAAGATCCCGTCCTCCCGGTAAAGATCTGCAAAATCTCGGAACCATTCCCGGTACGTCTCCAGCTCCGGGAGCTTCACATAATCTGCCAAAGGCTTTGCCATTGTAGTGTCCTCCTTCGTTGGTTAAATATATCCAAGGCGCTTTGCCTCAAAGGTCAATTCATCCCGAAAATCCGGATGGGCAATTTGAATCAGCTGCAGGGCCCGCTCCTTGACTGTACGTCCCCGCATATAGGCCGCACCATACTCCGTTACAATGATATCCGCAATATTTCGAGAAATGGATACCACTGCGCCCGGTGTTAAAATCGGCTTGATTTTGGAGATGGTACCGTGCTTTGCGGTGGATGCAATGGCGATGATGCCCCTGCCCCCTTTGGAGTGCTGGGCCCCAAAGGCAAAATCAAAGGCTCCGCCTGTGCCGGAATACTGTCTGGCGCCAATGGTCTCTGAGCAGATCTGTCCGGTGAGATCGATCTCCATGGCCGTATTGACGGAAACCATATTGTCGATGGATGCAATCACAAAGGGATCATTGGTATAAGATGCCTGCCGGAACCAAACATCCTGACACCGCTGGATAATATCGTAGAGCCGCTGATCTCCCAGAATGAAGTTGCCCACATGCTTCCCGGTATCCACATTTTTCCGTACACCGGTAATCACACCGGCCTCGATCAAATCGCCCATTACGGGAGTAAACAGCTCCGTATGGAGTCCCAAGTCTTTTTTATGGAAGAATGCATTGCCCACTGCGTCTGGCATGCCTCCCAGCCCCAGTTGGATGCAGTCGCCATCATGGACAAAATCCGCCACAATGCCGCCAATTGTCAGGTCTGTCTCTGTGGGGATCGACCGCACATCATAAAGCGTTGGCCCATATTCCACCGGAATGATCCCATCCACCTTGTCCACCGGGATCTCCAGCGCCCCTCGGAACCTCGGCAAATTGGGGCTGACCTCCAGAATCACATGCTCCGCATGGCGGCAGGCCTCCTCTTCCCACATGCCGCTGCCGGAAATGGCAAAGTTTCCATGCTCGTCCATGGCTGTGGCCGCTGCAATAAAGTAGTCGATCCTTGGCTTGTACTCCGTTCGGCGTTTCATCATGTCATGGAGATTGGAGGGAAGATGGGAGGCGATCCCCTGCTCATGACACTTCCGCAGCGCCCCATCGTAGAGATGGCACACCATATGATAGTGTGTCTTCAGCTCGGGACGATCCATAAAGGGGTAGACATAGCCGCTCCCCCGCTTTCCTTTGATCAGCTCAATGTCATGGAGCTTGGGCAGTACCCGGTGGAGGTTTTCATAGAAGCACTTTGGCTCACACAGCTCACCGCCGCCGCAGAGCACCGCCCCATCCGGAATGCCGTCGAGCACCTCGTCAATGGTTTTGAGCCTTGTCCGGTACTGTTCCTGATACGTCATTGTTCATCACCTGCTGTCATTTTACCACGGGGATCTCAGCAAGGGAAATGCCCAAATCCATTGCAACGTTATAAATAAAGCATTATAATAGAGAGAGATTTCATTTGGAGGGATCCCTATGACCTTCTTGCAAATACAGTATTTTCTCAAAACTGCGGAGTGTATGAGTTTCTCGCAGGCCGCCCAGCAGCTATATGTGACTCAGCCTTCGGTCAGCCGCCAGATCAAGCAGCTGGAGCAGGAGCTGGGCTATCCGCTGTTTGTACGCACCCAGAAAAATGCCATTCGCCTGACTCCGGCAGGCATCGTGTTTCAGGACGCCTTTTCCCAGATGCAGACGATCTATCACCGGGCTGTGGAAACCGCCCAGTCTCTGTCCAGCCACAGCCCCTTACAGCTGAAAATCGGGATCGGAAGTGGCTGGGATATGAGCACCGCCCTGCTGCGGGTAAAAAAACAGCTTACCCAGCACTATCCCCAGGCTGAGCTGCTGTTTGAAACCCATGATTTCCGGGAGCTTCGCCGTCAAATCCGCACCGGGGAGTTGGATGCGATGATTTGCACCAAAACCAGCCTTATGGATTTTGACGGATTGGTCGTACAGAAGATCACCAATCTGGAAAGCCGTGCCTATGTGAAAAAGGGCCTTCTCTGTCCGGAAGACCGGCCGCTGTCCGCAGCTGATTTTCAGGGACAAACGCTGCTCATGCTTTCTCAGGAAGAATCTCCCATGGCCATGGAGCTGGCTCTGCTGCAATTTCAGGCCAGACAGATCACAGTAGTCCCAAAGTATCTGCCGAATCGGGACAGCATTCTGCAGGCACTGCTGCTGGGCGAGGGGGTCACCGTATTCGATCCATATATGCGATTTTCCAATGACCCCCGGCTGACATGGTTTAATCTGGAGGATGATATTCCCGTCTGCGTTGTATGGAGCCGGCACAATCCGAACCCGCTGATCCGCCTCTTTGCAGATTCCATGGAAAAAGCACTGAATCCCTGAACGGTTTTTATATCCTTTCTCTCCGGTGCGCGTTCCATCCGGTATTCAGCTGCTTCAGGATCATGTGCGGGATTGGACGGAAGCTGCATCAGCCCTTTGAAATGCAATTGAAACGTCCCCCTGTCGGCGCCCGGCAGGGGGACGTTTTTGCGTTGTTGGTGATTAAGATGATTTACAAGCCGCCTTCGCCGCATCTGTGAGCATTGCAAAAGCGGCACGGAGGCCCTTTTGCCGGGTATCCGAAAACTCGTTTTGCAGCCCCAGCTCCTGCAACAGCTCCAGATTCGCACTTGCGGCCTCCTGCACCGGAAGATCCGAGAGCAGATCCTGTAGCAGCAAAAGCACGCCCTTAATGATAAACGTATCACTGTCTGCATCGAAGAAAAAGTGCCCGTCCTTGGTGTAGCAGTGGATCCACACCTGACTTTGACACCCCCGAACCAGATGTTCGGGGGTCCTTTTTTCCTCCGGATAGGGGGGCAGATAGCTGCCCAGCTCCATCAGGTAGGAATACCGTTCAAAGCCGTCCTCCAGCTCGGAAAATTCCTCCTTTAGACTGTTAAGACGCTGTTCCAATTCAGCCATGCCCTCGCCTCCTAATGTTAGACCGCTGCTTGGTCAAGCGCCCCGTTATCCGCTGCATGGCAGAGAAGAAGCGCTCCAGATCTTCCTCCGTATTGTAAAACGCCGGAGACACCCGGACGGTACCATTGACGCCAAGCGCAGCAAGATATGGCTGGGCACAGTGGGTCCCGGAGCGCACTGCTGCGCCCAGTTCGCTGAGCAGTCGAGCCGCATCATAGCAGCTGCACCCGTCCATGCAGAAGCTCAGGCAGCCTGCCATTTCTCCCGCACCCAGCAGCTGCACCTGCGGCAGCTCTGACAGCTTCCGGCGTATTTGCGCCAAAAGCTGCGCTTCCCGGCGGGAGATCGCTTCAATTCCAATGGTCTCCAGATACCGCACCGCAGCACCCAGTCCGATGTTCCCGGCAATATTGGGCGTTCCCGCCTCCAGCCGATATGGAAGCTCGTCATAGGTGGAGGTCATCTCTCCCACCAAATCTACCATGCCGCCCCCAAAGGTTTCCGGTTCCAAGCGCTCCAGTACAGACCGTTTTCCATAAAGAATCCCGGTACCGGTGGGGCCCATCATCTTGTGTCCGGAGAAGCACAGAAAATCACAGTCCAGTGCCTGCACATCCATTTTTACATGGCGCATGGCCTGTGAAGCATCCACCAGTACCAGCGCCCCCTTTTGATGCGCCATGTGAATGATCGTCTCTACCGGGTTGACGCAGCCGGTGACATTGGAAACCCATGTGATTGCCACCAGCCTGGTCTGCTCGGTCAGCATTTGAGAAAATCTCTCCAAATCCAGTCTGCCGTCCGGCAAAACCGGCACGACCCGGAATGCTGCTCCGGTTCTTCGGCACGCCTCCTGCCATGGGAGGAAATTCGAATGGTGTTCCATCTGTGTCACTAAGATTTCATCCCCCATAGTCAGCCCCGAAAAGCTCAGACTTCTGGCAACCAGATTGATGGCGGCCGTACAGCCGCTGGTAAAGATGATCTCGTCCATGCTTGCAGCCCCCAGGAATCGCCGGATGTCCTCTCTCGCATCCTCCATTCGGCGGGTGGATGCCTCACTGAGGTAGTGAATGCCGCGATGCACATTGGCCTCATAGCCATGGTATTGCAGCTCCATTTCCCGCAATACCGGCTCCGGCAGCTGCGTCGTAGCGCCATTGTCCAGATAGCAAAGGGGATGGCTCCCGATCCTCTGTTCCAAAATTGGAAAGTCTCTGCGGCATTCTTCCCATGTCATAGCGAATCCTCCTAAGGTCAAATTGGGCTGCCGCAGATGCAGCAGCCCAAAGCATTGTGGGGTGGTTATTCGATCCGGGACTGCCATGCAGGCGTGTTCTGCATGGTTCTGTAAACCAGTTGGGCGATGTCCTCCAGGGTTTTTACCCTGGCTGTCTCCAATGCGGGAAGCTGCAAGCCAAGCTCCCGCTCAATGGTCATAAACAGCAGCACCTTTTTCGCCATGGCAGAGGTGGCCCCGTCACAGCTTTTTGCGGTGTCAAATTCAGCCACCAAACTCGGATCGATTTTCATGCTGTGGGAAAGGCTTTTTTCCACAAGATCGTCAAAGCCGGCGTTCTCCGGGATCTCCTCCTCATCCAGCAGGAACTTCGCCAGAATAAACTGCCGGAGCTCCTGCTTTAGGAGGGGATATGTCAGCGGAGTTATCCCGCAAATGGCATCCATATGTGTTTTCGCAGCCTTTCTGGCCCGCAGCAGCCGACGGCGAATTTCGCTGCGGTTTTCCATGTTAATCGGCCACCAGAGGCTCGATGCCCAGAGACAGGGCCAGATCCTTCAGTTCCTGTACATAGTCGCCGTAAACCATGGTGCAGTGGTTGCCTGCCATGCACTGCTTGGTCCAAGTGTCCATCTGATCCTTCACCCGGAAGTAAACCAGCTGGCTGCAGTTGTAGCCTTCATAGCCGCCGCCCATAACGATCTCGCCGGAGCCAATAAACAGCTTGCTGCCATCGGGAGAGAAACGGCACATGGTGATCTTCTGGCCCTTATCTGCGGTAAAGTCATAGCGGATGGTAACGCCGAAGCCCTGATCGTAGGCAAAGTTGCGGATGGCATAAGGTGCGTTTTCATCGGGATTCCGCAGACGGCGATGGGCCACGGAATGCTGCATCATGTAGAGATTCTCGGGATTCTCGGCTTCCAGAATGGAGATCTGCTCGGGGGTGGTGCCGAACCGGGCGGTGATGAGATGGCCGTTCTCCACAGGAACCGGGCAGGTGTTGCCCATGTAGGGCCGCTTGCCGGAAACTGCGATCAGTGCCTGCTGGGACAGAACCGCATCCGTATCGTATTCGCAGGCCGAGGGAATGCCCTCCTCCATGTTCAGGGAATGGGTCAGGCACAGGGTGAACTGCCCCTGATTGAGGCGCCGGGTAGAGCAGGCATCGGGACATGGCATAGTAAAGCCGTTGCAGTCCTTGAGATCCATGTTCTTCCGCACCGTCACAAAGGCAATGGCAGAGGGAAGCATCTTTTCACGGGTCATGGAGTTTTCTTTTGCACCGGCGCACAGATCATCTACCACTTCATTGGCCTTTTTGAGATCCTCCTCTGTGAGATCCGGAGTCTTACGGCCGGGAGTCGTGGGGTTGCCGCCCTCTACAGCGGGCGTCATCTGATCGAACATCTCGTGGATGTTGATAAACCGGAACCGGACACCCAGACGATTGGTAATATGCTCATAGCTGTTAAAGGCATCTACAGAGCTATAAGAGGTAGTAGAGCCAAAGCGGGTGACACAGAGGATTCGGGTAGAGCGAATGACCTTGCGGGCACGCAGGATCTTCAGGCGATATTTGAGATCGTCCCACTTATAGCAGGCAAACACCTCATAGTTGCCGGGCTTGCTGGTGATACCGGCTACTGCGATGGTGCCGGAGAAGCCGGCCAGAGGAGAAACGGTAATGGGCTTTCCAAAGCGCTCGGCACATTCCAGCACACGGTCATCGCAGGCAATACCGGTCTGTGCAACGATAATGTCACAGGCAGCAACTGCGGGGGCAATGGCGTCCCACTGTGCCTCGGGATTCTCCCAGTCATCGGTACGGCTGAGGGTAACGGGCTCCATCATCTCGCAACCTTCCGGCAGATGATCCTTCAGGAGGCCCAGAAACTGCTCCTGCTTCTGCGCATTGGCCAGACGGTCATAACCGGGCTGGAGCGCTTCACCTTTGCCGAAGCGGCAGGGGCCTTCATAGTAATAAAGATGCTCCACCGAGATCAGCAGGGGAAGAACATTGAGTTTAATGTCGCTGGCTTTCTTAATCATAACAATTCTCCTTTTCCATTGTCAGTTGGTTTTCGTCCGGACATCCTGCTGCCGAACTCATTGACTGAGGCCATTATAGCGAAAGGCAGGCGCCAATGTCATTGTGGAGCCACGAAAACCTTTTTGGCTTGGTTTATGGATTCTGTAAAACCGGGCATCAACAATTGGCGGGAGAATTTGTGCAATATCCTACCAAGCCATCCTATCTTATAAATGGGAAATTAGAGGATGTCCTATCAAAAACGGCTTTTCCTTGTAGCATACTACAGGAAAATTCCCATTTCCCCATAGTCCCTTTTTCCTATGTTTTTGGTTGGGAGACAGAAATTGAAGGATTTCTGTCATAAATTCTAAATTTATTTTAGATTTTTCAACAAAGAATCTGCCCGTTCTTTTGTGATATAGTCGTATCGACCAAAGGATGCGGTGCATCGCAGCATCCAATTTTAACGGAAAAGGAGAAAAGAAATGGAGACTTTGACTACCAGCATTATTATTGTGCTTTATTTGGTACTGCTCTTCGGCGTATCGGCATGGGCGCAAAAGCGTCAGAAGAAAATGGAGGCCCAGGGCGGCACCGGCAGCTTCCTGATGGCAAGCAAAAGTCTGCCCACGGTACTGGTTGCCTTTATGATGGCAGGTGCCGGCATCGGCTCCATCAATACCACCGGTATTGCCGAGCAGGTTCAGACTGCGGGCCTTTCCGGTGCCTGTGCCGGATTTGCCGGAGCGGTTGCTCTAATTATCCTAGGCGTGTTTGGCGGTAGGCGAATGCGGGCCCTGCCCTATAACACCATGCCCTCCATGGCAAAGGCCTACTGCGGCGAGACCACCCGCTGGCTGCTGAGCATGGGCGGTCTGGTGATCGCCATGGCGATTACCGCACTCCAGTTTGTTGGCGGCGGCGCCATGCTGTCCAGCATGTTCCCGGACTACATCACCTATAATATGGGTGTTGTGATCACGGCACTGGTGTTCTTTGTCATTGCAGCTCTGGGCGGCATGATGGGTGCAAGCCTTTCCAACGTGGTCAATATGATCGTGATGTATATCGGCCTGACCCTATGTCTGATCGCCGCACTGGTAAACCTGGGTGGCTGGGATTCCCTGATCACCAAGGTGAATGCCATCCCGGAGGCCACCACCAGCGGAGCCCCCTGGCTCTCTGTCACCGGCGGTCTGGGCCTCGCAACCTTTATCAGCTACTTTGCCTCGGAAATTCCCAACCGTTTCACCACCCAGTCCAACACCCAGCAGATTTTTGCGGCGAAGGACGGTAAGGCAGCACGGAACGGCTTGGTCATTGGTGCGCTGATGATGGTGCCCATTACGATCATCTCGACGCTCATCGGCCTGATCGCTCGGGTACAGTTCCCGGATCTGGCAGTCAAAACACAGGCCATGAGCATGGTCGTTCTGTCCGTCAATCCTGTGTTCTCCGGCCTTGGCATGGCAGCGCTGTGGGCAGTCAATGTTTCCACCGGTGTGGCACTGCTGATGACCTGCACCCAGCTGATCTCCTACGACGTGCTCCACGTTGTCAACAAAAACCGTGAAATGACCGAAAAGCGGCAGGCCATGCAGTCCAGACTGGTCCTGATTGCCGTTATGATCATCACGCTGGTTATGGCATTCTTTATGCGCGGCATCGTTTCCACCATTATGACGATGATCTGCATTACTCCGGCCTTTGCGTTCATCTTTGTTCCGATCCTCTACTGCCCCAAAACGCTGCGCAAGAGCACCGGAACCGCTCTGTTGATCGTCAGCTATGTATTCTTCGTGCTGTGGCTGCTGATCCCGCCGCTGAAGGCGCTGTTCCCCAACCCGGTTTACCCCGAATGGGGACTGGCTGTTGTAACATTTATCCTCTGCATGATTTTGGATAAGCGCAGCGTAGAGATCCCGGATGGCGATCTGGAAGCCATTGCAAATCGGTAATTTTTTAATTGCTTGCTAGAATCAATCCATATACCCCCATAAAGCTTGCCCCGGAAACGATCTTCGTTTCCGGGGCAAAGCTCTGTTTTAAGGATGTTCCGGCTCGGCGTTGTCCGGCATACCGTACAGCTCCAGCAGAAGGAAGGACATCTCCAGTCCAACCCGGGTCCCGTGGTCATCAAGGCGCAGATCCATCAGCTGCTCAATACGGCTGATACGGTAGATCACGTTGTTCCGGTGCATATGAAGCTCCTGCCCGGTTTCCGTGGCCTTCCGCTCATACCAGAGATAGGTGCGGAGCAATTGCAAATTGTTGGTGTTGTGCTGCTGGTCGTAGGCATAGAGGGTCTGGAGTCCCTTATAATAAACGCTGTCCCGCCAGTTTTCCTCATTGCCGGGGTTTTCACCCAAAAGCCCGTGGAGTACCCGGGATTGGAAGGTGCAAAGCGGCGATGCCTCCGGAAACTCCATGAGATTACGGAGAAATTCCGTTCCCCGCAGTGTCCCGCTGTATTTCAATGCCAGAGACGCCTGCTCATAGGCCCGCCGAAGATGCTCCAGCCCGGTAAAATCGTCGCTGAGGCCGCATTGGGCCTGATGCCGAGATAGAAAATGAATAAGGTGCTCCTCCGGAATCCCAATCCCGCCGTTTTGGCGAAGATGCATCAGCGCAATCACCGACTGCTCATAGACCAGCACCTGACTGCCCGGAACAAGTTCGGACAGCTCCCGGCCAATGCGCCCCAATGCCGTTTCCATGCCGTCTCCTACAGACAGCCGCATCAGACGGAACTGCCCTGTGGTTCTGAGGCCCAGATACTGCGCACGCTCCATGATATCCATGGGATTCGTCAATGCGCCGGTCAGCAGATCCTGAAAAAACGTGTCGTAGTTGTGGCTCAGGGCGTTCTTATCCTTCCAGTTCCGCTCCGCATAGATGGCCAAAATATCGGTCAAAATGGAGAACAGCTCCAGCAGCCCAGCAGACATGGGATGATGGTCGCAGACCATTACCACATGAGTAAAATAGGTGTTTCGGAATCGGAACACCTTGTTGACCAAAACGTATTGGCTTATGGTTTTGCTGTCGTTGATCAGCAGGGATTGGGCATTGTTCCAGACCTCAAACCGATGATTTTGCCGAAACAGCTGCAAGGTGGACTCCGGGTGATAGCCGAACTCCGCCAATGCCAGACTTATGGGATCGTCGGTTTCGATATGGGTGGTGCGCGCCAAAAGCGTAAAGGCAGAATCGGAGATATTGATGGTATTGCCGATAATGGATTCACTGAGGTCCAGAATAACCTGTAAGCCGGCTTCGTGGATCAGGGCATCCTGCATTTTGCGATACCACTCGCTGATCCGATCAAATATTTCCTGTACGGTGTTGAGCAGCAGCTCCGTTTCCATGTTCTCATTGACAATGATCATTCCCTGCAGGCGCTCATCCGTTTCCTGCCCATCGGTAATGCGATCCCGGACACAGAGATAAAAACGATCCGGCACAGCGGCGGAAGCACGCAGTGCATCGGAAAGTCGGCAGACGTGCAGCAGATCCTTCCGCATCACACGGTAATCCCGTGGCAGCAGTGCGCCGCGGCAGAATATTTTTTCCGCCGGGTCATCAATGTGTACCTCCAGCGGCAGGGAACGAAGCTGATCGAGAATGATATTTAAGGATAGATTCATAAGAAATCAGCCGCCAATCTTATGTAATGATTTCTAAACAGAATTGAAATATACACTATTATACAGGATTTATTTTGAAATGCAAGACCGATAAAATGGAGCAAATGGGAGCAGCCAGCCCACCGGGGCTGGCTGCTTGGAACCTAAAAATTCCTGCTATATGATATTGTGGATTTTGGAAGGATCTGCATCCGATCGTGAATGCGGCTGTATCCCCTTCTCCGGCGTTCCAAGGGCCAGAATGCCCACTATACGGTACTCTTCCGGAACAGACAGGATCTTCCTTACATTTTCTTCCGCATCATCTCCGAGTAAAGAGGAACGTAAATGTATCTGACACCAGCAGCTCCCGACACCTTGCTCCGCAGCCATTAAATTCATAATCCTCTATATTGTATTATGGTTACCGGAAAGGAACCGTAATCATGCCACAGATATATACAGCCTTTCATGTCTATTGTCAAAACGCACGAGCACCGGTGTATCATTCATCAGCGCAGCAAATGCCCGGACTGTAAACAGGCTACAGTCCGGGCATTGCTATTTTCTTCTCTTAATCCTCCAAACAGGGATTGTCGCAGTAATGCCAAATCTCGCTGTCGGTTTTATAGGGCTCGGGAATCGGCACGGGCTGTGGAACCGTAAACTTGGTCCAGTCCTCAAACAGCGGGCCGGGGGTAGCCGGTGCCACCATTGTCTGCGCCGCAGGAGATGCGCCAGGTTTCTTGGGCATCATGCCGGGAATATCCGATGCGCCGCCGCCCATTTCCTGCTCCATCTTCTTGAGCATCTCCGGAGGAGGCGCCATGCGGACACGGTAGGCAAAGCCGCCGCCGCCCACATTTCCGCCGATATCGGGGCAAACTCGGAGGTTCTTATACAGCCAGCGGCCATCCTCCAGTACGAAGTCGCCGCCATATCGCTCCCACAATGCCTGAGAACGGATCTTGCCGTTGGCAGAGGCATGGCTGTTGATAAAGCCGGGGGTATACCACAGGCCCTTGGCGCTCTTGCCATCCTCAGCGACCTCAATGACAGGGGAAGCAGTCAGATGGTTGGAATACTCCGCAACACCGTCGAGACGGGTGCAGTTCTCCACATCGGGATAGTTGAGCTTGATTCCCATAAAGGTCTTGAAGGCGTTGCGCTCCTTCTCCAGCACATAGCTGAAATAATAGCTGTAGCGATCGTCCTGACGGCCCCAGCCGTGGCCCCATGTGATGTCTACCTTCTTGGACCAATATTCCTCCCACTCGTCACGATGAATGCCTGCGGAATGCCAGTAGACATGGCGGCTCATGACCTTTTCACACTCCACTGCGCCTACCGCACGCTGGATTCTGGTATGCAGATCAGACATTTCTCTCAGCCCTCCTTCTTGTAGTTGGGATTGCCTTCGGGGCCGTTGCTGACACACTCATCAAAAGAGTAGTAGGGCTCCGGAATGGCCGGATAAAAGCTATAGTTGTATTTCAGAGAATAGGCGTCCATGGGGATGAAATTGGGATCCTTGCAGTCCGCCATAGGATTCTTGGGCTTCTCCATTTCGCCGGCAGCGATTTTGCGCTCCTGCTCCAAAATGGTGTCGCCCTTCAGGTCCTGACCGGCAGGCACAGCGAAGTCGGTGCCAATGAACAGATGCCAGATCTTCCACTGGCCGTCTTCCTTCATGAAGTCCACGCCGTACTTCTCATACATCATCAGGCCATCGGAATGGTCGGGATGTACGCCGCCCACAGCGCCGGGGGAGTACCACAGGCCCTGAGCAGTCTTGCCATCGGCAGCTACCTCAATATAGGGAGCCGTCAGCATGTGGATCACCAGAGAACCAATGCCCAGATTCTCCTTGGTCACTTCTACGCTGGGATCTACCGCATGGAGCTCTTCCAGATCCTTCTGGTAGTTCTCTACGCTGCCCTTGCCGTAGTAGGCGTCAATGCGCTCCATACCAACGTTGTAGCCCCAGTTCTGACCAAAGGAGGCGGTTTTCTGGTTCTCAGGCTTCTGAACCCAGATCTCCTTGAGTTCTCTCTCATGGAGGCCCTTGGCGTGGTAGTAGGCGTGACGGCCCATGACATTGCGGATCTCCATGACATCGGTGACCCGCTGGATGAGCTCTTCATCCGTAAATTCCTTTTTCACTGCATATTTCATTGTGTCGGCCTCCTTTCTTAAAGTCCGTAGGTAAAGGTGTCCGCAAAGCTATGATAGGGCTGGGGAACACCGGGGAAATCTACATTCTTCCGGCGGTCGTGCCAGTGCTCATATACCTCAGCGGGAACATTGGGCTCGGGGAACTTGAAGTCCGCAATTGCCGCATACTCCGGCAATACGGGCATAGGCTCCGCCTTTTCCACCCAAGTCGTGCCTGCACGGAAATTCAGGTCCTCAGCGTTCACCATATGCCAGATCTTCCATGCACTGTCCTCATAGACAAAGTCGATACCCATCCAGCCCCACTGATGGTAGGTGGCAATGCCGGTCTCGTCATAGTTGGTGTTGCCCCGCATAAAGTACCAAAGTCCCTTGGCCGTCTTCATATCCTCTGCCAGCTCCACAATGGGCGTGGTAAAATTGTTGACATCCAGAGAGCCGGCACCGAAGATCTCCTCCACAGTCTTGTCCGCAAACTTGTCGGGATTGGCGGCCTTGACCACCTCGGTGCGGAGCTTCATCAGCTCAGCGCTTGCCTGATAGTAGCCACGAATTGCTTCGGCGCCCTTGTAATATCCGTTGTTAAAGCCCAGGGTGATGTCTTCGGCCTTTTTTGCCCACATCTCCTCCCAGATCTTTTCATCCCAGCAGTGGATGCCGTAGTAGGTCATCTTGCCCACCAGGTTCTCAATGGCCCGGATGTGCTCCCAGCGGGTCACCTGCTCCTCCGGGGTCAGCTGTTTCTTGCCCATGGTATTACCTCCATTCGTTGTGCGCAGGGAAATTTCACCTGCAAAATATCTCTGACTACACTATACCCCAGCACCGGCCTAAAATCCAATGCCGTTTCGGCTGCTTCCTATAACGTAGACGTAATGAAGAAGTTCAGTCAGCAGAATTTGCGAGTGTCTTCCGCAAATATGCTATGGACTGTATGCGCTTTATTGCGTATGATAAGCACAGGACGTCCGTGATTGCAGAATTGCAGAAGGGAAAGATTCTATGGAAACGCTATCCTTGAATTTGAAGAAATTTCGCCTGTCCAAAAAGCTCACTCAGGAGCAGGCAGCTGAAGCGCTGCATGTCAGTGCCCAAACAATCTCCTGCTGGGAAACCGGAGTTTCCCATAGTTAAAGATACCACACCAAATATGATGAACCCACGCTTATA
>CAUHNW010000030.1:0-31994 GCA_959607825.1 uncultured Oscillospiraceae bacterium | reverse complement strand
TAGGTTTGGTTCATTGGGTTCCTCCTTTGGATGGATGGATTGTGGTTGGGGGGATGATTTGATTCGATTTTGCCGCACTGATTGTCCAGCGCCCGCCGGGGGCACCATCTTTCTTCTCGTGAAGAAAGATAGTGGAGAAAGACACGCCAAGGGGCCTGCGGGCCCCATTGGATCCCCTAGGTAATGTTTTATAGTGATTTGACGAATCGGTGCAGTACGTGTTCGCATTGGTACTCCGCCCGAATTTTAATCAGAGGCGGCGTGCTGACGCACTGCTTCCGCCTCTTCGTGCCTACTGCGGGTGCAGGCAAAACCGTAAAATTTGCACAATGTACGTCCAACGGTGTGCAGTGCAGCACCGGAGAAGCGAGGGGATAAGCGGCAGCGCCGAAGCTGACTGTGCCCTCTCAGCCCGGGCCAATTCGTACCAGAGTTTTGCAACCACGCAGTAGGCACGAGCATGGCCTATGCCATGCGGTTAAAATTCGACGGCTGTAGCAATGCGGGGCGGTGAGCGCAAATTCGGCTGTACAGCGGGGTTTTCAAAGGGCGAAGGGCCCTTTGGCCGCTCTTTCCCCCATTTCTGTCGGCACAGAAATGGGGCCCCCGGAGGGGCCGGAAGTCAGATGATCGCAAAGAACCGCAAAAGTCCGGCGGCATATTTGTACGGTGTTACCCGCCATTCAACTAATATTCGTCCACTCGTCCCCCTCGCTGCCTCTCCGGAACAGCCGCCCGGTGATATACACCCCGGCGCCCTTGTCCCCGGAGGAGGTGATGAGCACGCTTCCGGCCTTGCCCGTGAGCTTCGCCACCCCGGTTTTTGTGACGTAAACGCTGTAGTCCCCGGCCTGAAGCCGGATGCCGGAGCCTGTGGCAATGGCATAGCAGTCCCCGGTGGCGTTGCCCACACCGATGCCGCTGGTGGTGCCGGATTCCGTGGCGCCGGTCATATAGCCAAGGTATCCGCTGAGGGTGCTGCCGGAATCATCATAAGTTGTCAGTGCACCGGATATGGATACATTGCCCGCCTTCAGTGCCCCGGCGGTAATGAAATCCGCCAGCAGCCCCTTGTCCAGAGACGCCCCAACGATGAATGGGCCGTTGTACCCGTTTTGTGAAGCGCCCCACCCGGCATGATTGAACCGCCACACCCGAGTGGCCAGCGCCGGATCCGGGCTGTCCGCAATGTACAGGGTGTCCGGTTCTCCGTCCCCGTTGGTGTCCAGCAGTCTGACGCTGCCCCCCTGTGCCCCCAGTATGGATGTGGTCATCTGTCCGATTGCCGCCTGCATATAGGACTTGGTGGGGAGCTTGGCGATCTCCCGCTGCTGGTCCGCCAGTGTGCTTGCAAAGCTGCTTTTGGCGTCTCCCAGCGTCAGGCTCTCGTACCGCTCCCGCAGCACGTCAAAGGTGGCCGCAATGCACTTGGCCGTAGCGCTGACCCCCAGCCTTGGGAAGATTACCGTCACCGTATCGCAAAGCCCCACCTGCTCCAGCAGCCTGAGATCCTTGTATTCCTCCGTCTGCTCCAGCTGTACGAATTTCACATCCAGACTCACCTTTGGTACGCCAATGCGGTTGTCCTTGATGTAGGTCTCCGTGCGGCTTCTCAGCTGGTCCTCTGTGGGCACTTCCTGCCATTCCTGCGAAAAATCCTTGGTCTTGATTCTGGTGAAGCCGAAGGAACCCGAAACGTTTACGATTTTCTCCGGCAGCGTCACCAGCTCCCCCTCCTGATTCGCCCAGTAGGGATAGACCCCTGTA
Source organism: uncultured Oscillospiraceae bacterium (assembly GCA_959607825.1). Lineage (GTDB taxonomy): Bacteria > Bacillota > Clostridia > Oscillospirales > Oscillospiraceae > HGM13006. The sequence goes on along the minus strand of CAUHNW010000030.1, from coordinate 30,227 downwards.
TAGACGGATTCGCAGTTTTCCTCCTGTTTGAGGCTGGTCAGGTTTTTCCCGTAGCGGATGGTAACGCCCCGGTCGTATCCCCGGTTCTTCCATAGCTTCACCGTGTACCGGTCAAACTCGTATTCCCCGCCGTAAACGTCCAGTATGCCCCCCCGACTGCCTCCCAGCAGCTCCCATATGGTGCTTGGCACCGTCACCTTCATATTTGCCGCCGTGGTCTTGTCCGTCCAGAAGGTAAACGGGCAGTCCACTGCGGCATTTGCACTCAGCCCCACCATGGCCCCGGCTGCTGTCGTGGACTGAAACGGGGACACCGGGATTCCCATCAGGTCATAGCACAGGTGTCTTGCGTACACCGTCACGGTGCCCCCCAATGGCTTTGATATTTCATAGATCCGGAAGGGCTGCGTCCGGGACAGATTGTCCGGCAGTGCCAGGATGATCCGCCGCAGCTGGAGGTCCGCAAACCGCTTCCCCTCCACCGGATATTCCATTTCCAGCTCGAACACCCCGGTGCGCTCCTGCGTCACCGTGCACCGGGTGCATTCCCCCAGTGCGCCCAAGCCGTTCGTCGTAAAATCCGTCTCTCCCGCTCCGTATAGGATTGGTCTCATAGATGCCACCACCTCGGTGTGATTTCCAGCTTCGTCACCCCGCCCGTAAAGGACACCCGGTTTTCCCCGGGTGCAAGCTCCGGGAACTCCGGTGCGCTGATGGTGCTGTTTTTGTTTGTGCTCCCCTTGTATGCGTCTTGGATCTCGCAGTCCAGCATCACATAGCTTTCTATACCGCCAAGAACCACCGTGCGTGTGCCAATGGTCACCGTCCCGCTTCCGTTTCCGTAGACCTTAACCAGCGGCAGCGCCGTCATGCCCCAGTTCCATAGGCTCCCGCTTTTCGTCATGGTCACAGGGATCTCCCCGTCGTAGGTAAAGACCTGCGGCTTGCAGGCAAACTGGATGGAAAATGGCCGAAGCCGCCGGGCCTTCAGCAGGGTCTCCGGCCCGTTTGTGATGTATGCCATCCGGTAGCCGTCCTCCCATGGCAGCTCCAGACGGCGGTACCCCTTGGCCCCCACCGTCCAGTCTGCAATGGCCCGCAGGGCAGCGTCCGGGTGCTTCCCCACAATGAAGCAGTCCGCCGTAAAGCTTACGTTGCCATAGCTGCCGTCATAGAGCAGCAATGCCCCGCTCCGTCCCGGGATCTGTACCGTCTCCAGAATTGGCTCCGCGCCGCTGATCTCTATGGGATTTTCCATGTAGATGCCATAGCTCCGGCTGTCCTCCCCGTCGAAATAGAAGTGCTGTGTCCTCACCGGTTTAGCCATATGCTGCCTCCCGCCGCGCCCGCTTCCGGTCGATCATGGCAATGATCGCCTCCGCCAGCTCCATTTTGCTCTTGTAGTCTGCGCCGTTGACCTGGATGGTGACGCCCGCCAGCTCTGCCAGCAGCTCGATCAGCCGGTCCAGCTTTTCTTCCAGTCCGGCCAGATCCCCGCCGACCTCGCCGCCTACGGTCTGCCGCATCAGCCCCATCAGGTGGTCTTCCCCGGCCACGACCTCCCGCCCGGCCTCTCCGCCGCCCAGCAGCTGCCCGCCCATGGCGCCGAAGATGCTTGCGCCGTCCAGAATCATGGCGTTGCCCATGGCCTTCTTGTACCAGCTGACGGAAAAATGCGGTGCGCTTGGTGGACTCAGGCTGAAGCTTCCGGTGATGCTGATGTGCGGCAGCTTCAGGTGCGGCAGGCTCCATGTGAAGTTGAACTTGTCCTTGATGGCTTCAATGGCGCTGTGCACTGCATCCTTCGCCCCATTGATCTTGTCGGAGATGGCCGACTTGATGCTGTCAAAGATACTCGATACGGTAGATTTTGCCGCATTCAGCGGCGTGGTGATGGCGGTTTTCACCGCCTGAAATGCTGTAGAGACCGTTGTCTTGATATTCCCCACCACCGTGCTGATGGTGGTCTTGATGGTGTTCCAGATGCTCGATACCGTGTTGCTTACAGATTGAAATACACTCGATACCGTGCTGCTCACCGCATTGATGGCGCTGGATACTGCGGATTGGATGCCCGCCCACACGCTGGATATGGTGGACTGGATCCCGTTCCAGATGCTCGATACGGTGCCGCTCACTGCGGTAAATACGCTGGATACCGTGCTGCTCACTGCCTCCACTGCCGCCGATACGATTCCATTGATGGTCTCCCATACCGTAGTAAAGGTGTCTGTGATCGTCTCCCAAACCGTGGAGATCGTTGTTCTGACCGTCTCCAGCGCTGTAGACACGGTGCTCTTGATGGTCTCCCATGCGCTCAGGATGATGTCCCCGCAATTCGCCCAGATCAGCTGGAACGGCAGCGTAATCAGCTCAAAGTAGCCGGTAATCAGCTCCACTACAAATTGCAGCGCCACGGATGCCACGTTTTTAATGGTCTCCCATGCGGTGGACGCCGCTGTGCAAATGCTCTCCCATATGGCCGAGGCGGTCTCTGCCAGATTTGAGAAGAACCCGCTGACTGCATCAATGGCAGTCCCGATCCCGGTCTTGATGGCCTCCCATGCGCTGGTGATGGCCTCCCGCACACTGTCGTTGGTGTTCCACAGGTAGATCAGCCCCGCCACCAATGCCGCCACTGCGGTCACTACAATTCCGATTGGGTTGGCATTCAGCACCACGTTCAGCGCCGTCTGTGCCGCTGTTACCAGCGTGGTAATGGCCTTCTGCGTCTTCATGACTGCCGTATAGGCCACAATGCCCGTAGTCAGCGCCACGATGGCCGCTTTGAATGCGTCCGCCCCAACACTTCCAGAGGTCAGCCATGAGATAAAACCGGACATTCCCGTGATCACATCACTGATGGCATCCCCCGCCGCAGATACAGCGGCTGCAACGCCGTCCAGCACCCCGCTCCATGTGACCCCTGTGTTGCTGATGCTCCCGCTGACCGTGTCAATGGCGCCGCCGATGGCGCTCCACACCTCAGATACTGCGCCGCCGAAGCTGCTCATGACCCCCAGCACGCTGTCCGTGGTCTCCTGCGATACTCCCAGCACGTCGTGCAGCACCGTCTGTACAGCTCCGGTCACCATGCCCGGGAACTCCGATGCAATGGTGCTCCCCGCTTCCAGTATGATATCCTTAGCCGCCCCGATGGCCCCGGACAACCCGCCCTCCCGAAAAGCGTCGGATACCTGCGTCAGGCCGTCTGTGCCGAACTGCACAAAGCTTCTGAGACTTGGGGTCAGCTGGTCGCTGACCAGTATCTTCGCCCCCTCCAGCGCCGACTGGAACAGGGTCACATCACCGGTCAGGTTGTCCAGCTGGGTGTTGGCCATTTTCTCCGCCGCACCGGCTGCATCGTCAATGTACCCGGACAGCTCGTTGAACCGGTCTCCGGTGTTTGCCAGCAGCGCATTGACGGATTTCAGGTCCACCTTGTTGAAGATCTCGTTGAGCACCTGCGTCTGCTCCCCCTGCGTCATGCTGGAAAGGGAGCCGTTGAAGTCCGTGAAGATGTCGTTCAGGGAGCGCATTTTCCCTTCGTTGTCGAAGACGTTGATTCCCAGCCGCTCCAGCGCATCCGATGCAGTGTCTGTGGGTGCGCTCAGAGACAGGATGATGTTTCTCAGGGCGGTTCCGCCCTCTGCCCCCTTGACGCCGTTGTCTGCCAGAATGCCCAGCGCCGTAGAAAGCTCCGTGGTGCCCCCGGCCAGATTTTTTGCGGTGCCGCCTACGGTCAGAATGGCTTCTCCCAGCTGTGCCACCGAGGTGTTGGACTTGGACGAAGCCATGGCCATCTTGTCCACCAGCTCCGCCGATTCGTCCATGCTGAGCCCCAGCGCCGACTGGGCGTCCGTCACCATGTCCGAGGCGTAGGCCAGATCGATGCCGCCTGCCGCCGCCAGATTCAGCACGTTGGGCAGTGCCTCCATGGCCTCATTGCTGTCATACCCCGCCAGTGCCATGTAGTTCAGTGCGTCTGCCGCCTGCGTGGCCGAAAAAGCCGTCTTTGCGCCCATTTCCATGGCAAAGTCCCGCAGCTCCCCGATCTCGCCCGTGGTAACGCCCATGGTGGCCGCCACCTGCGACATGGAGGCGTCAAACTGGCTGCCGGCATCGATGGAGCTTTTCCCAAACGCCACCACACCCGCCGAGGCCGCTGCAATCCCTGCCGCCCCTGCTGTCAGCGCAGTTTTCATGGCGCCGCCCAAGGTGCTTGCCGCAGAGCCGAGCCCGGATTTCAGGCTTTCCCCAAAGCTTTGAGCGGCGCTGGCGCCGCTGCTCTTTCCGGCGCTTTTTGCCTCTCCGCCCAGTGCTTCGGTGAGCTTATCCTTAATGCCCTTTGTGGATGGTATGATCTGCACATACGCCTTTGCGATCTCAGTTGCCATGTCTGTCCCTCCCCGCTATGGCATTCCATGCGTTTCTGAATGCCTCCGGGCTGTCAAAGCCTGCCGCTTTCTGCTGCTTCCCGCTGCCCCGCTCCATCAGCGCCTGTACCATGGAGGCAGGCCGGTTCCGGTTCCTTCTGCCGTCCTCTGTTTTTGCCCAGCATAGGAAGCTCAGTCGGTCTACCGCCGCCGATAGCAGGATGGTCTCCTGTCGTGCCGGCGCTCCGGCCATTTTCATCTTAATTCTGGAATTTTCCCTCAAACCGGAAGCGAGCACTGCCAGCGTGGAAACCGGCAGTGCTCTCATGTCATAGATTCCGTATGTCTCCGCCAGATCGCAAAGCAGTGCCTCACGATCCAGCGCCATCATTCCGGCGAGGGCTCGGAGTTTTTTCCCGCTGCTCCGAATCCGCCAAATACGTCTACCAGCTCATTGGAGAGCGTTTCCGGCGGCACACGGCCATCCGCTCCCCGGATATGGTCGTAGAGCCGCTTCCGCTGCTCCTTCCCCAGAATCTTCTGGCAGACCCGGCTTAAAGCAAAGGGGTCGCTGCCGTCCTGCAGCGCTGCCATATCGTCCAGCAGCTCCATGTCCTCAGCGGCGTTGGCTGCTACGGAAAACCGGAACCCGCTCCGGGTGGTCCCCTCAATGGTCTTTCCCATCTTACTCCGCCTCCTTCATGATATACTCATAGTGGGTGTTGCCCTCGCCGTCCGGGGAGGCCGTCACCGTCACCTCGTACCCGATTTCCTCGCTGTCCTTGTAGCTGATCTCGCCCACCTCGGTTACGGTGCCGCTGGGGATCACCACACGCTTCAGGGCGCCGTCCCGGAGGATCATGTCGATGACCCACGCATAGGCGGTCTGCTCCTCGCTGTTGGCCTTTACGGTGATGCCCGTTGCAATTTCCCCTGCCACATTCTTGTCCCCGTATACCGCCTTCAGCACCTCTGCGTTCAGGCTCTCGATGAGCTTCCATGTGAATGTGTCGGGCTTCTCGGACTGGTAGGGGCATACGTTGTCCCCGCCCCATGCCTTGATATTGTCCGAGGACGGGCTGTTGCTGTTGGTCACGCCGTCCTCGGACACGTAGCCCAGCCCCTTAAAGGCTGCATTCAGGGCGGTCTTTGCATCGGTGGGAAGTGCCGTGCCCGCAGGCGCACGAAAAATTGCGCCCCCGATCTTGGGCTTTCCCACGCTGACATTGCTTGCTGTGTTGGTCGATGTTGCCATTGTCGTTTTCCTCCTTAGTAATAGATGATGTCGTAAAGCGCCTGATAGCGATACCGTTTGGTGCTGGGGTCTGTCAGCATTCCGCTGCTGCTCAGCTCCGTCCGGCACAGCTCCGGCAGCGCTCCGGCGGCGTCCATGGCCTCCTCCACCTGCTCATTGAGCTGGGCGGTGTCATAGAGGCTTTCGGCGTAGCTTTGGAGCAGGATTCCGGCTGTTTTCAGCCTGCCGCTGCGTCCGCCGCCGGTACGTGACATGATGATATAGCGCTTCGGCGGCGCTTCCGGCACCTCCATCCACACCGGGCACCCCAGTGCCTCCTGCAAATACGTCCGGAGCACAGTTTCGATCATGTCCCCGCCCCCCGTATCGCCTTCTCCAGTGTGTGGTTCTCAAATTCGTCCCGCATGGCGTCAAAGGTCTCAGTGTAGGCGCTGGCGATCACACGGCTTTTCATCATTTTGACGTCCGTGCCATAGCCTTCCCCGGCCCTCTGGGCGATTTTCTCCGCCTCCTGCCGGACGGCGGCCTCCATTTCCCCGCTTTTCAGCAGTGCCTTCACACCTGCGCTGTTCAGCTTTACCTCGATGTCAGCCATACCGTTCCACCTTCACCTTTCTGTTCCACCTTCCGGGGATCATGCCGGCAATGCCCTCGGTCACCGCCCCATAGGTGCGGAATTTCTGTCCGAAAAACTCCACGGTCACATTCTCCCACTGTCTTGTATCGCCCTTCGGCAGGGCCAGCGTATAGGCCAGATGCTTCCCGTAGAGCTGCAATTCGTTTACCACGTCCTCTGTGGACGGCTCCCCGATCAAAACATTTCGGACGGTCTCCGGGGTCTCCTCGTAAATGGGCGCCCCAAAGCCGTCTGTGCCGGTCTCCACCCGGTTGTATCGGATGATGTCAATTCCCCGGATCATGGCGCAGTCCCTCCAGCGGAGAGTGGGCGCCGATCCGGTTGCCCACTCCCAGCAGCTTCTTGTCCAGCTTGGACAGATACAGCTCCCCCACGGCGCCGCTGCCCATGGTCCAGCTCTGACTGTAGCCCATGGCACTCATGCTGCCTTGGGTGGAGCCCATGGGGAACTGCATGCTGTCCTCCGCTTCGCTGCCCAGCTGCCGCCGCACCATCCGGCAGGAGACAAGGCGCTTTGCCTCGTCTCCCGCTCCCTTGCCGTAGGCGTCAATGATGACGGCCGCCTCCCGGAGCATGGCGGCGCATTGCTCCCGCTCCGCTTCACTCAGTGTCCGGAAGCCCGCTTCCACGTCCTCCGTGGCGGCGTATGCGGCCCTTTCACTGGTCATCTGCGGTTTCCTCGCCGGTTTCCTCGGCCTCAGGCGCAGCCTTGGGCTTACCCTTGCCGGGCTTGCCCTCCTTGGGCTTTTTATGCCCCAGCTTCATATATTCCGCCTCCCGGTCTTCTGCCACCCACATCTCCGTGCCGGTCTGACCGTTGATCAGCTTCACCATATCCGTCACCTCAGTTCGCCTTGGTGAGCTTGTTGAATACCGTAGTATCGCAGACAAAGCCCACACGCATCTCTGCCTTCACGGCAAACATGCCCTGCTCAAACAGGTTGATGGTGCCGCTGCCGTCGGTGATGGTGGCCTGATTGGAGATGCTCATGGTCACATCCTTGGCCACGCCATAGATGGCCTGTGTCCAGTCTCCCGCAAAGCCCACCACATCGGGCGTGCCGGAGATGTATGCGCCCTTGCTCATGTAGGTGGTCTGACCGAGGATCATGGGGATTGCACCCTCTGCCACGCTGTTGATGAACAGCGGCCGGCCGTTCTTGTCCGTGGCGGTCAGCAGGATGCTCTTTGCCTTGGGCGAGAGCACATAGCCGTTCAGGATGCCGTCGTGGTCGGCTACATCCGCATCCGCTGCCACAAGGCCGCCGTATGCATCCGTACCGATTTCCTGTGCGGTGCAGTTCGTCATGGTGTCGAAGTTCGAGCCGGGGGCGTCTCCCGCCCCGAATACCGTTGCGTCGAACTTCTTGCTCATGGCGCCGGGGATGCGCTGTACCAGTGCGTCATAGAGGGTGCCCAGATCCTCCTTGAATTCGTCCGAGAAGGGGACGATCACCGACAGCTTGTAGGGGGTCAGGATCTTCGTGCCCATGGTGCCCCGGCTGGTCTTGGCCTTCTCCGTCTCCTTGACCCAGCTTGCCTCCGGGTCACCGGTGATCACCGGGAAGGTGGTGCCTCTGCCCGGCACCGTGGTTCTCTTGGCCAGCCGCATCACGGCGGATGCCTCCTGCGTCTTCTGAATGATCTCCGATGCTACATCGGTGGGCAGTGCGATGGACTGCGTGCTGATTCCAGTTGCCATATTGTTTCCTCACTTTCTTTGTTTCGTCTGCGTCAGCCCAAAAGCTTGCTTGCCCAGTCGGCAAACTGGTCGTTGGTGCTGCCGCCCTTTCCTGTGTTTAAGGCTTCTCCCTTGTCCCGGACGATGCTGCCTCCTGCGGGCTGCGCATAGGCCGCAATGGCCTCCGCCTGCGCCTTGCAGGTCTCTTCGTCCTCTCCGTAGAGCAGGCTTGCCGGCACGCCGGTCTCCCGGCTGACCTTCTCCCGGATGGTCCGGAGGCTGTCCGCCTTTGCGTAGGCGTCCACCTGCGCCTGCAGCTCCGCCGCCTTCTCGGTGGCCTTCTGGAGCTCCGTCTTCCCGGCCTCCTGCGCCTGATCGTACTTCTCTGCCTTCTCCTTCAGGGCGTCGTAGTCCTGATACTGGGCCTGTGCCCGGCTCAGCCGGTCCGCCACAATGGCGTTCAGCTCCGACTGCGTGAAGGTGCGCTCTCCCTGAGGTTCGGCCCCAGTGCCGCCGTTTTCGTTTTCCTGCTTCACAGTTTCTTCTGCCATCGTAATGGCCTCCTTTCCGGCTTATCCCGCCGCCGTAGCGTATTTATGCATGAAAAAGCAGCACCGGGCTTCGGCACTGCTTTTTGCATATGAAGTTACATCTGGGCATGAAAAAACCACGGTGCCGTTGCATCGTGGTTTTTACTGATAATCTTCAAACGAAACAGAAACACTCCCGCCGTGTTTCTCCCACACTGCGAAAGTAAACACCGATCCCAGCACATTCCCCTGAAACAGTGGTTTCGTATCTTTCATCCATAGCTTCTCAAACGCATCTGCATTTCTGATTGGAACCAGCCACCCGCCGAAATCCTCGCCCTCCATGTCGGTGGTTGCAAATTCTCGGCCTTCCCCGGCGTACCCAAAGAAAACGCATCCTTCTCCTGCTGCCGCATTTTGCACCAGTTCCCAGTAACGCTCAAATAGTTTGCTCTCTTGCGTTTTTAACCCTCTCATTGGATACGCCTCCTTTCAGAATTGTGATAAATGCCCCATCTTTGCTCTCTATCACAACATCTTCACCTTTGATGTGAAATACCACTGGGTATTCCTGCCCACGCCACTCTCCATAGCACCTTTCGTCTGGATTTGCTATGATCCGTTCTATTTCGCTGCGCAAAAACTCTCTGGCCGATGGATCGGATGGGTTTAGCCCATAGTCCTTTGCGTGCTTTCCAATTTTAACGCCAAATTGAGCATCGTCAATTGTGACAGTATGCGTCGAATACGGCTTTCCTGAAACTGGATTGAGCGGGAACAACTTTGCTGATTCCATCTTATCACGCTTTCCCGCTCCTGTCGACCCCTCCAGCGTGATTTTCTTCGCCCCTTCGGCCTTCAGCTCCCTCCTCGCCCGATATGCCGCCCTTTGCTGGGCGTTCGCCGCATCCCGGTTGGCGTCACGCTGCGCCCGCCGCATGGCGTTGATCTTCTCCTCTGGCGTTTTCCCTTCGGCGTTTTCATACATCCGGAGATATTCCCCCGGATCGTACCCCGCCACGTTGGTGTTCGAGTGGAATCGGATTGCGTAATTACAGTCGCAGTGGGCGTGGATATGCTCCGCATGGCCGCCCTTGATGGCCTTTTTGCTGGCTCTCTGCCATCCCCGGCTTGCCAGCGTGATGCAGAATGCACAGCTGTCCCCGCTGGGCACCCATGCAAACTCTGCCCCGTCCCGCAGGGCGTTTTTCAGGGTCGTGTCCGCCCCCGCCTGCTTCACCATCCGGCTGACGGCCCCCTTCATACTGGGCGGACTGCTGAGGGTCTTGTAGACTGCTTTCGCCACCTCTGCGGGGCTTGCCACCTCCGCAGGCTCCGCCGCAGGGACGCTTACTTTCGCTGCCGCCGCCATTTCATCGTACATCTGGGCGGCCAGCTCTGCGCTGCCCTCCCCGTACTTGGTCACCAGCGCATTGGCGTAGACGATCAGCCCCTCCGTGTCCTCGGTGCCGTATCTCCTGATGTACTGCCCCATGGCTTCTCCGGCCCGCCTGTCTAATTGGGATAGCCGCTGGACGTAGTTATTCCAGTCCCGCTCCGATATCGTCATGGTTATTGTCCTCGCCTTCCAGCTCCGTCAGCACCTTTTGGCCTCTCACCCGCTGCTCCTGTGCCCGGATCCGGCGGATGTCCGCCTGATCGAATCCGATCATCTCCAAAAATGTGTCGGTGGAGGCGAACTCCTGCCGGGCAGATGCAATTTTAATGGCCGCATCCGCCGTCACCGCCACGCTGGGCATGGCCGGGTTCTTAAAGTGCGCCATAACGTCCGTTTCCTCCGGCCCCAGTGCCTCCATGCCTACGCCCCGGGCAATGGCCTGCGCCATCCATGCAATGGTCTTCAGACTGTCCCCGTTCCCGGCGTTTAGCTGCTGGGCCATCAGCACAAGGGTCTGGCTCTGGGCCAGAATGGCGTCCGAGCTGGTGGGGTTGGCGTCGTTGATGATGCCAACGTCCGTTACCGTCAGCCCTGTGGCGGCGGAAAACTGTGTTGCCACCATCCGGAGCTTGTCCACATGGGGGCTGAGGCTCCCCTGACTCAGCTGTCCGAAGCTGGGATTCTGCCCGGTCTCCGGGTTCTGGGTGGCCGCAATGATACTGCCCACATACTGCTGGAACTTGTCCGATGCAATGGCCTCATACTGGTCATCCGTCACCCCGAGAATGTACTTCTGCGGCGTGGTGTCGAACTCCAGCGCAATGGTGGCGTTGGCCATGATGCGGATATAGTCATCAATCAGCGTCCGGATCGGCTTTTTCAGCCGGCTTCTGCCAAAGGGCTTGCCGTTGGTGGCGTTCCAGATCATCGGCTCCATCAGCGGCCTTCCCAGCCGGTGCGCTTCCCGCCCCATGCGCCACCCTTGCCTGTCCTTTTTCAGCACGATGGTGTCCGTGTCCGTGTAATAGTTCACCTCGGATGGCTGCCAGCTGCTTCCGTACCTTTCGTCCTTGGCCGTGTCGATGATGGCAAGGCCGCAGCCGATTCGCCCCTTTGCCCCGTCCCACAGCGCCGCCGCCGTGGCCGGGGAGTGGAAGCGGATCTTGCACCCCATGGCCGGATCTTTGGACATCGTTGCAAATACGCACCCGTATTTCAGCTCATCCCGGCAGGCTTTTGCGTATTCGCTGACCAGCTGGTTTTTCTCGACGATCTCCGTCAGTGCCGCAGGGTCATTCCCTCCGGTGCCCACAAAGCCGTCAAACATGGATCTTGCCGCCAGCACATCCACGGCCTTCTGCCCCCAGTTGCACCCCACCTCCAGCCGCTTCAGGCCATCGGGCAGTGCGATGCCGATGTTCACTTCTCCCAGCGTCACATGGCCCTCGTAGTATCGGTCTTTCGTGATGTTTTTGGCCTGATGGTAGTTGTATACCTCGGCCAGCATGGTAAGCTGCGCCTGCTCTTCCGGTGTCAGCCCGGGCACTGCCCCAAAGGATAGCGTGATCATGTTCATTCCCCCCTTACCCGATCCGCATTTTACGGTTTGGGTCTCGTTTGCTTGTCTTTGCGCCCCACAGCGCCAGAGCGCAGGCCTCAATGGGCAGGCTGTTTTCCCCGCCGAAGCCATAGCCGCCCCCAAAGGCCCGCTTGGTTGCCTCCGTGGCGCTCTCATTCAGCGCTTCCTGCGGTCTGTACCATGTGAGGCTCCCCTCGTTCACCGCCTCTGTCAGCATAGAAACCGAAGCGATTACGTTTTTGGTGCTTGCCCGGATCACCGAATCCTTGGCCTTCCACGTCCCTGTGATTCGATCCACCAGCACGTCCACGCCGTTCCTGCCGTCGATCACCACGCAGCTTGCCCGTTCATACCGGCTGTTCAGCCAGTCCGCCAGCCACCGGATGCCTCTGCCGCAGGGCTGCATGTCGATCAGCGAGATACGGGCCGCCCCATCCTTGGGGATCACCGCCCCGCACAGGCACACCGCCGAGCCGTCCGCCGAAAATTTCACCCCGTAGGCGGTCTTCCCCTCCGGCTTTCCCGAATCCGAGGCGCATTTTTCCCATGCCGCCTTGCTGAGGGCGTAGTCCGTCTGTTCCGTCAGCACTGGGCTCCACCAGCCCAGCCGCTCCCGGGCGAAGCCGTCCCGGCTCATGCTCCGCAGCTCCTCCCCGGTGAACTTTTCGGTCAGATGCAGCCCCAGCGCCGGATTGGTCTGGTACCACAGCGCCGGGTCCTCCACGGGGATCTTCTCCACGTCCTCCCCTTCGGCGCTCCATTCGTGCCATGCGTCGCTTTCTCCCGGGCTTTGGAGGCAGGCCGTGCGCCGCCTGCGGAAAACAGTACCGGGGCACCCCGGATATGGGGGTGTCCCGGTATAGATGATCTGTCTTGTGCCGGTGGCCGATGCTGCCAGCGTTGCCATAATGGCCTCCACCTGATCGTCCGTGAGCTCCTGCGCCTCATCGTACACCACAAGACTGATGCCGTCAAAGCCTCGTGCCGCCTGCCGAGACCGTGCCGAGAACTCAATGGAGCCGCCGTTCCACAGCATAATGGCCTCTTCTCCGTTGGTCCTCCGGATGCCCTGCACCATGGCCATAACCTCCGGGTGCCGCTTGTCCGTGAACATTCGCACCAGCCGGTTAAAGCTCTTCTTGGCGGTTCGCACCTGATGGGCCGTGTGCAGGATCTTCTCCCCGCTGACCGCCAGCCCGAAGAACTCCCGAGCCTCTAAACAGACGTTCTTGCCGTTCTGCCGCGGCACTGCCAGCCCCGCCGAAGTCACGCTGTAGGCCCCCGATGCATCACGTCCCAGCCAGCAGTCCAGCACCAGCCGCTGCCATGGATCCGGATTGTTGCCATAGGCCGCCATGAGGATTGCAGCGTCCTCCCCGTCCGTGGAGGCCCGCTCCGGCTCGACCCTGATTCTTGGCTCCTGTGATCCGATCCGGGTCATTTTTACGCATCCTTTCGCTTGCCCAGCACCAGCGCCAGCGCATTTTCCGGCGCATCGGCCTGCCCGGCGTCAGCCGCCGCCCTCGCCGCCTCGGGAAGCTCCGCCAGCAGGATCTGAAGCCCGGCGCAGTAGGATTTCCACAGGGCCTCATAGGCTTTGAATGCCGGATTTTCCCGGATGCCGCACTGCCCGCCGCCGTTGTCATACTCCACCGTCAGTCCATCCTCTCCGATGGCCTCCCGTTCATCCTCCAGCTTGATTTTCATCCAGCAAACGCTCTCAAAAACGGGTAAAAGCGCCGCCGCTCTGTCCTCATTCATGCCATTTTCTGTGCAAAAACGGGTCAATTTCCGCTGTTCTTTTTTACAGCGCCTGGAAATTTCCGCGCGCGTGCGAATAGATGTATTTTCGTTCATCCGATCTCCTCCTCCCCGCAAAATGACCACCCCCTCCCCGGTTTCCCCTCCGGGGGTATTTCAGCGCTGGATAGCGCGGTCTCGCCTCGCAGCCGTATGGGGGTATCCCCCTACCACTCGCCATCTGATACCCGTGGTAGTCGTTTCGGCACTGCAAAAACCTCTCCAAGCTTTGCGCCCTTTTGCTGATTGCAAAAATAATGCGCTGCCTGCAAATTGTCCCAATCCTCCGCCGCAGCTCTGGCGGAAGCATACCCAAACTCCCTCCACCTAGCTACCGGCTTGATCTCATCCACCACGAAGCTGAGCGGATGCTTCGCATCCGACGGCTCATCGTAGTGAATCGGCCCAAACCTTCCATGGCAGATCCCGCACTCCCCGCCCATTGCCCTGAGTCGTGCCCGATGCTTGCGCCTCAGGGCGCCGTTGGCGTATCTCGGATTGCTCATGCTGCCGCCTCCGCAAAGAAAAAGAGCCGCAAACCCTTGCAGCTCTAAGAAATAACTTGAAAAAATTTCTAAATACCCCTTGACTTTTATACGCCCGTATGGTACAATATACCCGGAAAGTGAGGTGAGAACATGAGTAAGAAGCCCAAGAAAAAAGGGCTGGATGCTGAGACCATCATTGATCTGGCAATCAAGGCCGTCGTCGCAATCGCCGCTTTGATCACTGCCATCAAGTCCTAGCATCCAAGCCCGGCGGGGAACACAGTTCCCCGCCCCCTGAGGGGCTTCTATTATACCATCAAACGGGAGGTAATGCAAATGAAACGAAATGATTTTTATTTCTATTCACTGGTAGCGCTGTTTTTGTTGGGCGTTCTGCGCCGTTGGCCTCTCGGCCTACGGCTTGCGGTAATCGCCAACAGCGTTCTTGTGCTCACCCAGTGCGGTAAGAGATTGTGGGGTGAACTCCATGCCCGCTAAATACGAATCCCAGATCAAGAACCTGCGGAAGAACTACGTCCGCTTCTCGCTGGACCTGAAGCCCGACGTGCTGGAGGCCTACCGTTCCGCCTGTGCCGCCAATGGCACCACCGCCACCACCGAGATCAAGAAGTTCATTGCGTCCTATATCGCCGCCAATGGGCCGAAGGAATAACATTTGGGTCAGCCCTATGGGCTGGCCTTTTCCCTAATCTTTTCAGCCTACACTGTACCACACTTCCCATGTGACATTCAATGACATCTTTCCCGGATCTCTGAAATTCCCCTGCTGTGGAGCCGCAAAACGTGCCGGTAGCTGTACCCCAGCTCCCGTGCAATGTCCTCAAAGCGCTTCCCCAACAGATACCGCTGTACCATTACGCTTTTGCAGGCACCGCTGGGCAGCACATCAATGACCCGTGCCGCCTGTGCACGGATCTCCAACAGCGCCCCGATTTTCTCCTGAATGCGTTCCTCCAGCGCTGCGGCCTTCAGGGCTGTTGACTCTACACTGCCCCTCCCGGCAGAGGATTTTACAATGGGCTTCCCGTAGTCAAAGCCCTGCATCCCGTCCATCATCTCCCGGATTTGCCGCCGCTGCTCCTCCAGATCGCGGATCTCCTGTGCGGTCTCCAATGCTCTGCGGAGGATCTCCGTCTTATCTTCCATCGTTCCCTCCCCCGAATTTGACCCGGCACAGCCGTGCGAATATGTAAATTCCTCCGTATTCCTCTGAGGTGTAGGAATAGAGATCCGCCACTTCATAGTCCGGGTAGAGTTCATGCCATAAATTCCAGTCCATTTCCGCCAGTTCCTGCGCCCGTTTTCTGGATCGGATTTTGCTGTCACTGATCTCCGGTTCCGGGTCGATCAGATTTTTTGATCCATTGTATGAGCGGTATGTCACCCGTTCCTCTTCGGAATCAATGCAGGATTTCCCGATGTATCTGGATAGTGCCGCCAGTCCATTTTGGTCAAATTGCAGGCGCTTGGAATTTGCATATCCATTCCCCCATAGTTTTTCCAGTGTGTCCCGGTCGATTCCGCCGGACAGTACCATGTGGATGTGATAGCGTCCTTTTTTGGATTTTTCCAGCTGCCAGATGTATTTCAGCTCTTTCCCAATTTTCTTGAAGCGGTAACGGATTTTGCGCAGAAATCTCTGGATGGTTTTCTTAGCCGTTTCATCGTCCCCCGGATTTTCCCGGAATGTCAGGGTCAGGCTCAGGTCATCTTCTGTAAAATTGGTGTTCAGGATTCTGGTCAGCTTTTCAGCCGCATGCCGCCAGTTTAGTTTTTCCTGCATTTTTCGGGTAGGTTTTTTCCGGATTCTCTTCCCGGTTCGGCAGGAAAGCGGAACTGGGAAAACCGGATATCCATAGAAATCCATGTACGCCCCGCAGCGATAGATTTTAGCCCGGTAAATTCCATTCGATTTTCCCATTCCCCGTTCCACCTTCCTGTCCGTAACTTAGGACTCCTTACAAGCCTGAATCAGAGGTTTCCCTCTGTGATTTTCCCCTGCCGATTTTTCTCTGAAAATGCTCCGGCAAATTGGATATATTTTACACTTCCGAAATTTCCATCTGGAATTTCTCCATGAATAGTTTCCGCTTGATCTTGTATTTTTCTGTCCTTGTCCCTTTGGTTTTTACGTCCTCTACTATATATAATGTATACCTGCCGTTTTCGTCCCGTTTTTTGTAGGTAAAATCGGCCTTGTAGACGATTGGTTTTACCCGCTCCCCATCGGTTTTTGTGTAGCCTTCTTGCAGGGTGAAATTCACCTGTAATCTCAGATCCGATATTTCCCCATTCTGTTCCATTGCTTTTAGTTGTCGAAACCTGCGTGCCTCTTTTTTGCTGTCAAACCGGATGTTGTCCGCATCGGTTTTGATGTTCCGGTATTTTCCTGTTTTTGTGCTGGATTTTTCATCCTGCCGGAATGGGACGGAGACGGGAACCGGCTTCCCCTGTTCCCGCTCCTTTAATTTCTGTAGGATCTGTTTTTGATATCGTTCCGGCAGCTGTGTGATGTCCTCCACATTCATCAATAGAAATAACCTCCGCCCAATTCCACCTCAGGTTCCGGTATGGAATCATCGGTAATCACCCGAATACTGGCCGGAGTTTCCCCGGACCGAATCAGCTCCGCCGTTTTTTCCATAATTTCCGCCCGGTTGTCAGATTCCGCAATGATTTCCCCGGGATCTCCGTATGGACTTTTCAGCCGGTAGATGGTGTATCTCATTGGATTTCCCCTCCTTTTATAGCTCCAGCTGTTCTTCCTGATTTTCCTCGGGTTTTCCCTCTGGACTTGTCTTTTCATATTGCGGCATCGAATCATTGAGAAGCTGCGTCCCTGCACGGAAGGTCAGTTCTTTCAGCTGAGAAACGAACTTTTTCGTCATAAGCTGTTCCGGCATGATAACGGCCTGCAAAAATATTCCGGTTTTTACGGCCAGATATTTGTTTCGCCCGGAATCCCGCACAAAAAATCTCAGATTGTTTTCCTCGTCCATGGGGCTCATGAGATCACCCGAAATAAACATAATACCATTGTTATTGGTCCCAAATATGTGTATGGCTGTTTCGTTCCATAGGAATGGTGGAAATTCCTCTTTGACTTCGTACTCTGTCTCGTCCCAGTCCTCCAGATCGGAAGCCGGCAGATTCAGAATACTGACAAACCATTTGTCAAAATCCTTTTCCTCCACATCAAAAATCCGCAGCAGTCCTTCCTTATTCAGCGGTGGAAGTCCATGGGCAGCATAGACCGCATACCCGTTGGAAATAAACTGCTTCACCATGGTTCTTCCGATTCCGTCCTGATGTTCCCACTGCTGATAAATCGTGGCCCGTTTTTCCTTCTTGCAGAGCGCCGCAATCTTTTTTAGTTTCATTTTTCCACCCGCTCCCTTGGATTTTTCCGTCCAACCTGCAACGCCTCCCGAAGCAGCACCATCCGATCCCTCACCAATTTATCTACCGCCCGTCCCATATCGTTCCCAGTGAACCCGTGGGACATCTGTTTTAAGTGGAAAGCCGTCTGGGGTGTCACCAGAACAGAAATCCTGACCCGTTTTTTACTCATTCCCTCCCGCCTTTCTAATTTCCCTGGCCGCCGAACGGAACATCATCAGCAGCATTTCCGCCACGGATCTATCTCTGTTTTTTCGTCTAGCCCTTTTCTCGGAAATAAGCGCCCCGTATTTCGGGCAATATACGCCGACTTCATACGGAATCTCATTCTTAACCTTTTGATAGACTTCCTCAGGCATCACATAGTAGTTGTAGTCCCCAAGGAAATTATGGCCGTTCTTGGAGTGGAAATCTTCCACGGAGGACTTCACTTCAAAGCAGTAAAAATCCCCATGTTCAATTCCACCGATGGAATTGTTGACCGGCTTGAACTCCATAAAATCTACCCGTACTTTATGGTTTGTCCGGTAATCGAAGGTGACTTCTCTGGCCCAGTAGATTCTTTGGTCTCCATGCGGATCGATAAGCTGAATGGTAAGATCGGATAGTATTTTCGTGGTTTCAGGCCGATTTTTCCCCGTCATTCCTCCCCCACCTCTTCCATCCAGAAACTTTTCCGGCACTCCGTGCAGTTCCTTCCGAATGTATCCCATTTTTTGCACTTATATCTGATTCCAGTCTCCAGATCGATTTCCCCATTCAGGAGGCCGGGGCACAGAAGCAAAATTCCATCCACGGTTGACGCATTTGGAAACAGTTTCAAAAGCTCACTCTGCCGTGTCTTAATTGGATTTTCCTTTGCCCACTGTTCTGTTATGCTTACAAGCCGTTCCGGCTTCAAATCATCACAGCTTTTTCCGCCCATCGTGACACAGGGGCATTCTCCGCAGTTTGAAAATCCTCTGCACATTCGATTTACCGCCCTGATATACTCCACCGCATCCATTTTTATTCCCCTTTCTTAGTCAAAAAGGCTGGTCTGTTCCTTCCCCCAGTCGATATATTCATCCTCCCATGGCACACCGATCCAGTCCAAAACTCGTCCCCAGCCGTATTTTTCACCGGTTTTTTCATCGGTACAGCATCGGTACATCCAGAATTCCCATTCCTTCGGGTTATCTTCCCGCAGGCGGTCAAATCTGTGGGGCCGCTTTTCGATGTGGATCCCGAAACCGCACATGGAGCAGCCTGTCCGCTGTGCTCTGGTGGTTTTGAAATGTCCGTTTTCATACACGATTTTCCCATAGGCTTTTGGCACCGGCACGTTCAGATCTA
This sequence comes from uncultured Oscillospiraceae bacterium, assembly GCA_959607825.1. Lineage (GTDB taxonomy): Bacteria > Bacillota > Clostridia > Oscillospirales > Oscillospiraceae > HGM13006. The sequence goes on along the minus strand of CAUHNW010000030.1, from coordinate 11,727 downwards.
CTGCCAGATGCAAAAGATCATCTCTTGTAAAAATGTTGAACGGACAGGAACGGATGGTGGATTTTCCAAAGTAATTGCACCCGTTTTTCACCAGTCCATGTTCCCGCTGACCGCCTTCTGAGGCCATCAGCCCCAAATATGGCACGCTGTGATGGGCTTTTGCCCAGTCATCGGATGGTTTTTCCTTCATCCATAGGCAGCAGTCGGAGCTAACTTTGAATGGAGCTGTCAGACATTTGATGTCCGGCCTGTGGCTTTGATAATTCCCACCGAATAATTTCAGCCATTTGTCCGGCAATTTGATTTTGTCGGAATGTTCAAAATTCCCCTGCTCCCCCATGTCTCCGGTCATAATGGCGTGAATAAAGGTCTGTTTTTCGCTGTCCGGGTTTTGCAGATATGAAATTTTCTTTGCTTTCGCTTTGGAAATCACGGGGAATCCGAACTCCCGGATCACCTGAACCTTAGACTTGTATGGCTTGATCGGAATCACGCCCAGTTTTTTGTGTACATCTTGATTCCCCTTATCCTCCAGTGAGGAAACAGACACCGCTGGAATTTCCTCCTCAGAATATCCCAAATCTCTCAGGAAGCACAGCAGTGTGATGCTGTCCAATCCGCCCACGGAAATATGGTTTTTCAGTGGAAACGCCGTTCCATTTTCCAGCGCATCCCACAGCTCTTCCTGCCGGTCAAAATTTACAATTCGATTTTTCCCGTCCACATAGAGCCTGTGGCAGTCGTTGTAGAAATCTCTGGCCTGCATCTCCGCATATCGGATTTTGAACGCATAGGATTGTGCCTGAAGCTTCGCCATTTCTTGATATGTCATTTTTTACCCCACAACCCGCTCCAGCAGATTGTCATAGAGTTCCCGAATCATTTCGTATTTCCCCTTCCAGATGGGATCTTCCGGTTCTTGTACCGGTTTTTCAAGGATTTTCATTTCCCCTGCAAGCCCAAGTGATTCCAGCAGTGCCCGGTCGATTTCCTTCATCTGGTCTCCGATATTTTCTCCCTTGCTCTGGAGCCGCTCCACGGAAATACTCCAAATTTGTTCGCACAATGCCGTGCTCCTCCGCCCCATTGCAAAGATGGGAACGTGCAGCGGGTTTTCTGTTTTTGGCTGAGAGGTCATGTATACGATTTCCACCGTACTATTTCCCCGGTTGATTTCATCACAGGAAACGATGATGGCCGGTCTTCCGCTCCACTGCTCATGCCCCACCGTGTCGTTCCGTTTTTCGATGTAAAATACATCTCCTCTATGGATTTCCATTTTTCATCCCTCCTGAATTCCGTCAAACAGGCTGACCTGATCTTCGATGACTGCATTTTTGCAGTTGTTTACCGCCTTCTGATAATAGCTTGGTTTCAGCTCAATTCCGATGGCTTTTCTGCCCTCCTGGAGCGATACATAGGCCTCACTGCCGATTCCCAGAAACGGCGTCAGCACGATTTCTCCGGGATTGCTCCACAGTTTTACCGCCCTACGGATGACCTCCAATTGCAGCGGACAAATATGTTTTTCGTCCTTGTCCGCTTTAGCAGATTTGCAGTTCAAAACATCCGTCCGTTTGATGTCGAACCAAACCGGGCTTGCATATCTCTGCCAGATTTCCAGATCCATCACCTGTTTTTCGTCCCCGCCGTCCTTTTCTGCCTCTTCCTCGGTTTTGTAGTGCCGAATCGGCACCGGAGTTTTCCCGTCTCCCTCCCACTTCCGAAAAAGCAGCAGATATTCCGGCATGCCAATTCCCGTGTGGCTGGCGTCCCGCTGGAGCTGGCAGTATAAAAGCCGCTGGGTTTTTGTCTTCTGTATTTCCAGTACAGGGTCTGTCCAGATCACCACCTCGGAATGATACTGGAATCCTGCCGCTTCAAAATGCCGGATCAAATCCCCCCTGAAATCGTACCAGCCCGAAGCGCCGTGGGTGGTTTTGTAGCGGGCCAGCTGTTTGCAGTGAACAGCGCACAGGCGTCCCGGCATCAGCACCCGGTAAAGCTCCGGGATGAGATAATCAAACTGCTGGAAAAACTCCGCCTCGTTTTTGCAGTTCCCCATGTCCCTTAGATCGTCCGAATAGATGTAGAGATTGGCAAAGGGCGGTGAAAAAATCTCAAAATGTACGCTGCCCTCCGGCATTTGGGAAACCACCTCCACGCAGTCCCCGTTGTACAGAGAAAATTTTTCTGTGCTGATATGATCCAGATTGTTGATCTCCATTTATCCCACCTCGCTTCTGAGCCATGCCGGAAATTCCGCCATCTGCCGTCCAAGATCCAGTTTGAAGGCCCGTCCGTGGACTTCTCCAATCTGAAATTCCCGCATGGCCTCTGCCATGCTTTTTCCCATGTCCAATTTCATCTGTTCCTTTCTGGAAACAGTGTCCAAAATCACCTGCTCATTTTCTCCGATGATTTTATAGATGTTCACCGGCCTTTTCTGGCCGAACCGGTAAATGCGCCGTACTGCCTGATAGTAGGATTCGAATGAAAAATCCATCCCGCAAAAAATCATGTTTCTGCACTGCTGGAAATTCAGGCCATACCCAAAGATAGACGGCTTGGAGATCAGCACCCGGATTTTCCCCTGCTGGAAGTCGATGGCCGCTTGTTCCTTTTTCTCCACCTTGTCACTGCCCCGAATTTCCACGGCCTCCGGAATCAGTTTTTTCAGGAGATCTGCTTCATCGTTCTGGTAGCACCAGATCAGAAATTGTTCCCCGGAGCTTCCGGCAATCTCCGCCGCCTTTTTGCATCGGTTTTCCAGCGTCCGCTTTTTCTCCCGATGGTATCCCGTGGCGTTCATGTTCAGCTTTTCCGTCAGGGCCTCCATGTCCCCGGATTCCCTGTCTCTCGGTACGGTGATGGATGTTTCCCGCAGCTCCGGCAATATGTACCCGTCATCGGTGTATCCAATGTCCGATGGTTTTTCGATGCAGATGGCCCAGCTTGCCACCCACCTCCAAAAATCCTTTTCGGCGTGTTTTTTCAGCCGATACCGGCCAGAATTTTTCTGGTCGGCAATAAACCAGCAGGAAAGTGCCTCGTTGGATTTCATCACCCCTAAAAATTCCGCTTGATTTAATAGTTCCATCAGGTCATTGGGGGCCGGAGTGGCCGTGCAGCTCAATTTGTAGGGCGTATCTTCAAAAAGCTTGACGATTTTCCGCTTGGTGGTGCCGGTGTAGGATTTCAGGATGCTGCTTTCATCCAGCGCCACCCCGGCGAATTTCTCAGGCTGGAAATTGTCCAGCATTTCATAGTTGCAGATGTTGATTCCGGTTTTGACGTCTCCCTGCCCCCGGCAGACCGTCACCTCATAACCGAATTTCTGTCCCTCCAGCTTGGTCTGTCTCGCCACCGCCAGCGGCGCTACAATCAGGGTGGGTTTTCCGGTGTAATCACTGACGCTTTGGCACCATTCCAGCTGCTGGGCCGTTTTCCCCAGCCCGCAGTCTTCAAAAAGTGCCGCCCGACCACGCTTCAGGGCCCAGCTGTCAATGTCCCTTTGCCATGGAAAAAGCTTTTGGTTGATCTCCTCCGGTCTTTTCTCAAAGCCGGTAGGCTTTGCCCGGTCAAGCTTTTTCTTCAAAAATTGCTGGTAATCCTCCAGCATTGCTTCCGTCATTGCATATCCTCCTAAATCGTGATATACTGTCTGTAGAGATTTTTCCTCTGCCGCCCATGGGAGTGCCCGCTCCCCGGGCGGCTTTTTTATTTCCCCATCTGCCGCTTGATCTCACCCAGATCCACAACGGTGGTCCCCTTAAGCAGTGCATCTTTGAGCGCCCACAGCGGCTCAATTTTTGCATCCTTCAGGAGCATCTTCCGGAATTCGTCCAGTGCAATGCAGCGCTTCATATGATCTGCTATGGTTCCGCTCCCGAGGGAGAGCACAGCCACTTCGTCCCCTTCGGTCCATTGTGCCGTCACCCACTCGGATTTCTCCCGGTGCACTTCCCCGTTGTCCATGTCCCGGATCACAATCTCATACATCGCTCAGTTCCTCCAATCGTTCCGCAGCGTCCCGGTCGATCTGGTCGCAGTCGCATCCGGTCACCGGCTGGCCGTTGTAATTTTCCCGCTGATAGTAGGGGCACCCGTCGCACCCGCTCCATTTGTCCGGTTCGCTGGAAATGCACCGCAGCGCCCGGATGATCTCCTCCGTGTCGATTCTCCCCATTCAGACCACCCCCGCCGCAAGCATCATTGCGAATATGATCACCGCCGCCGAAACAGCCCCGAGGCTCATGCCGTCCAAGAACCTTGCCAGCTCCCGGCTGATTCTCCGTTCCAGCTTACCTTCCTTCGGTGCTTCCTCTTCGGCATCGGTTCTTTTGATGATCCCGGCGGGGATCATTACTACCGCCTGCTGGGCGGCAATTGCCTGATTGCGCTGGGCAAGCGCCCGGTCGAATGCCGCATCCCATGCCTTGGGATTGCCCAAAATGTCTGCCTGCTTGGCCTTCTCTTCCACCGCCTGCCGTTCCCGCAGCAATGCAGCCCGCCTATTTCGCTGAAGCTGACGATCCATTGGTGTCTCAATGCGCATGGTGTTTTCCTCCTCTTTTGTTGTCCTCGATGCTGCATAGCGCCTGTTCCAGATTTTCCAGCTTGATGTAGTCCGCCACCGTCAGGCTCCCGTCATATCTGGCCTTCACCATCATCTTGTCCCGCCCCTCCCGGTCCAGTTCCGAGAGGGCTTTTGCGTAGTCGCTGAATTTCATTTGTAATCCTCCTGTTTGGTTTTCCTGTAGCAGCTGCCGCAGAGCAGCCGCCCGGTCTCCTGTTTTCTTTGCCCCAGCAGCTTCCGAAGGGGAATGTCCTCCTTACCGAAGCGGTGGTTCCGCCCATCAAAGGTTCGGACCCGTTCCTCGCAGTTCTCGCAGACGAAGAAAACGCTTCCCTTCATCCCCATGCCGCCAGCAGCTTCTTCCGCTGTTCTTCTTCCCATTGGTTCCCCTCCGGCTTGCCCCATTGCCGGAGCCGCCCGGCCTCGGCGTAGCGATACAGCCGCTTCTTCCGGCTCCTTGCGATTTCCGGGTTCCAGCCGCATTCGCCGCATTTCGTCCCGTCGCAGTCGCCGTAGTTCAGTGGGATCCCCGATTTGGGGCATTCGCTGAAGATTCCCATATTCTTCCCTCCTATCCGCACATATACCGTGCCACCGCCGCCTTGCTGACCCGATTATCTACCACCGGAATGCCGGATCTTTGCAGGTGCCCTCTCAATGACCGCCTGTCCCGGTAGCCAAATACCGGACAGAGATCTGAGATCGTCAGCATATCCCGATCCGGAAATCGCTTGTTCAGCAGCTCCAGATTGTCCCGGTAGCCTTCTTTTTCTCTGGGCATATACTCGCCTCCTTCCTTGCCCCTCCTATCTCCCTGTGGTAGAATGTGGTCGAAGAGGGTGATGTCATAGTAGATCGCCAGTCAGAACGCTCTACCGCAATGCCTATTCAACTCCAGAGCCTCGGCGGGGCGATGATCCTTGTCCTGTTTGAATCTCTTCCAGAAGCCGTCCCAGCTGATGCCACGTCTCTGAATCTTGTAATTTGCACCAATCGGGGTAGGCCAAGGAAAATGATACTGTCACTTCCTGTGGGGTGGGCTGACCCCAGAAATATTTTGTGATATCAATCCCATGCTTCATCCCTTTCCCTCCCCTCTCTGCCCCATAAAATGCTCAAGGACCTACTGGACGCCGTTGTCCATTCGGTCTCCATTCCGCAGCTGCTGCAGAGCAAGAGCGTCTTGTTTCCGTCTTGAAAGATGCCGTGCAGAAGGACGAGCCCTTTGAGTCGCTCATTGCAAGCATTGCACTTCAGATCCCGGAAACTTCCGCCCGTACCTGCGCTCACATTCTGGAACAGTCCGGATTGATCTCTTCTGACGATTGACATTCAATCAACTGAGTGATCTTTTCCGCAAGCCCCTTCGCATCTCGCCGCCCTTGTAGTGCCGCTATAATGGCGGCGATTTCTTCCGGTTCCGCTGCAATCGTGATGTACATCCTCTCACCCCCTTTCTGCCCGTTGCGCTCCTCTAGTCCCTGTGTTAAAATTAAGAAAAAGGAGGATTATCATGTGTAAAAATGCGTCTGTAATCATTGATAAAAATTATGAGCCATTCGATTATGACGAAGTGTCCATATGCCCAATGTGCAAGCGTGCAATAGACCCGGAACTCCTCGGCATGTATGGGTATCGTGACAAAACCGCCCAGAAGTGCGTCTCAATGACGTACCTTTGCCACGGGTGCTGGAACACCTTTGTAGCAAAGTACATCATTTACGATGACTACCTCGCAAGGCTCCAATATTGCGGGCCGTCCACACGCAAGAAGCGGAATTTCGATGATCGTATTTCCGACCTCTCCCCCAGCTTTGTTAGGATCTACAATGAAGCCAAAGCTGCCGAGGAGTACGGACTTCTCGAAATATGTGGGCTTGGTTACCGGAAAGCCCTTGAGTTCCTGGTAAAAGACTACTTATGCCATCAGTGCCCCGAAGACACCGAAGAAATAAAGTCTATGCTGCTTGGTAAAGTAATCTCAACAAAAATTCCCGATGACAACATAAAGGCTGTTGCTTCCCGCTGCGCTTGGCTTGGTAACGATCAGGCTCACTATGTCCAGAAGTTTGAGGAATATGATCTTAAGATGCTTAAGGATCTGTTGGACGCCGTTGTCTATTGGATTTCCATACAGCTAATTACATCCGAAGCTGCCCACATTGACAAACGGTAGTCGCCTCAATTTCTCGCAGCAGATCCGGACTGCCTGCTGCTGTGAATAGAAGAACACATACGGTTTTGATTCTTTAAGATCAAAACCAACCACAATACCGTCTCCCAGATCATCAGGCCCCTCTACCCAATCTCCGCTGCGGAATGGAATTTCCGGATCCTTGGGCATGGGTATGATTTTGATGCCCTTAACGGGTATGTTCATCCCCCTCACCCCCTTTCAAACTCCCATTATTGGTACTGTCTTTCTGCTATACTTGGTACAAACTAAAATATAGCTTACGCAAAGATTCGCTTTAAGTGAATTTCTTGCGTAAAAAAATAAGGTCACTAGGGCAACCGTACAGATCGCACAGGGCTTTGAATTTTTCTACGCTCGGAAATGTTTGCCCTCTTTCCCAGTTAGAAAGAGTGCCGACGTTTATTCCCAGCCGTTTTGCCGCTTCCTTTTGACTAATTCCAGCATTCACACGAGCTGCTTCTAAAGAAATTCTATACATTTTATCACCTCCAGTGAACTTATCTTGGCTTCATTATAAATTCGCTTTAAGCGAATGTCAATACCTGAAAGCGAATTTTTTCAAAAAATTATTGATTTTTTTCGTTTTAAGCGTATAATGAGCATTAGGAATGGAGGTGATAACGTGTCTGATTACGAGACGAAAAAAATTTTCTCGGAAAACCTATCCCGGCTACTCGCAGAGCATGGGAAGACACAGCTTGATCTTTCCAATGAAATGCATGTAGCTGCATCTACTGTTTCTAGTTGGTGTAATGGAAGTAAAATGCCAAGAATGGATAAAGTAGAGTGGATGGCATCCTATTTTGGAGTACAGGCATCACAGCTAATTGAACCTCCAGAAAAACATGACCATGATATCAAAGCAGCCCTCTGGGGCGGTGACAAAGATCTCAGTCAGGAGGACATAGACGCCCTCTGGGATGATGTCCGGGCATACGCAGAGTTCAAGACACAGCAAAGGAAAAAGAACCGATGAAGAAACTGATTGCCCTTTATGAATATGCGGAGGATCACGGCATTGACGTAGACTGGTGTACCATGCTCCGGGCGGAATCCCTTTCTGTGAAGCTCGAAGACGGCAGCTGCGCCATCGCCATTGATCCCTTTAAGCTTACCAGTACCGCCGATGAAACCAGTAAGCTGGCCCATGAGTTGGGCCACTGTGAAACAAATAGCTTTTACTGTCAATATGCTCCGCTGGATGAGCGCGGACGCAATGAGGCAAGGGCAGTCAGATGGGCAATCAAAAAGCTGCTCCCATTTCCTGAAATGAGAGCAGCCATGAAAGCCGGTTATACAGAATTGTATCAGCTGGCCGAATATTTTGAAGTACCGGAAGACCTGATCCAGCAGGCCGTGGATTATTATACCGGCCCCTGTGGACTTAGCTTCCGGGGTAATACGGAGGATTGCTGTTAAAATCCCCCGGAATTGTAACAATTCAGTATTATATGCTGAAAATCAAGGAGGTTTCCAATATGGATGACGGTATGAAATACTATCTCAAAGGCGTCATGTGTGAACTATTCGTCTATCAGGATCGTGTGGAAATCAAGCGGAATAAACTATTCGCTGCTGGTTCCAAGACTATCCCGTTTTCCTCCATTCAGTCCGTTCAATTCAAAGAGGCCGGTAATCTTCTTAATGGGTTTATTCAGTTCGGTGTCCTCGGCGGTCTGGAAGCCCGCAACGGGATTTTCGATGCCGCATCGGATGAAAACTCAGTGGTCTTTCCTGCCGATAAGAATGCCCGTGCTAAAGAGATCCGGGATTATATTGAAAAAATCATTCGGAAGCAGAATTCCTCGCAGTCTCCCCCTCCTGTTCCACCTGTTTCCGTGGCAGATGAACTGCTGAAATTCAAGCAGCTGCTGGATATGGGTGCTATTTCTCAATCTGAATTCGATGCCCAGAAAAAGAAACTGCTTGGTTGAAAGGACGTATTAATAATGGATGAACTTAACCTTTTTGATCTCCCTCAAAAATCTTCCGATGATTCCGATTATTCCGCAAACCGTGCTGTTGGCTGCTGTGGCAGATATATCGCCTGCTCAGCTGCTGGTCATTGTGTCAATCAAAATTCAGAAACTGCCGCCTCCTGCCTTTACATTGTCAACTCAGGCGATCTAAAAAAAGAACCCCCTTCCATATCGGAAGAGGATCAGCAGCTGCTGCATGTCGTCCATGCGCTGGATACCAGAGATCAGGGCAAGGTGCTAGGCTATGCCGAAAGCCTCCTGTCCGCTGAAAAGTACTCAGCGAAAGACGCATCCAAGCACGCATAGAAAATATCGTTTTTGTTAATTTCATGGATGAGAAATGAGGGAATGTCATGGTATGTAAAAAGCCTCCCATGCAATCAGCTGGGAATGTTCAAAAAAAATTCTCACCTCGGACGTATCAAATATGCGCTAAAATCATGTTTATTATCGGTATTTGCAGCATCTTGATTGGCTTAATTGCAATTGCCGCTGGCGGTGTTTTGTTCCTCGTCTTGGGTGGGTTTTGCATATGGATCAGCCGCAACTGGCAACGCCAAGCCAATGCACCCGGCTCTGCCGCTGTACCCTTAAAGCACAAAGCTGATTCCACCCCAATCGCTTCTAGACATAGTTTGACGAAAGAGGACTTTGATGTTGCCGGAGTGTATTACCGGCTGAACGCAATAGAGGCTTTGCGGCAAGAGAACCCTCAATGGATGAATCTACCTGCCCCGGGTGATAAGCCTATTACGATCTACCGATATAAGTTCAAGCTCAAGCCCGTCCAACTGATTCCGGAGCCAGAGAACAAGCACGACCCAAACGCAATTAAAGTCGTGATAGCCGGACAGCATCTTGGGTATATCTCATCGAATGAAACAGCCCATGTCCATCAGATTCTTGATACACGGGATGTTGTGTATATCTCCGCATGGATTCGGGGCGGCGAGGAAAAGACTATTTACCCAAACGGAAGCAGCAAATTCAATGTACATGACTACGATGCTTCCGTCCGAATTGCGTATAAATGAAATTAAAATCATCCGTAAATGTAATCTGCACCGTAAGGTATAAAATAAAAGGAGGAAATCCATGTTCTTTTTTTGATGAGGAAAACGAAGCCGCAGTAAGCGAATATGGCGAGCAGACTTTTGACAGTATCAAGCACATCAATGAATACGGTCAGGAGTATTGGCTTGCCCGTGAATTGCAATCAGTTTTGGAATATTCCAGATGGGAAAATTTCCGTAAAGCTATAGATCGTGCCCAAAAAGCGTGCTCAAATACAGGGTTCCAAGTCCAAGACCATTTCCGTGAGGTCACGAAAATGGTGCAGTTGGGTTCTGGAGCGAAGCGAGAAATTGACGATTTTATGCTTTCTCGCTATGCTTGCTATCTAATTGTAATGAATGGCGACCCCAACAAAGAGGTCATAGCTGTCGGTCAAACATACTTTGCGGTAAAGACCCGCCAGCAGGAGCTGATTGAGAATTACGACATTCATTTTCAATACCCATTTGATAAAAATTCCCCCAGCGTTCGCACCGCTGGGGGAACCCAAGAACGATCCGGGCAGGTGCCCAAATCGCCCAACTACAATGCGATTATACCACCTGTCCCATGGTCTTTGCAACCATTTTGAAGGGAAAGGTGGAATTTTTATGCCTAGACAAAAGAAAATCGACTATGCGTCCCTCTATACCCTCCGCTCAGATGGCCGTTATATGGGCTGGTATTACCCGCCGGGCAGCAGCAAGCGGAAGCCTGCCTATTCCAAGGATCCGGAAGCCCTGTACCAGAAGATTCAGGCGCTTCAGAATCCCGCTCCCGTGCATCTAACCTTTGCAGCCGCAGCGGAGTCTTGGTACGATAAGAATTGGGACTCCATTGACGATGGTACAAAAGCCTGTTATAATGCGCATTATCATAGAGCCGTGGAATACTTTGGAGATACCCCAATCGCTGACATCACGTCAGCAGATGTGCAGAACCATCTGGAGCTGATGAAGGATCAGGGCTATGCAAAGGGCACGATCCAGAAACAGAAGATCATGTACCGCATGATCTTCCGCCATGCCATTGTCTGTCAGGAGCTTCCACGGGAGATCAGCGTGAACCCGGTAGATAATGTCCGGGTTCCAAAAGGTGCAAAGCCTCCCGTGAAGCGTGAGGCCCCGGAGGACGAGATCGTGCGGAAGATCCGGGCACAGGCCGCCACAGCCTACTGGGGAATCTTCCCGCTGTTCCTGATTGCAACCGGTCTCCGCAAGTCCGAGGCGCTGGCCGTTCAGTGGGGCGATATTGATTTCAAGAATCGTACCATTTCAGTCCATAAGTCCGTTTCCTACCGCACCGGTGCCCCAAAGACGAAGTGCCCGAAAACAGAGGCCGGTCTGCGGCAGGTGCCGCTGCTGGAACCCTTGGAGGCCGTCCTGCATCGTCCGAAATGGGCCGCAAATACCGATTATATCTTTCCCGGCGAAGATCCCAGTAAGCCCCTGCCTGCATCGGCTTATAAGCGCCGCTGGCTGCACTACTGCAAGGATATGGGCTTCGTCACCGTGACCCCAGAGTCCCGTACCAGTAAGTCTGGCCGAACGTATACCGTTCAGCACTACCGCCCAACCCTGACCGCCCATGTGCTCCGGCATGGATATGCAACTCTGCTGTTTGAAGCTGGTGTCGATGTGTATACCGCTCAGAAGCTGCTGGGCCATAAGGATGTCGAGACCACACTTGCCGTCTATACGCACCTGCGTAACCGCAAAAAGGACGAATCCCTCCATCTCCTTCATGACTATATCAAAACCGCTATGTAGCCACTGTTGTCAAAGGTGTTGTCAAATTCCCCGCCCGCCTTGCATCTCAACGGTTTCTTTCGTCTTCCGGTTCCGAGGGTTGGGGGTTCGAGTCCCTTCTGGCGTACCAAAAGAAGCAAGGACGAATCCTTGCTTCTTTTCTTTTGTGCT
>CAUHNW010000029.1:0-34086 GCA_959607825.1 uncultured Oscillospiraceae bacterium | reverse complement strand
ATAACCGGTGTAGCCTTCACGCAGCGAAGCTGTTGGAATAAATGCGACTTTCTTGGTATCAATTTCTTCTTTTATCAAGCTTCCTACACTGGAAAAGTGCGAACATAAAAACAGTTTCATCTAAGTTCTCCTTTATAACCTTTCTATTTATACTCTTCTTAAAGTCCAAGCTCTTCAACCCACGCCGCAAGCTCCTGATGCCCGACGCTGCCCTTGAAGACCTTGCCGTCCATCAGCTTTGCGCCTTTGCAGCTCGGCGCAAGGCGTTCGTTCGTCTTGCCAATGCCGCTTCCTCCGGAGGTTGCAAACGGGATGATCGTCTTGCCGGTCAGATCATAGCTCTCAAGGAACGTATTGATAATCGTCGGCGCGACATACCACCAGATCGGGAAGCCCACAAAGATGGTATCGTAGTCCTTCATGTTGTCCCGCTTGACGGCAATCTCAGGACGGGAGGCAGGATCGTTCATCTCAATCGTGCTGCGGGCTTTCTTGTCCATCCAGTTCAGATCAGCTTCCGTGTAAGGCACCTTCGGCTCAATCTCAAAGATGTCCGCGCCGATTGCCTCTGCCAGCGTCACGGCAACCTTCGCGGTCACGCCGGACGCAGAAAAATATGCTACAAGTTTCTTGCTCATGTTTTTTCCTCTTTTCTCAAGTCACAAGTCTGTATATGGTCAGGGGCAGATACCAGAGGGCAACTGCCAGCTTCCAGATCAGAATTACGCCGCCGATCAGACCGCCAAGGACAAGGTTGAGTGCAGCAACACCTACTGTCCCGGAAATACCAAAGCCAATCGGAATCAGCGTGAACATCTTCCCAATGCCAAAAGGCACTCCGCAAGCAAGCCAGATCAGGAAATAATCGGGCGCTCCGTTTTCGATGAAAATACGGCTGAACATTGAAAACAAAAACAGCGCAGCCACAACCGGAATGACGGTCTTCTTTAGGAACTCTTTCATGACATCGCTTTTCGTCATACTGACCTCCTTCACTTCAAAAAGCTGCTACGGTACTCCATCCGACGAAGTTTATGCCCGGTTTCTGCCAGATGCGCGATTTTCAAAGCAACCAAGTTGATGTCTGTGTGCATTGCCCGCGCAATCTGCTCCGAGGTGTACCCGTAGTCGTAGATATATTCGAGGATTTCATCGGAATCAAGAAGGATCTCTGCCGCAACGATGTTTGCCTCGTACTCCGGCTTCGTTGCCATATCATACAGCACAAACTCCTGCAAGCCATGTTTTTTTGCAAGCGCACGGTGCAGCCGGTCGTGACCGATCTCATGGGCGCAGACAATCCGCTTCATTTGAGGACTCAAATCCTTATTGAGAAAGATGAAGCGGTTTCTTTTGACGATGCAGTACATACCCTTGAGTGATCCGAGATTTTCGCAATCGTCCATGACATTGATACCCAGCTCGTTTGCAATCTGGAAAGGATCTCTTGTGCCGCAGCGTCGGACGAGATCGCTGCCGACTTTTGATAGTTGTTCGGCGTTCATCGCGCCACCTCCCTTCGGGGATAACCATTATATCAAACAGCCTGTACCAAAAACCGGACTTACTCTTCCGTCTGTTCTTTCCGGTACTTTTTCGGCGTGTACTTCTTGTTCTTTTCTTTTGCAATCCAGTAGGCTCTGGTGAGAGCCTGCATCGCGCCGTCCAGCGCGTCTTCACTGAGACTGCCTCCTGCAAACATACCGGAAACCTCGCTCACCAGCTCGTCAATTTCCCGTGCTGCCTTTGCGCCGCCCTGTTCCTGTGCGGCAAGGACGAGCATTCCGCTGTTGCCGAGAAGATATTCCGGCGTTGTATTCAGAGCCTCAGCGATTTTCTTCACGACTTCATATTTTGTTGGCTTTCGACTGCCTAGCTCGTAATTTTGAATTGTCCTCGCAGTAACAGAGACTTTTTCTGCAAGAGCGGCTTGTGTCAGGTTGGCTTCCACTCTCTTTTCTCTTAACCTGTCTTTGAATCCCATAAGGCACCTCTTTCTAAAATTTTCTGCAAACACGAACAGAACTTTCGTTAATTCCATTGACGTGAACATCGTGTTCGTGCTATACTGTGCCTACACGAACATCTCGTTCGTGAGCATGATACCACACGAACAGAGCGTGTGTCAACATTCTTGGCGAAATTCGTGTCGGAAACAGGCAACTTTTTTAGGAACGGAGGACGCTTATGAACAATTTACAATGCAGAAAAGCCTACGTCAGAGTCAATCTGGATGTCGATGAAGAGGGAACAATCATCCCGATGCTGATCCGATGGAAGGACGGAAGGGTTTTTCAGATCGAACAGCTCAAGTACAAATGCCGCGCCAGCTCCAACAAGGTTGGGGGTGGCGGCATCCGCTACACGGTCATGATCAGAGGAAAGGAGTCGTTCCTCTTTCATGAAGGTAATAAGTGGTTTGTCGAAGCAAAGGAGGACAAGAACAAGGATGCATAAAAGTCGTGCCGAGAGTTTCCACTCGACACGACTTGGTACTTATTCTTTTTTGCTACCCCAACTATTGACGTAGAACCGCAAAATACCCGCTGTGCAAAATACACAGCGGGTATTTACGTTTTTCAGGAATCAATCAAAATTGAAATCCAGCTCTTCCCCATTCTTCACATAGGAAATCGCCTTTTCCAGACTGGTGAGATTCTTCTTATAGCAGTAGTACTCCGTCTCGCCGTCCAGACGCATGGCGTACTTACGATCCGTCATGGGGATCAGCTCCAGCGTATGGCTCTCGCCGCTGTTGAGGTTCACGGTGATGGTAGACGTTGCTTCCGCATCTGCGTACTGCTTCTTCTCCTCATCGGTCAGGTTATCCACTACCCGGAAATACAGGCACTTGATGTAGAGCCGACGAATGTTGGTCTCGCTGATCTCCTCGCCATCCAGTGTGCCCTGAACACCGTCGGCATCATTACCGTTGGCGTTCTTCTTGGTATAGTGGGTAACGTCTACGCTATAGGCATTGTCGTCAATGCGAATATCCAGATTCTTGAGGTCCTCAATGCTGTAGGTCCAGATGGAACGGAGCATAAACTGCACATAGCTGACACCTTCCCATGCAACTGCCGTGGAGGTGCAGGTGATCAGTGTATCGGTCCCCTCCAGCATGCAATAGGTATAGTCTGCATTGGGGCAGGTATTACCGATCAGCAGATGGACTTCATTGCCGGAGGTATCGGTCATTTCCAGCTTTGCGGGCTGGTCAAGACCGTACTCGGCATATTCGCTCTCGTCAATGTCCTTGATGATGCTGCCCAAGGACAATGTCGCAACCACATCCAGAATATTCTGCTGGATGGTAGTCGCATTACCAGACACCTGATAGGGCTCCAGCATCACATACTGGCTTCCCTCGGTATTGTACTCATTGGACTGGTCGCTGTCCAGCTGAATCTCGATCTCACTGCCATCCCGGTTGGTGAGCTTTACCCAATTGATATTGGTATAAATATCATCCTCGGTATAAGTGGGGAACAGCGTAATCGCACGGTACTCAATGGGCCGCCGTACCAGCAGGGAGTCCACATAGGAGCCAATGGTATATACATCGCCGGACTCGCTGGTCATGCAGTAATACGCTTCGTCTACCGGTGCCTGAGATCCAATGATCAGATCCACCTCCGAGCCGTCCTCATAATAGGTCTTAATGGTTGCGGTAGGATCATCAAGGCCGTAAACGCTCAGATCCTTCGCATCCTTTTCCACCACAGAACCGGCAGAAATGGAGGTCAGCGTATACATCATGGAGCGGAACATGGAGGTATCGTATTCAAATTTGCCGGGATCCGGAGACACCTCATAGTCGAAAGTGGTGCTGCCGTTTTCGTCGGTAGACTTACTGATCTTCACATCCAGCGCTTCGGATGCATAGGCATAGGCGGTATCCTCATTGACCTTCCGTTCTGTTGGCACTACGGTAAAGCCTGTCAGCGTGTCGTAATCACGGTTGATCACATAGACAGCTTCCTCCGCAGTGCTCTCTTCGCTGGAAGCCGCACTGACTTCCGTCTGGGCATCTGAGGAATTGGGCATATGCATCACTACCACAGACGCAATGACAAATACCACTAGGACAATGCCTGCAATAATAATGGTTTTCAGGCTTTTCATTACTTATGTCTCCTTCTGGCCCACACTGCAATGCCAGCTGCAAGGCATACGCCGGGAATGATAATGATCAGCAGATAGAACAGTACGCTCTTTGCGGAGCCGGGTACTGCCAGGGTGCTGGAGGTCAGATCCTTGGAGGCAATAGAGACGGCCTCGGTGTCATCGCTCATAAAGTTCAGCGCAGCCATCACATAGTCTTTGTTCAGGAATGCGGTGTTGTCCAGCGTACTGTCGCTGAGGAAACCGGCGTTCAGGAACAGGGCATAGGAATAGGTGCTGTCCAGATTGTGCATGGAGTTCTGATAAGCCAGCACGCCCACATTGAAGGGGCCGGTGGCATCATCACTGGTCTGCTCATAGCTGGTGGTCTCGGAAGAGAGATCCTTGGCATAGGAATTGTTGGAGGTAGACATCAGCACCTGCGTGCCTCTCCAGTTGTCCTGATCCCACAAGGTCGTAATGGGACGTGCACCGGGGATGATCACATAGCTCTTGCTGTCGAGGTTATCCGTCAGGCCCTCCACGGTATTGACATTGGGCATCAGATAGAAGTTGGTACCGGCAAAGCAGCGCTCGTTATCATATACCATCTTATCCTCATAGGCAACGCCCCACTCCTCGAAATACTCTTCCAGATTGGTGAGGTTCGGCGTGTTAGAGGCAAAGGACACGATCATCTTGCCGCCATTGTTCATGAACTCTTCCAGTGCATCAATCTCCTCACTGGTAAAGTCGCCCTGCGGCTGAGAGATGATCAGCATGTCGATGTCATCGGGCACCTGTCCCTCCTGCATGAGGCTCAGGGTGGTCACATCATAGTTGGCAGAGGTCAAGAGCGTATCCAGCGTCTCATGCTCCTCGCTCTCCTGATGGCCGATGGTATAGGCAGCCTTGGGAACCTTATTGGCGATAACATAGAGGATTGCAGAGGTCAGCCGCTGCTCGGCACGAAGTCCGGTAAGGTACTTGGTATTGCTGCCGGAGCTGCTGGAGGAAGAAGAGTTGCTGCTCTGGTATTCCAGCAGATCGTAGGGGCTCATGGACTTATAGCGCTTAGCGCTCTCTACAATGATATCCCCCGAGCTGAGGTCACCCAGCTGGTCATACTGCGAAAAAATTGCAGGATTGTTCACAGCGTTGATGTACTTAACGGTTACACTGCCGTGGCTCAGCTGCTCATAGCGCTGGAGCACCTTGGGCAGACGGCGCAGGTCACTGTCGTTGGCATAGTCGGTCTCATCGCACAGTACCGTAATGGTAATGGGCTCCTCCAGGGTATCGAGAAGCTGAACGGTCTCATCAGAGATCTCATACTCAGACTCCTTGGTCATGTCGAGCTCCAGCACATAGCGGTCTGCGATGTAGTCTACAAAGTAGTTCACGGCGATCACTGCAGCGATCACCACAAT
Organism: uncultured Oscillospiraceae bacterium; assembly: GCA_959607825.1. Classification (GTDB taxonomy): domain Bacteria; phylum Bacillota; class Clostridia; order Oscillospirales; family Oscillospiraceae; genus HGM13006. The sequence continues at coordinate 28,552 of CAUHNW010000029.1, read as the reverse complement.
GGTGGAGATCAGCGCCAAAACGCCGATCTTCATACGGCGCTGTTTGCCCAGCTGTGCGCTGGACCCGGCTGCGTCCACCGGCTTCACTTCTTGATTCTTCTTGTTGCTCATAGCGTTTGGGTCCTCCTTAGCTCCAGCGTTTTCTCTCCAGCATCCGCACGGTCAGGAACACAAAGGTACCGGCAACGCTGAGGTAGAAGAACAGGTCGGCGAATGAGAAGATGCCCTGAGCAAAGTCCTCATAGCGCCGGAACATGGAAAAGTAGTAAATGAGATTCTTCGCCCATGTGGCCTTCATGAAGCTGTAGGAATAGTCCATGAGGTACAGGCCCAGGAACACTGCAACCGTTGCCACGCAGGCCACCAGCTGGTTCTGAGTCAGCGAGGAAATAAATACGCCGATGGAGATAAACGCCATGGCCGTGGCAAGAATCGCCACATAGTTGCCGATGACTGTAGCAGCCTCCAGCTGTCCCCAGGAGGAAATGACTACCACATAAACCAGCGTAATGAGGATGCCGATGGCAAAGACCACCAGCGCCGCAAAGAACTTGCCCAGCACGATGCCGGTAAGCCGCACAGGAGCCGTGAACAGCAGCTGATCCGTCTTCTGCTTATAGTCCTCAGCAAATGTACGCATGGTGAGGATGGGGATCAGGAACACGCACATGGTAACAATAAAGGAGAAGATCCCGTCCATACTGCTGGAACCGGAATACACGTTCATCAAATAAAAATAGATATTCAGTACCAGCACAAACGCCGCAAGGTAGACATAGCCCAGAGGCGATTTGAAGTAGGCACGGAGATCTCGCTTGAAAATAGCAGACATGTCAGTTTAACCTCTTTTCGCGGAAGATTTTTTATCAGCGGTCAGCTGGATAAACACATCCTCCAGCGACAGATCCTGATTTTTCAGCAGCAGCACCGGGTAGCCCGCCTTGGACAGCGCTGCGAAAATGAGCTTGCGCACATCCAGATGTTCTGCGGATTCCACAAGATATTCAAAGGCACCGGGCTCCGCCTCAATGGTGGGCGTTACGACCTTTACGCCGTCCACAGACCGGAGCACCTGAACGACCTTGTCCTTGGGACCTGCGATCCGGTATTCCAGCTTATGCTCACCGGTGAGCATGGCCGAAAGATGGGTAGGCGTGTCATCAGCCACCAGACGGCCATTGTTGATGACCAGTACCCGCTCACACACGGCGGAGACCTCCTGCAAAATATGGGTAGAAAGAATAATCGTGCGGTTTTTCCCCAGATCCTTGATAACGTTTCGGATCTCGATGATCTGCTTGGGGTCAAGGCCGACCGTGGGCTCATCGAGGATCAGTACATCGGGGTCACCCACCAGCGCCTGCGCCAAACCGCAACGCTGCTTATAGCCGCCCGAAAGGTTGTTGATGACACGGGAGCGCACATGGGTAATGCCAACCATCTCGCAGATCCGGTCAATATGTTCCTTCCGATCCTTTCCGGCGCTTTTCACGCCCTTGATATCGTAGATGAAGTTCAGATACTCGTCTACGGTCATGTCCAGATACAGCGGGGGATCCTGCGGCAGATAGCCAATATGCTTCTTTGCCTCCAGCGGATTCTCCAGAATGTCGATGCCAGCAACCTTCGCTGCGCCAGCCGTAGCCGAAAGATAGCCGGTGATCACATTCATCGTGGTGGACTTACCAGCGCCATTGGGCCCAAGGAAGCCAACGATCTCACCTTCATTGATGGTGAAGGAGATATCAGTAATGCCTCGCTTGTTGCCATAGGTTTTGGTCAATCCGGATACTTCAATCATCTCGGGTTCCCTCCTAAAATGCGTGCCGCCATGCGGCCAGGGTGACAGATACGGGGACTCTGATACGAAAAACCGCATCTGTTTTGGCTATTATATCACAATTTAATCGGTTCTCATAGTGTTATTTTCGCATATTTCATAACATATCCAACAAAATACCAGTGCAAAAATTGCTACTTTCGCCAGAACGGCAGTGCATTCGATACTGCGGAAAAGAAGTCAGGTTCTAAGGCGCCTTCTTGGCGCATATTCTTTTTTCAGGTATGAAGCAGGGCTTCCTCAGCTGCGGACGCCGCTCCCCTTCTGCTCCGCCGCAGGGCCCTTAGAAAGGAGGACATACTTTTGCAGGAAAACGGAACATTGATCTTTCGTGTTTTCACATCCATTGCCAATCTTCCGGTGGAAGGCGCCGCTGTACTGGTGCGCCTCCAGGATGCTCCGGGCACGCTGCTGGGCATTCGAGTTACAAACTCCTCTGGCGAGACGGATCCGATCGTCATCTCAGCGCCAAAGGCCACTTTGAGCCAATCCCCGGAATCCGGTGTACAGCCATGGACCGGACTTCAGGCGATCATTGAGCACCCTGACTATGAGCGTGCTGTACTCACCGGCCTTCAGATTTTCCCGGGCATTGAGACCATCCAGACCATCCGCATGGTTCCGCTTCAACGTTTTGACGCAGACAATGCCGGACAGATCGGCCTGAATTTTACCCCGCAGCCAATTTGGGAAGGAGCGGAACCATGAGCGATACGCCCTACATCCCCGCATCCATCACCGTGCATCTTGGCCCACCGGGCTCTGATGCCGAAAACGTCACCGTCAGCTTTCCGGACTACATCAAAAATGTTGCTTCCAGTGAGATCTACCCCACTTGGGAGGAAGAGGCCATCCGGGCCAATATTCTGGCACAGATTTCCTTTGCGCTCAACAAGATCTATCTGGAATACTACCCCAGCCGCGGCTACAACTTTGACATCACAAGTTCCACCGCCTATGACCAGAAGTTTATCAAAGGGCGAGACATCTTTGAAAACGTCAGCGTGTTGGTAGACGAGCTGTTTCAAAGCTATGTAAGACGGCAGGGCACCATCGAGCCGCTTTCTACATCCTTTTGCAATGGCACCACCGTCACCTGCTCCGGCATGAGTCAGTGGGGCAGTCAACAGCTTGCCCAGCAGGGGTATTCCTATCTGGACATTCTCAAATACTACTACGGTGACAACATCGAGATCGTGGCGAACACGCCGGTGCAGGATCTCTCCCCCTCTTATCCCGGCACACCCCTTCGGCTGGGATCCTCCGGCGAAGGCGTCCTTGCCATTCAGGGCGCCTTGAACCGCATCTCCCGAAACTATCCCGCCATTCCAAAAATCTCGCCGGTAGACGGTCTCTTCGGCCCCAGTACAGAGGACGCTGTCCGAGTATTTCAGCAGATATTCAATTTGACCCCTGACGGCATTGTAGGCAGCGCCACATGGTATTCCATCGTTTCTATCTATGTGGCTGTAACACGCCTCGCTGAACTGGAATCCGAAGGGCAGCAATATACCACCGGCTCCTATAACATCCCCAATGTGCTGTCCCTGGGCAGCAGCGGCGAATATGTCTCCAAGCTGCAATACATGCTTTCTATTCTGGCACAGTTCATCCCGGAGATCTCTGCGCCAACCATCGACGGGATCTACGGAATCGGAACCCGGGACTCCGTGCTGGCCTACCAGCGCTTTGCAGGGCTTACCCCCAGCGGTCTGGTGGGCACTATCACATGGGACAGTATCGTAAATCGCTTTGACGGCATTCAGGACACCGTCCTTTCCAACGACACTTTGTTCTCCGGCACGCCGGGGGGCAGCGTGGAGACCATCGCAGACGTTCAGCGAAGCCTTCAGACCGTTGCCCCGGTATTCGCCCCCATGGTCTCCCCCCGGATCACCGGTATGTTGGATCGCAACACCACCCGGGCCATTGCCCGCCTGCAAACACAGCTGGGACTTCGAGCCAGCGGCCAGCCCACCCAGGAACTCCGCCGCTATCTCACCATACTGTCTCAGGGCCAGCAGGCCGCCGGAACCGTCCGGCACCGGCAATTCCCCGGTTATGCCATGTATATGGGCCTGTCTGACCCCGGGCTGAAAGGAGGAAGCAACTCATGACCGAAGATCCCAAACTGAGCGGCCCCATAGAAAGCCTGCAGCTGATGCTGCGTACCCTGTCCATGTTGGACGAGGAACTCCCCACGCTGGTGCCGGACGGTATTTATGGCAGCGCCACTGCAAACGCCGTATCCGCTTTTCAAAAGAAACACGATCTGCCAATCACCGGGATCGCAGACCGTGACACGCATCAGGCCATCGTGGATGCCTATGATCGTGCCGTGCCGTATCTTTCCATTGCAGAAGGACCGGTGGTGCTGTTTCCGGCGAAGCTGGTGATCTCCCCGGGTCAAAGTCACCCCCACGTCTATCTGATTCAGGCCATGATGACCGCACTGCATCAGATTTATCCGGAGATTCAGCCACTCTCCCCCACCGGAAGGGTGGACAGTCCCACAGAGTCAGGGCTGCGGATGATCCAGTCATTGAATCATTCCGATGTCAGCGGTGCATTGGATAAATCCACCTACAATGATGTCTCCCGGCTCTACCGCAGTACCTTTGATCGTTCTCTGCCGCCTGCAAATGGGTAGTATCAGCGGCACCGATCAACCTTGTTTTTGTATCATTACACAAAGGGTGTGCTGCAAAGCAATGATTTTGCAGCACACCCTCTAGTCTTACGCTTCATGTTTCTCTATGCAAGGACAAATGCACATAACAGCAAAACACCCTGAAACCATTGCAGTTTCAGGGCTTTTAATCTTTACCTTGGTGACCCGCCGGGGGATCGAACCCCGGACACCCTGCTTAAAAGGCAGGTGCTCTACCGACTGAGCTAGCGGATCATGGCAGGGATGGCGGGACTCGAACCCACGGTTCCAGAGTCAAAGTCTGGTGCCTTAACCGACTTGGCCACATCCCTAAATGCAAACCGGCAGCATCAAACACCGCAAGAATAAAGAAGTGGGGTGAGTAATCGGATTCGAACCGACGGTCTCCAGAGCCACAATCTGGCGCTTTAACCAGCTAAGCTATACCCACCATATACTTCTTTCTGCAACCAATAGAGGCTGCCTTGGTACGCCAAGAGGGACTCGAACCCCCGACCTACTGCTTAGAAGGCAGTTGCTCTATCCAGCTGAGCTATTGGCGCAGATCATGGAGCGGGTGATGGGAATCGAACCCACACAACCAGCTTGGAAGGCTGGGATTCTAGCCATTGAACTACACCCGCATAGGGCTGAAATGTCAGCCCTAAGATATTACCACGTGTACAGGATTTTGTCAAGCACATTTTTTCATGCTTTGGCAAAATTTTTGTCCGCATCCGGAAACCATAACAGCATCACCAGATGTTCAGCATCCACCCCTTGAGATAAAGAGCGGACTCTTCGCCAATGGCCGCAGGATGATCTCTTGACTGCATGACCTCCCGGATCAGCCGCACCTGTCTTCCGCTGTCCACCGCCGCTTCCCGGAGCATTTTCAGGAACAGGTCCCGGGTCATAAACTGGCTGCAGGAGCAGGTCAGCATAAAGCCGCCGGACTTTGTCAGCTGCATACAGCGGTAATTGAGCTCCTTATAGCCCTTATAGGCCGCTTCCAGTACCCGGCGGGACTTTGCAAAGGCCGGAGGATCCAGAATCACCACATCGTACTGCTTCCCCTCATCGCACAGGCGCTTTGCCAGATCGAATACATTCTCACAAATGGTATTCACGCAGCCAAGACCATTGAGGGCCGCATTGTTCCTTACCAGCTCCAGCGCCCGCTCCGAAACATCCACGGCGTCTACGGATTTTGCTCCATAGAGCCCCGCATGGACAGAAAATCCGCCGCTGCAGCAGCATAGATCCAGCACCGTTTTTCCTTTTACATAGTCCTTGAGAATGCCCCGATTTTCCTGCTGATCCAGAAAATGACCGGTCTTCTGTCCATCGGGAATGCTTACCAGCATTCTGGCATCATGCTCCAAGATCTCACACTGCTGGGGCACCGCTCCGTAGAGGCAGCCTGTCTGCTGGGGCAGCCCTTCCTTTTCCCGCACCTGCAGGTCGTTCCGCTCATAGATCCCCTTCGGTGCAAAAATCTCCACAAGGATCTCCACTATATTCTGCTTCCACTGCTCCATCCCCAGCGAAACGATCTGAATAGAGAGATAATCTCCAAACTTGTCCACCGTCAGGCCCGGCAGTCCATCGGAATCTCCAAACACCACCCGGCAGGCATTGGTCAGGCCGATGGACTGCCGATATTCCCAAGCCCGCCGGATCCGCTTGTGAAAAAACCCATGGTCTATCGTCTCCTCGGGATCTCTGGTCAGCACCCGCACTACAATTTTGCTTTTGCTGTTAAAAAAGCCCTTGGCACAGAACCGGCGGCGGCTGTCCAGCACCGTTACCACATCGCCATCCCGGCAGGTATCTGTGCACCAATCAATTTCATTGTCATAGATCCAGAGAGAGCCGTTTTCGACATCCTTTTCCTCTCCCCGATTCAGGCAAACCTGTCCTTCCATTTATATCTCCTTATCGCAGAAGGCGCAGCAGCACTTTCCGCCTGTAGTTTTCGTCAGATTGGGCAGATACAGCTCCGACTGGGTGATGCACCTGGGGTTGTGACACAGCGGGCTCTTCCCGATCTCCTGCGGCTCCGGCTTCTGTCTCCCCTGTCCCTTTACCAGCGTCAGCAGCAGTGCCATCCGGGCAAACATACCGTATCTTGCCTGTTCAAAATAAACCGCTCTTGGATCCTCGTCCACATCCTGCTCGATCTCATCCACTCTTGGCAGCGGATGCATAATAAGAAGATCCTTTTTTGCCGTCCGAAGCTTTCCACGATTGAGAATGTAGACGCCCTTGAGCCGGTCATATTCCAGGGGATCGGTAAAGCGCTCCCGCTGGATCCGGGTCATATAGAGCACGTCCAGCTGGGGCATGGTCGCCTCCAAATTGGTAACCTCCACAAACCGCTGTCCGTTGGCCTTCATAAACTCGATCATATAGGCCGGAATGGCCAGATCACGGGGCGCAATCAGGTAGAACCGAATCCCCGGGAATTTTGCCATTGCCTTGATCAGAGAGTGAACCGTCCGGCCATTTTTGAGGTCGCCGCAGAGGCCGATGTTGAGATCCCGGATCTCCCCCCGCTTGGAGGCGATGGTGGTAAGATCCGCCAATGTCTGGGTGGGATGCATATGGCCGCCGTCCCCGGCATTGATCACGGGCACATCGGAATAAAGGCTTGCCGCCTTGGCTGCTCCCTCCTTGGGAGAACGCATCACGATCACATCCGCATAGCCGGATACCATTTTAACGGTATCCTTCAGCGTCTCTCCCTTGGAGGTCGAAGACGATTTGGGGTCTGCAAATCCGAACACGCTGCCGCCCAACCGCAGCATCGCCGTCTGGAAGCTGAAATTCGTTCGTGTAGAAGGCTCAAAAAAAAGACTGGCCATGACATCACCATGCAATGCATCCACAAAATCTTTGGGATGTGCAATGATCTGACTGGCCAGCCCGTACAGCTCGTTCCATTCCTCCAGCGAGAGGTCTTCAATATCGATCAAGTTTCTCAGTTTCAACGGGACGCCCTCCTGTTCCGATTTCCGCCGCCAATAGCAGCGGTTCAATGTTTTTCGGCTTATTCTATCACATTCCCCTCGGGAACTCAATAGTAATTTTACGGGACTTGATGATAATTCCGCCCCATGGTATACTGATTTCGGTGATGACAATGAACAATATTCCTGTATTTACCTGTCAGGGCGGTACCGCCACCCTGATCCTGCGAGAGATTCCCATTTCTGGCCGCGCCTATATTCTCCTGCGCACCGTGCTCCCCAATCATCTGGGCGGCATGCTGTCGGAGTGTGAACATTTCTGTCGGATGTGCGGTGCAGAAACATGCTTTGTATCATGGGAGGGCTCCCTTGACTTTCTGCCCTATGCCTATGATATCTATCTGCTCCACGCCGACAAGGCGGCACTGCCCGAGGGAAAGTCCGTCACGCTGACCCCAATGACCCCGGAAAACGACAGCATTTATCAGCGGATCTATAACCGCTGCTTCCAGTCCGTCTCTCACGCCCTCAGCTACGATCGAGCCCAAATCGCCCGGATCTACCGTGAAAAACAGCGGGCCTTTCTGGCCCTTACGAAGGACGGCCATCCCTACGGCATTGGCGAGCTCCACGAAAACGAACTGGCTGCCGTGGCCGTGCTGCCCAAATACCGCGGCAGAGGGACCGATCTCACCCTTGCGCTTTTGAAGCGCTGTCCGGGAGACACGGTAACTGTCACCGTTGCCTCTGACAACGACCGTGCACTGGCGCTCTATGATAAGCTGGGCTTTCGAGTCTGTGCAACCGAATCCCGCTGGTATCAGCTTCCGCAAAAGACCTCATAACATGCAATCAGGCACTGGAAGATTTTCACCTTCCAGTGCCTTGGTTTTGATCCGATTATTCAGTTCTCAGGGCCTCTACCGGATCCTTTCGCGCAGCAGTCTTTGCCGGGATCAGTCCCGCAATCATCGTCAGCAGTACCGAAATCAGCACAAGGATCAGTCCGCCCATTGGCGGCAGCTTGGCTACATCACCAATTCCAGCCAGATGATCAATGATCATGTTGATCGGAATATTCAATAGCACTGTTACCACAATGCCAATCACGCCCGCTCCCAGACCGATAATCAGGGTCTCTGCGTTAAACACTCTGCTTACGTCCCGCTTGGAGGCGCCGATGGAGCGGAGAATGCCGATCTCCTTGGTGCGCTCCTGCACCGAGATCAACGTAATCACACCGATCATGATAGAGGACACCACCAGCGAAATCCCCACAAAGGCAATGAGCACATAGCTGACGATGTTCACGATATCCGTCACCGAGCTCATGAGCATTCCCACATAATCCGTATAGTGAATCACCTGGTCGTCCTTCCCCTCGGCAGTCATCTTATCGTTGTAGGCATCCAGCGCATCGGTCAGTGCCTCTTTATCTTCAAAAGAAGCGGCATAGAGACTGATGGAATTGGGGTCATCCAATGTGGCTGCCCCTAACGTCATCAGATTGGCTTCATAGCTGGAATCGGAGACGACCTTTTCCCTGCTCTGACTGCCATCCCCCAACGCATCCAGATCCGCCTGCGCCAGCAGTCCGTTCTCCACCAGCATGGCCGCCTGCTGTTCCTCCGGCAGTGCGGAAAGCTGGCTCTGGTACATTTCCGGGAGCATGGCAATGGTATCCTGTACCAGCTGACTTTGTGCCTCGGTAAATCCGGCGCTGCCGCCGGCATCCTCCTGCGCCGCCAGTGCTGCTTCCCCGGCCGCTGTCCCCTGGAACGGCAGTCCCGTGAAGACGTCTACCTTTGAGTTTTCTTTCTGTGCCTTGACAATGTCACTGTTTTCCACTGCGCCCACCACATAGGAGGTAAGCGCCGAGGTATAGCCGATGGTTCCGTATTCGTTGTTGCTTTCCGAGGTGGTGCGGACAATGCCGACTACCTTTAATGGCTGTGCGCTGTCATATACACGCTCCATAAAGCTGTCGTCATCCCGCATATCCGTGTACACGCCGCCGTCTTCCTGATAGCAGTCCGTGGGCAGCACCAGCCGAAGATCCAGCCCCAGCATATCCTCATAGCTGTAGGTGGTCTCCTCCTGAGCAATGTCGCTGTCCTTCACCGTTCCATCGTCCGCAAGATCCTGCTGAGCCTTTTGAATGGCGTCCTTCAGCTGCTGGGTATCCTTCAGCCCCAGTGCGTAGAGGGTATAATCTGTGACCTCATAATTATGATTCAGGATCAGCACCACTTCATTCTGATTTGCCGGCCATGTACCCGTAAGCAGTTCATAGTCACTGCTCCGGGTGTTGGGATTGTCGGAAAGCTCGGTGCACACATCGATGCTGTTCATGCCCATCTGTGCCGCAATATCTCCCATACCGATCTCATCCAGCACCGAAATAGGATTGACCCGATGGAGCTGCCCCTGTGTATTTTTTGTATAGATCCCGATCTCCGTGGGATAGGAATAGCGGATCTCCGAGGCCAGTGCGGCAATTTCATTGCCGTCCTCCTCCAGCACCTTCTTAAAGCTCGAAAGATCGTTGGTGGAGATTTTAGACATCATGGAATCGATGATATCCGTCATAACGCTGCTGGAATATACCTGCCCCGGCTCATGCTCCTCCCCCTTGCTGTTTACGCTCATCATAGTACCCATCATAGAGGACATATCCATGGTGGCCTCCTGAATGGTAATGGGATAGGAGGTCAGGGTGTCCTCTTCCATCTTATTAATATAGTCCTGCATACCGCTGGACAGAGAAAGGATCAGCGCAATGCCAATTATGCCAATGGATCCGGCAAACGCAGTCAGGATCGTACGCCCTTTCTTTGTCATCAGATTGTTCAGGCTAAGGCTCAGAGCAGTCAGGTAACTCATGGATGGCTTTTTTTCCGCAGCTTCGGCACGGACCTGCTGAAGCTCCGCCTGATCCGGCGTATAGGGCATAGAGTCGGATACCACCTCGCCATCCAGTACCCGGATGATTCGGGTGGAATATTGCTCTGCCAGCTCCGGGTTGTGGGTGACCATGATCACCAGCTTATCCTTTGCCACTTCCTTCAGAATCTCCATGACCTGTACAGAGGTCTCGGAGTCCAGCGCGCCGGTGGGCTCATCCGCCAAAAGGATATCCGGGTTATTCACCAGGGCCCGGGCAATGGCCACCCGCTGCATCTGACCGCCGGACATCTGGTTAGGCTTCTTTTTCAGCTGATTGCCAAGTCCAACCTTCTCCAGTGCCTCCTTGGCTCTGCGGCGTCGTTCGGCCTTTGTCACACCGGAAAGAGTCAGGGCAAGCTCTACATTAGAGAGCACATTCTGGTGTGGGATCAAATTATAGCTCTGAAAGACAAAGCCTACGGAATGGTTCCGGTATGTGTCCCAATCTCGATCCCGAAATTCCTTGGTAGATCGGCCGTTGATCACAAGATCTCCTGACGTATAGCGGTCCAGACCGCCAATGATATTCAGCAGTGTGGTCTTTCCGCAGCCGGACTGTCCAAGGATCGAAACAAACTCATTTTCCCGAAAGGAAATATCGATGCCCTTCAGGGCATGGACCGTTTCATCCCCGGAGAGATAATCCTTCTTGATATTCTTTAATTGCAGCACTGGGGTACCCCTTTCTCTGAACGCATAAAAATACTTGTATACCATACCATATCGCAAATGAAAAGGTGTAAACATTTTTTGAATATCGAAATTGTTGACACCTGAAATTTTTTGCAGTAGAATAGCGGCAGTTAGTTAGGAGGAATGTAATGTGGAGAATCTTACCGGCAGTCAGGGCTTCCTGCTGCTTCATCAGCACCTGAGACGGATGGATTGGAGCAAGATCACCCCCGGTGTGACACAGCCGGAATATTTGATTTTGACTGCGCTGCAATGCAGTCAGGATGCACATCCGGACATCCCCGGCGTCTACGTTTCCTCGCTGGCCGAGGAGCTGTCTGTATCCGTTTCCATGATCTCCAAGCTCCTGAAATCACTGGAGGAAAAGGACTGGATCCTTCGCACCGTGGACAAAAACAGCCGCCGGAACACCTTCGTCTCTCTGACCCCCGCCGGGACAGCCGTATACCAGACTGCCACCGATCAGATGCGGACATTCCACAAAAGCGTTGTAGATTCTCTGGGGCAGGAAACCTTTACCGCCCTGCTCAAAAGCGCCGCAACACTCTTCCGGGCGTATGAGAGCGCTTTGGAGAAGCTTTAACCTTCTTCTTGCATTTTGAAATAAAACATGCTATAATCCGGGGCGCATAGGGAGACCTGTGCGCCTTTTACAATTGAACCATGACAGTTCGCGGCCCTCCTGTCAGTAAACAAAACCAGGTTTTCCCCACCATGCAGTGCATTGTGGGGCTTATGGGCGCAGTAATTGCGCTCTTTTTTTGTTCCAATGGGCTGCGTGGTTTAGGAGGATAAATTATGTATATGCTGCAATCCGAGGCCAGCTTTGATGCGGCCCATTTTCTAAAGGGTTACGATGGAAAATGTAAAAACATCCACGGTCACCGGTGGCGCATCGTGGTTCGTATCTCCGGCGACAGTCTCATCGCCTCCGGCCCCAAAAAGGGGATGCTGATTGACTTTGGCGACCTGAAAAGTGCCCTTACGACCCTTGCCGATCGGTTCGATCATGCGCTTCTGGTGGAAGAGGGCACACTGAAGGAAAAGACCATGGAAGCGCTTCGGGAAGAGGATTTCCGCATGGTTTTTCTCCCCTTCCGCACCACCGCTGAAAATTTCAGCCGCTACTTCTTCCAGCAGCTGACGGAAATGGGGCTGACGCCCCAGGAGGTCGCCGTCTACGAGACCCCCAACAACTGTGCCGTCTATACCGGCGGGAAGGAGGCGCCCCAAATTGTCCAGCTTTAATGTAGCGGAAACCTTTCTGAGCATCAATGGCGAAGGCACCCGGGCCGGTCAGCTGGCCTTCTTTATCCGCCTGGCAGGCTGCAACCTCCGCTGTGACTACTGCGACACCAAGTGGGCGGAGACCCCCGATGCCGCCCGTGCCCATCTCACCGAAACCCAGCTCTACCAGCTGGTCAAGGAGAGCGGCAGTAAGAATGTCACCGTCACCGGCGGCGAGCCCATGATCCAGCCCCATATTGGAGAGCTTCTGTCCCTTTTGTGCCGGGATCCGGAGCTCTATGTAGAGGTAGAGACCAATGGCAGTGTGGACCTTGCGCCATATCTGGCGCTTCCCTGCCGCCCCTCCTTCACCATGGACTATAAGCTTTCTGCCAGTGGCATGGAGAACGCCATGCATCTTCAGAATCTCCCCCTGCTGACCCAGCAGGACACGGTAAAGTTTGTGTGCGGCTCCATGGATGATTTGGATCGGGCTGCGGAGGTTATGGAGGAGTACCGGCTCCGGGAGCATACCAACGTCTATCTGAGCCCTGTTTTCGGCTCGATTGCCCCCTGTGACATGGTTGAATATATGAAGCAGCATAATCTTACCGACGTGACTCTTCAGATCCAGCTGCACAAAGTCATCTGGGATCCGAATCAGCAGGGGGTGTAACTATGATCGATACCAAAGCCATCGAAACCCACATCCGCGGCATTCTCGAAGCCTTGGGTGATGACCCGGACCGGGAGGGGCTCCGTGAAACCCCCCAGCGGGTCGCAAAGATGTATGAAGAGGTCTTTGCGGGTATGAACTATACGAATAGAGAGATCGCAGAAATGTTTGACAAGACCTTTGAGGAAGCCGATCCCGATCACCACGATCTGGTGCTGGTCCGGGATATTGATGTATTTTCCTACTGTGAGCACCACATGGCTCTGATGTATGATATGAAGGTCAGCGTAGGCTATCTGCCCCGGGGCAAGGTCATCGGTCTGAGCAAAATTGCCCGGATCGCAGATATGGCCGCCCGGCGGCTTCAGCTTCAGGAGCGTCTCGGACGGGACATTGCCGAGATTATCTCCATGGTCACAGGCTCCGAGGATGTGGCCGTGGTGATCTCCGGCTGCCACAGCTGCATGACTGCCCGGGGGATTCAGAAGCCGGGCACCCGCACGATCACGGAAACCTACCGGGGGAAATTCGAGACAGACCCGGTACTGCAAATGAGAATGGAGGCACTTCTGAAATGAAAATTCTTGTTTTGTCCAGCGGCGGTGTAGACAGTACCACCTGTCTCGCCATGGCCGTAAAGGAAGTAGGCGCTGAAAACGTCATTGCCCTGTCCATCTATTACGGGCAGAAGCATGACAAGGAGATCCAAGCCGCCAAGGCCGTTGCAGAATACTATGGTGTCCAGCGCATGGAGCTGGATCTCTCTGTGATTTTCGCCGGAAGCAATTGCAGCCTGCTGAAGCAGTCCACCGAGGAGATCCCGCTGGAAAGCTATGCCCAGCAGATTGAAGAAACCGGCGGAACTCATCCGGTCTCCACCTATGTTCCATTTCGAAACGGTCTGTTCCTGTCCTCTGCCGCCAGCATCGCCCCGAGTCACGGCTGCTCCAAGATTATGTACGGCGCTCATGCGGACGATGCCGCCGGAGCCGCCTACCCCGACTGCTCTGTGGATTTTGTGAACGCCATGAATCAGGCCATCTATCTGGGCAGCGGCAATCAGCTTTCCATCGAAGCCCCCTTTGTATCCCTGACCAAGGCCGATGTAGTCAAGAAGGGATTGGAGTTGGGCGTTCCCTATGCGCTCACATGGAGCTGCTATGAGGGGGGCGAAAAGCCCTGCGGCAAGTGCGGCACCTGTATTGACCGTCAAAAAGCCTTTGAGAAAAACGGCGTAATTGACCCGCTGCTTCGATAAAATCTTGGAATGGAGGAATATTTATTATGGCATCTGGAAGATCCGAAAATGAATTAAAGGGCGTCACCAGTCTCGGAGCCGCCGGAACAAAGTACCCCACAGACTATGCGCCGGAGGTGCTCGAAACCTTTCCCAATAAGCATCCTGACAACGACTATTTTGTCAAGTTTAACTGCCCGGAATTTACCTCCCTGTGCCCCAAAACCGGCCAGCCGGATTTTGCGACCATCTATATCAGCTATGTGCCCGGCGAACGGATGGTAGAGAGCAAGTCTCTCAAGCTCTATCTCTTCTCCTTCCGCAACCATGGGGATTTTCACGAGGACTGCATGAACATCATCATGAAGGATCTGATCCGGCTCATGGATCCGAAGTATATTGAAGTCTGGGGAAAATTCACCCCCAGAGGCGGGCTGTCCATAGATCCCTACTGCAACTATGGCCGTCCCGGCACTCGCTGGGAGGAGGTCGCATGGCTGCGTCTGTCCCAGCATGACATGTATCCGGAAAAGGTGGACAATCGATAAATGGACGATATTTTCGCCCCGCTGGCCCTGCTGCCCCATGCCCTCCCCCGATGGTTTCAGGAAAATCAGCGCCAGCTTCCATGGCGGCAGGATCGTGAGCCCTATCATGTCTGGCTTTCAGAGATCATGCTCCAGCAGACCCGGGTGGAAGCCGTCAAGGGCTATTACGCCCGTTTTCTTCAGGCGCTTCCCACCATTCAGGCGCTCTCTGAAGTTCCGGAGCCCCAGCTGTTAAAGCTCTGGGAGGGACTTGGCTACTACACCCGGGCACGGAATCTCAAGAAGGCCGCCGTGGTCATCATGACCGAGCACCATGGTGTTTTCCCACAGGACTACGCCGCCATCCGGGCTCTTCCGGGCATCGGGGACTATACCGCCGGTGCCATTTCCTCCATCTGTTTTGAGGAAAAGACCCCCGCCGTGGACGGCAACGTTCTGAGGGTGGCTGCCCGGCTCTGTGATTACCACGGGTGTACCGATGACCCCAAGGTGAAAAAGGCGATCACCAGCGCCCTTGCAGAAATCTATCCCCCCGAGGCCGGGAACTTTACACAGGCACTGATGGAGCTGGGTGCAACGGTCTGCCTGCCCAATGGTGCGCCCCGATGTGAGGTATGTCCGGTAGGCCCCCACTGTCTTGCCCGCAAAAACGGAACCATCGATGATCTTCCGGTTCGGAAGCCAAAAAAGCCCCGCCGTCAGGAAGATATGACCGTATTTCTGCTCTCCTGCGGCAGCCGTGTGGCACTGCGGAAGCGGCCGGATACCGGCCTGCTGGCTGGGCTCTATGAATTCCCTCATCTGCCGGGCATTCTCTCGGCTGAGGAAACCATTAAAGCCGCAGAAGACTGGGGTCTCTCCCCGGACTATCTGGAAAAGCTCGTGACCCGGAACCATATTTTCACCCACATTCAGTGGAACATGACCGGCGCCCGGCTCCACTGTGAAACAACAAACAGTGAATTTATCTGGGTAAGCCGGGAAGCTGTTGGGCGTGACTATGCCCTGCCCACGGCCTTCCGTCAGTTCTTGCCGGATTTTGGGGAGTTGAAGCCATGACAACACCGAAAGAAGCGCAGGATTTCTTTGCGGAGGATCACTTTGCCACTGAAAATGGTGCTGTAATTGACGAGATCGGCCCGGACTACGCTGTCTGCTCCATGTCACTTACTGCGCATCACCGAAATGCTGCCGGTAGGGTCATGGGCGGCGTGTTATTTACGCTGGCTGACTTTGCCTTTGCCGTGGCCGCCAACTTCAGTCAGCCTCCTGCCGTTACGGTATCCAGTCAAATTACCTTTTTAAGCCCCGTAAAGGGCACAAGACTGATTGCCAAAGCCCAGCAGCTCCGTCGAGGCAGAACCACCCTTTATTACGAAGTATCTGTTACCGATGAATTGGGAACTCTGGCTGCACGAGTCACATCTCTTGGGCAGATCCTGAACCCCTTATAATTGCACAAGCGCCCGACACCCTTTGTGTCAGGCGCTTGTGCTTTGTTACAGCATTTTATTGTAACCATTTTCGTTATTTCGAGTTTTACATATTTTACTGTTTCTCTTATAATGGGATCAGAAAAGGAGTGTGTTGTCATGAATGACCTAACTCAGGGAAAGCCTTTTTCGGTGATCTGGCGCTTTTCCCTGCCATTGCTGCTGAGCATGGCACTGCAGCAGCTATACAATCTGGCTGACAGTATCATTGTGGGCCGTTTTACCGGTGAAGCGGGTCTCGCCGCCATCGGTGCGGCCTATCCCATCACACTGATCTATATTGCCATTGCCACCGGTGCATCCATGGGATGCAGTGTGGTCATCGCCCAGCTCTTCGGGGCAAAGCGCCGTCGAGATCTGAAGACCGCAATTTCAACAGTCATTGTATCCCTGCTGCTGCTGGGCGTTCTGCTGGGCGGAGCGGGCATTTTGCTGGCACAGCCCATTCTACGGCTGCTCCACACCCAAGACGCCGTGCTGTCCACGGCCAGCGCATATCTTGCCATCTATGCCTTTGGCATCATCGGCAATTTTGTCTATAACACTGCTGCCGCAATCTTCACCGGTCTTGGAGATTCCAAGCGTCCCCTCTATTTTCTGATGATTTCCGCCGGTCTCAACGTAGTGCTGGATCTGATCGCCGTGGGCCCTCTCCATATGGGCGTTGCCGGTGCCGCATGGGCCACCGCAATCTCCCAGTATGTGTCTGCAGTGGTATCTGTAGCGGTGCTGGCCCGTGTGACCCGCACCCAGCTGGATCTTCCGCAGGACGCCCCCAGATTCAGCCGTAGTCTTCTGTGGGAAATGTGCCGCTTCTCTGTCCCCGCTATTATCCAGCAGTGCTGTGTTGCCTTCTCCCACACCGTCTTGCAGCGTCTGGTCAATACCTACGGTGTCACATTTATGGCAGGCTATGAGGCTGCCTCCAAGATCCATAATTTTGTCTACATGTGCTTTAACACCATCGGAACCGCCCTCTCCAGCTTCGCCGCCCAGAACTATGCGGCCAATAAGCCCCAGCGGGTCAACGAGGGATGTAAGGCGTCTACCGGGATCATCCTTATCTTTACCGCTGTGGCACTGCTGATCCTCCAGCTATTCCCGGCGCAGCTGATCTCCATGTTTGTTAATGTGGAGGAGAATCCCGGCGTTGTAGACGTGGGCCGCCTCTACCTGCGGATCATCTCCCCGGACTATCTGCTGATCTGCTTTATCATCGTTGGCGGCGGTCTCCTCCGTGGCGTTGGACGGGTCAAGGACTTCCTGCTGGTCACGATTTTGGACTTCGCCATCCGCATCGGATGCAGCTACGGCTTCTCCCTTGCCCTGCTGCCCTCCCTGAGCTTTTATCCGCTGCCCAGCTACACCGGCATGTTCTGGGCATGGTACTTTGGCTCTGCGGTAGATCTGGCCGTGCTGCTGGTACTCTATTATAAGATGAACCACGGCGGTATTCTGGATCACAGCCATTTAAGCACCTGATACTCTGCTCCATTCGGGCGGAACGCACTTTCTGCGTTCCGCCCGTTTCCTCTCCATGAAAGCAGAACCTGCAAAGGAAGAACACCCCAGCAAAATATATCACAAGTTATACAGTTTTTCCGGTATTCACAGGTGGTTTTTGATAGATTGTGACAGAAATTATGAGTTTTCCCGCAACCCCTTGTACATTTGAAAAAAACCATGGTATAATATCATGGTTTGGAGCAAGGGGCAACGCCACAATTTCGGAGGATTCCGGGTGCTGCGGCATTGCCTTGATCAGAATTTTGTAAGAAAAGGACTGAATGAATTGAACAAGAAAAGCAATCCCTGGATTTCCATCATCGCCTGCCTTGTGGTTCAGCTATGCGTGGGTATCCTCTACCTGTGGAGCGCATTCAAGGGCAACATTGTTGCCGCCTTCTCCGTAGGCATGGACGAAACCGCTGCTGCCGCTGTTTCCAGTGCAGCTACCATGGTCTCCTCCTACATGATCTTTGCCTTTGTATTCGGCAACCTCATCGGTGGTTTCCTCAACGACAAGAAGGGCCCCAAGTTCACCTGCTTTGCCGGTGTGATTCTCTTCTCCGCCGGTATCGCAATCTCCGCCTTTGTAAAGACCATTGCTCTGCTGGATCTTACCTACGCTATCATGGCTGGCCTTGGCTCCGGCTTCGCCTACGGTGCGTGCATCTCCTGCATCCAGAAGTGGCTGCCTCATAAGCGTGGTCTGGCTTCCGGTCTGGCCTGCTCTGCCTTCGGCCTGTCCACTGTTGTGTTCACCCCTGTTTCCAACATGCTGATGAACGCCAACAAGAACGCTGACGGCATTGTAAACTTCACTCCTGTGTTCCTGACTCTGGCTGTGGTATTTGCTGTTCTGGGCCTCATCGCCTGCTGCTTCATTTCCCTGCCGGATGACGAGTACATCAAGAGCCTGAATCTGCCCAAGGCTGCTGCCTCCACCAACCAGAACTATACTCTGGGTCAGGCCATTAAGGTTCCCGCTTTCTGGTGCCTGTTCTTCTCTATCTTCTTCATCAACGGCACATGGAACCTCTGCGTGCCTCTGATCAAGGATCTGGGTATGCAGCGTGGCCTCACTGAGGCTATGGCACTGGCCTGTGTTTCCTTCACCGGCATCACCAACGCCGCCGGCCGTCTCATTATGGCCTCCCTTTCCGATAAGGTCGGCCGGTTCAACACCATGTACATTCTCTGCGGCATTACGCTGGCAGGTGCCGTTCTGCTGACCTTCATCGGCGGCTATGGCTACTTTGCCACCATTGCGCTGGTTGCCTTTGCTTACGGCGGCCCCTCCGCACTGAACGCTGCGCTGTGCACCGACCTGTTTGGGCCCAAGAATTCCGGTACCAACTACGGCGTTGCCATGCTGGCACTGGGCTTCAGCTCCATCTTCTTTAACTTTGTTTCCAAGTCTATTCTCCACGCTACGGTTGCAAATGTCACCTCCACCTTCGTCATGGGTGCCATCACCGCTGTGATTCCCGTGTTCCTGATGCTGTACATCAACCGGTATCTGAAGACCCGGAACGCAAAGTAATTATCCCATAACAGTAACCCCCGATGCGTGATATGTACCCAGTATTCTGGACACTGTCATTTGAACTGAACAATTAGCATTTCATCATGGATGCTTCCCTAAATTCGGAGGGAGGCATCCATTTTGTTTTCACTTGGATTCGTCTGTTGTTGTAGTAGTCAATATACTCCGCAATGGCGCTCTGGAAGGCATCAAAAGATGGATAGTCCTCCTCAAAACCATAGAACATTTCATTTTTCAGCCTGCCAAAGAACGTTTCCATGATGCAATTATCATAGCAGTTACTCTTTCGGGACATGGATTGAATCACACCATGCTTCGCAAGCTCATTCCGGTAAAACTCGTGCTGGTACTGCCAGCCCTGATCCGAGTGCATCATCAGTCCCTGCACAGAAGGAAAACACTGAAACGCTTTTGCTAGCATATCCTTGATCTGTTCCAGATTTGGGCTGAGAGAAAGATTATAAGAAATAATCTCGTTTGTATTCATGTCAAGAATCGGAGAGATGTAGCATTTACCCCACGGAAAATTAAACTGTGACACATCGGTTATCCACTTTTGCCGCGGCTTCTCTGCGCTGAAATCTCTATTGATGATATTGGCAGCAACTTTGCCGACTTCGCCCTTATAAGAGTGATATTTCTCCTTTGGGCGCTTCCCCAACAGGTGCAGCTGGTGCATGATCCGCTGAACTCTCTTATGATTGACCTGATGGCCACGGTTTAGAAGCGCCTGATGCACCCGCCTTACACCGTACCTTCCCTTGTTTTCAGCAAAGATAGTCGATATTTCTGCGGACAACTCGCTGTTCCGCTCTTGAACCTTGTCTTTCTTGCTGATTTCATAGTAGTAGGTCGATCTGGAAATGCCGACTGCCTTCAGCAAATGTTTCAGGGCATATCCTTTTTCACGGAGCCTTTTGATGACCGCTGCTTTTTCGCCTTGAGTTCCTCGGCCCATTTTTCCCGTCTCAAGGCGATCCGTTTTTTTATGACTTCGTTCTCCACCTTCAAATATTCGTTCTCTGCTCTGAGCCGGATTAGTTCATCTCGCTCAGATGGCGTCAACTCTGCCGGTACAGCTTTCTTTTTCATAGGAGCCTCCTTGGGTGGCCGTCCTTTTCGTTGTGCGTCCAATCCCTCATACCCCTTTATTTTATACCGCTGAACCCATTGATACAAGAGGCCACTGTGAATTCCTGCTGCATAGGCGGTTCCTTTACTCGGTGCTCCTGCCGTGACTTTGGCTACCAGCTCATACTTTTCTTCCGCTGTCCATACTTTGTTCTGATTCCTGTGCTGCAGTGCATCCGGACCGCAAGATTCCTCTATTCTGGACCACCCCTGAATCATTTTATGAAAGTTCTCCTTCTGGATGCCATCTGGCGTCTCCGCCCATTTTCCTTTCCGATACATTTCTACACACATTCTCTTGTACTCATAGCTGTATTTCATATAGCAATACCCCCAATACTGGGTGTCCAGTATTGGGGGTACATATCATATTTGGGGGTACATATCATTTTTCTCCGGAATCTGCGGGGATATTTTACTTTTTGATTTGCAGGATGCCGGCAAGCAGCTTTTCAGTGAGGATGCTGAGGAGCACCACCACCACGGTCAGTGCAAACAGCGCATCGGTCTCCAAATAAATCTTGGAATAGTATAGCTGCGTGCCTACAGCCTGTTTGGGCTGACAAAGGACCTCCGCCGCCACCCCGGACTTGAAGGCCATCCCCATGGATGTCACACAGGCCGCCCGAAAATAGCCAAAAGCCGAGGGCAGCTGGATCAGAAAAAAAGTCTTCTCCCGCCCCATTCCAAAGAGCTGCGCCATTTCAAGGAGCTGTGGATCCACGGTACGCAGTCCCTGCGAAACGTTCTCCCAGACAATGGGCAATGCCATAAGTCCTGCAATAAAGGCCGGGATCACACCGCTTTTCATCCACAGCATGCACAGCAAAATGAAGGACGCCACCGGTGCAGCACGCACCACACGAACCGCAGGGGCCAGCAGCACATCCAGAAGGACGCTATGGTATGTACAGACCGCCAGCAAAAATCCGGCTGCCGCTCCAAGGGAAAAACCTGCCACCACACGCCCCAGCGTCAAGCAAGCCGCCTGCCAGAACTCCGGCTCTGCACTCATGGAAAGAAGCCGTTTTCCCACCTGCACCGGCCCGGGAAGCAGCAGCGGCAGGTCCACCATCCAGGCAGCCACCTGCCAGATCAGGCACCAGAATGCCGCCGCTGCCAGCCCCCGGAGCAATCTCTTACTGGTTGATAACGTAGAACGCATCATCCGGCAGGCTTCCGCCTACAGAGGTGGGATCCGCATCAAAGAGCACCTGATAATAGCCGGAAATGCTATCCTTCATCTCCTGCCCTGCCGCAAACATCACATGGCAGCCCGGCAGTGCGCTCTTTGCAATAGCCTCGCTGGCAACGATCTCATACTGCACCATCAGTGATGCGGCCTCATCGGGGTTGGCCTGTACATAGTCAATCGCAGCTTCATATTCCTTCAGGAAATGTGCAACCGCATCGGGATGGGCTTCCAGAAATGCCGTCTGCACGACCACGCATCCCTGCGTAAGAATGGAGCCGTCTGTCGCCACCTCATTCCATGCATCAGTCATATCAAAGATCTCGTTAAAGCCCGTCACCTTCGCCTGCAGCGCAGAAACGGCAGGTTCCGGCAGCATGCAGAGGTCAGCCTCGCCGGTGGCACAGGCCGCCACCACCTCATCGGCTGCCGCACAGAATACGATCTCAACATCCTGCTCCGGATCAATGCCGTGGCCGGAGAGCACGTAGTCCAGCACATATTCCGGATTGGCTCCCTGTCCCACTGTATAGATGGTCTTTCCCTTCAGCTGCTCCCAATCGGTAATGGGCTCGCTGTTTTCGGTATTCTGGAGGATATGCAGCACACCTGCCGTATTCAGAGCCAACAGCTTCACAGCTCCCTGGGTCTTCTGATACAACACCGCCGCACTGTTGGTAGGCACGCAGGCTATGTCATATTCCCCTGCGATGACCTTGCTGACGATCTCGGAGGCATCCGCTGCCAGCGTAAAGGTATAGTTGTTATCGGTGAGCCCCGCATCGGAATCCGCCATCAGCTTGACCATGCCGATGCCCGTGGGACCCTTGATGGTTCCAACACTGATGTCCACAGGCTCATAGTTCTCCTCCGTCTCCTGTACAGAGGGTTCCTCCGGCACAGAAGACTCCTCCGGCGTCTCGCTGCTCTGCTCGGGCTGAGATGCAGCCGGAGCCTCTTGGGGCGCTGTCTCTGTGGCCGCAGCGGTCTCCACCGATGCGGGTTCGCTTCCGGCCGCCGTGCTGCCGGAAGCGGCGCTGCTGCCGCAGCCTGTGAGGCAGCTTGCCATCAGCGCCGCCGCTGTAATCCATGCAAATAATTTTTTCATACCAATTACCTCGTTTCTTTCCTATTGATTGATAGAACGCGTCATAGTGCGCAGTCCTTCTTCATCTGCTATCTCCAGCGTTTTGCCGCTGCGGCGGATCAACGCCGCCTGTTCCAGCTCGTCCAGCGCACGGTACAGGGAAGCCCGTCCGATATTCAGCTGCTGGCAGAGATCGGTCATAGAGATGTCCAGCTTCCCCTGTTCCAGCAGATACACCGCCACCTTCTGCTGGGCCGTACCCGCAGTAAGGGCCGAGATCCTGCCGCTGAGGAACCAAATTCGATCCGACAGATAGGCAATATAGTTCTCCGTGATCTTAGAATTTCGCTGCATAGCCCAAACGATCACTTCCTGCGGCAGGTACAACACCTCCGCTGGCTTTTTTGCTGTCAGCACAGAGGCATACCGGCTTCTGCTGTGGAACATAGCCGCCGCCCCGAAGCACTCCCCGGAATGCAGCCGAGACATATGCAGCCGTTTTCCATCGGCAGTGTTTTTCTCCACCAGGATCTCGCCGGACAGCAGGATCCCAAGGCTCCGTTCAAAATGTGTCTCATCAAATATGATCTGGCCCTTGCCGTAGCGCCGGAGGAGACACCGCCGGTCCCGCACCAGCTGTTCCACCACAATATCATCTACGCCCGAAAACAGGAACGCAGTCGATGCCAGCTGCACCTGCTGACGAGTAAGGGGCTGCTCCATCATTTCACCTTCCGTCTCATTTGATACACTTATTTGTCCTTTACTATAATGAGAAATCTGTCAAATGTCAAGTAGATGAGACCTGATTTTTTTCATGGATTGCCGATTCCTTTCGTCCGCATCCTGTGGTATACTATAGTCAAATTGTGTTTGGAACCACTTACCGTTCATATAGAAAGGATGAGCACCTATGGCTGACTATGACAGCAGTGCAAACTATAAACAAGCCCGCGCTATGGGCCGGCACTATTTGTCGGAGCACAGCGACTCGGCCACCAAGGGCTACCTGTATATTCTCGATGACCTGCTGGGGAATGTTGAGATCTGTGGCGAGATCAACCTTGGCACCTCTGAGATCCCCATCAACAAGATCCTCGGCACCCGTACCGCCGCCCGGAGCAATGCCTTTGCCGGGAACTTCATGCCTCTGCTGCCGGAAAACACAGAATTCGGCACAAAATGGTGCAAGCTCTATGAGTCCCACATCCGTGAGGGAATCCGTGAGCCCATCAAGGTCTATGAATACCTGAACCGCTACTTCGTGCAGGAGGGCAATAAGCGCGTCAGCGTGCTGAAATATCTGGGCGCCGTGGGCATTGAAGCCCGTGTTACCCGCCTGATCCCCAAACGGGATGAGAGCAACAAGCAGATTTCCATTTACTATGAGTTTCTGGATTTTGACCGCCGTGCCACCTTTGATAACCTCTGGTTTTCCCACCGGGGAAGCTTTACTGCCCTTGTCAATCTGGTAGAGGGCTGGCAGCAGGAGCATCCGGAAAATACTACTCCCACGGCTGATCTGATCAACACTTCCTTCAAATCCTTCCGGGTGTGCTACCGGGAAGCCGGCTTTGCGCCGATCCCCATCACCTCCGGCGATGCATTCCTTGAATACCTGAAAATCTATGGTTTTAAGCCGGATCGTCCCCTATCCACCATTCGGGAGCAGGTCAAAAGCTGTGAGGCCCAGTTCAAGCTGATTTCAGTGAAGGATCCCGACACGGTTAACACAGTGGAACAGCGGTTCGCCTCCGAAAAAAGCCCCCTGTCCTTCTTCTCCCGGAAGCCCCGGAAGCTGAAGGTTGCATTCGCCTTTGAATCTACTCCGGAAAACTGCCTCTGGACCTATGACCACGACGTGGCCCGGAAGCGTCTGGAGCGCACCATGGGGGATAAGATCTCGGTGATCACCCGGTATCAGGTTCCCACCGGAGAGAGCTCCTACGGCCCCTTGAAGGAGTTGATGAACGAAGAACCGGATATTCTCTTTGCCACCAGCCCCAACATGTCCGCAGGTGCCCTGCGGCTCTCTTTGGAAAATCCGGATAAGGCCATTTTGAACTGTGACTTTGCCCAGCCCAAAAAGAATATCATGACCTATTATGCCAAATTCTATGAGGCCGCATTCCTCTGCGGCGTGATGGCAGGCTCCATGACCCGTACCGGACTTCTGGGCTATACCACCACCATGGCCACCCATCCGGGCTCCACCTTCAATCTCAACGCCTTTGCATTAGGTGCGCAGCTGGTGAATCCCACGGCCCATGTGGTCAACATCAATCTCTACCGGGTAGATGTCTCGGATCCCTACCATATGGAGGCTCGTCAGGCACTGGCCCGCCACGGCGTAGACATCGCCATGTGTATCCACCAGCCCCATACGCCGTTGGTGCGGAAGGGCTTCCCCGGGGTCTATGCGCAGCTGTATCTGCTGCAATCGGGCAGCGGCCACCCCACCGAGTGCATCGGTGCTGCCGCCGTGGACTGGTCTATCTTCTATAACGAGATGGTCGGAGACAGCTTTAAGTCCAAGAACTCCATTCTGGATATCACCCGCAGCGGCTCCGACAGCTCCGTTCACTTCGGCTGGGGCCTCAACACCGGCATTCTGGATGTGCTTGGCGTGGACTCCTTCATGGGGCACAATGCCATTCGCCTGCTGAACATCTTCAAAGACCTCATCTCCACCGGAAAGATCCACCCGTTTGAAGGCCCTCTGTTTGACAAGGATCACAACATGATCCTTGAAAAATACGGAACCCTGAACCTGTTGGAGATCCAGAGCATGAAGTGGCTCCACGAAGCCGTGGTCGACAGCATCGATCTGAGCTGAGGATGCGCCATGGAAAATTTTCTATTCAGCCTTAATGTCACCCTGCCGATTTTTATTATTATTGTTGTGGGCGGTTTTCTACAGCGCATTGGCCTCTTGAATGAGGGCTTCACCTCTGTAGCAGACAAATTTGTGTTTAAGGTAGCCTTGCCGGTGCAGCTGTTTCGGGATATCGCCACCATGGACATCCGTTCGGACTTCTCCGGCAAATTCGTGGTTTTCTGCATGATCGCCACCACCTGCATGTTTGCCTTCTGCTGGCTCATCGGTCAGCTCTTTCTGAAGGATAAGTCCATGGTCGGCGCCTTTGCCCAAGCCTCCGCCCGAGGCTCCGCCGCAATTCTCGGCATCGCCTTTGTGGAAAACATCTATGGCTCTTCCGGTATGACACCAATGATGATCGTAGCCGCAGTGCCACTGTTTAACATCTACTCCGTCATCATTCTCACAGTCACCTCAGCCGAAGGAAAATTTGATCTGGCACTGGTAAAAAAACTGCTGAAGGGTGTTATCACCAATCCCATCATACTCGGCATCGCCGCCGGTATGGTATGGAGCCTTGCAGGACTCCCATGGCCCACCATTCTCAGCAAGTCCGTTGGTTACATTGCATCCACCGCCACCCCGCTGGCGCTGCTGGTACTGGGCGCTACCTTTAAGGGCCGTGAAGCCCTCCAGAAGATCGGCCCCACATTGGCTGCCGCTTTTTTGAAGCTGGTGGCCATTCCTGCCGCAATTTTCCCATTTGCAATCCATATGGGCTTCCGAGGCAGTGAACTGGTGGCCATTATGATCATGCTGGCCTCCCCTACCACTGTTACCTGCTATATCATGGCCAAAAACATGGGCGGGGACGATACACTTTCTGCCAGTGTCGTCATGACTGCCACGCTGCTTTCCAGCATCACCTTGACCCTGTGGGTGTTCGTTATGCGCACCATGGGCTATATCTAAAGCATCTTCACGCATTTAACCTTCTCACACTGGTTTGATCCATGTGAGAAGGCTTTTCCGAATCGAGTAGGAGGCTAGTTTCCTAGCCGACCTCTCACACCACCATGCGTACCGTTCGGTACACGGCGGTTCAATCGCATACGTGCAAGGACTCGTATCGGTCTAGGATGCTGTAGTATCCGGCCTGTACGAGTCTTTCGTTTGTAATGGTCTTTGTGAGCGTACCGCTTCCGGCAATTGCCCAATATCCCTTCCGAGAGTTTCCGTTCCTGTATGCCTGCCATTTCGGCATTCCCAACTTCACAAGGTTCTTCACTCTTGTTCTGGGAAGCTTCCTCTGTTTCCAAATATAGCAGCGAAATCTTCTCCTCAGCCATTCGTCCCATCTTTGCATTGCCGTCTTCATACTTGCAATCCCGAAGTAGCCCAGCCAGCCCCGGATGTAGATTTTTACCTTCTGCATCACGACTCGGACGTTTCTGCCCTGACTGCGGGAAGTCAGTTCTTTCAGCTTTGCTTTGGCTTTCTTCAAGGACTTTGCGTGGGCCCGGACATACACGCCCTTTCGCCCCTTCCCTAATGCAAAGCCCAGAAACTTAAAATTTCAAATTGAAAATACGCTGACAACTCTGCTCTTTTCCGCGTTCATCTTGAATTTTAGCTTTCCCTCAAGATATCGCTGAGTCGTTTCCAGAAGTCGTTCCGCTGCCCGCTTGCTTTTGGCGAGTACCACTATATCGTCCGCATATCTCTTTGTGGGCAGCTCAGGCTTACCCTCATTACAGGCTGATGAGGAACTGACACAAGACAAGATAACGGGAGCAGATCCGCTTTGCGGATTTACTCCCGTTATCCAATTATCTAAGCGAGTAAAAGCCAACACGGTTATCCACTACCATTCCGTTATCCATAGAGCTTTGAAATATGCTGTAAAGATTGACCTTATTTCTGTCAATCCTGCGGATAAAGTGGAACGCCCTAAAGCTGATAAGTTTATCGGCAGCTTCTATGACAGCAACGAGGTACAGGCATTATTTGAAGCCGCCAAAGGAACGCTGATTGAAATACCGATTTTTCTTGGTGCGTTCTATGGATTGAGGCGAAGTGAAGCTCTGGGCTTAAAATGGGACGCTATTGATTTTCAAAACGACACGATTACCATTAGACATACCGTTACTTCCTGCAACCTTGACGGCAAGCATATCCAGATAGCACAGGATACGACCAAAACCAAATCGAGTATGAGAACGCTGCCCCTTGTTCCTGCGTTCAAAGAGAAGCTGCTAAAGCTCAAGGAACAGCAGGAAGAATACAGGCGGGTATGCGGACGATGCTACAACAAAAAGTATTTGGAGTATATCTGCGTAGATGAGATGGGGACATTGATTTCTCCGCACTATCTCACAGCATCATTTCCAAAGCTGCTTGAAAAGAACAATTTGCGCCACATTCGCTTCCACAACCTGCGTCATAGTTGTGCTTCGCTGCTTTTTGCGAATGGTGTTCCTATGAAGCAGATACAGGAATGGCTCGGACACAGCGATTTTTCAACTACGGCAAATGTATATGCCCATTTGGATTACAACTCCAAGCTGTCATCGGCTGACGCAATGGTAAACGGTCTGAGTGGTGCATTAGAGGTTATTTCATAGCTTCTGCGGCGTATCGCTTTACTAAGGATACGCCAACTACATATCCAGAGTTCAAATCTCAGAAAATTCAGGAGAGAACTACCGATTTTCAGGAGAGAACTCATGGAAAAATCCCAAAGGCTCAGAAAAAAGAAAAAGCCTGCAAACGGCAAAAACCGCTTGCAGACTGAGTTTTCTGGCAAATGACTCTAATTTTGATAGAAACCCGTTAAGGGGGTGCAATAACGATTTGGAGGGGGGTGCATTTTTGACTTTAGGGGGGTGCAGTCCTTTGCCAAAGGAAGAGGAGCGCCTTCATGAAATAATGTGTTAATGGAAAATAATTTTTTGTTAAAATGCGTATGTTTTTCTCTACACCCCTTGCAAACC
>CAUHNW010000028.1:0-39138 GCA_959607825.1 uncultured Oscillospiraceae bacterium | reverse complement strand
AGACACCAGAAGCAGACGCAAGCGTGGACGCTGATACGGTAAATGACGCTACCGCATTTCTGGAAACATTCTTTAAGCTCTATCCAACAGCCACAGAAAAAGAGCTTGCTTACTATGTATCTGGAAATGTGATTGAGCCTATCGGCAGGGACTACCTTTATTCTGAACTGGTAAACCCTATCTTTACAAAGGACGGGGACAATGTGAAAGTCAAAGTTGCTGTGAAATTCCTTGATAATCAGACAAAGGCAACACAGGTATCACAGTATGAGCTTGTGCTACATAAGGATAGTAACTGGAAGATTGTAGGATAAACATTGAAAGCGTGCATTTCTGTATAGATTTGCACGCTGTATTTTTGACAAGTAAACTATGCAAAATAATTGACAACAAAACTTGGCTATGATATGTTATAAGTGTCAATAAAACTTGGCAGAAAGAGAGGGCGTTTTATGAATAAAGATGAAATCTTAGCAAAAAGCAGAGCAGAAAATAAAAATAAGGACGTATATGAGCAAGAAGTCTTAAAGCAAGCAAGTAGAAGTGCAGTCGTAGTTCAGATGTCTTTTGCGACGCTCTTTTTTGTAACACAGATAATGACTGGTGGAGGTATCAACTGGGGACTATGGGCGATTGTTTTTAGTGCAAATATGACAATAAACTGGGTGAAATATATTAAACTCCGTCGTAATTACGAACTTTTGATAGCAATCTCCTATACAGTATTAGTATTGGTTATGTCGGGATATTATATCTATAATCTGATTACATCTTCCACAATCTTATAAGGTGGTGGTAAGTATGGACGATAAGTTGATATTAAAAAATAATCTCAAAGCGGTAAGAACAGAAAGGAAACTGTCGCAGTCTGCATTGGCTGAAATGGTGGGGGTTTCTCGTAATACAATTAGCTCTATTGAAACGGGACAATTCAATCCTACTGCTAAACTTGCACTTATTCTGTGTATTGCACTTGACAAAAAATTTGAGGAACTATTTTATTTTTAGGAGTGATACCGTGTTAGGACTTAAAAAACGAGATATTAAAAAAGCATTGAAAGCTGGTGCAAAAGCTGGCGGTGTGTCATTAGCTGATGTTCGAGCTGATATTGAAGCGACGATTGATGAAGCTATGAACAGCACCGACCCAGAAGTGCAGGAGAATTTCAGAAAGTATTTTGGAAATAAACGCCCTACTCCAGAAGAATATATTTACAAGATTACAAAAAAGACAAAAGTTTAATAGAAATCAAGTGCTGTAAGGGGGCTTGTGTCATGGAAAGTTTTAAGCATAATCTTATACGGTCATACACTACCTAACAGCATTTTATTAACAACTGAATATCTCACAGCTTTAATAGCTCGTACAGACTATATGTTTTGTGCGGGCTTTTTTTGTACCCGAAAAAATTTTTTCATTTTTTTTCAAAATCATGCAACAAATCACACCTTGCTGTACAGATATGGTGCGGAAAGAGGGATAAACACTTTTCACGTCATAACGGAAAGGGGGTGTGATGATATGAAACCGTCGGACTTCCAAAAGACAATACAATGTCAATTTGACTGCAAGCTCAAACGTGTAGTGAAAGGCATTGTCCGTAATTATCGCAAAGAATTAAAGCGACGAAGAAATAAGGAAATTTCCTATTGTGAACTTCCAGAAATCGTCGTAGAAAAGCTGGCAGTCTGGGACGAATACGAAAGCGATTATACCGCCTTTGATGTATGTGGTATTGAGGTTCGTGTCCTTGATGATGATTTAGCAGAAGCGATTAAGTATCTGTCTGAAAAAGACAGAGAAATCTTGTTGATGTATTTCTTCTTAGGCATGAGCGATACAGAAATCGGCGACAGATTAAAGATTAACCGTTCAACGTCGTTCCGCAGTAGGAAGAACTCACTTGAAGAAATCAAGAAAAAATTAAAGGAGAACATGAATGATGAATAACACACGCCCGTCATTTTACCTTATTTCGTCGGCTGTGGACGGCAACGTAAATGCGATTGAAAAGATACTGGCGTTGTATGACCCGTACATATCAAAATGTTGTTTGCGTCCGTTCTACGACAAATATGGTAATGTCTGCATAGTCGTAGACATGGAATTAAAAGGACGTATCAGAGAAGCACTTATCAAAATGATTTTGGACTTTGATATTCCTTTAGAAACCGAAGAATAACAAGCAGTAACCGCAGAGCATGATTTGTTCAATCCCCTCTTTCCTGCTCTGCCCCTGCTTTTACATGAAAGCAACACGCTTTCGCCACAGCTCTTTGACAACTGAATAAAGCAGACAGATACGTTTGTGAGATAGCGAGCCACGGGGACTGTACGCCACGACCTTTTCAAAAGAAAGCGAGCGACCCACGCAGTGATCCGAGAGCGACTGTTGGAAAAGTCGTTTTGCCACGACCTATCCTCACAGAATAATGATACGTCCGCATGGTGCGGTTCTGCCCACAAGAATGGGAATAGTTGAGATACTAACGGAGCTTTCCAAAGCCGTCTGCCTGCTTGTAAAAAATGACACACAGTAAAGGGGGTGCATAGATTATGAACAATACTGATGTGCCTATCTGGGAAAAATATACGCTGACGATTGAAGAAGCGTCTAAATACTTCCGCATTGGCGAAAAGAAATTGCGTAAATTAGCCGAAGAAAATATTGACGCTGGCTGGGTTATCGTGAACGGTAATCGTATTCAGATTAAGCGAAAACAATTTGAAAAAATCATAGATACATTGGACGAAATCTAATGTCATTGAGCCGTAGATATGGTATAATAAATATAGCGTATCACGGCTCATTCCATGACGGAAAGGAGCTTTACACTATGTCTAATGTAAAACGAAAAGACAGTAAAAATCGCAATTTGCGTAATGGAGAGAGCCAGCGAAAAGACGGAAGATACGTTTATAAATATACCGATATATACGGAAAGCCACAATTTGTCTATTCTTGGAAACTTGTACCGACAGACAAGACACCTGCTGGAAAGCGTGATGATATATCGTTGAGGGAAAAAGAAGCACAGATAAAAAAAGACCTTAACGACGGTATCGACACAGTCGGCGGTAAAATGACAGTCTGCCAGCTCTACGACAAGAAGAACAGCCAAAGAAAGAACATCAAAAGGGCTACTGAAAAAGGACGACAGTATCTTATGAACGCTCTGAAAAATGACCCATTGGGTATGAGGGCGATTGATACTGTTAAGCAGTCGGACGCTAAAGAATGGGCTATCAGAATGAGTGAAAAAGGATATGC
This sequence comes from uncultured Oscillospiraceae bacterium, assembly GCA_959607825.1. GTDB lineage: Bacteria > Bacillota > Clostridia > Oscillospirales > Oscillospiraceae > HGM13006. The sequence goes on along the minus strand of CAUHNW010000028.1, from coordinate 35,866 downwards.
CTATAAAACGATTGATAACTATAAGCGTTCCTTGAAAGCGTCATTTTACATGGCGATACAAGACGACTGTATCAGAAAGAACCCGTTTGAATTTAAGCTAAGTGATGTTCTGGAAGATGATACGGAGCAGAAAGTTATCCTTACACCAGAGCAGGAAGAACGCCTGCTTGCCTTTATGGAAAAGGACAAGATTTACAGCAAGTATTATGATGAGGTTGTGCTTCTGCTGGAAACGGGACTTCGTATTTCTGAATTTTGCGGACTGACGACGCATATTGATATGCAGAACAGAATACTCAATATAGACCACCAGCTATTGAAAGATAGCGAAATAGGCTACTATATTGAAACACCAAAGACCAAAAACGGAAAACGGGAACTTCCATTGACAGAACGGGCTTATCAAGCAATCCAAAGAATACTAAAGAACAGAGGAAAGGCACAACCGCTGATTGTAGGTGGTTACAGCAATTTCCTATTCTTAAACCGTGAGGGCTTGCCTAAAGTTGCAGGAAACTATGAGGGTATGGTGCGAGGATTGATTAAGAAATATAACAAGTATCACACGGATAAGTTACCGAACATCACACCACATTCATTCAGGCATACTTATTGTACGAATATGGCAAATAGAGGAATGAACCCAAACACCCTGCAATATCTCATGGGACACGCTAACATAACCATGACACTTGGCTATTACGCACACGGTACATTTCAATCTGCAAAAGCAGAACTGGAAAGACTGGCTTGTTAATATCGGAGCTTATATTTACTACTCATTTACTACTTTTGGTTGCATTTTCATGCTGGTAAATGCCAGCTTATGCAAGGTATCTTCCAAAAAGAAAATACCGATAAAGCCCTAAAATACGGGATATATCGGCATTTACCAACTTATGAAAAGATAATCAGAAATTTAGTAAGTTTTTGTATCTAAAAATAAATCTGCGGGAGTACTACCCCAATTATTATACAGAAGACAATTTTATTGAAGTCCCGGATCAGCTGGCTCAGGAGCTGGAACAGTTTCGGCGATATGATAATGCCGTCTATCTTCGGAGATACCGTAACAAGGCATACTATTCATTGGATCGTGCAGATGGTATTGAAAATCGCGTGCTGTTTACCGCAGCAACGCCGGATGAGCTTTACGAACGGAAGCTGAATCACCAGCAGCTTCACGCCGCTATTAGCCAGCTTCCAGAGAAGCAGGCCAAGCGCATCTATGCCTACTACTTTCTGGACATGGATGAATATGAAATTGCCAAGGCAGAAGGCATTAGCCAGCAGGCTGTTCATAGCACCCTTCGCCGCGCAATGCGAAATCTCGAAAAAAATCTAAAAAATAATCTGTAAAGGGGTTGTTATTTGACTGTTTTTTGAAATGGTATATGAGAGATATTTTTATATCATGACATAACCGTGAGCTAAGCGCTCAGGGCGATGCGTCTATCTCTCCGCATCGCCCATCATGTCAGTGAATCCGCGACATAGACAACTGAATACATCAATCTCAGATACGTTCATCTGTGTTCCAGAGATGGGAAGCTATGCTGCATTGTGCGCCAAGACGCAACTGCCGAGCGATTCATACAATGCAGCTGTCGGGCCGTGGCAAGCCCGATATGGCCATAACAGCGCAGGTGGATCATGATACTTGCGTCCGGCTCGCGTCAGGTGGAGGGACGCCCCGCCATCAGCATGGAGGGAGGTGAGACCTATGGAGCAGCTGCCAGCTGCCATCTGAGATCATGCAGCGTAATTTTTACTTGTTGGAGGTGAATTAGATGGAAGCCAAAAACGAAATCACAGCGGTAGAGGATTTGCCCCTTGCACTGACTGTTGAACAGCTGGCAAAGGTTCTCCGCATTGGGCGCGGCAACGCATATCGACTGGTACAGCAGGGGGACATACGAACGGTCAGGATCGGACGGCAAATAAGAGTGCCGAAAGCAGAACTGTTGCGGTATCTGGGGCATACGGTATAATTTTTTGCAAATTGCCTGCTTCTGCGTTAAGCTGTTGGTGCATGAAGCAGGCTGCTCCATCCCATGTTGAAAGGAGCCGCACATGATAGCAAGAAAGAAAGGAAACAAGTACGAAATTCAATATCGCTGCAAGGGATACTCAAATGTCTTTTCAGAGCGTTTTGATACGCAGGAGCAGGCAGATTTGCGAATTGCGCAGATTAACCTGGAGCGAAAAATGGGAACCTTCCATCCACCGGCGAAGTATACGAAAAAGTATATGCCCACAATGGCCCAGCTTCTGGATGAGTTTGTAAATCTCTATGGTGTAAACCACTGGGGGGATTCCTTCCTGTCGTGCAGTCAGCATCGGATCAATGATTATATCGTGCCATTGATCGGGGATGTTCTGGTGCAGGACGTGACACCCCATCTTCTGGAGTGCTTCTATGACAAACTCCAAGAGACACCGGCGGTTGTGCTAAAGGGACACAAGGACACCGGAAAGAAGGTAAGCCACGGGGTCATTGAAGCAATTCACAGTTTGCTGAAAAACGCATTTAACAGGGCGATTCGCTGGGGGTATATCTCGACGAATCCGGCCATGACTGCGGAAGTTCCCGCTTATGAGAAGAAGGTTCGGCCAGTTTGGGAAGCAAATTCTGCACAAACTGCACTAGCGTGCTGCAAGGACCGTCGAATGCGGCTTGTAATGATGCTCGCCATGGGCTGCACCATGCGAGTGGGCGAGATTCTTGCGCTCACTTGGGATTGCGTAGACATACGCCCGGAGCGGGTTGCGGCGCAGGAGGCAAGACTCCATGTAAACAAGGAACTGAAACGCTGCCAGAAACAAGATTTGGACAAGCTGACAGCCCGAAACCGGGATAAGGTGATTCTTCGATTCCCAGAGCGAAAAAAAGATTGCAGCACGGTACTGGTACTGAAATCTCCCAAAACAGCCAGCAGCGTTCGGAACATATTCATTCCCAACACAGTGGCGGAGGAACTGCAAAAAGAGAGAGATCACCAGATGGTGCTGAAGAAAGCTCTTGGTGAACTCTATGAAGATTATAATTTGGTAATTGCCTATGATAGCGGACGACCAGTGGAAGCAAACTGGGTTCGGAAGCAGCTCAAAGCAGTCATTCAGCAGAATCATCTTGACCCTGTGGTGTTTCATAGTCTTAGAAACAGCAGTACATCCTTAAAGCTGGAACTCAGCAAAGGCGATATAAAAGCCGTGCAGGGGGATACCGGCCATGCACAGGCCAGCATGGTAACGGATGTATATGCCAGGACTAACAACACCCAGCGTAAAAAACTGGCTCTACTGGTGGAACAGAACTTTTTTGAGACAATGAAAGAGAAAACTGGAGATCCCAATACCAATCAGACCGAAAAAATAATCGGACTTCTGAAAGAGAAGCCCGAAATGACCGAAAATCTGCTGAACCTGCTGTCTGTGATGGTCAGCTAGTTTGAAGGAAAGTGAAGGAAAACGTGGTACAGAGCCAGGTCGCAGAAAAAGAAAAAGTCCCAAAACCACTGTGGTTTCAGGACTTTCTGGAGCTGCTAGCCAGATTCGAACTGGCGACCTCATCCTTACCAAGGATGCGCTCTACCGACTGAGCTATAGCAGCATCATTTAGCTTATCTATTATAAGAAATGAACTGCGATTTGTCAAGAAAAAATTATAAAATACTGAAAAATCAGCGTGCAGCCCTCCGTTTGCTTCGTACGAGGGCTGCACGCAGAACATTTAGTCCTGTCGATCAGGCAGGGAAGTCCAAAGAATGATATTGCGCTCCTTCATGCCATGATTCGCATAAAACTGCCGGGCTGCTGAATTTTCCCCCAAGGTCATCAGCTCCAAGTGGTTACAGCCCTGCAGGATGGCCCACTGCTTTGCTGCATGGAAGAGTGCGGTACCGATTCCGCGGCCACGGAAGGCGGGGCGGACAAATAGTGTGTCAAGATCTGCATAACGGCTTGCAAAACGAATCGGTTTCTCTTCGGCTTCGTGGAGAAAGACTGCGGCGAGGCCCAGCAACGCTCCGTTCAGGGCAGGCGTATCAGCAAGGGGAGCTTCACGAATTCCCATTAGTTTTCCTCCTTATGACACCGGTAAAAAACAACCTGACTGTGAAGGATCACACGGCCTTGCTCGGCAACCAGATTCCGCAGATATGCGATAAACTCTGTACCGGAATGTTCCAGCTCCTGCGTCAGCTCCGTATAGGAATCCATTAGATACCGATAGAGCTCCTCCGGGACGGTAAAGGTCAGGTCATTTTCAAAAACATGGGTTTCTATGTTGGAAAAACTACAGTGCAGGAGCGCTTTGGTGCGCCCAGCGCGTGCCGCTTCCTTTTGCATCCGTCCGGCAAGGCAGCTTTCACCGGAAAAGCCTCGATACAGTGCATCCAGTTCCTCCAGCAACTGAAGATTTTTGCTTTCCACAAGGTTCAAAACGCCGCCGGGTTTTAGGGAGGTGTGCAGTTTCTCTATGGTTTCAACAGGATGCTCCAACTGACTGAGCAAATACGCCATTAGGATCTGATCGTATTTTTCAGAAGTGCTGAGAGCTTCAACGTCCTGAGGCCAGAAGGAGAACAAAGCACCGGATGGAGATGTATTCTGCTGCTCATGATAGAAGGTTTCAAGTTTTTTCAGGTTGCCGGGGTGGATGTCATAGAGATCCACATGCAGATCCTCTGGGATGCGGCTCCAGTTCTGGCGCCAGATCATACCAATGCCGCAGCCTGCGTCCAGAATTTTTTCACCGGACTTTAATTGCATGCGATCAAATTCCCATGGATACAGGCGGCCGGAACCGTTCCTTTCATAAGTCCAATAGGCCCGGGCGGAATGGTTGATTTTTCGCACCAGCGCCATGGAGCGTGCCAAGGTATCCGGGTCTGCGGTATCGGACTGCTGTAATTCATCGAGCATATTGACGATCTCAGAGAGCTGTTCGATCCGCTGGGTGATAAGCTGCTTCTGATCCTGCAAAAGCTGCCATAGATCCTTAGGCGCAGTCATTTCCAGTGTGTCACGAATTTCACCCAGGGAAAAGCCTGCGAATTTTAGCATGGAGATGCGCTGCATTTTCAGGAGCGCATCGCTGTCGTATAACCGATAGCCCTCGGGGGTTCGGCTGGCAGGGCGCAGGAGGCCCTTCTGATCATAATAACGGATGGTTCTGGGGGTGACGCCGGCGAGAGATGCCAGTTCACTGGGCGTATACTGCTTCATGGTGATTCCTCCAATTTTTAGATTCAGGGCCCTGTGATGACAGTATAAGGGTTGACGCTGCGTCAATGTCAAGAGGTTTTTGCAAAAAAGATTGGCTGTACCGGAAAACCGATACAGCCAATAAAGTGCTTACAGCTTTGTTTTCAGATACTCGATCAGCATATCTATGCCAATGGTATTCTCGCCGCCCCATGGGATGATGATATCAGCGGTATACTTGGTCGGCTCTACATATCTATCGTGCATGGGCTTTACAGTATCCCGGTACTGTGTGATCACGGATTCAATGCTCCGGCCACGCTCCAGCGTATCCCGGGAGATCCGTCGCATGATCCGCTCATCGGCATCGGTATCCACAAAGACCTTGAGGTCCATAAGACTGCGGAGCTTTTCGTTTTCCAGTACCAGAATCCCTTACAGAAGAATGATGGAATGGGGATGTACGGTGACGGTTTCAAGACTGCGGTTATGGATCGTATAGTCATATACCGGACGCTGGATGCTCTGACCGTTTTTCAGCTTCAGTACGTCCTCATAGAGCCGCTGCGTATCAAAGGAGTCAGGATGGTCATAGTTCAGCTGGGTTCGCTCCTCGTACGTCATGTTGTTGTGGGGGAGATAGTAGCTGTCATGGCCGATGACCTCGATCTGATCTCCAAAGTACTGCCGAACCTGCTCTACGATGGTGGTTTTTCCGGAGGCGGAGCCGCCTGCAACGCCCACTACATAGACCTTTCCCATAATGCTTTCTCCTTCCTGTGCGGCCCGGGATATTGCTTCCACAAAGCCGCAGATCTCTTTCCTCAGTTATAGCAGATATGCCCGTGGAAATCAATTGGTATTTGCACATAGCCCGCGGAAACACGGAATAAGATGGAAGGGAGGTGGACAGCATGGGAGAAAAAATGCCCTTGCGCCGAGATTCGATGTTCTATGGCGCCATGCTGCTGACTGCGGGGAGCTTGGGCCTTCGGCTGGTGCAGATGGCGTTTCAGGTTTATATCTCCGGGGTAATGGGTGCTGCGGGACTGGGGCGAATGCAGCTGATTATGACCATTGGGGGATTTTGTGCCATTCTGGCCTCCGGCGGTGTACGGATTGCTGTGACCTATCTCACTGCACGAGAGGCGGGAATGGATCATCCATCGGGCGTCCGGTCTGCGGTACGGTGCTGCGGACTCTATGGGGGCGTGCTGAGCCTTTTCGTGGCCGGTGCGCTGCTGCTTCTGTCGGACAAGCTGGCGGTGTGGTGGGTGGAGGATCCCAGCGCCGCAGTTCCGCTGCGGATTTTCGGCGTATTTCTTCCGGTAACCGTGGAATGGTCGGTGCTGGCTGGATATTACACGGCGGCAGGCAGGATCACAGAACTGGTGGGACTGGAATTCTTTGAACGCCTGTCCTCCATTGTGCTGGTGGTTCTGGGGATCAGCTTTACCGCGATCGATCCCTGCACGGTGATCTTCCTTGGATCTTCTCTGGCAACGGCCATGAGCTTTTGCATCCTTCTGGTGCGATATTATAAAACAGTATGGCACATTGCCCCTGCGGAGGGAACTGCCATGATGCTGCGTCTGATCAAGGTCAGCGTTCCGCTGGGGCTAAACGATATCCTGCGAAGCGGACTTGGAACTGTGGAAAATATTCTGGTGCCAAAAGGACTCCGCATGGGCGGACAGAATGGTGAAGCGGCCATTGCGGCCTATGGAACGGTCTGTGGTATGGTGTTTCCCGTCATTACCTTTCCCAGCGTGATCCTCTACTCCATCAGTGATCTCCTGGTGCCGGAGATGGCCCGGTGTCAGGCAAAGGGCAGGGGAGAACGGGTGCGATTCCTGGCGGACAAGTGCCTGAGGCTGACGGTATTTCTGGCGGCAGGAGCGGCAGGCCTTGGCCTTGGGCTGGGGATCGAAATGGGATATTTGCTGTTTTCCAGCAGGCAGGCGGGGGAGTACATCTGTGTTTTCTCACTGCTGGTGCTGATGCTGTACCCGGACGCAATTACCGATGGAATGCTCAAAGGGCTGGGTCAACAGATCCATTCGGTACGGTATAATACCCTGACATCGTTTTTGGATGTGGCGATGCTGGCGGTGCTGCTGCCCAGAAATGGAATGGGTGGATTTTTATGTGCCTTTACGGTCAGCCATGGAATCAATTTCTATTTATCCCTGTGCAGGCTTATGCAGGTGACAGGCTATCAGCCAAAGTTTCATGGTACGCTGAAAGCGGCGCTCTGCTGCTGCTTGGGACTGATTGCTCTGCACTTTTTTCCAAGACCGGCGGGGCTGCTGGGAACGCTGCTGGGAGCCGGAATATTTTTGCTGGTCTATGGCCTGTCACTGCTGGGCACAGGCGCACTGAGCCGGGGTGATCTTCGCTGGCTGAGCGGAATGATGAGAAGAAAAACTGCCTGACCGAAATGGTCAGGCAGCTGTGATTTCAGGGATAAATCAGTATTCCACAACACCCATATAGCGGCGCATGGACAGGGGGTGACGGCGGGTATAATCCAGTGCATCCCGATAGGTGCAGGCCATCTTATAGAACAGGGAGCAGTTAAAGTATTCCGCAACGGAGGGATCCAGATCCTCAAGACCCAGCTCCATGGCATCGATCACTTCGGTGTTGCCCTCGCCGGCATATTTCTTCAGGAAGACCTCGGCACGCTCGTCCAGCGCACGGGTCTTACCGGCGCTCTTCATGAGCACATAGGGAGTCTTGCCGTCGGTGACTTCAAAGGGGCCGTGGAAATACTCGCCGGAATGCAGATAGCAGCAGTGCATCCACTGCATCTCCATCAGAGAGCAGATGGCCATGGCATAGGCCTGAGAGAAGGCAGCGCCGGAGCCGAGAATGTAGAGCATGGGGGTGTCATGATGGGCCTCGGCAAAGAGCCATGCGGCGTTCTGTACCTTGTCCTTGGCAGACTTCAGAATGTCATCCATTTTGGTGAGGCTTTCGTCCATGGCGTCATACAGAGCGTAGTTGGGATCGGTCTGCTGGAGCAGCTCGTTGAGCAGCTCCAATACCTTGCCCTCGGGCTTTTCACGGGTGGGGACATCATCGCCCCAAGCGTAGATCCAGCTGTAGTAGCCGGGGAGATCCTTATCGATCTTGGAGCCCTTCTTAAATGTCATGGTGATAACTGCGGCACCCTCGTCATAAGCGAACTGGGCGGCCTTTACAGACTCGGCAGTACCGCCGCTGTGGGAGCAGACAATCACAAGGCTGGTGTCGCCAAAGGCCTTGGGTGTAGTGTGGAGAAACTCGTTGGCGTTCATCCAGAAGCTGCGGATAGAGGCAGACTCACACTGGAGGAAGTAGTAGCCGTTGTAGAGATCGGTGAGAGAGCCGCCGCAGGCAACGAAAAATACGTTGTGGATGGTTTTCTTGGAAAGAATCTCCTGAATCGTTTTCTTGGAATTCATGTTGAATAACCTCCCTGAAATGCAATACGTTATAAAACATCATATTAACTGAAGGTAGTATATCACGCACAAAGAGAAAAAGAAAGCCCCAAAGTGAAAAAAACAAAAAATTACATGATTATACGGTAATTTTACAAATTCCATGGAAATATGCCAGCGACCTATTGACATCAGCACTTCATTTGATTAAAATATGGTTATATAACGTACTAATACCTTATAATAAATTCTGTTAGTACGAGAGAGGCGGATTGACTATGAAAAGAAGAATTTCTGCACTGCTACTGGCAGCCGTTATGGCTTTTGGCATGTGCGCCTGCGGCTCCAAGGATTCTGGCTCTGCTGCCGCATCTGACAAGGCAAGCGAGACTACAGCCTCCACTGCTACTGAGACCACATCTACGGATGGTGGCTACACAGAGGCTGAGCTGGGCGGTGACTTCACGCTGCGTGTTGGCATGGACTGCGCTTATGCGCCCTACTGCTGGACGCAGGACGATGATTCCAATGGTGCTGTAAAGATTGCGGATACCGATCAGTATGTCTGCGGCTACGATGTAGAAATCGCAAAGATGATCTGCGAGAAGTACGGCTGGAATCTGGAGATTGTTAAGGTCGATTGGGACGGCATTATTCTGGCGCTGAACTCCAACAAGATCGACTGCATCATCGACGGCATGGGCGTGACCGAAGAGCGTCTTCAGTCTGTGAACTTCTCCAACTACTACTGGTCCTCTGAGCAGGTCATGGTGGTTCGTGCTGACAGCAAGTATGCCGATGCACATTCTCTGGAAGACTTTGCCGGCGCAAAGGTCACCAGCCAGCTGAACTCCATGTGGATCCCCCTGATCTCCCAGATCCCCGATGTTGTAGAAGAGCCCGGCCTGTCCGGTACCCCTGAGCTGCTGGTTGCCGTTTCCTCCGGGAAGATCGATGGCACCATCATGGGCGAGACTGAGGCCATTTCCGGCGTTATGTCCAACCCCGACCTGAAGGTTGTTTATTTCGACGAGGGCAAGGGCTTTGACGTAGATATCTCCGAGTGCTCCGCCGGCATTGCAGTCCGCAAGACCGATGGTGTTCTGCTGGACAAGATCAACGCTGTGGTAGATACCCTCGACCGCGATAAGGAAGAGGAGATCATGAACGCTGCACTGAAGGTGCAGCCTCTGTCTGAAGAGTAATTTGTCATGGAAAGCCCGCTGTATCCCGGTGATGCAGCGGGCTTTTTTAGAAAGGAGACGCTTATGCAGCGGATTTTACTGGAAGATACACTGAAAAAGACCGGGATCATGATGATCGATGGCTCCATGTCTACGGCGTTGGAGGAGCTGGGCTGTCAGCTCAATGATTCTCTTTGGACGGCGAAAATTCTGGCTGGGGAACCGGAAAAAGTCAGAACAGTCCATTACAACTACTTTGCTGCTGGGGCCGATTGCGGGATTACCGCCAGCTATCAGGCTTCCATTCCCGGCTTTTGTCAGCGTGGATATACGGTGCAGGAGGCAGAAAATTTGATCCGGCGTTCCGTACAGCTGTTCTGTGAGGCCAGAACGCAATGGTGGGAGCAGGAGGGAAAGTCACAGGGTCGTGCCTATCCCATGTGTCTTGGAGCGGTAGGGCCCTATGGAGCATATCTGGCCGATGGCTCGGAATACCGGGGGAACTACGGCGTGTCCCGACAGAAACTGCTGGACTTTCACCAGCGCCGGATGGAGCTGCTGTGGCAGGAGGGGGCTGACTTGCTGCTGATGGAGACGCAGCCTTCTCTGAATGAGGCGCTTTTGGAGGCGGAGCTGGCGGAGAACATGCATGCGGACTACTGGATCAGCTTTACCTGCAAGGATGAAAGCCATACCTGCGAGGGCGATGAGATCCAGCAATGCGCCAAGGTGCTGAGTACGGCTCATCCACATCTGAAGATGATCGGCATCAACTGCACGGATCCTGCGCTCATCGAGGGGCTGGTTGAAAATCTCAGGCTGGCCACGGATCTGCCCATTGCAGTGTATCCCAACAGCGGCGATGTGTATGATTCCAAGGAAAAGGTCTGGAAGAAGCGCCCCGGCGGCGTGAATCTGACGGGAATGGCACTGCGGTGGATGCAGCAGGGCGTCAGTGCCGTTGGCGGCTGCTGCACCACGGTGAGCAGTCACATTCGGGATATCACAGCCCTGCGCAATGACTATGTGGCCGGGAAAGTAAAGGCGGAGAAAATTTCGGTCACAGCACGATAAGCATAGAAAGATCCCCGGAAGCGGTATGCGATGCATATCATTTCCGGGGATCGTTGCTGCTTAGGCGTTGGCCGGGCCGGTAAATCGGTAGGCTTGGGGTGACTGCCCCACGGTTTGCTTAAAGCGCCGGCTGAAATATTGGGGATCCGGATAGCCGGTGGCTTCTGCAATCATCTGAATGCTGTCGGTGGTATTGCGAAGAAGGAGCCGGGCATGCTCCATACGGATCATGACAATATAGTCCGAGATGCTCATGCCGGTCTCTTTCTTGAACAGCACACTCAGGTACTGGGGATTCAGATGTACATTGTCTGCAAGATTGTCCAGATAGATTTTTTCCCGGTAATGGGCGTTGATGTAGGCCTTGGCCTTCAATATAGCGGGAGAATGGCCGCTGGACAGGTAGCTCTGATAGGTGTCGCACAGCGCAGCTATGCCGCCGAGGGTGAGCTGATGCAGCATTTGCAGATCCAGACAGTCGTCAATCTTTTGCTGCCAGAGTGTGCAGAGCGGCGCTGTCAGCTGATCCTTTCCGGTGTATTCCGCAATGGCACTTGAAACGATATCCAGGATCCGGTGCGGAAGCTGATAGGCCAGCGCCGGGGATGCGGTGACCTGTGAATAGCTGCTCTCTAAAATGTCGGAAACGAATTGGGATAGACCGGGGCGGTCCAGCGTTTCCACCAGATGCCGCAGCTGACTTTTTCGGCTGCCGGTGAGAATCGAAAGGATATCCCCAAGCGTTTGAGCCTGCTCATAGCTGTCGTAGCGCTGATTGAGTCCGTACACCGCACCGTACTCCATGGCGCTGATGGCTGATTGCAGACACTGGTCCAGCTCCGGTACGGATTCGGCTGGTGTCCCCTCTGACATGACGAAGGAGTAGCCGGGGAAATGTCCACCGGTGCTGAGCTGAGCAAAAAAGCGCCCGATGGAGAGCTTAAACTGTGCGGTACCCGGGGAGTCACGATGGGTGGTGATATTGAAGAGGCAGATGATCCGTCCGTCCAGAACCACAGTTTCCAATTCACGAAAGACCGGCATCAGCTCCTGACGCATAGTGGATTCTACGGCCAGCAGCACGGAGAGCGGCACAATCTGTTCCTGCTTTTCGGGAATCACTCGCAGCAGAATAAGCTGATAGGCCCCGGGCAGCATGGAATAGCCGTAGTAGTCATTCAATTCCTCAACGTTAGTCCCGGCTAGGGGAATATGATAATAGATATCTCGGATCAGCTGCTTTCGGAGCCGCTGCCCCGCAGTCAGAGCAGCTTCCGTGGCATATTGATATAGGGAATGATCCATTTTATTTTGGCCTTTCTCATAATAATGCATATTTGATCTACATAATTATAAAACAGCAAAACAGGAAAAGCAATATATTTAGAAATATCTATAAATAATCCATCTTTTATTAGTATTTCTATATTGTCTGAATCCATGTCATTTTCCTATAATATAACCATAACGATGTAGAAAAAACATCGAAAAGAAGTGAGAAAGGATGTAATCCCATGAAAAAAGTACTGGCATCAATTTTATCTCTGGGGCTCGTTTTCAGTCTGGCAGCTTGCGGCAATTCCGCATCGGAAAGTGCAGCAAAGAGTGAGGCACCTGCCTCTGACGCAGCGGCGACAGTTGCTTCCGCGTCTGTGGCCGCGCCGGCTGAGGCAACGGAAGCAGCCATAGAGGAGACTGGGGCTATTGCTGTTACAATCCCCACTGCACAGTCTGTATTCTGCAATGATTTTGCACTTGGCGTAAAAGCAGCGGCGGAAGAACTGGGCTGGACCTGCACCATTGATGATCCCAATGTAGACATGAATGCGCAGATTACTGCAATCGAGAACTTTGTAACCTCTGGCGTCAAGGGCATTGTGGTATTCCCGGTGGACGGCAATGGTGTTAACGATGCTACACAGGCGGCAATGGACGCTGGTGTTGTGATTACCGCCAATGACGGAAGCTGTGCCGCAGATATGCGGGTTTCTGAGGATGAACATGAAACCGGAGCAACGCTGGCGCAGCCCGGTATTGATTGGGCTAAGGCCAACACCGATGGCAAGCTGCAGATTGCAATCCTTGCACCCAACGAGGCGGAGGACTCCCACAATGGTCGTATTCTGACCGGTTTGGTAGATACACTGGAGAAGGAACTGCCCGATGCGGAGATTGTCAGCATTCAGAAGTCCACAGATGCATCTGAGACCATGAGCCTGATTGAAAACGTTGTACAGGCACATCCCGATGTTCAGCTGTTCTATAATCAGCTGGATGATACCATCGCCTACGAGGCTCTGAACTCTCTGGGCTACAACCGGGATGACGTATGCCTGATTGGCGCAGGCGGCAATGATGACACCTATAAGCTGATTGCTGAAGGCGGTGTGCTCCGCGGTACGATCACTACGGACATCTATGACATCGGTCATCAGTGCGGCGAGGCTACCATTGCAAAGATTAAGGGTGAGACTCCTGCGGAAATCAACACCAACTATGCGGTTGTGACGGCTGATAACGTCGGTGAGTTTTATACTGCTGAGTAATTAGAGTGACTGCCGCAACAGTTTTCTGTTGCGGCAGTTTTTGTAAAGAGGTGAAGTAAGTATGGAATCCTATCTGGAATTTTCAGATATTTCAAAAGAATACCCTGGTGTAAAGGCGCTGGATCATGTTTCGCTGTCCTTTGCAAAGGGTGAAGTGCACGCACTGATGGGGGCAAATGGTGCGGGAAAATCTACCCTTATTAAAATTCTTTCCGGCGCAGAGCAGCCCACCTCCGGTGAGATCCGATTTGAGGGCAATGCATATCCGGCGCTGAAGCCGGATCTTGCGTTAAAGCTGGGGATTGGCGTGGTATATCAGGAGAATAATTTGGTACCCACGCTGTCTGTGATGGAGAATGTTTTTCTGGGGCATTGGCCCGGAGGATGTCTTACCGTTAATAAAAAGGAGATGCGGGAGAAAACCCTGCAATATTTACAGGAGTTCCATGTGGATGTAGATCCGGATGTTGAGGTGGAGCGGTTGTCTCCGGCCATGCAGCAGATCATAGAAATCATCCGTATCATTTCCCGCCCCTTGAAGGTGTTGGTTTTGGATGAGCCAACTGCGCCGCTGACGGTGGCTGAGGTAGAGGTGCTGTTCCACATTGTAAAGACTTTGAAGGAACGGAATATTACGATTATTTACATATCCCATCGTATGGAGGAAATATTCCAGCTTTCTGACCGGGTTTCCGTTCTGCGGGACGGCTGTTATGTGGGAACGGAACTTACCTCAGAGATCGACCGCAGCCAGCTGATTTCCATGATGATTGGGAAAGAGGTCAGCAGCGACTGCCCACCGCGGACGACACCAGTAGAGGATGAGGTGGTGCTGGAAGCAGAGCATATTACCGGGAACGGCGTGGAGGATATCTCCTTCCAACTTCATAAGGGAGAGATACTTGGCTTCGCAGGCCTGGTGGGCTGCGGCAGAACAGAACTGATGCATGTGATTTTCGGGGATGTGCCGATGGAACGCGGTACACTGAAAATTGGAGGAAATCCTGTGAAGCTGAAAACCTGCCATCAGGCGATTCGTGCCGGAATGGGACTGGTACCCGAGGATCGCAAGGCGGCGGGGCTGCTGCTGGATAAATCAGTAAAGGTCAACATCTCCTTGTCCAGTCTCCCAAGGCTGTCGCGTCTGACGGTGATTAAGCGAAAAGCTGAACAGGAAACGGTAAAACGTTTTTCCGATGCCCTGCAAATCAAGACACCCAGTTTTGAGCAGCTGGCGGAAAAACTCAGCGGCGGCAATCAGCAGAAAGTGGTGGTCGCACGATGGCTGGCTACCAACAGCGATATTCTGATTTTTGACGAGCCGACCAGAGGCATCGACGTGGCAGCAAAACAGGAGATCTACAAGCTTATGCGGCAGCTTACAGGGGAGGGGAAGAGTATTCTCATGGTATCCTCCGATATGGAAGAGCTGCTGGGAATGGCAGACAGACTGGTGGTGCTGACGGAGGGGCAGAAGGCCGGCGAGGTTGAGAAAGCGGACTTTGATGCCCATAAAATTCTGGATATGGCTTCCGGACAGAGGTGAATAGCATGAAAACGTTAAATAAAAATGTAGATTGGCTGGGAGTTATGCGCAAGCATATTGCACAGTTCCTGCTGGTGGTGTTTGTGGTGTTCTTTACTGCACAGCGCCCGGATGTATTTCTGACTGTGGATAACCTGATGAATATTGCACGTCAGGTGGCAACAATGGGCATTGTGGCCTTGGGCATGAGCTTTGTTATGCTGACTGGTGGACTTGACTTTTCTGTCGGTTCCATGGTTTCTCTCAGCGGTATTGTGGCAGCGCTGCTGCTGAAGGCTGGATGCCCCATTCCAATTGCGTTCTGTGTTGGTATCATCAGCTGTATGGTGGCCAGCACGGTGACCGGTGTGGTGGGGGTGCTGCTGAACATTCCGATTTTGGTGGTTTCCATTGCCATGCAGCAGGTGTTAGATGGCTTTAACTCCGTAATTACCGGCAATCAGAGTATCTATGGATTTGATGATGCGGTAAAGGTAATTGGTCAGGGTAAGCTCTTTGGTGTGGTACCGATTCCGGTTGTGCTGCTGGTGGTTTGCGCGCTGATCGTCAGCTTTATACTCAGCAAGACGTATATGGGGCGGTACCTGTTTACAGTAGGCGGCAATCAGAGAGCTGCAAAGCTGGCGGGCATTCATGTGGTGAAAACCAGAATCCTTGCCAGTGTAGTCTGCGGGTTCATGTCTGGCTTTGCAGGCATTGTGCTTATGAGCCGTACTGCCAGCGCCAGCGCTTCGGTGGGTGGGAGCATGGCCAGTGATGTGATTACAGCAGCAGTATTGGGCGGTGTTTCCATTACCGGCGGTGTAGGTAACACCAGCGGCGTGATTACCGGTGTGCTGATTATTGGTATCCTAAATAACGGCCTCCAGCTGATGGGTGTAGACAGTACCATTCAGAATATTATCAAGGGTATTATCCTCATTTTGGCAGTTTCGCTGGATAGTATCTCGCGGCTGCAGAAGAGTGGCCGTTTGAAGAAGAATGCGCAATGATGCGTACATGTAGTGATAGATGGAGGTAATAAAATGCACCAGTATTATCCGACCCTTCTTTCGCCCATTGAGGTGGGCGGGAGAATCCTGAAGAACAGAATGATCTGTCCGCCCAGTGCACCGGGAATGATCCAGGGGCCTCAGGATTATCCCACAGAGACATTGATCCAGTGCTATGCGGACCGTGCGAAAAATGGCGCAGCCATAGTGACCTGCAGCGGCCACTATCTGACGCCCCCAGATCCAAATGGTCACATGTGGGGCTGGGATGTTCGGCAGGGGCTGACCCAGAACATGATGAGTGAAATGGCGGAGGCCATCCATCTCCATGGTTCGCTGGCCCATGGATTTCTGATCTCCTTCCCGGAGAAGGGCTATGATGTGTCAGCCTTTGATCCGGCGAAGAATCAGGAGATCCGGTTTATGCTGTCAGAGCCCTTTGTGGAAATGCCCAAAGATATGATCTATGAAACCATAGACCGCTATATCTCTCAGGTGAAGGCCATGCGGGAATGCGGCTTTGACGGCGTGAATATCCATATGTGCTATCGGTTTACCATGGCGGCTCGGTTCCTGTCTCCCATGACCAATGTCCGAACGGATGAGTTCGGCGGGAGCCTTGAGAACCGGATGCGTTTTGCGAAGCTCCTGTGCGGTGGGATCAAAAAGGCTTGCGGAAAGGATTTCCTGATCGAAGTGACCATCTCCGGCCATGATCCTGTAGAAGATGGCTGGACCATTCAGGATTCCATCACCTTCTCTAAGGAGATGAAGGGGCTGGTGGATATCATGACCGTCCGGGCGTCCCGACTGGATCCGCAGCATCCCACCGGCTACGAGGAAAAGAAACGTCCATGGGCCTACATGGCCGAGGAAATCAAAAAAGGCGGACCGGAGATCAAGGTTGCCGCATCCTCGGGCCTCTTTGATCCGGACGCCAATGAGGCAATTTTGGCGGCTGGTAAAGCGGATCTTGTATCCATGGCTAGAGCCTTTATCAGCAATCCGGAATATGGAAAGTGCATTGAGGAGCATCGGCCTGAGGATCTGGTGCCCTGCGTGCGCTGTAATAAGTGCATCAATGGCGGCCCCAGTGATCCATGGCTGACAGTTTGTACCGTAAACCCCAAGTACGGCATGAGTCCGTTTATGGAAAGGGTCACGCCTTCGGGGCATAAGAGAAAGACTGCGGTGATTGGCGGTGGCCCGGCAGGAATGATGGCGGCGATTACAGCAGCCGACCATGGGCATGCGGTGGAATTGTTTGAAAAGACTGATAAACTGGGCGGACTGCTAAAGCATACGGACTATGTGTCCTTCAAATGGCCTCTGCGGGATTACAAGGACTATCTGATTCGGAAAACCATGGAGAATCCCAATATCAAGGTGCATTTGAATACGGAGATCACCCCAGAACAGCTGGAACAGCAGGGCTTTGAAGCAGTGCTGGCGGCGGTGGGCTCCCAGCCGGTGAAGCTGCCCATTCCGGGGATCGACAACGAAAACGTGCACTATGCGCTGGAAATTCTGGGCCATGATCAGGGCCTTGGAGAGAATATTGTGCTGATTGGAGGCGGCGAAATCGGGGTGGAAACCGGAATCTATCTCGCCCGGAGAGGCCATAAGGTCACAGTTTTGGAGATGACCGATGCGCTGGCCCGGGAAGCCATCCGGGGACATTACTACAGCATGATCCGGGAGGCATGGGAGGCAGAGGAGAACTTCGCCTTTGTACTCAACGGCACCTGTACTGCCATTGGGCCTGAAGGGGTAGAGTACCAGGATCAGGAGGGCGTTTTGCATGTTCTGCCCTGCGATGATGTTCTCCTGTCTGCGGGAATGCGTGCAAAAACCTCTGAGGCCCTGCGCTACAGTACAGCGGGCCAGTATTTCCGTACCATCGGAGATTGCCGGAAGGCTGCCAGCGTACAACAGGCCGTCCGCAGTGCCTATACGACCGCAATGGAGCTTTGATCAAGAAAAATGATGGCCTCAGCGCTCTGCATGATATTGCAGGTGCGCTGAGGCCGCTTCTATGTATTATATGCGCTTTGAACGAGAAGCTGGAGGCTTAGTAATCCCAGTCATCATCGGCGTAATCGCCCCAGCCCTCATCGTCATAGGCATAGTCGTCATAGTCATCGTAGTCGTCGTAGTAGTCATAATCATCATAGTAGTCATCGTCCCATGTGTCACCGGGATCGGACCATGGATCAGTGGCATCGTAGTAATCCCAGTCACCGTCATCTTCCCAGCCTGCATCATTGGACTCATAGTATTGCCCATCGTCATCGATGTAGTAGTCGCTTCCAAAGCCGATAAATTCATTTTCGCTTCCGTTCCAATACCAGATATCCCCGTCCTCATCATACCAGTAGTAGGGTTCCTCCGGCGCATCACTGCCGTCGGGGGCTGGGGCGGGCTGGGGCGGGACCGGCTTGGGGGCGGTGATCCAGTCGGTGCTGTAGGTACAGCTGGCAAGCATGTTCCAGCAGGTGTCACGATAGATATCGATCCGGGACTCCGGGGCAATGGCGATTGCAACCATAACATATCCAGTTGGGCCATAGTAGCGCAGCTCGACTGCTGCACTGAGTGCGTCAGTCAACTCTCCGGAGACCACGGAGCCGTCGAGCTGCATGGTGCCGGTGATGCTGTAATACTGCTCAAACTCATAACAATCTGCGGCTGCGATTTCCAGTGCGCTGTCGCCATACAGTTCCGTCAGGACAGCGGAGAACATCTGGGTCATGGCTGGCTTTGCGGCTCCATAGCCCTGTGTCATCTGGTCATCATATCCGCTGGTGGGGTGGAAGCCAATCAGAATACTGGCGTACTGGTCGTCAGTACCGGGCCCCATGACCGGGGAAAAGCACAGCCCGCCGGAGAGCAGGGGGGCGTCTTCTGGGTACATGGCTGCCGGATATCCGATTGCGGCACCGGAGAAGTCACCGGAGAAGCTTACGGTCTGCGTCAGTTCGTCGAATCCGCTTGGCAGGAGAATGACGTCTGTAATGGGGGAGAGCGTGTTGCCGTCTGCATCGATCAGACAGCCGGAATCGTCTTTTTGCAGGGTGGTCAGAACCGTGCCGTCTTCTTTTGTGAGACAAAGACCGTCTGCTTCCGGCGTTACGGTGCCAAAGCCGTCCTGACCTGTGTAGAGATTCAATGTACACCACTGCCGGGCATCATCCAGCAAAAGATAGGAGGGCAGCGCATCGTATTTCCAATTGCCTGTGACCTCCGTGGGATCGATTTCCGGTGTCTCGGAACCGGACTGTGCAAGCAACGAGGATGCTCCTGTGGCGTTTGATCCAGCGTACAAATCATAGCTGGCACTGTCATATTCCGGCGTGATATCCAGCAGTGTATCTGACTCAGGCGGCAGAAACACCAGAAAATCGCCGTCCGACAGGGAAAAGCACTGTTCGTCCAGATCTCCGGTGTAGAGTACCTCACTGTCGGCGTTATAAACGAGAATGTTGAAGCCTGCGGATAGATCCTCCTGGGTAAAGCTTCCCAGCGTTACAGACTTGATTGTCTGATCAGACAGGGGAGCTTCGATCAGGGAATCGCCCCATTCGGTGGTGGTTGCCGGGGTGATGTGGATCTCGGAAATCTCCTGGCCGGTTCTGTTCACCAGGGAAACGGAAATCGCTGTTTCCCTACTTCCGCAGGCGGTCAGCAGCAGAAAAAACAGGGCGGACAGGATCAGGCGTGGGATCATGTTTCTGGCTTTCATATCTTTTCCTCCTTTTCTACGATGCGTAAAACGGCCCCATCGTACAGGATTATTGTACGATGGGGCGCAGAGAAAAGATATTAACCAAAGGTTAGTTCTTAGATGAGAGCAGACCGAATAGCTGCTTTCGTTTGGTACGGGTTTCCCCTGTAATTTGCAGCTTCCCGTAAATTTGATTGATGTACTGCTTTACGGTTCCTTCCGTTAAAAACAGCTTCTCTGCAATTTCACGGTTGGTAAGGTGCTGGGCTGCCAGTTCGATAATTTCCAGCTCACGTGGTGTCAGCTCGGACAGAAGCGGGGAGGCGTGGTATGGCATGCTTCTCTGCAGGGTGCGTTTTTGGAACATTTGCCCGAGTGCTTCCGCACGGGAGAGAAATCCCGACAGGGGCGCTGATGCGGGGATGCTCCAGCAATCCGTAAGATAGCGGTAATTTTCCGCAAAAGGGATGAAAAGGTTGTCTTTTTGTGCGGCAGCAGCGGCATCCAGAAAGAGCGACTGAGCCTCGGCCTGTTTTCCAAGCTGCATGTAGGCGCTGGCGGTTTGCAGCCGGATGTGAAGTGCCACCAGTGTATAATGGAGGCCGGAGCATGCGGCAAGCAGTCCTTCACTCCGCCCAACGACTCTGGCGTATTCGCCCTGGGACAGGTAGACCTGATTTTCGATCATATCCATCATAGGCTTTCCGGGTGCCAGAAAATGGACGGTGTCCAGCTTGTGGTCACGGAAAAGCGGCGGGATTTGCTCCGGCTGCTGGAGCAGCGAATAGTAGTAGGCGCATACGCTGTCAAAGATGTGGAGCCACATGGGATTGTACTGCTGCATCAGTGCCTGTTTTCGGGTTTCTACGGTATAGCGGGGCTGGAAATCCATAAAGAGAGACAGCCGCATGGACAGAAAATCACAGCATAGCGCAATGCTCTCCTGACCATTTCCCTGAATTCTGGCATAAGTCTGCTCCAAGCCGATCAAGGCGTCTGAAAATCTGCCCTGCATCAATGCCGCCTCGGCGTCCATGACCTGCTCCGCACCTTGACCGTGATGATTTGTGATCTGATAATAATGGGGCATACATGCGTTCATCTCGGCCTGTTCTACGGCGAGGCAGCCCGGGGTGCGGTGGAACATCATGAGAACGGAGGGAGAGCCGAAGGTCCAGCCGCCCTGCTGTCGAATGGTTACGGCGGGACGTGACATCTGCTGACTGGCACTTCGGTGGAGCCGACTCATCTTTGAGATGTCATTGTACATGAGAAAGCTTATGATAAGATCGCATTCGCCCAAAAGATTGCTCCGCTCCTCCTGCGGCAGCTCCGGATGCGCAGCAATGGATTGCAGGAACTGATCCTTTAGCTTCAGCATATTCGGGATCTGCTTCCAGTTGAACATCACACGCATCAGTACAAGAAGCGCCAGTGGATGGTTTAGCAGGATCTGCTCCGGACAGCGGGACAGACAGTCCAGAACCAACTGCGGCTGCAGTGTGCTCACCAGAATGCCTGCGTCCTGCTGGACGATATCCAGCATGGCGCCGTAGTTCTCGCATCTATGGTATGCGGAAAGGGCATGGAGAAGCTGGCCCTGCTGTGCATACCAGAAGCCGTAGCGGTCAAGATAGTGCACCTGTTTTCTTGCATTGAGCTTGGCGAATGCCGCCTCGGAGCATTCCTTCATCATGTGATGGAAGCGATAGGTTTTTCTGTCCGGCAGACGGGTTACAAACGCATTTTGGCAGGTCAGAGCATTGAGAATTGGAACGGTATCAGGATTTTCCGTAATATAGCCTGCCATTTGTGCGGTAAATTCGTCGGCAAGGCCCATGACCGAAAGAAATTCCTGCTGTGCCTCCGGCAATGGATCCAGCATTTCCAAGGCGAACATTTCATAGATGGTGGAATGACGGTCGGGGAGACTGCCGGTTTGGTTCCACGCACATAGATTCAGATACACCGCAGAGAACCATCCCTCGCTGGAGTGGAGCAGGGAAGATAATTGCTGTTCATTGAGATCCGCACCGCAGCGATGGACATAGGCCGCCAGTTCGGGCTGCTGCAGGCGGAGCTGCTGAGCAGTGATCTCCAGAAGTCTGCCGCTCAGCTGGAGGATCTCACCACCGGATAGGAATCGGTTCCTGCTGGCAACGATCAGATGGACACAGGCGGGGAGCCGGCCGGAAAGCGTACAGAGAAATGCGGTGATCCGCTTGTCCGTCAGCAGGTGAAAGTCGTCGATAAATATATAGGTCGTGATTTGGTCGGAAAATGTGTGGCAGAGTGCGTCCATGAGCATGCTGCATCCGGCAGGGTCGCCGGGACAGTCGTAGTGCAAAAGAAGGTCCAGACCGGCATGGGAGAAAGCCGACTGAGCGCTTTTCCAGAATATCGTCAAATTATCAGAGTAAACGCTGATCCGAATGATCCGGATTGGCAGTTTCCTGTCACACTGATCCAGATACCAGTTTACCGCTGTGGTCTTTCCGTAACCCATGGGGGCAACCACAGAGGTAAGGGCATAGCAGGAAATCGGCGCCAGTGCGTCCCGCAGACGGCCTGAAATATAAATTGTGTTCAGAGATGGTTTTTGTTTTGCCAAGGAAGACGCCTCCTTCCAATGCTATCTTATCATATTTTAAGGAAGCTGCAAAGCAGACATTTGTACCTGCGGCAATAAAACATGCCCCCGAATGAGAGGTTCTGCTCATTCGGGGGCGAAAATCAACAGTTAGAAGGTCAGGACACCGGCTGATTACCGATTGGAATGATCCTCCCGGTCTCGGCGGTGACACGGTGGGAGATGGACAGCACCGTGCGGTTTACGGAAACACGCTTCAGTGCACCGAGAACGGCTTTTTCTGTCTCGGCATCCAGATTTGCGGTGATCTCGTCCAGCAGCAGAAGCTGAGGTTCAGCGGCTGCGGAGCGGGCGATGGAAAGCAGCTGCCACTGTCCCTGAGAGAACAGCTCCGGCGTACAGGGGGTATCGTAGCCCTGATCCAGCGCCATTATGGTGTCGTGGAGCCCTGTGAGCTTTGCGGCGGTATATACCTGCTCGGTAGAAATGGCGGGATCGAACAGTGTGATCTGATCCTTTACCGTTCCGGGCACCATATGGAAGCTCTGCTCCACATATCCGAAAAGCTTCCGCTTCTCGCCGTCGGGGATATCTGCGGCAGGCTGGCCGCCAATCTCCACAGTGCCGCTGTCCGGGGAATACAGACCCAGCAGCAGCTTGAAAATGGTGCTTTTGCCTGCGCCGGTACGACCGGAGAGCGTGACCTGTTCCCCGGACATTACCTGAAAGCTCAAATCGTCCAGTACGGTGCGATCATCATAGCCAAAGGTAACGTGCCGGAGAGAGACCAGCGGATCATCGGCATTTCGAGCTGTGGCAGGGTGATGGGCAGCTTTGGGGGCCAGCTCCGGCAGTGCGAAAAAGCTGTTGATGCGGCGGACACCTGCAATGGCAGACTGGATGGTCTGGATTTCCATGCCGAGGCTTTCTACGGGAGTGAAGATCTGGGAGATATAGTTCATAACCGCTACAGCCGTACCGGCAGACATACCAAACAGCGTTAGTACCGTGGGATTGCCAGAGGCAGAGAGCAGCATGACCACAGCCACCACAATGGCATTGAGGATCAGAATTACGGGGGAGTATACCGCATCATAGAAATTGGTCTTTTCCATGGCGGCATAGCTCTGACCGATATATTCGTCATAGCGCTTTGCAGCATACTGCTCCTTCCCCAGCGTGTGGATGGTGCGGATGTTATGGAGCGTTTCCGGGACGAAGCTGGAGGCTCGGCTGACTGCCTTGCGGTTCTCCAGCTGGGCCGCAAGCATGTTTTTCTGGACATATCGGGTAAACCAGAACAGCAGCGGCAGAAGCACCAGCAGCACCAGAGTCAGACCCAGATTCCGCATGCCAATGACCACCAGAGTACTGATGATGCGGCAGGCATCGGCAAACATGCTGATGATGCCGGAGGTGAAGAGATTTTCCACAGTGTCCACATCGCCCACGAACCGGGAGACCATGGCGCCAGGATCCAGACTGTTGAGCGTGTCAGCGGTTAGATGCGTGAATTTATCCATCATGCGGCTGCGGAGATTGTGGGTGATCTTCTGACCAAAGACAGTGAGCAGAGCTTCACGGAGCGACTCCATCACACCGGTGAGGGCCAGCAGACCGAAGTAGGCGGCAACCATGGAAAAGCCTGCCGGATGCCCTGCGGTGATGGTATCAATAAAGCGTCCAAGCACCAGCGGCGGAAAGAGGGAAAACACCACGGCACTGCAGACGGAGAGAAGAATCCCAAGGGACAGAAGCTTCTTCTCCCGGATGGTCTCAAAGATCGTATGTACAGCGGAATTAGCGGGCTTCATGTGCGTGACCTCCTTCCTGTGCGTGGAACAGTGCGGCGTATTCGGGAACGGTATCCATCAGCTCCTGGTGGGTGCCGACTATGGGAGTGCCGCTGCCCATCCAGATGATCTGATCCATTTTGGGGAACAGGTATAGCCGGTGGGAAATGAGCAGCACGATGCTGCGGGATGTCTCTGCCTTTAAGTTTGTAAAGATCTGTTCCTCGGTGCTGCGGTCCAGTGCGGAGAATGGATCGTCCAGCACCAGAACCGGACGCATATGGCAGAGTGTTCTGGCAAGGCTCAGACGCTGGGCCTGACCGCCGGAGAGGCGTATGCCGCTGCTGCCGACCAGCGTATCGGTGCCTTCTTCCATATTACGAACCTCTTCATCCAGACATACCATTTTAAGCTGACGCTGGACGTCGCATTGGGAATCTCCCATGAGGATATTATTGGAGACGGTGTCGTTAAACAGCTCCGGGTCATGTCCCAAGTAGCCCACAATGCCGGTTCGCTCCGTCCGAGCCATATCTCCAAGCTCCTGTCCGTGAAATTGGATGCTGCCCTGATAGGGATACTCGCACAGAAAGACCTTGCCCAGTGTGGATTTGCCACAGGCTACAGGGCCGGTAATGCCGATGATCTCTCCGGGCTGTGCGGAAAAGCTCAGGTGATCAAAGACGGCTTTCCCGTTGGGATAGGAAAAGGAGAGCTGGGAGACCATCAAAGCACCGGGCTGCTGGGCGTCAGAGACTTCAGATACGGCGGTTTCCTTCATAAGAGGCCGGATCCGCTTCCAGGAGACCTGTGCTTTGTGAACGGCATTAAAGAGCTTGGCGGCACTGGAGGACTTGGTAGAGAGTTTGGTAAAGCAGGAGAGAAAGGTGGTAAATGCGGCCACGTCCCAAGCCTTCCACCCGCTGCCAAGCACGTTGCGGCCGCCAAAATAGAGAATGAACAGGCAGCCCGCCATGGAGATCACCTTGTAGATGGGCGGCAGGGCGGCGTTCCAGATGTTGGCTCGCACAGCGGACTTCTCATAGGCGTCCAGATTTTCCTCATAGACCTCCTTGCGCTGGGTCTCACAGCCAAAGACACGATAGGTGATGGCGTTGGAGGCGCAATCCAGCGTGGCAGCGCTGAGAATGCCGGACTGGATCTTATAGGCGGCACCGGTGCGCTGAATGATGCACTTCATTTTTTCCGCCACCGTATAGGAGATGGGCGGCAGCAGCATACAGAGAATTGCCAAACGCCAGTCGTAGTATAATAGCATTCCCGCATAAGCAGCCAGCGCAACGCCGGTGTCAAAGATCTCTGTGGTAAACTTCCGCATACCCTCAGCGCAGTCATCCACATCGAGAATTGCCTTTGTCATAATACTTCCGGCGCCTTCTTCTTCCAGCTCCTTGCGGCTTTTCTCTACCAGATTCCCGTAGAGAATCCCCTTCATGCTGCGGTTTACGTTGTTGGCAAAACGGCGCACATAAAAGCGCTTGAGGTAACGGGCGCCCTGCACAACGCCGATGGCAATGACATACCCGATGACCAGCGTCAGCATATTGGAAAAGGTGCCGGTACCCTCAAGAATGCCCACAAGACAGCCGGTCATCTTGCCCTCAAACCACGGGCCGGCCAGCAGCCCCAGATTGTAGATGAGACCAGAGACGGTTACCAGCAGCAGGGAAAACCATTCCATGCGAAAATAGCTTAAAATCCGATCTGGTTGAAAGGATTTCTTGGTCATAGCGTTTCCTCCATTGATTCGTGTATAGATGAAATGTCAACTATTAAGATGATAGTACAACCAAAACGCTTTGTCAACTGCAATCTGTAAATTCTGGCATCTGAAGCCGATGAAATCCCACGGAGTGGAATCTTAGCCTTCCCAATCGCACGGATCTGTTGTATAATGAATGCAATTATTGATTTCAGTTAAAGTCATAGAGGGAAGGCAGGCGGGCAGCGTGCAGAACTATAAAATGACCATTTCCTATGATGGAACCAGATATTCCGGCTGGCAGCGGCAGGGGAATACCGCCTCTACCATTCAGTACCGGCTGGAGCAGGCCATATCCCGCCTGCTGGAATGTCCCACAGAGATCACAGGCTCCGGACGTACCGATGCAGGTGTTCATGCCATGGGGCAAGTGGCTAATTTTCGGACGGAGGCTCGGGTTGACTGCGAGACATTCCGGCAACGGCTCAATGAGGTATTGCCGGAGGATATCTCGATTCTGTCTCTTCGGCCTGCGGCAGAGCGATTCCATGCCCGGTTCAGCGCCAGAGAGAAGGTCTATCGTTATACCATTCAGAACAGTCCCAATAAGGATGTATTTGGGCGGAAGTATTCCTACCATCTGGCCGAGCCGCTGGATCTTGCGGCTATGGAGCGGGCGGCGGGATTGCTTTTGGGTACCCATGATTTTCGGGGCTACTCCACCGGACGAACAAAGAAATCCACGGTTCGGCATCTGGCAGAAATCCAGATTTGCCGGGAGGGGGAGCGGGTGACACTGACCTTTCGGGGGAACGGGTTCCTCTATAATATGGTGCGGATCCTTGCAGGTACCCTGATTGAAGTGGGACTTGGAAAGCGTACGCCGGATTCTGTGCTTCCGGCACTGGAAACAGGAGATCGTACACAGGCCGGTTTTACGGCACCTGCACAGGGACTTTGCCTGATGCAGGTTATTTATTAAAGGATAAGGAGGCATTGCAATGCTGAACGCAGGAATGAAAGCGCCGGAATTTTGTCTTCCGGATCAAAATGGAACAATGGTGGATTCCAAAACACTGGCCGGATGCCCGTATGTGATCTATTTTTATCCCAAGGATTCCACATCGGGCTGCACCAAGCAGGCGCAGGCCTATTCCCAGCGCCTTTCGGAATTTGAGGCGGCGGGGTATCGGGTTTTCGGCGTTTCCAAGGATTCGGTTGCGTCCCATAAGCGCTTTGAGGAAAAATACGAACTTACCATTACCCTGCTGAGTGATGTGGAAAAAGCTGCCATTACCGCCTTTGATGTCTGGCAGGAAAAGAAAAACTATGGAAAGGTGTCCATGGGCGTGGTGCGTACCAGCTATGTGGTGGGTGCGGATGGGACGATCCTGTTTGCAAATCCCAATACCAAGGCGGCTGACGATTGCCAGAAGGTCATGGAGCAGCTGGGACTATGAATATTCAGATCTTTGGCTCCTCGAAATCTGCCGACAGCCGGAAGGCAGAGCGCTATTTTAAGGAGCGGCGCATCAAATATCAGATGATCGATATGAAGAAATTCGGTATGAGCGGCGGCGAGTTTGACAATATCCTCCGGGCGGTAGGCGGTATCGAAAATCTGGTGGACTGGGAAAGTAAAAGCCCTGATCTGGATCTCCTGCGCTATCTTGCAAGTGACCGGGACAAGGAGGATAAGGTCTTTGACAATCAAAGCCTGATTCGGCTGCCGGTGGTACGTAACGGGAAACAAGCCACAGTGGGTTATCATCCCGAGATCTGGGAGACATGGACGTAGAGAATAAGAAGGAGGACAAAACAATGTCGGATACGATTATTACGGTAAAGCATGATATGGTCACGGTGGTCTATCTGAACCGTCCCCAGACCCTTAACTGCTTTAACAATGAACTGCTTGAAACGCTGGCAGCGACCCTGAAGCGGCTGGATGCAGATCCGCAGGTGCGCTGCGTGGTGATCACCGGCTCCGGCCGGGGATTCTGCGCAGGCGGCGATCTTGGGGTGCTGATGGACTGTGATTCGCAGGAAAAGAGCGATGAGAATATGCGGGTGGCCAATGAGGCCGTGGAAGCGCTGTTCCGTATGAAAACGCCCACCATTGCCATGGTGAACGGTGCGGCTGCCGGTGCGGGCTTTAATCTGGCACTGGCCTGCGATATGGTCTTTGCATCGGAGAAAGCAAAGTTTATCCAGTCCTTCGTCAATGTGGGCATTGCATCGGACTGCGGGGGCCACTATCTGCTGGAAAAGGCTGTGGGGCGGCATCTGGCCAAGGAGCTGATGTTTACTGCACGACCTGTGACGGCACAGGAGGGCAAGGAACTGGGCTTTGTCAACCGGGTCTATCCCGGGGATCAGCTGCTGGATGAGACGCTGGCCTTTGCGGAGATGATCTCCAAGAAAGCACCGCTGGCAATGGCTGCAACGAAATCGCTGCTGAATCGGGCGGAAGAACTCTCTCTGGAAGAAGTTCTGGAGGAGGAAAAACGGCAGCAGGGGCCGCTGCTGCTGAGTCATGACTGCAAGGAGGGCATTGCAGCCTTCCGGGAGAAGAGAGAGGCGGTTTTCACCGGTGATTAAAATTCAGGGACTTCGGCTGGCACCGGGGCAGCCGGAGTCCCAGCTGACAAAGAGGGCACAGCGGGAGCTGGGCTGTGAGATTCAGGGCTTTCGTGTGCTGAAACGGTCTGTGGATGCTCGGAAAAAGGACGATGTGGCGCTGGTGTATACCTTGGGGGTGCAGGTCCCCCATGAAAATCAGGTGCTGAAAAAGTGCCGCAGCAAAAAGGTATCCCGCTATGAGGAAAAAAGCTATCAGTTTCCGGTACAGCATCTGCGGTTTGCAAAACGCCCTGTGATCGTAGGCACCGGCCCTGCGGGGCTGTTCTGTGGGCTGATGCTGGCCAGAACCGGAGCAAGACCAATTCTGCTGGAGCGGGGCTTTGATGTGGACAAACGGACTGCGGATGTGGAGGCGTTCTGGAAAACAGGATCGCTGGATCCCGCCAGCAACGTTCAGTTCGGCGAGGGCGGCGCAGGGACGTTTTCGGATGGAAAGCTCAATACCGGGGTCAATGATCCCCGGATGCGCTATATTCTGGAGCAGTTTGTGGAGTTTGGTGCGCCCCGTGAGATACTATGGGAGGCTGCGCCCCATGTAGGGACGGATTATCTGAGGACAGTCGTGAAAAACATCCGGCAGGAGCTGATCCGGCTGGGCGCTGAGGTGCGGTTTGGACATCAACTGACCGGAATTTCGATCGAGGACGGCGGCATTGCAGGGGCAAAGGTCAATGGGCCGGATGGACCGCATACAATTGAAACGGATCAGATTGTTCTGGCACTGGGACACAGCGCCAGAGATACGTTCCGGATGCTCTATGCCGCCGGGATCCCCATGGAGCAGAAGCAGTTTGCCATGGGCGTCCGTATTGAGCATCTGCAAAAGAATATCACCATTGCCCAATATGGTGCGGAGATCGCTGGGCTCCCTGTAGCCTCCTATAAGCTCTCCTGTCATCCGGAAACAGGCAGAGGAGCATTTTCCTTCTGTGTCTGCCCCGGGGGGATGGTGGTGGCTGCGGCTTCAGAGCAGGGACGACTGTGTACCAATGGTATGAGTAACCATGCCCGGGACGAGGAGAACATCAATGGAGGACTGCTGGTGTCTGTTTTGCCGGAGGACTTTGGGACAGAGCATCCACTGGGCGGCGTAATGCTTCAGGAAAAGCTGGAGGAGGCCGCCTTTCAACTGGGCGGCGGGGACTATTCGGCTCCCTGCCAGCGGGTGGAGGATTTTCTTGCGCACCGTCCCTCACGGGGCCCGGGGGCCGTAAAGCCATCCTATCGGCCCGGCGTCCGGTGGACGGATCTCCACCAGTGTCTTCCACCGCTGATGACCGGTACGCTGGAGCAGGCGATCCCAATGCTGGGGAAAAAGCTGCGGGGCTTTGACGACCCGGATGCGGTACTCACTGCCGTGGAGACCAGAAGCTCTAGTCCGGTACGGATCACTCGGGATGCTTCGGGACAGAGCACGATTCGGGGCCTTTACCCCTGCGGAGAAGGGGCCGGGTACGCCGGGGGCATTATGTCGGCAGCTGCGGACGGAATTCGGATCGCAGAAAAAATTGCCGAAAACTTCAAATTTTGAAGGATCCAGTATCTGTATATTTTGTCGAAACTTGCGGTTTCTTTTTCTTTCCTTTCTGACGAATCTATGATTCAATAGAGGCAGGAAAAGGAGGAATCGTGATGATCGAGCTTAGAAAAGAGACCATTTATGTAGAAGGCGACCATGGACGGCTTGCCATGACCTATACCCTTCAGGCAGAACCTGCCGGGGCGCTTGGGCTGGAATACGGCATTACCGTTTGTGACCGCAGCAGCGGTACGTCCATAACCATTCAGGATATCACCAATCAGCCGCTCCAGGCCAGATCGCTCTTTGAAAAGCTTGTGGCCGGAGCCGTTACAACGTTGACGTTCCGGGATGTGGTGGAGGATTTTCTGGCGGCGGGATGAACGGAACGGTATGGTACACCGGGAGGAAGCAACGAATGGAGATTATTTATCAGGACCGGCGTATCATCGTGGCCATCAAGCCCGCGGGGGTGCTGTCGACCAATGAGCCCAGGGGAATGCCCCAACTGCTGCGGGAGTATCTGGGAGATCCTCAGGCATGCGTACGGACGGTTCATCGGTTGGATCAGGCAGTCAGTGGCCTGATGGTATTTGCACGGTCTCAGGAGGCAGCCAGAAGGCTTTCGGCGGAGATGGCGGGACGCCGGTTTCATAAGGAATATCTGGCGGTGGTGCATGGAGCGCCGCCGCAGGAGACAGGGAGCTTTTCCGATCTGCTGCTCCGTGACAGAGAAAAACGGATGACCCTTGTGGTTTCGGCGCCCGGAAAGAATGTGCAGCCTGCGCAATTGGACTATCGAAAGCTGTCGGAACGGGACGGGCTAAGTCTTCTGAATATTACGCTGCATACGGGGCGCACCCATCAGATTCGCTGTCAGTGTGCCTTCCATGGCATCCCGCTGGCAGGAGATAAAAAATATGGCGTCCCCGATGAGATCCCACAAATCGCACTGTGGTCCCATAGACTGCGCTTTGTGCATCCCGAGACAGGGGAGACCATGGATTTTTCTGCACCACCCCCGGGAAAAATGCCGTGGGATCTCTTTGAAACGGCTGATTTTAGTTGACAAATGGGAGAATATCGGGTATTCTAATATGGCATTCCGTGGAGTGGTATCGAAGTGGTCATAACGAGACTGACTCGAAAACGAATGACATTTTTGGAAGCTCACCTCTGAAAAACCTTGATTTTACGGGGCTTTTCAGCTATCATTGAAAAGTAAATATCCCTTAGTTCTCTCCATCAGTTCTCTCCTTTTTCCGAGGTGTTTTTGAGGGCTGATGTGAAGATAAATACACGGAGTGGTATCGAAGTGGTCATAACGGGACTGACTCGAAATCAGTTGTACCTTCGGGTACCGTGGGTTCGAATCCCACCCACTCCGCCAGAAAACTCAGTCTGCAAGCGGTTTTTGCCGTTTGCAGGCTTTTTCTTTTTTCTGAGCCTTTGGGATTTTTCCATGAGTTCTCTCCTGAAAATCGGTAGTTCTCTCCTGAATTTTCTGAGATTTGAACTCTGGATATGTAGTTGGCGTATCCTTTCTCTCCAAAATCGGGAAAAATGCCGATTTGAACCCACTTTCAAAAAAGCCTGTCCCGCAAGGCTTTCCGGGCGAAAAGTCCTGATTTCAAGCGACTTTCGGAGGGTACGGGGCTTACAGAAACGACACCAAAACGGACACCCCCGTCACAGTTGCATAAAAGACTCGAAATGCTGTAGACCGAAAGGTCTCTAGGGTTCGAATCCCTAACTCTCCGCCATAAGTCCACCGTAATTTTGATAGAATTACGGTGGACTTTTTCTATGCCCGGAAACCGCATGAAATCAAGGTTTTTGCAGTTTCAGACACATAAAAAGCAACCGCTGCGGAGTATTTCCACAGCGGTTTTTCTGCGTTTTACGGTTTTTTCGGCATTTTGAGCCGAAGTAATCGTTAAACTTATGGGTAATCGTTGAATTTTTAGAGTATTCGTTAAACGGCAGAATAAGTGAAACTCCTCTTAACGGCCCTTTCTATCTTACCTTATCCGCAGGTTCCTTTTGCAGGGAGCCTGTCCTGAGATCATAAAACATGCCGGCTTCCAGGGTATCCTGGAGCCGGCAGTTTTCTAGTATTCTGTTTGGGTTCGCGATTGGTGTATCTAAGAGACGAGAGAGAATTATTTTTTGTTAGGATGCAGTTTGCCGATGATCATGAGAGCAACAGCGGCAACAGCCACAAAGCCAATCAAAATGGTATAACCTGTGTTGGCTCGTCCGGAGGAGACAAAGGCCGCGATAAACGTGACTGCAAAGGCGCCGATAATGGACTGCAGCGTACCGATGACACGGGTGGCAGCCAGATAATCCTTTTGTCCGAACACATAGAAGTTGATGGAGGGCGTCAAATTGGGAGCGCCGCCGGTGACACCGGCCATTCCGATGGTGGCGATAATAATCGTCAAAATGTTGTTTCCGTTTGTCAGGATAATGCCGAGGAAGCACACCACATACAGTGCGCAAAGGCAGAGGGAGGCCTTGACAGTTCCGAATTTGTCATCGATCATACCCAGGATGTAGCTGATTGGCATGCCGATAATGGCACCGGCGGTCAAAGCAGGCAGATAGTAACCCGCTGTGACCCCTTTTGCAATCATAGTTGCAGTAAAGAACGCGGTGATGCAGCTGGAACCAAAGACCAGCAGACCAAAGGAAAGTACCAGTAGCCATGTGTCTGCCCGCTTTAAGAGGGCGGTAATTGTGATTCCAGGTTCCTTCTTCTGCTGATCCGGCAGGGCCTGGGAGGGCTTGTCAGCGCCGTCCGGGTATGCGCCAATCTCCTCGGGAGAGTTCTTCAGGAAGATTCCCATGACAATGGCCATAACCACGATGAGCGCGCCAATGATGTAATAGATGCCACTGAACCCCAGAGAACTGTTCACTCCGAAGGTAGCCAGCGCGATGAAGGTTGCACTTGACA
The DNA here is from genome assembly GCA_959607825.1 of uncultured Oscillospiraceae bacterium. GTDB lineage: Bacteria > Bacillota > Clostridia > Oscillospirales > Oscillospiraceae > HGM13006. The sequence continues at coordinate 2,934 of CAUHNW010000028.1, read as the reverse complement.
AAGGCCCGCCAATGGTGACCACACCCAGAGCCTTGCCCCGATTTTCAGAAAACCAATTTCCGCAGAGATAGTTGCAGCCGTTGTTCAAAAATGTAACGATGGATCTGATGACAAACAGCGTGGCGAAAAACAGTGTGAAATTTAAAATGGTGCTTGAAAGGCCAATCAGAGCAAAGCCCACGCCGACAACCGCAGTTGCACCCACGATCACGTGCTTGGCATTAAATTTCATAAACGCTGTATTGCACAGGAAGGTAAATGCGATGGAAAGGATGCCTGCGTATGTAATGGGCAGCACGATTGCATTGGGGTTCCAGCCTGTTTCGGCGGAAAGGTAGGTGGCCAGGATACTGATTTGCTCGCCCACGGTGACACAGAACACATAGTACATTAAGATGCCGAGAACCAGCAGAATCATTGCGTTGCGCTTGAAGGCAGGGTTTTTCACATTTTTAAACATGGTTATTCCCCTTTCTCAATTTTGTGGAAGCCATTGATACATCGTTTGTAAAACATAGTCCCGAGCGGGCTCTGCCTCCGGGTAAAAACAGCTGTCCAGAACAAATCCATGCTTCATGGATTCCCAGATACTCAGAGTCACCTGGCAACCAGTTTTTTCCCTCAGCAGCCGGCCTGTCAGACATTTGCAGCTGGTTATCAGGCTTTCTCCTGTTCCAGCAACCAGAAGCAGATTGGGATATCCGTTATAATCTGCAAAAAAGCTGGAAATACAGGGGTCGTGCAGATCTGCACCATTGGCATACACAGCACCCAGGCCGTTGTCACCGCTGAGATAATCGGGGGTCTCAGGCTTGATGAAGCCGGTAAAATCCAGCGGCGGTGAGATTGCCGCAATGCCCTTTGGCAGAGGGAGCTTGTGCTGCATACAATAGAAGCCCAGTGCCAAGGCCAGGTTTGCGCCAGCAGAAAAGCCGGACACCACAATGTTTTTATATCCGTCTGCAATCAGCTGCTGATATACTGCGGCGCATTCCTCCAGCTGCGTTGGATAGAAGGCGTTGGGCATCAGGGTATAGTCAACTGAGAAGCCGTCTACATGGTAAAGCTCGGCGGCACGAATCAGGATATGCAGCCCTTCTTTGGCACTGTCAAACATAAACCCCCCACCGTGGATGTACAAAAAGGCGTTCGGTTTACTTCCACCTGCATCTACAGCCAGACAGGGGACTCCGGCCACAGCGGATTCCCTGACGGATATGCCGGAGGGGATTTCAGGCGGAAGCTTTTCCGGTAAAGGAGGCGGTCCACCCGCTCCGTCTGCGGTATGTTGGTCGTGCAGCCCATTGATTTTTTTCATACCATCGCTCATAGGGCCGGACAGAGGATGGTAATTGATTGTTATGTTCATGCACCTTATCTCCGTTCTTTATCTGGATCTGGAAATCCAGGCTGATTTGCTGTTTGATTTTTGCAGAATGCACAAAAAAGAGCTCTTTTTAATGGCTATATTGTAACCTTGATTAAAAATTTTGTCTAATATATAATAATCATGAAATAGTTGAATTTTGTTAATAGGTAGGTCCTCTTTGTGGAATTGCTGCAATTACAATACTTTGCTGAAATAGTAAAAAACGCCACCATGCTGAAGGCGGCGGAGGCGCTGCACGTTTCCCAATCGACGCTGAGCGTGTCGATAAAGAAATTGGAAGCCGAACTGGGGTTCACGCTGTTCTATAAGCAGGGGCGCAGGCTGGGGTTGACGGAAGAGGGATTGATGTTCTATCGGGGAACGCTACAGATCCTGGAAAATCTGACAAAACTGGTTTCTGAGTGCCGTACCATGTCCGCGGAGGCTAACAGTACCATTCGAGTGGCGGTAGAGGCGGTTGATTTCTCCATTGAGGCAATTACCCGCTATACCAGTCTGTTCCCGGAGACTAAGATTGAACATATCCGTGCCGACCGAGAAGAAGCAATGCGCCTGATGCACAGCGGTGGGGCAGATTTGTGTATCACCCCAACTGAAAATAAGGATCCTGCCATGAAGAGTATCCTGCTGCTGCGGGAGAGAATGGATCTGATGGTCAGTAAAAAGCAGCCGATTGCGGTGCAATCTACGGTTAAAGTATCGGATATGATGGGTCAACGGTTCATCGTAATTAAGCAAGGATACTCTCACCGGGAAGAGACAGAAAAAATGCTGACAGCTGCGGGAATTTCTCTGACCAAAACCTATGAGGTGAATGATGAAGAGACCATTGCGTTGGCCACACAGTACAACCTGGGAGTGGCGCTGGTTCCCATCAGTGTCAGTCAGATGCACAAGGACAATATTCAAAACACACTGCCGGGTGTTGTGTTCCTGCCCATTGAAGATACGCTTATTGAACGGGCTATTTACTTAACCATGCCGGAAGGGGGAGTTCCGCTGAAGTGCAGGCCGTTTGTGAAATTCTTGGTGCTGTATGGGGCCTGGATTTCAAATCATCGGAGGATGCCTACGCTGGAAGAATCCCGTATGATGGCAGAGCAAATTGAAGCTGTCCATGGAGAATATAATATGCGATGAAGTACTGCGTGCCCCAGCTCATGCGAAACGATAATCCTTTGGATAACGACCGGCAGGTTGCAGTTGACGGTAATCGTGCGTATCCGCTTGCTCTCAAGATAGAACCCCTTGATGGCGTCGGGGTCTGTTCCGAGCGGCTGATAGAGCAATTTGATACCCATATCTGCGCACAGGCGAAACGGATCGCGCTCACAGTACTTTCTCTGCAGAGACTCAACTGCCTCGCACACATCTGCGTATGACATTGCCACACCCCCTTGTATCTGAAAAAGGGTATAAAAATCCCTTTGTGAGTATTATAAACTCAGAACTGTACCATAAACAGGACAGTATCAAGACTTGCGGCCGAATTTTGTTACTGTTCACGTGTCAGCCAGAATAATGAGACACCCATAAGCATCAAA
>CAUHNW010000027.1:0-40454 GCA_959607825.1 uncultured Oscillospiraceae bacterium | reverse complement strand
ATCGCTTGCTGAACTGCGGAGCGCGACGAGCGGCTTTGAGGCCGTATTTCTTTCTCTCCTTCATTCTGGGGTCACGGGTCAGGAAGCCAGCGGCCTTCAGAGTAGCCCGGAACTCGGGGTTAACCTGAAGCAGGGCACGGGCAATACCGTGACGGATGGCGCCGGCCTGACCGGAAACGCCGCCGCCTGCTACAGTGCAGACGATGTCAACGGTGCCGAGGGTCTTGGTGGCAACCAGAGGCTGACGAACGATCAGCTTCAGGGTGTCCAGACCAAAATACTCGTCGATGTCACGGCCATTGATGATGATGGAACCAGTGCCGCCCTGATACAGGCGAACACGAGCAACGGAGGACTTACGTCTGCCGGTGCCGTACTGATACTGTCTTTTGCTCTCGTACATTAGTCGTTACCTCCCATTAAATCGCAGTCCAAGGCTCAGGCTTCTGAGCAGCATTCTTGTGCTCAGCACCAGCGTAAACCTTCAGACGGGTCATGGAGGATCTGCCGATGGAGTTCTTGGGGAGCATGCCCTTAACGGCCAGCTCCATAGCGAACTCAGGCTTCTGGGCCATGAGGGTAGCGTACTTAACTTCCTTCAGGTTGCCGATCCAGCCGGTGTGATGCTGATACAGCTTCTTCTCCAGCTTCTTGCCGGTGAGCTCAGCCTTTGCAGCGTTGATGACGATAACGAAATCGCCGCAGTCAACGTTGGGGGTAAAGGTGGGCTTGTGCTTGCCGCGGAGCAGAGTAGCGGCCTGAACAGCGACACGGCCCAGAGGCTTGCCTGCTGCGTCGATCACGTACCACTTGCGCTCAACGGTCTCCTTCTTTGCTAAAGTAGTGGACATATTCTGTCTCCTCCAATATGAAAAATAAAAAACTTTTGACATTATCCGCACGTATGCTAGAATATTCTCAAAAGAACGCTCCGCTATTCTAGCATCCATATTTTCGGATGTCAACAGGAATTTTGACGTTTTTTCTGAAATCCAAAGAGAACTCTTAAAATCTATCGATTTCTCGTTTTATCACTCGGATTCTAACCTGCTATTTTCACTTTGGAGGTACCATTATGCAGCGAATGACCGGCCTTCTGCGCAGATGCGTAGAGGACTACAATATGATCGAGGAAGGGGATCGGATCGCCATCGGCGTCAGCGGCGGAAAGGATTCCCTGACCCTGCTGCGGCTCATGACGGCCCTGCGGGAGTATTATCCCAAGCACTTTGAAATTGAGGCGTTCACCATTGACCTGGGACTGGAAGGTATGGACTTTTCACCGGTACAGGCATTCTGCGACCAGCTGAAGGTGCCCTATACCATCGTTAAGACGGAGATCGGCCCGATCATTTTTGATTACCGCCATGAAAAGAACCCCTGCTCTATGTGTGCAAAGATGCGCCGGGGGGCCCTGAATCAGATCATTCGGGAAAAGGGCATCCATAAGATCGCACTGGGGCACCATTATGATGATGCGGTGGAGACGTTCTTAATGTGCCTGCTGTTTGAGGCACGGATCAGCTGCTTTCAGCCGGTAACACATTTGGACCGTACTGATGTAACCCAGATCCGCCCCATGCTCTATATTGAGGAAAAGGATATCCGTGCCTTTGCTAAGCGGGAAAATCTTCCTGTTGTGGAAAACCTATGTCCTGCGGACAAGCACACCCGCCGGGAAGAGGTAAAGACGCTGATCAGGGATTTGTCACATCAGTATCCTCATCTCAAGAAAAATGTATTCGGCGCCATGCAGCGCTATCCGCTGGCAGAATGGGGCGTGACGCCCCACAAGCGCGGCGCAAAAAACATAGAGGAAAGAAGCGAAAATCAGAAATAAACAAAAGCATCTATCGAGGCTGTACATCTACCACATGCAGCGTACTGCCTTCCACCCGAAAACGCACATCAAAATCTCCAAAGGCCATACCGTAAACCCGCTGGGGGCTGTGCTGATAGGAGGGGCGGGGATCATGGGAGAGTACGCCCAGCAGGGCCGCTCTCCGGTCTTGGGGAATGTGCGACAGCAGCTCCGGTGGAAATTCTACATCTAATAGAAAGTCCTTTGCGGTATCCGTAAAGCCGCCGGTGGCATCTGGCTGACAGTCTGCATAGGAAATGTAGGGCTTGATATCGAAAATCGGTGTTCCGTCCATCAGATCAGCACCGGCCACTGTAAGCACCGGCCCTTCCGGTGTGCTGGGTTCTACGGAAAGCAGCTTGACGCAGCTGAGGCCAATGGCGTTGGGACGGAAGGGGGAACGGGTGGCGAAGACACCCATACGGGTGTTTCCACCCAGACGGGGTGGGCGCACCGTTGGGGACCAATCCTCCCGGACGGCCTTTGAGAACTGCCAGATGAGCCATATGTGGGAGAAATCCTCCAGCCCACGGACGGCCTCAGGCACCCGGTATTCCGGGGTAAAGACGATCTGTGCGGTCAGGTCTTCTACCAGACCACTCTGGCGGGGGATTCCAAATTTTGTGGGGAAATCACTGCGGATATGGGCGATGATTTTCATTGCGGCCTGTTTCATAAGGCTGCCTCCAATCTGCTGTTTGGCGGGATATTAACCGCTAAATGATACGGGCTTTTCCAACATTGTATCATAAGTGAAATCCTGACGCCAGTGGATTGTGCAGAAAGAGCGGACGTGCACAATTTTTGGTTGCTTTTCGATTGCGATATCATTATAATAATGATAAAGTAACGCCATATCCGTACGGCGGAAAACAGGAGGAAGCATTATGCGCTATATACTCAGCTGCTGTTCCACGGCAGACCTCAGCAGGGAGCATTTCCAGAACCGGGATATTCATTATATTTGCTTTCACTATGAAATGAACGGCGTCCAGTATGCGGACGATCTGGGGGCCAGCATGCCCTTTGACCAGTTTTATCAGGCCATGGCAGATGGCGCAGATACCAAGACCTCACAGGTGAATGTGGATGAGTTTGTGGCCTATTTCACTGCTTTTCTGGAGCAGGGGCTGGACATTATGCATGTATGCCTGTCCTCCGGTATTTCCGGGGTCGTAAACTCTGCCAACGCAGCCAAAGAGCTGTTGGAGGCCCAGTATCCGGATCGGAAGATTATGGTGCTGGATTCGCTGGGTGCGTCTTCGGGCTATGGGCTGTTTATGGATAAGCTGGCGGATCTCCGGGATGCTGGACTGAGTCTGGAAGAGCTCTATGGATGGGCGGGGGCCCATCGGCTTCAGCTGCACCATTGGTTCTTTTCCACCGACCTCACTTTCTATGTAAAGGGCGGAAGAATCTCCAAGGCCAGCGGCTGGTTTGGCACCAAGCTGAAAATCTGCCCGCTGCTGAACATGGATAACCTTGGCCGCCTGATCCCCCGTTATAAGATCCGGGGTAAGAAGAAGGTCATTGAGGCCATTGTGCAGAAGATGGAGGAGCATGCACAGGATGGCCTCCACTACAGCGGCAAGTGCTATATCTCCAATTCCGGATGCTACGAGGATGCCAGAGCGGTTGCGGATCTGGTGGAAGCAAGATTTCCAGAGCTCTGCGGCAAGGTGGAGATCTACAGTGTGGGCACTACCATCGGCAGTCATACCGGCCCGGGGACTGTAGCGCTGTTCTTCTGGGGCGATGAGAGAACAGAATAAATCCTATGGGGCGGCATCCTGTCGCCCCATTTTGAATGCAAAGGCGGTGCGGCCATGAACCGGCAGATTAAGATTTTATATAAGGATGACGCAATCGCAGTATGTGTGAAACCGGCAGGCGTGCTTTCGCAGGCGGGGAAGCCCGAGGAGGAGACCATGCTTACCTGCTTGGAAGCACAGCTGGGGGGCACATTCTATCCGGTTCATCGGCTGGATCGGCAGGTAGGCGGTGTTATGGTCTACGGGAGGACCTCAGAAGCTGCTGGAGCCTTGGGGAAAGAGATCCAGCAGGGGAATATGAAGAAGGAATATCTGGCAGCGGTGCATGGGGCGGTCACGCCGGAAAGCGGTGAAATGGAAGATCTTCTGCTTCACGATGTCCGAAAGAATAAATCCTTTGTGGTGAAGCGCATGCGGGGCGGTGTAAAAAAGGCGCGGCTATCCTACTGCCTGCTGGATACCCGGAATGACAGCAGTCTGGTACAGGTTCGGCTGCATACCGGCCGTACCCATCAGATTCGGGTGCAATTTGCATCCCGAAAGCACCCCTTGCTGGGAGACGGCCGATATGGCGGCGGCAGCGGACAGATTGCCCTATGGTCGGCACGGATCACCTTTTATCACCCGAAAACGGGAAAACAATGCTGCTTTTCTGCTATGCCTGAGCGGCTGGGGCCATGGTCATCCATACCGCCGCTGGTGGAAATTCCATAACAGAGATAGAAAGCGCTGAAACAGTGGAACAGTTCCGCAGCTTCAGCGCTTTCTTTTATGGTATCCGGTCTTCCACATAGGAGAGCACCGGATACATATCGTTGTATTGCTTTTGCAGAAATGCGCCGGAGCGTTTCCGATATAGAGCTTCCGCAAGTCGGTCCGCAATGGGAAGAACCATCCGCTCGTGACGGCACAGCACCGGCGAGATCTGACGGAAATCTCCGGTGGACTGCAAATTCAGGCAGGCGCAGTGATGATTGCAGCGGCTTTGGATCTTACATCGGTCGCAGGGCGACGGTGTCTGCTCATTCATGGCATAGAGCTGCTGCCGTTTTTCTTGCTGAATGCCGGAGAACACATCGCCAATTTGATATTCCGGATGGCCCACAAACTGTACGCAGGGGAAAATCCCGCCGTCTGGGGCGACGGAAAGCTGTTTTTTCCCCAGCTCACAGCGTTCGGCACAATAGGTGCGCTGGTGAATGTGAGAGGATATCTTGACCTCGAAGGGGGAGAAATAGAACTTTTCCTCCCGCAGCGTAAGCTCCTGATACCAGACGGCCAGACGCTTGTATTGACGTTCCAGTGCACGAAAGGCGGCTTCCGTCCATTCGCCACTGTAATCGATGGTACAGATGAGATACCGAAAGCCCAATTGGTAGAGGTAATCCACGCCATTGGCGTATTGATCTACGGTGGCTGGGGAAACGGTCATCATTACCGGGGCATAGGGACGGTATTGCAGCAGCTGCCTTGCAATTGGCTCCAACTGCTGAAAGGTGCCGCTGCCATCCGGATGAACCCGGCAGATATCCTGTGCTGTTCCATCGTGGCTCAGGGCGATGAAGACCTGATGCTGCTTGGAGAACTCCAGAAATTCTTGATCCAGCAGGGTGCCGTTGGTGGTGATTTTATAGTGAAATTTCCCCGGGAGGCCCAGCGCTTCGGCATAGTATACGGTGTCGTAGATCAGCTGCCGCTGAAGCAGCGGCTCTCCGCCGAAAAAGATAATGCCGTGGTGGCCGGGATCTGCGGCGGCCAGATCTATGGCTGCTTTGGCGGTATCCGGCGTCATAGCATGGGTATCCTGACGGACATAGCAGTATGTGCACCGGAGGTTGCAGGCATCGGTGAGATGCAGGGTCAGGTGCATCAAATCACCCCCTGGGCCTTGAGCCACTGGAGAAAGTCCCGCACCTGCTCCCGAAGCGCTTCAAGGCTTTGGGCTTTGCCGTTTTCCACATAGGATTCCTCGTTGGAGCCGGTAAAATCCTCATAGCTGCTGGCGGTAGGATCATAGAAGACCGCCACACGCTCCGTGGCATCGCTGAGCCGCTGGGCGGTGTCCTTCAAACGGAAATCGTCTACGGTGGCATGCATGCCACTGGGGGCCTCCCAGTCCAGAATATCTTCCGAGGAGACAAATTCAATGCCAAGGTCCAGGTCTTCACTGTAGCCGTCTAAAGTGAGGGAGCCGGTATAGGTATCGCCGGTGTCGCTGCCTGGTACCAGAGAAGTGGCAGGGAAGGTACCGGAGATGGTTTTGGTGCCGGAAATATCGATGCCCTGGGCGGCGCACTCCTCCGCAATGACCTGCATGGCCTCTTCCTCAGAGAGAAATACCGGCGGCGCAACGCTTTCACATCCATAGCCGCCTCGGCCTGTGCCGTGGGCAAAAATGGGGATGTCCAGTGTGTCAGATTCGGATTGTGCATTGTCCACGGAATCGGTGGAAGGAGAATCAGAAACGGCGGGGGAAGGGAAGGAAAAATCGGATTCAGATTCCTGCGCACTTCCACAGGCGGTAAGGCCCGCAGCCATTACAAGGCTCAGTGCAGTCAAAACATATGGATTTTTGGCCCAGCGGCGGGGGATATAGGAAAGCAGCTGGGGATTTGCGGTTACGGCCTCTTTGGTGGGGTATTTGGGGGCGGAATAGTGAGAAGCGGGAGTCAATTTTGATTGCATGGAGTCACATCCTTTCCTGCTGATATCTCTGTAGACGGAGAGAAAGGAAAAAGGTTCCGTTTTAGGCAGAGCTTTTTCGTCTGCGGGATATCCTGCGAAGCAGCAGAAACAGGCTGTAGCCCATGGCGGTGCCCATGGTGTTGAGGATCAGATCCTCTACTTCACTGACCCCGGTGCCAAATATGTATTGGCTCACTTCGATATAGACAGATAGTAAAAAACCATAGAAAATCGTGGAGGTCTTTGCCTTTGTGAGCAGGGGCACGAGAAGGCCAAAAGGAACAAACCAGATGAGATTCCCGATGAAGAGATACAGGAAGACCCTGAGACTGTTGTGGAGAATCTGGATCAGTCCAACAAAGGGAACCCACGCAATCTGCCCATGGGAAAACAGCGGATAGCTTCCAAAGCTGGAACGGAACACTGTGATCCGAAGCAGAATCCCGCAATAGAGCAAAAACAGCACCCAAAGACTGATGCGGAGCGGCCGCTTCATGCTTCTCCTCCGACGTTTTGGAGCCCTGTGAAAAAGTCGCAGAAGGGCGCCAGTGTACATTCCATGCATTTGGGGTTCCGGGCGGTGCAGACGGCACGGCCATGGAGCACGATCCGGTGGCAGAAGTCACTGGATTCTTCCGGGGGGATCACCTGACGCAGCTGCATTTCTACCTTCTGGGGATCCTTTCCATGGCTGAGGCCCAGCTTGCCGCAGATGCGGATGCAGTGGGTGTCGCAGACATAGGCCTCCTGATGATAGATATCGCCCAGCAGAAGGTTGGCAGTTTTTCGGCCAACGCCCGGGAGCTTTAGAAGCTTTTCCATGGTGTCGGGCACTTTGCCGTCATAGTCCCGGAGCAGCATCTGGCAGGCAAGGACGATATCACGGGCCTTGTGCTTATAAAAGCCGCAGGAGCGGACCAGCTCTTCCACATCGGCAATATCCGCCTCTGCAAAGGACTGCAGGGTGGGGTGTTTTGCAAACAGGGCAGGGGTAATCTGATTGACCCGTGCATCGGTACACTGGGCGGAGAGTCGAACGGCGATCATCAGCTCATAGTCCTTCCCGTAGTGCAGCGCACACAGGGCGTCCGGATAGAGCGCTTTCAGCGCCTCAATGATATTTGTAACTTTAGCGGATACTTCCATGGTATTCCTCCGTGAAAATGTTTGTTTTCAGTATATCATATTTTTTCATTTGTGGTATAATAATTTGCAGGCATACCGTGAAGGATAAAATGCGCAGGGAAAGGATTGAGACGGGATGTATCAGCCGCTGGCGGATGAGATCCGCCCCAAAACGCTGGATGATGTGGTCGGGCAGGAGGAAATACTGGGGCAGGGGAAGCTGCTCCGGCGAATCATTGAGTCCGGCAGGATCCCCAATATGATTTTTTACGGGCCCTCCGGTGTTGGAAAGACCACAGTGGCCAGTATCATTGCGGCGCAGACCAAGCGGACGCTCCATAAGCTCAATGCCACCAATGCCACCACGGCTGAGGTGCGGGAGATCTTAAATCAGCCCGATACGCTTTTGGCGCCCAACGGGGTGCTGCTGTACCTGGATGAGATCCAATACTTTACAAAAAAGCAGCAGCAGGCGCTGCTGGAATCCATAGAGAACGGCAAAGTAACGCTGATCGCCTCCACTACCGAAAATCCGTATTTTTATGTATTCGGTGCGATTCTGTCCCGTTCCACCATCTTTGAATTCAAGCCTATCTCCGGGGAGGCAGCCCTAAAGGCGGTCCGGCGGGGTGTCCGGCTGATGGAGCAGAAGGAAGCGGTCACGGCGATACCGGAGCCGGGGGCGCTGGAGCATATCGCTTCGGCCTGCGGCGGTGATATCCGCAAGGCCATGAACGCCGTGGAACTGCTCTTTTCCGCTGGGCAGATTCGGGAAAATACCCTGACCATCACCAAGGAGGATGCAGCGGCGGCCACACAGAAGTCTGCCATCCGATATGACAGGGATGGGGACAGCCACTATGATGTGCTGTCGGCGTTCCAGAAGTCCATTCGAGGTTCTGACCCTGATGCAGGGGTACATTATCTGGCACGGCTGCTGGAAGGCGGCGATCTGGCTTCGGTGTGCAGGCGGCTTCTGGTCATTGCGGCGGAGGATATCGGGCTGGCCTATCCCACGGCGATTTCCGTGGTAAAGTCCTGCGTGGATGCTGCCTTGCAGCTGGGGCTTCCGGAGGCACGGATCCCTCTGGCGGAAGCGGTGATCTTTCTGGCTACCTGTCCAAAGTCCAATTCCGCCATCTGTGCCATAGATGCGGCCATGGCTGATTTGAAAAACGGAAAATCCGGAGATATTCCGGCGCATCTGAAGGATGCCCACTATTCCGGCTCTCAAAAGCTGGGGCATGGCCTGACCTATCAGTACCCCCACAGCTACGAAAACCACTATGTGGCCCAGCAGTATCTGCCGGATGCAATCAAGGATCAGCACTACTACGAATATGGCCCAAATAAGATCGAGCAGACCGCAAAAAAATACTGGGATGCGATCAAAAATACGTAAAACAGGCAATGACCGGAACGGGAGAAGCAGATTCCGCCGCCCCGAAGGACGGCGGAGAAGCTGCCATGCGGTCAGCACATGGACAATGTACGGTCACTATAGCTCCATCCCTGAATGCTGCCGGAGGTCTGATAGTAGCGGAGGGGCGGAAGCTGGGCGTCACGGGGCAGGGTTCGTATCACAATGAGTTTCACCTTCTGACGCTCCGGGAGAATGGCCTTGATGTAGACGCTGACCCGATCCCCGGGATGAAGATCATCCCGGTATTCTGCCAGACCGGAGAGATTGGGACTTAGCTCAATAAAAACGCCGTAGTCCTTGATGCTGCGGACGATACCTACAACAGTCTCCCCAATGGAGAACTCCTGCGCATTTTCCTGCCAGGTACCAAGAAGCTCCTTGTGAGTCAGGTTGATGCGCCGCAGGACCGGATCCTGTGCGCCAATGGCCACGAAGATATGCTGCCCCTCCTGAAAGCGGTCTCGGCTGTGGTTGATTCGGGAGATGGAGATGTGTTCAATGGACAAAAGCGACACGTTGCCGCAGCCGATGTCACAGAATGCACCGAACCGGTCCAGATGGGTCACAACGGCGGGAAGCACCGTGCCAACCGGCAGGGTATAGAGCAGATAGTCCAGCGCTTCCAGCTGGGCGGCTTTTCTGGAAAGCCGGATTTTGGGACGGGGGTCATAAAGCCCCTCCATGGATGTGATGCGAAAGCACACGGGCTTTCCTACACGGCTTAGAATCGCAATATCCCGCACACTGCCGTCTGAGATGCCGATGGCCGTATCGTCCCGGGGGATCACCCCCTGAACTGCCCCCAGATCCACCAGAAGATCGTGGGCCGGGGTGGCGGAGCGGGCGGTGGCCTCCAGAATGGTGCCCTCCTGATAGGCTTTTTTCAGCTGTTCCCGGGTCATTTCATCGGCACGGAGGGCTTGCGGGAACATGCCCTCGGGATAATATGTAGTGTTGTTCATATGGGTTCCTCCTTGATGGACGTTGGTATTTTTATGGAGCCTGTGCGGCAGCCGGAGCATGCCGTACTGCCGCAGGGAGACTCCCATGGCTACAGAATTTGACCGCCCATGGATTGCAAAAGCTGTCTGGCGTCCTGTACCTGCGTATCATCGGTGAGAACGGAGAGAATGGCAGGACGCTGGGGCTCCGGGGTGTGCAGCAGGACACCATTCCCGGCAAGGGGCGGCAGGGCACCCATCAGGCTGTTCCCGGCGCTGTTTCCACCGGATGCGCCGTAAGGATATGCCACCAGAAGCGGGTCCGCAGGGATGTCCCGGGGCTGTTCCCGGAAGGATACCATGCAGCCCTTGCGGTGAAGGCGCTGGGCGGCCTGACGAGCTTCATATGGATTTTCAAATTTGCAGGTAATGGTAATCGACAATTCAATCACTCCTTCCGTCCTATTGTTGCCGACAGAAGGAGAAATTATGCAGTTGAGGTGACAAAGATGGATGTACGTCTTGGAGATGTTCTGGTGATGAAGAAGCCGCATCCCTGTGGTTCAAAGGAATGGAAGGTGCTCCGCACCGGCATGGACTTCCGGCTCAAATGTCTGGGCTGCGGCCATGAGGTGCTGGGGGCAAGATCCAAGCTGGAAAAGAATATTAAGGAAATCCGCCATGCAGAAGAATGACTCTCTGGAGCGGGCGAAAGCGCTGCTGTATGAGCATTTTGGCTATTCCTCCTTTCGGGGTGCACAGGAGACGCTGATTACTGCAATCTTGTCCGGGCGGGATGCGCTGGGGATCATGCCCACAGGGGCGGGAAAGTCCATTTGCTATCAGATCCCCGGCCTGATCCTGCCGGGCATTACGCTGGTGGTATCTCCGCTGATCTCACTGATGCAGGATCAGGTGCGGGCCTTGAAGGCTGCGGGGATCGCCGGGGCCTATCTCAATTCATCCCTGAGCTATCGGCAGTATCTCAAGGCGCTGGACAATGCCCGAAGGGGCATGTACCGGATCATCTATGTGGCCCCGGAACGGCTGGTCACTGAGGAATTCCAGCGGTTTGCGGCCTCTGTGCCCATTTCGTTGGTGGCGGTAGACGAGGCCCACTGCGTATCCCAGTGGGGACATGATTTCCGGCCTTCCTATATGAATATCGCACCATTTGTGGAAAGCCTTCCACAGCGGCCCATTTTGGCTGCCTTTACAGCAACGGCGACCCCGGCAGTCCGGGAGGATATCCTGCAGCATCTGCGGCTTCATGATCCGGAGATCGCTGTGACGGGCTTTGATCGGGAGAATCTGTTCTTCCGGGTCTCAAAGCCCACGGATAAAAAAGCGGCGTTGCTGGAGTTCATTGCCCAGCACCGGGATGAAAGCGGGATCGTCTACTGCGCCACCCGTAAAAACGTGGAAAAGGTCACGGAGCTGCTCCGAGATAGCGGCATTGCGGCGGCCCGGTATCATGCGGGGCTGGAAGAGGAAGAGCGCAGAGAAGGCCAGACTGCATTTCTGTTTGACAAGGTTCGGGTCATGGTGGCCACCAATGCCTTTGGCATGGGCATTGACAAGCAGAATGTCAGTTATGTGGTACACTATAATATGCCGAAAAATATGGAGGCATACTATCAGGAGGCGGGCCGTGCGGGCCGGGACGGCTCCAAGGCGGAGTGCCTGCTGCTCTATGGTCCCGGGGATATTCATACGGCGGAGTTCTTTATCAACAATTCCACCGAGGGAAACGAAGGCGGACCCGAGGCAGTGGCCCGGCGGAGAAAGATTGAGTTTGATAAGCTGGAAAAAATGAAAAACTACTGTTTTACCTCCGGCTGTCTTCGCCATTACATATTGGATTACTTTGGGGAAAAGTCCCCGGAACGCTGCGGCAACTGCGGTAGCTGTCGGGCAAGGCAGAATATTGCGGCGGCCCTGCGGGCACCTGCGGCAAGACCCCAGAAGACCCAGCGCACCCTCTATGAAATGCTCAAAAGTGTTCGGCTGGACTTTGCGGAAAAGGCGGGGCTGCCGCCGGAGCTGGTCTTTACAGACCGAACCCTACAGGCAATGGCGGTCTCCAAGCCACAGAATGAACATGATATGATGGAGATCCCCGGCGTCAGCCCGGTGAAATATCAGATGTACGGAAAAACCTTCCTGCGCGTCATTCAGCGCAACAGTGAAAGAAGGAGTGGTGTAGAATGAACCAGAAGTTTTGGGCAAAACGGATCCGGCACATTGAACCCTATGTTCCCGGGGAGCAGCCCAAGGATCGGCGCTATATCAAGCTCAACACCAATGAGAACCCCTATCCGCCGTCTCCCAAGGTGGCCGAGGCACTGCACAGCGCCGATATCTCCGCCCTGCGGCTGTACCCGGATCCCGATTGCAGAGCGCTGAGAGAGGCGCTTGCACGGCAGAAGGAACTTCAGCCGGAGCAGGTATTCGTGGGCAATGGCTCTGACGAGATCCTGGCGTTTTCCTATCTTGCCTTTATGGATGAGAACAATCCGGCGATTTTCCCGGATATCACCTACAGCTTTTATCCGGTATATGCGGCGTTCTTTGGAAACCATACCCGAATCGTGCCGGTGCGGGAGGACTTTTCCATTCCGCTGGAGGAGCTGTGCCGCAATGATGGAACGGTGGTGCTGACCAATCCCAATGCGCCCACCGGCATGGCGGTGGGCCTTGCGGATGTGGAAATGATCTTAAAGGCCAACCCGGATCACGTGGTGATTCTGGATGAAGCCTATGTGGATTTCGGCGCACAGAGCGCAGTGGGATTGATCGACCGGTATGAAAACCTGCTTGTGGTGCAGACCTGTTCCAAATCCCGGAGCCTTGCGGGAATGCGCATTGGCTTTGCTTTTGGCAGCGAAAATCTGATTGCGGCACTCAATGCGGTAAAGAACTCCATCAACTCCTATACCTTGGACAGAATGGCACTGGCTGCGGCGCAGGCATCTGTGGAGGATCAGGACTATATGGATGATACCTGTTTGCGGGTGTCGAATACCCGTGAAATGACTGCCGGGAAATTAAAAAAGTTGGGATTTCAGGTGTTGCCCTCCAAGGCCAATTTCCTGTTTGCGGCACATGCCACTGCACCGGGCGGGGAGCTGTTTCGGAAGCTGCGGGAAAAAGGAGTCCTTGTTCGTTATTTTGATAAGCCCAGAATCAGCAATTTCCTGCGTATTACCATTGGAACGCCGGAAGAGATGGAGGCGCTGACAGAGGCGCTGGAAGAAATTTTGGAGGCATATAAATGATCGAATATGAACCGCCGGTATACCGGCCACCGGGAGAATGGCGCAGCTTTTTAGTACAGGCCACCATTGGATGCAGCCATAATGGCTGTACCTTCTGCGGCATGTATAAGGGGAAAAAATACCGGGTCAGACCCATGGAAGACATCATTGGGGATATCCGGGAGGCTGCTGCTTTCTACAATCAGTATGAGAAGGTGTTCCTCTGCGACGGTGATGCCATTGCCATGGATACAGAGGATCTGCTGGAGATCATCGCAGAGATCAAAAAGGACTTCCCCCACTGTCGTCTGATCTCCACCTATGCCGGACCGAAGAGCACTCTGAAAAAGACCCCGGAAGAGCTGAAGCGGCTCCACGAGGCCGGGCTTGGCCGGGCTTATCTCGGCATAGAGACCGGAATGGAGGAGATCCTGAAATCCACCAATAAAGGGGTCGACCGGGCACAGATGCTGGAGGCTGGCCTTCGCCTGCGAAATACAGGGATCGATCTATGGGGCATTGTTCTCATCGGTCTGGGCGGTAAGGAGCTGTCCGCAGAGAATGCCCGGGAGACGGCAAAGATCATCAATGAGATGAAGCCCAATCATCTCTCCGCCATGAACTATACGCCGGTGGAGGGGACAAAGCTGGGCAATCAGGCCATGCGGGGCGAATTTCATGTGCTCAGTGCAAAGGAGAGCTTGGAGGAGACGGCAGAGCTGATCCGAAATCTGGACGTTTCCGGCATGCACTTCACCTCGGATCATGCGTCTAACTACCTGCCCTTAAAGGGGACGCTCAATGAAGATCGGGATAAGCTCCTGACTTTGATCGATGGCGCCATTCACGGAACGGTGGGTATCCGCTGTGAAAGCAGCCGCGGACTGTAATCGAAAATGATTTGTGCACCACAGAACGGCAGTGTTCTGCGGTGCACATTTTTTGACCATGGAAAGGGAAATGCCTGCTTTCTTTCGGGCTTTTTTGAAGCGCCGGTGTGGTATGCTTGGTTACGGGTGATGAGATGACGGTATATATCGATCAACTGTGGGTGCTGAATTCTGTAGTGGACTATCTGCTGCTTTCGGCCTCCGGCAGTTTACTGGGGGTGCCAATACAGCGGGGAAGACTGGCGGCGGCTGGGGCGCTGGGCGGTATATATGCGGTGCTTTCGCTGATACCGCAGCTGGGATTTCTACAGACTGTCTGCTTTCGGCTTCTGACAGCGGCGCTGCTGTGTCTGTGCGCATTTGGTCAAGTGCGGGGGATCCTTCGGCAGACGGTGGTGCTGTTCCTGCTGGCGGCGGCATTTTCCGGGATCACGCTGCTGCTGACCGAGTGCTTTTCCGCACCGGGGGCGCTGATTGGTGGAACGGTCTACTATCCCCTGAGCGTTGGGGTGCTGGTGCTGACCGCAGGAGGCGCCACGGGTCTGATCGTCTGGGGCTTGGGCAGACTGATGCAGCACGGGGGAAATATTGCACAGGTGGAGCTCCGGCTGGATGGCCGGAAAAAGCGGCTTACTGCTCTGTATGACACCGGCAATACCCTTAGGGATCCCATGTCCGGCCAGCGTGTGATGGTGGCGGACTGGACCCTGCTGCGGGAGCTGTTCCCGGAACTGGGACTGAAACCGGAGGAGGTGCGGCGTCCGGGCACACTTATGGAACGGATGGCCCGGGAAGTGCCGCAGCTGCATCCGCGGCTGATCCCCTATAAAACGGCGTCTACGGAGCAGGGAATGCTGCTGGCACTGCGGCCGGAATGGATGCAGGTAGATGGAAAAGAGGAAAAAATGCTGGTGGCCTTCTCGCCGGTGACAGTTTCTGACGGAGGCGGCTATCAGGCGCTGCTGGGAGGAGTACGATGATTTCAACCCTGCTTCGCTGGCTGGGGGCAGCCCCGGATCAGCTTATGTACATAGGGGGCAGTGATATTCTGCCGCCGCCGCTGGAACGTAGTTTAGAGGCACAGACCATCCGTGAAATGGTGGAGGGAAGCCAGCAGGCCAAATCCACGCTCATCGAGCACAACCTTCGCTTGGTGGTCTATATTGCACGGCGCTTTGAGTCTACGGGGATCAATTTGGAGGATCTGATCTCCATTGGCACCATTGGGCTGATTAAGGCCATCAACACCTTTCGCCCGGAGAAAAACATCAAGCTTGCCACGTATGCATCCCGCTGCATTGAAAATGAGATCCTGATGTATATCCGGAAAATTGCATCCCACAAATCGGATGTCTCGCTGGATGAACCCATCAATACGGATTGGGATGGAAATGAGCTGCATCTGGGAGATGTGCTGGGCACGGAGCCGGATGCGGTATCCCGGCCACTGGAGGACGATGTGGACCTGCGGCTTCTGCGGGAAGCGCTGGATCAGCTGCCGGACAAGGAGCAGACCATTGTGAAGCTGCGCTATGGTATTGGCGGGGGCCGGGAAAAGACCCAAAAGGAGGTTGCGGATATTCTGGGAATTTCCCAGTCCTATATTTCCCGGCTGGAAAAGCGGATCATTCTTCGGCTCCGCAGGGAGATCACGCGGCAGATCTATTAGCGGGAAGCGGACAGAATGGAGCATTTCCGCACGATTTGTCTTGCGGCGTGAACAGGGCTGTACTATAATGAGGGCAGGATTACACAGGAATCAGACCTGGAGGAATGTTGAAATGCGTATCTTTACAATAGATCGGGAGAAATGTACAGAGTGTATGGACTGCATGATGCACTGCCCGGCAAATGCCATTGCACTTTCGAAGGACGGCATGGAGCTGGATCCCCAGCGATGCGTGGCCTGCGGGAGGTGTGTATCCTTCTGTGGCCACGGTGCGGTTTACCGGGAGAGTCAGGTGGAAACCGTCCAGAAGTTTATCCGGATGGGCCGGAAGGTCATCCTGTCCATTGATCCTGCCTGCATGGCCTTCCTGCCTGCGGATGTTACCATGGAAAAACTGGCAGCTGCGGCGCAAAAGCTTGGCTTTTGGGATGCGGCGGATGCAGCTGAGGCAGCAGCTGCGGTAGCAACGGAGTATGCCCGGGTTGCCGGAGAGGGAGGGAGAGACAACCTGATCTTCTCGGCGTGTCCGGTGATCCAGAACCTGATGGAGCAGTATTACCCGGAGCTGATTCCTTATCTTGCACCGGTGGCGTCACCGATGATCGCCCACGGACGCATGCTGAAGCAGGGATTTACCAGTGCTGCGGTGGTGCATGTATGTACCTGCGGTGCGAAGGCGGAGGAGGCGGTGGATGTACGGCATTCCACGGAGATCAATGCGGTGCTGACCATTGACCAGCTGCTTTCGTGGATGGAGAAGGCCGGCATCGATCTCGCAGCCTGTGATGAGGAGCCGCTGCTCAGCGATGAGGGCGGCGTGGGGGAGCTTTCGGCCATTTCCGGGGGCATGATGGAGTGCTTCCAGTATACAGCGCCGGAGTGCAGCCTTCGTCCTATTGTGGCCTCCGGGCTGGGCGACTGCCGGGCGCTGCTGGAGGAGCTGAAAAAAGGCGCCCTCAAAAACTGCGTCATCGAGATGTGTGCCTGTCAGGGCGGCTGCGTAGGCGGCATGGAGGGCAAGAATACTGCGGGAAATGAGCGGGGGCGCTTTGCCGCTGCGCTGACGGTCCGGGAATATGTGGAGCAGCATGGCCGGAAGCCCAGCTTTAATGTGACCGGGGTGGCCATGGCCAATCCCACCATTGATTTTTCGGTGGAGCCCTATGTGCCCACGGAGACAGAGATCACCGAGATGCTCAGTCGGATCGGAGTGGGAAATCATCGGCAGCAAAAAAACTGCGGCCTCTGCGGCTATGAAACCTGCCGCCAGCGGGCGGAGGCAATTCTGAACCATCGGGAGCCGGTCAGCATTTGCAGACAGGTGGTGAAAGACGTGGGGCGTGATGTCTACAGCGTTCTGTATGAAAATCTGCCGGTGGCGGCGCTGCTGATCGATGAAAACCAGAAGATCGTAGACTTTAATCAGGAGGCTGGATCGCTGTTTTCCATTCAGAGGGATCAGGAAAAATATATCTTTGAGATCATGGATCCCGGCGATGTCCAATATGTGCTGGGGACAGGCTTGGCCATCCGGGGAAAGCGGCTGGATATCCCGGAGCTGTTTCTGCGGGTAGAGGCCAGTCTGGTCCCGCTGAAGGAACTGAGCATGGTGCTGGGACTGTTTCAGGATGTTACACAGGAGGAGACGGAGGAAGAGGCACAGCAGCAGTCAAGACTCCAGAGCGTAGAGATGGCGCAGAAGGTAATCGATAAGCAAATGATGGTGGCACAGCAGATTGCCTATCTTCTCGGAGAGACCACAGCGGAAACCAAGGTGACGCTGAATCAGCTGAAAAAGCGGATTATGGGAGAAGAGGAGGATGCCAATTGAATATCAGCATTGACTATGGCTACCGAAGCATCAATCACGATGGCGAGGAGGTCTGCGGTGACCGGGTAGAGCATAAGCGCTGGAAGGATGGCTTTATTGGCGTGTTGGCCGATGGCATGGGCAGCGGAGTCAAGGCAAATATTCTCTCTACCATGGGTTCTGCCATTTTGTCCACCATGCTGCTGGGGGGCGAAAGCGTAGAATCGGCGGTGGATGTGGTCATTCGCAGTCTTCCGGTCTGTTCGGAGCGAGGAATGAATTACTGCACCTTCTCCGTAGTAAATATCGATAAGAATGGTGTGGCTAAGCTGGTGGAGTTTGACAACCCGCAGGCGTGGATCATTCGTAACCGGCAGATCGTTCAGCCGGAGCGCACCCTTCGGATGATCGAACAGAAGAAAATCTGGGAGAGCAGCATTCCACTGGTAGAGGGAGATGTGATTGTCATTACCTCTGATGGTGCGGTGAATGCCGGGATCGACAACCATTTCTCTTTTTCATGGAATTGGGACAGCGTTGCCGCATGGCTGTGCCAGAGAACCGGAACCTTCCATAGTGCCCGGCGGCTGGCGTCTGAGTTGGTGGAGGCGGTCAATAACCTCTATGAGGGCAAGCCCACCGATGACGTAACAGCCATGGTGATCCGTGTTCCAACAGAGGAGACAGTCAACCTGATGTATGGGCCGCCGGAATATCCGGAGGATGACGCCTTTATGGTGCATGAATTTATGAGTGCAGAGGGAGCGAAGATCATCTGCGGCGGAACCACCTCCAACATTGTGTCCAGAATTTTGGATACACCTGTGGTCACAATGCCGGAAACTGCTGCGGACGGTGTGCCGCCCATTGCGTTTATGGCGGATATTGACCTGGTGACCGAGGGCCTGCTGACCGTTACCCGGGCAGGGGATATACTGGAGCGGTATTATAAAGCGACCACGCCGGATTTTCGGGAGATCGATGGAGAAAACGGCGCTGCAATTTTAGCCAAACAGCTGGTGGAACATTGCACCTGTCTTCGGGTGTTTATCGGGAAAGCGAGAAATCCGGGATACGAGGGGAAAAATGTTCCGCTGGATCTGGATATGAAGATGAAGGCAATCGACCATCTTTGCATGCTGCTGGAGGAAGACGGCAAGCTGGTGGAGAAGTACTATTATTGATTTGATTGAATGGATTTCGAATGCAGAAAGAGCAGGGGAGGGCATAACGCCCTCCCCTAAAATTATGGATCGTTCAGCATACCCGACAACAGAGTGATTGGGGTAGTGTTGCCATATAAATAGAAATCGATTGCTAAAATGAAGAAAGAATATGATGCGATCCACCGAGAATATGTAAGAGATGATGGCTTCCGGCGATCTGCCGGATATCATTCAGGGCTTTGGCGAATTGGGATACCTATGTTGCGAACATCAAAAATCTGAACATTGACCGTGCCATCGAGATCCAGCAGGCTGCTGTTACCAGATTTGAAAACAGATAAGCCGGAAAGCCGGATCCCGATCACAAAGGGATTCTGGCCGGTGGTCCAATCATGAATAAATCCATGGACAGATTGAAAGGAAGGTATTGCAAATGATCGATGTAAAGGTACCGGTAAACCGTGATAAGGACTGGAAGGTATTTGTCGAGAACGGCGGCTTTCGGTATGAATTTATCGCCGATTTCCACAAATATCTGGAGGATGACCCGGATATTCAGTTTACCGATGTTTCCTCCGGCTTCTGCGATCAGGATGACAATGTATACATCATGATGCGTGATGGGCGCTCTACCATTATGAAGTGTGATGTGGAGGGCAACCTGATTGAGCGCATTCCCATCGGCAAGTATATGCAGACCCTGCATTTTGGATGCATTACCCCTGAGGGCAATATGCTCATCACCAATGCCTTTATGCATTGTGCTGTTGAGATGACCCAGGACGGCCAGCTGGTGCGGGAGTATGGCAACCGCGGTGTTTCCGGCAATACCGGTTATGACAATCTCACCTGGCGTCGTCAGCGCCGTTATGGGAAGCTGATCCTTCCGGAAACGGAGGCGGTGTATTCCAGCGGAAAATGGGCAGATTACGAGGCGTGGAAGGCCATTGTGCGGCGAGGCGCTCCCTTTAACTGTGTGACTTCCTGCTGCATCAACAGCAAAGGCCAGCGAATTTTTGGCGATGGCTATGGCAACTGCGCAGTGCATACCTTTAATCCGGATGGAACACTGGTATCCAGCTGGGGTGAGCCTTCGCATGACGAAAACGGCCATTATACCCCCGGTCCCGGCAAGTTTTTCATTGTGCATGCCGTTGCCTGCGACAGTAAGGACCGGGTCTGGGCCGCAGACCGTGACGGTGACGCAGTAACCGTATATAATCCGGATGGCACCATTGCCGCATATATCCACGGTACACTGGGGCAGCCCTCCGGCATGACCTATGACGGCGAGTATATGTATGTGGCTGGCCGGGGCGGTTATATCACCATTTTCAACGATGATTTTGAGATCGTAGCAAAGCATGGCTACTTTAACAGTGACCTGAAGGCCCATGGAATCTGCCACAACAGCAGAGGAGATCTGTTCCTGTTCCCCACCCATGCAAATGCAGACCATCAGGTGATCCAGCTGAAGAGAATTCGCTGATTTTTCGGCCTTCTGCGGCGGAATGATCGCACCAATCCAATTAACCCCTGAGATCGCAATGGATCCCAGGGGTTATCTGACTTGTGAGCGGATATGTCCGGCGGAAATCAGGTGGTGCCGCGCTCAATGATCTCGGAGACCACCATCAGCCGATTGGATACGGTCTGACCGCTGAGGATTTGAAGCAGAATATTGGAGCAGGTGATGCTGAGCTCCGGCATCTTGTTGTTCAGAACGGTCATCTGGGGGGAACACAGCTGCGAGGGAGTTGTCAATACCGATGATCGCCACGTCCTCGGGAATGCGAATGCCAAGATCCTGCAGGGCCCGCATTCCGGCATTGGCCAGCTGGTCGGTAGAGAAAATGATGGAATCGATCTCCTGGGGCTGAGAGAACATGGCCTTTACAGCATCGTAGCAGGTGTTCCATTCATCGCAGTCCTCCCGGCGGGCCACATCGATGATCCGGGGCTCGATTCCGGGAAAATGCTCCCGCCAAACGTGGGAAAAGCCCCGAAGCTTCAGCAGGTTACTGGGGGTGGTGTTCATATTGACATAACAGGGATGTCTGCGGCCCTTGCTGTACAGAAGCTCTAAACAGGCTGCGACCCCGTGCTCTTCATCGGCCAGCACACTGTAGACATTGGGCAGGTCAATGATGCCGTTTTCCAGAATGACCGGCCGGTCTCCCAAAAGAAGCGCAATGGCTTTCTTGATTTTCTCCGACTGGAAGGTGGAACCGATCAGCACCACAGCCTCCGCACGGCGGGAGGCCAGCAGACGAAGCCCCGCTTCCCGAGAGTCATCGGTAAAGCCACAGTTGACGATCAGACAGGAATAGCCAGCCTTTTGCAGTGCCTGCTCCACATAATAGGCACTCTCTGCATGGTGTATGGTGCGGATATCCTACATCATAATACCGATGATCCGGAAAGACTGGCTGACGAGGCCCTGAGCGGAGGCATTGGGGGCAAAATGGTTTTCGACCAGCAGCTTTTCGATCCTTGCCCGGGTCTCACGGTTTACACCCGGCTTATTATTGAGCACGCGGGAAACGGTGCTGGCCGAAACGCCGGCACACTTTGCAATATCGTAAATTGTCATGGCAACTCCTTATTTCCTGAAATCCAAATGGGGCGCTTGCTGGGAAAAACACAATGGAGCATCGTATTATTGATTCATTATATACGATATGAAAGCAGATTGTAACAAATAGGCACAATCGGCAAATCGATTGCGTTTCGAATTTTAGAATACAGCTTATTTTCGCAATTATTTGTTGAGTTTGAGGAATTTTTCCCATTGATATGTTCTGAAATTTTTTGACATTATATATGCAATCGATTGCAACTATTGGAGGGGAGCTTTAAATGAAACAGTATGCGATTGGCCTCGATAACGGCGGCACTATGACAAAGGCGGCACTATTTGATCTCAGCAGGACTGAGCTTTGTGTTGCAGCACGGAAGACCCCTGTATGTTCTCCCCAGCCCGGCTATAGCGAGCGGGATATGGAATCACTTTGGCAGGCCAATTGCGCCTGCATCCGGGAGATTTTTGAGAGATCAGCCATTTCCCCGGAAGATGTTCTGGGAATTGCCGTCTGCGGGCACGGAAAGGGACTGTATCTCTGGGGAAATGATGATAAGCCCGCTTATCAGGGGATCGGCTCCACGGATAACCGGGCATGGGAAATTGTTCAGCAGTGGTATGAGGATGGTGGGTATACCCGCAGATCTGTCAGCAGATCATACCCTGTCAGCAAGCGCCGCTGCTGCGGTGGATAAAGCAGCACTGCCCTGAGGTTTACGCCAATATCCAATATGTCTTTTCCGTCAAGGATTATATTCGCTTCCGGCTTACCGGCGAGGCATGGTCCGAAGCCACGGATATTTCCGGTTCGCACTGCTGGATGTCAGGAATGGCTGCTTTGACCGGGCACTGCTGGAGGCCATGGGGATCGGTGAGATATACGATGCGCTGCCCGGATGGCATTTACCGCAGAGGCGGGAATGTAGTTGTCTTCTGTAATAATGGTTCCGTCTACATCGAACAGAATCAAATTTCCACGCACAGGTTCCACTCCAATTCTGATCGTTACTGTTTGGCTTCAAAGATTTCCGGAATGTGATCCAGAAGAAAACGCTGGGCATTCGGCGTATAAAAAACTGCCTCATAGGTGCCGGACTGCCCCCGGCGGGTCTCTGTATACATCCCGATCTGTCGGCCGGACTCCGTAGGGATCCGGTGCTGCTTTCCGGCTGCGTCCTCGACTTTTTGCAGAAAGCCGTGATTCAACAGCCAGTCGGTGATGGTGGTCGCCTTTGCATGCTTCATATCAGGATCATTGACAGCGGCGGAGAGGAGGGATGCAAATGCTGTGATCCGAAGGGGCTCATCCGACAGTGAAACAGCGGAAAGCTGTTCCGGCGTGATGTGAAATTCCGCTTT
Organism: uncultured Oscillospiraceae bacterium; assembly: GCA_959607825.1. Taxonomy (GTDB): domain Bacteria; phylum Bacillota; class Clostridia; order Oscillospirales; family Oscillospiraceae; genus HGM13006. The sequence goes on along the minus strand of CAUHNW010000027.1, from coordinate 17,915 downwards.
GGCGGATTTGGAAGCTTTGGGATGCCCGGTGGGAATGCCGCCGGCATCGATAACCTGCTGCAATACACCGGATACATAGAAAAAGCAGCGTGCCAGCCGGGGTTGATTGAATACCGAATCCTCAGGAATCTTTGTGTCAGAGATGGGATCGATTCCCTGTGCCAGCTTGCTTAGATACATCTTGGCCCGCTGCATGGTTTCCAATTCTGTCATGGTAGACCTCCTTTGTTCGGCCGAAGTGAAAGGTGTATGACTATATTTTACCAAATCCATGGGATGGTTTCAACAGAAAAAACGAATGGAAAATTTGAATAATTGACAAAATACACAATAATTTCTTTACAATAGCCGGACTTTGTGATATTTTGAATATAATGGAGGGGAGGAAATGGAGTATTATGCACATAAACGGGAGCTTCCCGATGGAGCAATAGAGCTGCAGACGGTGCAGGCGCATTTGCAGGGGACGGCGGAGCGGGCACGAATATGTCTGCGAGAGGTCGGACTTGAGCATGCTGCCTATCTGGCAGGATTGATACATGATATTGGGAAGATGACAGAGACATTTCAGGAGTACCTGCTGGGAACGGAAAGCCATGTAAAAGGGTCGGTGATCCATACCTTTCAGGGGTGCCGATTTCTGATGGAGCGTTTCCATAGATCGGATCAGCTCCATGAAATTATTGCGGCGGAGCTGCTGGCCTTTGCGGTGGGGGCCCATCACGGCCTGTTTGACTGCATAGATGCCGCAGGCCGTATCGGACTGAAATACCGGGAGGAAAAGGAAAACATCGGTTATGAAGAGGCGGTCAAAGTATTTTGCGGGCTCACGTCACCTCGGGAAATAGACAGGCTGTTTCAGCTTGCCGCAGAGGAAATTGGTGGCATCTTCACAAAGATAGATGAGAACTATGCGGAGGATGACGAGTACTATTTTGCCATGGGGCTGCTGGCACGGATGCTCTTATCGGCGGTGATCGAGGGGGACCGGCATGATACAGCCGCTTTTATGAATGGTACAGTTTTTCCGGCGTGGCCGGAGCGTATGTCGGAATTATGGGCAGAACGATTGCGTCATGTGGAAGAGAAAATTGCACAGTTTCCCATGGATACGCCCATTGCGAGAGCAAGGAAGAATATCTCGGATCAGTGTAAGCAATTTGCCAAAGAGCGGCCGGGCATCTACCGTCTGAATGTCCCGACTGGGGGCGGCAAAACCCTGTCCTCTCTGCGGTATGCGCTTGCGCATGGGGAACGGTACAACAAAAAACGGATTATTTTCACGGCACCGCTGCTTTCAATTCTGGAGCAGAATGCAAAAGTGATTCGCACCTATGTTGGCGATGACAAAATGATTTTGGAGCACTACTCCAATGTAGTGCAAACGGAGAAAACAAAGGAAGAATTGGACGAAAAAGAGCTGATGACACAGAATTGGGATGCACCGATCATCCTCACAACCATGGTCCAGCTCCTGAATACTTTGTTTGATGGCAGAACTACTTCAATACGGCGGTTTCAGGCACTGTGTGACAGCGTGATCGTGATCGATGAGGTGCAGACTGTTCCAACGAAGCTGCTGACAATGTTTAATTTGGCGATGCGGTATTTAAGCGAGCAGTGCGGTGCAACGATCATATTATGCTCTGCGACCCAGCCGTGTTTGGAGCGTACATCGCATCCATTGAAGGAAGAGCCGCAGGATATGGTACCTTATGACGAGGCCCTGTGGCATGTCTTTGAACGGACAGAGCTTTTTCCGATGGAAGCTGCCCGAATGGATGCGCTTCCTGAGCGGATACGGGGAATTATGGAGGAGGCAGACAGCCTGCTGGTAGTCTGCAACAAAAAGGATGAAGCGGCGTACCTGCTGGAACAGACAAAATCGTCGGAGTATATCAGCTATCATCTTTCGGCCGCTATGTGTATGCAGCACCGACGGGACACTGTTCAGGCAATGCAGAAAGCTCTTGCAGAAAAGAAAAAGCTGCTGTGTATTTCCACACAGGTGATTGAGGCAGGTGTGGATATTTCCTTTGGACGGGTGCTCAGGCTCATGGCAGGGATGGACAGCGTGGTACAGTGCGCAGGTCGATGCAACAGGAACGGAGAGTCGAAGGAGCTCTGCTCTGTGTATTTGGTGGACTGTACGGATGAGAAGCTTGGCATGCTGGAGGATATTCAGCGGGGGAAAACGGCAACGCTGGCGCTGCTTGAGGCGTATCGAAATGACCCGGAACGATTTGCATACAGTCTGGTGTCGGATGCTTCTATTCGACAGTACTATCTGAATTACTATAGCGGCATGGACCAGAATGCTCAGGATGATCCGATCAAAGCACTGCAAGCAACGATATTTGATCTAATGTCGATCAATTGTAAGTATGCCGATGAACGCTGCAAAGGCGCAGAGGAATATGCGCTGCATCAGGCATTCGGAACAGCAGGGAAGTGGTTTACCGTATTCGATGAGGACACCATCGATGTACTGACACCCTATGGAACGGGCAAAGAGCTGATTTCCAAGCTGTGCGATCAACGGTGCCAGTATGATACCGGATATCGGGCAGAGCTGCTGAAGGCGGCAGGGGACTATTCCGTGTCCATTTATCCATATCAAAAGAAGCAGCTGGAGGAGGCCCATGGACTGATTCCAATCTGCGGAGGAAACGTATTGGCGCTGGCAGAGGAATATTATCATGGAGCCATTGGAATTACAAAGGAACCAAAGGGCCAAGCCTTTTGGGAGGTGTGAAAATGAAAAATACAAAGTATGACAACATTGTAGAATTTCAGGTGGAAGGGGATTATGGGCTGTTTTCTGATCCGATCATGCGGGTTGGCGGCGAGAAGTGCACCTATCAGGTCCCAACCTATGAAGCATTAAAGGGAATCTTACATTCTGTCTATTGGAAGCCAACCTTGATCTGGATCATTGATGCAGTGCGGATCATGAATCCAATCCAGACCGAGGTGAAGGGAATCCGGCCTATTAAATATAGCGGCGGCAATGATCTAAGCTATTATACTTATCTAAAAAAATGCCGCTATCAGGTACGAGCCCATTTCGAGTGGAATGAAAACCGCCCGGAGCTGGCACAAGACCGCAACGAAAACAAGCACCATGAGATCGCAAAGAAGATGATCCGTAAAGGTGGGCGGCGAGATGTATTTCTGGGAGCGAGGGAGTGTCAGGGCTATGTAGAGCCATGTATATTTGGAGAAGGGACAGGGGCCTATGATGATACCCCTGAACTTGCCTTTGGGCTGATGTACCACGGAATCACCTATGCGGATGAAGCGTATTCCGGGGAAACAGCCGGGAAAATGACGGCAAACTTCTGGTATCCGGTCATGAAGAACGGTGTGATCCAATTTCTAAGGCCGGAGGATTGTCCACTACATAAAACGCTGGGGAATATGAAAATAAAGCCCTTTGGAGAAAGTCAGGACAACTTCTCAGGGCTGAAAGAGTTCGGGGAGGTGACGTAATGGGCCTGCTGCAAAAGGCTGTGGAAACCTATGATGCCAACTTGTCGTTGGCTGGGGTGATCCAAGCAGATCATGATCCATTGGCACCCATCGGCCATACGCTGACCAGTGCGAGCATTGAGATCACACTCAGTGCGCAGGGGAAATGGATCACGGCACGAAAGGTGGACAAATCAGAACCCAAAATCCTGATACCGGTGACAGAGGAATCCAATGGCCGTGCCAGTGCCCCAGCGGCCCATCCGCTGTGCGATCAGCTGAAATATATAGCACCGAAGAACGAGAAGGAGCACAGCCTGTACCTTGCGGCGTTGGAGCAATGGGCAATGTCAGATGCGACCCATCCGTTCCTGCGTGCCATTCTGAACTATGTGGAAGGTGGCACGATCATAACGGACTTGCTGCAAGCTGGTGTTCTGGTATTGGACAGCAAAGGAAAATATGACGAAAAACAGCTTGTTCGCTGGCGTGTAAATGGTGTGGAGGGGGAGGAACCTGCCTGCTGGAAAAACCAGAAGCTGTTTTCGGCCTTCGTGGATTACTACCTGAAGCGGATCGCCAATCGTCCGGCGCTGCTGTGCATGGTGGAAGGCACAAAAGTTCCACCGGCGGTGCAGCATCCAAAGGGAATCATTCCGGTGAATGGAAATGCCAAGCTGATCTCAGCCAATGATTCCAGCGGATTTACCTATCGTGGGAGATTTACGGAAAAAAATCAGGCGGCTACGGTTGGCTATGTCGCATCCCAGAAGGCGCATTGTGCACTTCGATGGCTTGCATCGGAGCAGGGCGTGCGGGAGTTTGTGGGTAATCGCATCTTCCTGTGCTGGAACCCACAGGGGATCAGGCTGCTGAAGGTGACGCGGAGCGTACAAAACCAGAGTGCTGCGCCGAAATATAAGCCCAGCGATTACCGAAAGGCACTGCAAAGCACGCTGATGAGTTTTCGGAAGGACAATCAGCTCAAAGGAAATGAGACTGCGGTTCTGGCTGCATTCGATGCCGCAACCACAGGGAGACTTGCGGTGACTTATTATAATGAAATATCACTGTCGCTGTTTTTGGAGCGAATGCAGAGCTGGGATGAACACTGCTGCTGGAATTATGGAAAATATGGCATACAGGCACCAAACTTGATGCAGATCGTGGAATGTGCATTTGGAACGCAGCGCGGAAAATTCCTGGAAACGGATGATCGGATCCAGCGACAGCATATTCAGCGGCTCATGAGCTGTAAGGTCAGCGGTGGGATATTCCCATTGGATATCCTGCGGGCGCTGATTCAGCGTGCTTCCATGCCAATGGCGTATGAAGAATCAACTTGGCGGAGAATTTTGCGAACCGCCTGTGCGGCAATACAGAAGTATCGGTTTGATACCAATCAGGGAGGTAATGAAATGGAATGGGAACTGAATAGAAAGGATCGCAGCTTCCAGTTCGGACGGCTATTGGCTGTAATGGAGCGGGCTGAGGCGGATTATTACAGCCAAACACAGGAGACACGGCAGACAAATGCCATAAAATTTATGTCTGAGTATCGCCAGCGGCCACTGTTTGTGTTTGAACGGATCAATCGTCAGCTGCATCAGGCGTATCTTCCGCGGATTCGGCCATGGCAGGCGGAACGATATCAGCGGCTGACAGGGGAAATCTTTGAGATCTTAAAGGACTATTCTGAGGCGGAACTCAATCAGCCGCTTCAAGAGAATTATCTGATGGGGTATGAACTGCAACGCAATGCGTTTTTTGTAAAAAAGGACGCAGATGATAAGAAAATGGAGGAATGAAAAAATGGCAGTATTGATGAATAAAATCGACTTTGTAGCTTTGGTTACGGTTACCAAGGCAAATAGCAACGGGGATCCGCTGAACGGGAACCGCCCTCGGATCGACTATAACGGCATGGGTGAAATTTCAGATGTTTGCATCAAACGCAAGCTGCGTAATCGGATGCAGGATCTGGGCCATGAGATCTTTGTGCAGTCAGAGGATCGCGCCAGTGATGGCTTTAAGAGCCTGAGCGATAGAGCATCTGCGATGACCAAGGGGATCAAGGACAAAGAGGTTTATGCGAAAACTGCCTGTGAAAAGTGGATGGACGTTCGCAGCTTTGGTCAGGTTTTTGCGTTCAAAAGCACCGATAAGAGCGGTGTCTCAGTAGGTGTTCGAGGGCCGGTTTCTATCCATCAGGCGGTGAGTGTTTCACCGGTTGAGGTGGAATCCATGCAGATCACCAAAAGCGTAAATGGTGAACCGGGAGAAAAACGCAGCTCGGACACCATGGGAATGAAGCATTTTGTCCGGTTTGGACTTTATGAGCTGAAAGGGGCTATCAATGTACAGCTGGCAGAGAAAACCGGGTTTACTCAGGAGGATGCAGAAGTAATCAAGGAATGCCTGCGGACGCTGTTTGTAAATGACGCATCTTCTGCACGTCCAGAGGGATCCATGGAGGTATATAAGGTTTACTGGTGGCAGCATAACTGCCGGGATGGTCAGTATTCTACGGCAAAGGTACATCGCAGTGTTCATATCACGCCGAAGGATACAGCGGCGATTCCGACCAGTGCGGAAGATTATACGATCACATTGGATACGCTTCCCGGTTTGACCCCGGAGATCATAGATGGAATATAATGAGGCTGATTATCTCCAACTTTCCGGCATACAGCACTTCCGCTTCTGCCGCAGGCAGTGGGCACTGATCCACATTGAAAACCAGTGGGCGGAGAACAGCCGGACTGTTGGCGGTGAAATTATGCATGAGCGGGCGCATGATTCAGAGCTTCGGGAACGGCGGGGAGATCTGCTCATTACACGAAATATGCCGGTGGCTTCACCGACACTGGGCGTTTCCGGGGCCTGTGATGTAGTGGAATTTCGGCGGTCAGACCATGGCTGTACAATTGCCGGGGAATCGGGAAGCTTTCAGCCCTATCCTGTGGAATATAAGCATGGCGCCCCCCGAGCGGATACGGCCAACGAGCTTCAGCTCTGCGGACAGGCCATGTGCCTCGAAGAAATGCTCTGCTGCGACATTCCCTGTGGGGCGCTCTATTTCGGGGAGACCCGCAGGAGGGTAGAGGTGAATTTTACGCCGGAGCTGCGGCAAGAGGTGCAGGATTGTCTGCGGGAGATGCAGGCGCTTTTTCAGCGTGGATATACCCCAAGAGTGAAGCCTACGAAAGCGTGTAATGCCTGCTCTTTGAAAGAGCTGTGTCTGCCTAAGCTGATGCGGACAGGATCCGTAAAGACGTATCTGCGAAAAAGTCTGGAGGAGTGTCCATGAGACGTTTATTGAATACACTGTTTGTGACCTCTGAGGACGTCTACCTGTCACTGGATGGCGAGAATGTTGTAGTAAAACGGGAGCAGGCGGAGGCTGGCCGTTTTCCACTCCACAATCTGGATGGGATCGTATGCTTTTCCTATGCAGGTGCTTCTCCGGCACTGATGGGAGCCTGTGCCAAGAGAAACGTGGCATTGAGTTTTTGCACGCCTAGAGGGAAATTCCTTGCACGGACGGTGGGAAGCTCCAACGGCAACGTATTACTCCGGCGGGAGCAATACCGGGTTGCCGATGACCTCATGGGGAGCTGCCGGGTGGCGCGGTATATGATCTTTGGAAAGCTTTATAACAGCAGATGGAGTATAGACCGAACCCGGCGGGATCACAAACTGCGAATTGATGAAGTGAAATTTCAGACAGCTTCCGATACAATAAAAAATCTCCTGCCGCAGGTTTTAGAGGAAACCTCTATGGAGTCACTCCGCGGCTTAGAGGGGGCTGCGGCCTCGGTGTATTTTGATGTTTTTGATGACATGATCCTGCGGGAGAAGGAAGCATTCTTTTTCCATGGACGAAATCGGCGGCCTCCGCTGGACAATGTCAATGCAATGCTGTCCTTTGCCTACAGCCTGCTGGCCAATGACTGTGCTTCGGCGCTGGAAGCAGTCGGACTGGATTCCTATGTGGGCTTTATGCACCGGGATAGGCCCGGCCGCACATCCTTGGCGCTGGATTTGATGGAGGAGCTTCGGCCCTGCTTTGCAGACCGCTTTGTGCTGACGCTGATCAATAACCGGGTAGTTCGGCCCGGGGATTTCGAAACATCGGAGGACGGAGCTGTGCGGATGAATGATGATGCCAGAAGAAAGTTTCTGAAAAGCTGGCAGGAACGTAAGCAGGAAACCATCATTCATCCCTATTTAGGAGAAAAGCTGCCATGGGGGTTGATCCCCTATATGCAGGCGTTGCTTCTGAGCCGATTTCTCCGGGGAGATCTGGATGCGTATCCGCCCTTCTTGTGGAAGTGAGGCATGTTCATGTTGGTGTTAATTACCTATGACGTAAATACGGAGGATGCGGCTGGACGTAAACGGCTGCGGCAGATTGCAAAGCAGTGCGTGAATTATGGGAAGCGTGTTCAGAATTCCGTGTTTGAGTGTCTGTTAGATGCTGCCCAGTGCAAAGCATTACAGCATAGGCTGTGTGGGATCATGGATGAGCAAAAGGACAGTCTGAGATTTTACTATCTGGGAAACAGCTATCAGACAAAAATTCAACATTTCGGTGCGAAAACGACCTATGAGCCGGAGGGGGTGTTGATTATTTAATGATGCGAAGGGGAAGCAAACAGAGATTCCCCGGTAGGTTCGCATAAAAGAAAACTGCAAAATACGCCATAATATGGGGGAAAACTTTGAATGCTTCGCTGTATGTTCCTCTGTTAATGGCTTGTTTTGTGATATGTGCATAAGTTTCCAAATATATTTTGTGAACTTGTGCTGTCCCTCCCCGCATGGGGAGGGTGGATTGAAATCAGATTGCGGGGGACGGCAGCACCATTACCTACGTCCCTCCCCGCATGGGGAGGGTGGATTGAAATAGGCGATTGCCCGTGCTGTCATTGGCGATGCATAGTCCCTCCCCGCATGGGGAGGGTGGATTGAAATTACCCAGAATATCATAGAGCTGTAAAAAATGCCGGGTCCCTCCCCGCATGGGGAGGGTGGATTGAAATTCCTATGACCGCACGGAAAGACGTGCCGCCCGCATGGTCCCTCCCCGCATGGGGAGGGTGGATTGAAATGTCGCAATCCGGGATGCTGCGGCTGAGTTCTGGCAGTCCCTCCCCGCATGGGGAGGGTGGATTGAAATAATGATTACGCGAAAGCATTTGGCGAGCTTGGACGGTCCCTCCCCGCATGGGGAGGGTGGATTGAAATTTTTTTGTCTCAGCCGTGACGCTTGCCATAGCGCGTCCCTCCCCGCATGGGGAGGGTGGATTGAAATACGGATTCCAGCTCGGATATTTCGATTTTAGGTAAGTCCCTCCCCGCATGGGGAGGGTGGATTGAAATCAAACGCTGCGGCAAATTTAGCCTGGGACAAGCGTCCCTCCCCGCATGGGGAGGGTGGATTGAAATTGTTGGAGGCATGGGATGGGCACGGTTAAAAATGCGTCCCTCCCCGCATGGGGAGGGTGGATTGAAATCCCCATCACTCGTCAGGACATGGCAACCATCGTGTCCCTCCCCGCATGGGGAGGGTGGATTGAAATATGAAGGATGGTGAATAAATGAAAGTTTTAACCCGTCCCTCCCCGCATGGGGAGGGTGGATTGAAATCGTATCCCTCGCCCTCTCCGGCTGGGGTCATCTTGGTCCCTCCCCGCATGGGGAGGGTGGATTGAAATTGGCCTGCCAATCCGTCGGAAACTCCGCTTTCAGGTCCCTCCCCGCATGGGGAGGGTGGATTGAAATATTTCTCGTTTGCTTACATCTCGGCATGTTAGGGGTCCCTCCCCGCATGGGGAGGGTGGATTGAAATCCACCGCTCCAGCGTGCGGGCTTGGATCCCAAAGTCCCTCCCCGCATGGGGAGGGTGGATTGAAATACCGCCCTCAGAAGTGGCTACAACCTCGCCCGTCGTCCCTCCCCGCATGGGGAGGGTGGATTGAAATCTCAGCGGCACCATTGCCGCCATCGGGCAGCACGGTCCCTCCCCGCATGGGGAGGGTGGATTGAAATGCTTCCAACATTTTTGCATACCGCTCCGGCACAATGTCCCTCCCCGCATGGGGAGGGTGGATTGAAATGCTACGTGAGAGCGTAGCGGATCACGTGTCCAAGTCCCTCCCCGCATGGGGAGGGTGGATTGAAATTCTGTGTCTGGTTGCTGTATAAGTTAGCCCATGGGTCCCTCCCCGCATGGGGAGGGGAGATTAAAATCCAGTCAATTTTGGCAAAATCCTCCAGCCCCAGCAGCTTTCCCTCCTGAATGGGCAGCTGTTTGGCGGTCAAGTCTGCGAGAAACGCTTTCTTGGCAGACTCGCTGGTGAATTTCAGGCTACCTACGGCATTTTCCACCGCATAGCCGTATTTGGTGCTTTCCAGCTGATCTTTCAGGGCCTGCGTGTCGGTGTTGTACTTGGTTTCCCAGTCCGCTGCCGACTGCTTGATGCCGTCAATGTCCATGTCCTTATAGGACTGAATGGTGGCATTTGCATCACTGAGCTGACTTTGTAGCCCGTCACGCTCTGTGGTCAAGCTGGTGATGGCGTTCTGCATCTCGGTTTTCGTTTTGCCCGCCTCCGCCATGATCTGTTCCACCAGATCGTCGGAGAGGTGAGCGCCGTTGCCGAGATCCAGATTCTTAAGGAAATCTCTCTTCATGTTTCCGCCTTTCTCCTGCTCCGCTGATATTTACCGGGGTTGCGGTCCCCGCGCAGGTGTGCCGCGTCCCACCCGGCACCCGGTGAAATGGTATAACAAAAGCCCACACCACGAAGGGCGCAGGCTTGGTTATATGAAATTGGGTATAGAAAAACCGCCGTCCCGAAGGAAAGCGGTTAATCTTCGATTGGCTTGAACAGTTTCCGAGGCATTAAATATGCCTCACCATATTTGTTCTCGGCAGCAATTAAACTTTTATCTACTCCGGTCACTTCGTAAATCATGTAAACTTCATTTGGAATATACTCCGGATCAGGGGTCCCGATATATCGTGCTTTAATCTTCGTCAAGATAAATGCCACCTCCCGGCTGGACTTTAAGTTTGAACTCAACTTTGCCTATGCTTGGTTCTTGGTACCAATGTATTTCTACATAGCGTGCCTCTCCATATTCGTCGTCAACATAGCCAAATCCTTTCTCTTTAGTCCATTCTAATTCGTTGCCACCATATTTGTCAAGTAACATTTGAATTTGATCTATCTGCCGTTCTCGCCCCTTACCTGCCATTACATGATTTTTGGGTTGGGTTATGTGTGAACCCTCTGACAGGTGGATCTTCTCCCTTGTAATGGGGTTAAAAATGCTATAATTCTTAGCTTTTGCTCCAACAGAGCGTTCAACAGTTTCGACGATCCGGTTCCCGTGCTTGTCCAAGGAATAGCCACGTTTCGCTGCCCACGCCGCCTTCCCGGCTTCGCTCCTGCCGAATGTCCCGATCTGTGACCGGCTGGAATCCCGCCTGCGGCCCGTTTGCTTTAGAAAGTCTGCTTCCTTCTCACGCCACTGTTTGAGCTTCACGGAGGCCTGCGTGGTGTCAAGCCCAGCTGCATCCATGGCGGTGTATTCCCGTTTCCAGCGACGTATACCACGTTCAAAGTAACGCTGCTGTTGGGACGCTTCGTAATCCGTCAGCTCCTTGCCATTGTAGGTGCAAGTTTTCGCCTGATACTCTTTCAGAATATCATCCGAATAGGCTGGTTCATAGCCGGGGAAGAACGGGTGATAGGAATGGCGGCAGTTCCAACCGCCCAACCCGGGGCAGGTGCAGTAAAGAATGAAAGAGTGATAAACTAAAAAATCACCCGTCTGCTGTCAAACGAACAGAGACGGGCGAGAAAAGCATCTGAAGTATGAGGGATTACAGTTCGGTTAGACGGTTGGATTCCGCAATGACTTGATCCTCCGCCTGTGCCATGGCGGCAATGGTCTGTGTCAACAGGTCATCCAACTCCCAGCCCAGCATGGCGGCGCCGTCCTCAATTACCTTACGGCTGCATCCTGCGGCAAATTTTTTGTCTTTGTATTTCTTTTTCAGGCTCTTGAGCTCCAGATCCTTGGTGGACTTGGAGGGGCGCATTTTGATGGCGGCGCCAATGAGACCGGTAAGCTCATCGGTGGCATAGAGTACTTTTTCCATCTGATGTTCCGGCTTTACATCACAGCAGAGCCCGTATCCGTGACTGCCCACGGCATGAATCAGCCGGGGATCCAGTCCCAGCTCCTGCATAATCGCCATTTCCTTGATGCAGTGCTCTTCCGGATACTGTTCAAAATCCAAGTCGTGCAGCAGACCCGCAGTCTCCCAGAACGCTTTTTCGTTCCCGTAACCCAGTTTTTCGGCAAAGTAGCCCATGACTGCTTCAACGGTCAGTGCATGCTGAATATGAAAAGGCTCTTTATTGTACTGCTGGAGCAGAGCCAGTGCTTCGGTGCGATCCATATGGATTACCTCCTGAATGATAGACTTTGTATGAATCATTATAGTCACAGCATCCAGAAAAGTCAATATAATAATATTAACCCGATATGGTATGTATGAAAATAAAATAGTACCAGCGGTTCGACAAAAAAACAATGATGTGTTATAATGCAGTTGTTCAGTCTGAGAAATGGGACTGGCGGATCTTCACCAATCAGGAGGAATGTACCGATGGAAAAGGCAAAAGTTTATTACACTGACTTTCGGACCAGAGCCTTTGGAGACGGACTGCCTGCAAAGCTTCAGAAGCTGATGCGGAAAGCCGGAATTGAGAATATCGATATGGACGGCAAGTTCGTTGCCATCAAGCTCCATTTTGGGGAACTGGGCAATATCAGCTATTTGCGCCCCAACTATGCACGGGCAGTGGTAGATCTTGTGAAGTCCCTTGGCGGTAAGCCCTTCTTGACGGACTGCAATACCATGTACCCTGGTTCCCGGAAGAATGCACTGGAGCATTTGGAGTGCGCATGGCAGAACGGTTTTACACCTCTGACGGTGGGATGTCCCATTTTGATTGGTGATGGCCTCAAAGGTACCGATGACATTGAGGTGCCCGTGGTCGGCGGCGAATATGTAAAGAATGCAAAGATCGGCCGGGCAATCATGGATGCAGATGTATTTATTTCGCTGACCCATTTTAAGGGACATGAAATGACCGGCTTCGGCGGTGCCATTAAGAATATCGGCATGGGCTGTGGATCCCGGGCAGGCAAGACGGAGCAGCATTCCAGCGGGAAACCCCATATTGTGGCGGATCTATGCCGCGGGTGCCGCCGCTGTCAGCGGGAATGTGCAAATGAGGGACTGATTTTTGACCGTGCCAATATGAAGATGACGGTGGATCATTCTCACTGTGTGGGCTGTGGACGGTGCCTTGGCGCATGTAATTTTGACGCCATTCAGTTTGACAACGACAATGCCAATGCAGTACTGAATTGTAAAATGGCAGAGTATACCAAGGCTGTGGTAGATGGGCGTCCCAATTTCCATGTGTCGCTGATCGTGGATGTTTCCCCCAACTGCGACTGCCACTGTGAGAACGATGCCCCGATTCTGCCCAACATCGGCATGTTTGCGTCCTTTGATCCTCTGGCGCTGGATCAGGCTTGTGTAGATGCCTGCATCGCGGCTACGCCCATCTCTCAGAGTATGCTGGGAGACAATATGCAGAAAAATGATTTTATCGACTATAAAGATCCCTTTACCAATTCCCATCCGGAGTCTGAGTGGAAGAGCTGCCTTGTCCATGGAGAGAAGATCGGACTTGGCACCCGGGAATATGAGCTGATTAAAGTCTAATCGGGGACAGATATCGGGTGAGTAAAAGCTGAAATTGTGATTTTCTCGCTTCCCGGATTCTAATTTCTGCGGGTAGCGGGAAAAATTACTTGAAGAACAGGGAAGAATGTGCTATAATAACTGGGAAATCCGGGTGTGGCGCAGTTGGTAGCGCGGGTGGTTTTGGGAGTGCCGTGGCGGTATCCGGGTCAGGTCATGGTAAAACGCCGCAAAGCCTTGCGACGCCTGCGTTTGCTGGATTTCACCCGGTTGCTGAAAGTGGCATAAAAGCGGCTTTGACCACATAAATGACCACAGACAGAAAATCTTTGATTTTCCTCCCCGCCGTGGTATAATGACAGAAAAGTGAATATCCGGGTATAGCGAAGTTGGTATCGCGCCTGGTTTGGGACCAGGAGACCGTGCGTTCGAGCCGCACTACTCGGACCAAAATCCCTCTGAAATCGTTGATTTCAGAGGGGTTTTTCTTATTCTTTGTCTATTGCGGCGCAGGAGGTGAAGCGTAACTAAGTCGTCTCAGAAGTGTTTTTAAGCGTAAGAGAATGACTATATCCTTGCACGAACGGGAAAAGTTAAGATAAAAGATATAGACAAAAAGGTAGATATTCGAGTAATATATATTAAATGCTGTGCATTTCCATGCGCACATTATTACTATTTGGAGGAACTGTTATGGATAACCAGCTTATGCAATTCGATATTGTTGGATTACATGGTGTACGAGACTATTCTATTCTTTTCGAAGACAACAAAGTTATTATTGTCGGTGAAAATGGTTCGGGTAAGACTACGGTTTTCAAGATAATGTATCACACTTTATCCTGCGATTGGGACTCTTTGCGTACATTTGACTTTGAATGTGTATCTTTACACTTTGGAAATGACAAGGTTGTTCAGATTAGCTCAGATTTATTACAAAGTATCTATGCAATTGATGACATAGATCGTGTGGCTTATTATGTGGATGGACGGCCTCGAAACCGCCGGATACATGTCGACCTGCTCAATAGCGTTATTTCCATTAAGCGAAAAGCAGACGGAAAAAGCAGTGAAGAACTCGACCGACTTTATATGGATAGACCCGTCCCTTATCAATATATAAGAGCTGTACTCGAGACAGATGCTGTTGCACGCCTATATGAAATCACTCGGGAAATTGAACTGAATTTTAATGCTACAATTCTTTATTTGCCAACATACCGTAGAATTGAAGAGCAATTGAAAAATATTTTCCCCAATATGGATAGTGATGATTGGAGCAGAGCACGTAGACACACACGAAGTGATCGAGCTATTGAGTTGGTAGAGTTCGGCATGGCTGATGTAGAGAATGCCGTAAAAGCATGTCAAGAACGATTGAATAATTTTTCGCGTGCACAGCAAAACAAACTCACATTAGGCTATTTGAGCGAAATCATTGATGGAAAATATGAACAGGTAGATATCGAAAACATTAGACAATTAACCGAGCAACAAATTAGCGATATATTGAAACGAATCGAAACCAGTATTTTGTCTAATCAACAAAAAGACGAAATAAGGAGAATCCTTTCTGAAGTCAGAGATACTTTGTTGCCTCCCTCTCGTGTCCGTGAAAAAATTGTATGTCACTATTTTTTGAAACTTATTGATTTTGACAGAGAAATGAGCGATGAAGAGACTTCGTTGTTGAAGTTCGTCGAGAAATGTAATAAGTATTTGGTTAGCAACCACCTGGTCTATGATAACCAAGAATTTACTTGTAAGATATTTAACAAGGTTTCTGGAGAAGTAAATAGCTCTGATGAAATTCATTTTCAGGATCTGTCCTCTGGTGAGAAACAAATCGTGTCGCTGTTTAGCCACCTCAACTTAACTCAGCAAGGTAATCTGTTTGTTTTTATTGACGAACCGGAATTGTCTCTTTCTGTGGACTGGCAGAGAATGTTTTTAGTGGATATACTGGATAGTGCGAGTTGCATTGGCATCGTTGCTACTACTCATTCCCCGTTTATTTTCGAAAACGAGCTCGAACGGTATGTACATGGTATCAACGAGTTTTGTACAAAGGGGTAATCAGCATGACCACAAAAGAACGGCTTGTAAAAGATAGAGAGCAGGCTAATGTGGCATTTTTGAAGCTAAAGCAAAAATACAAACCGCATGACCAGCAGGTCTATCTTATTGTCGAGGGAAAAGACGACATTGCATATTATACCTGTATTTCTGTCCGATATTGCAAATTTGCTAATTCTGAAATTATATGTGCGAATAATAGAGATAATGTTATTCGTGCGTATGATTCTACTGATTGGAATGTTTTTTCTAAAGATAGAGTTTTCTTCTTTGTGGATAGAGATCTCTCGGATATCACTGGAGAACACACCCCGGTTTCGCAAAATGTATATATAACAGACGACTACTCAATCGAAAACTCTTTGTTTAACGAACAACTCTTATTTACTACATTAAAAGTTTTCTGCGGACTTAATGATTTAAACGACGAGGAAATCGAGGTTTTATCTAACCTATATCAAACGGCACAGGCTGCACATGCCCAGGTGTTTCTTCCTATAATGAGTTGGATTTTATGTTGGCGAATGAATAAAGCATCATGCAATCTCAACAATCTGAACAGCGGGAATTTCTTCCGAATTAGTCAAGGCCTGTTTGAATTAAAAGATGAATACCGTGTTGATGGTGCCATAGAATCGGTTATTCACTCTTCTTGCGGAGTACAATACATTCCTATGGATATATCTCGTTTCTCCGAAAAAATAATCAGCCATGGTGGAATCCAAAAATATATTCGCGGTAAGTATGTTCGCGCATTTTTTGTAAAATTTCTCAACTCTATAGTTGAATCTCTTCCAGCAATACTTCCTGGAAGGAGCAAGCCCAGAACGATTGTAACCTTTGGGCAAGGAAACATACTTCAACTACTATGCGGATATATGATAACACCGAATTCTTTGGATACCTTTTTATCAAAAGCAAGTTCATAGACAGGCTCTACATAACGTCTGATTTTTCTTTCGTTTTGTTTTATACCATTACTTATTCCCGCAATAATAAAATCACCGACAAGGGTGCCGATCACTTAGCACCCTTGTCGGTGGTTCTTTTTATTTACTTTATTTCACCTTTTTCGCTTTCTTCTGGTCTTTCTTCATACCCTTTTCTGGCTCTGGCTGAGAAGCCGTTCCCTCCGCTTTCCGCCGTTTCAACTCCGCGATCTCCGCTTTCATCTCCGCGATCAGCACCCTGAGCTTCTCCTCGCACTCCTCGCGGGTATGGGCGTAGACATTGCGGGCGTGCTTTTTGCCGTCGGGCCATTTGGGGGAATAGCGTCCCTCGAAGAGATGGTCGTTGATCTCGCTGACGCAGCCAGTACCGGACCTGCGCTTGCGGCCCACATAGGGCTTGAAATCGGTCATACGCGGCTTTTCCGCCTGGGCCAGGGCAGTTTCCTGCCCCGGCTCTGAAGTGTCCCCCTGCGGTGCCGCCTTGCCGATGCCGCGGTCGATGTTGGCGGCGGCTGCGCGCTGCATATCGCCGGTGATGTGGGTATAGATGTCCAGCGTGGTAGCTGCCGACACATGGCCCAGCATAGCGGAGAGCGTTTTCACATCCATGCCGTTTTCCAGCGCCAGCGTTGCGAAGGTGTGGCGCAGATCGTAAAAGCGTACATGTTTGCATCCTGCGTGCTCCAAGATGAACTGCAGTCTGCGGCGTACCACGCCGGGGGTGATGGGACAATCCTCTTTTACTGGGGATGGGAACATCCAGCGAGAGTCCACCGCCTTTTTGTATTCCCGCAGCACTGCCACCACCGCAGGCGGCAGAACGATCTTGCGGACAGAGTTCTTTGTTTTTGGCGTGCTGATTTGAAGTTGGCCCCGCACATCGTAGACCTGCTTGTTCACATTCAGCACGCCGGTCTTGAAGTTGAGGTCATCCCACTGCAGCGCCATGAGCTCGCCCCGGCGCAGGCCGGTGGCTAAATCCAGAAGAAACACTTCGTAGTAGCCCTCGAACTTCGCCTGAATGAGAAACCGCTGCAGCTCCTCTCGCGTCAGCACCTGCATCTCCCGCGCCTTCTTGGGCGGCAGTTTGCAGCCGATAGCCGGGTTCACGCGAATCAGCCCATCCTGCACCGCCTTCTCCAATGCGGAGCGGCAGGTGGCGTGACACATACGCACCATCCGGTCGGACAGCCCTTCGCCGTACTTGTCGGTGAAGCGCTTCCGACCGCTTTTCTTGAGTCGACCATAAAACTGCTGCAGGTCATTCTGCGTCAGCTTGTTCAGCTGGATGTCCCCAATCTCCGGGATGATGTGCAGACGGATGCGGCTCTCGTAGGTCTCCTGTGTGGTGGGCCGGATCTTGGGCTTGGAGTGATTCTCGTACCAGTATGTCAGCCAGTCCCCGAAGGGCATCTCAGGGCGAACCTTTTCAGGCTTCAGTCCCCCGCACTCCTCCTTGAGCTTCTGGAGCTTCTCGACACACTCCTTCTTCGTTTTGGCGAGGACATTTTTCGTCTTGGGATAACCGTTGTCATCATAGCCGATGACGACTCGCCCTTCCCAACGGCCGTCCTTGCGCTGCCTTACCGTTCCATCTCCGGCTTTTCGTTTTCTTGCCA
>CAUHNW010000026.1:0-41516 GCA_959607825.1 uncultured Oscillospiraceae bacterium | reverse complement strand
GCCTCGCTTTTTATCAGCATACCACATTGGCGCTTCTGCCGCAACCATTTTTCTTTCCCCAGGGCCGCTTCCGAAAGGAGCGGTTCTATAATAAATGTTGGGGTCAGGTGATGAACCTGACCCCAATGTCATAAAAAGAAGGTTGAGCATAGCGAAAAAACCCTTTGTCATAAAAGTACCACCAATCACGAGAAAGGATGAATCGCTATGCTCAACAAAGATTATACTGCAAAACTTCTGAATCTGGAAGATGTAATTATCACAGATGTCAAAAATCTTTGTAATGAGGTTCACATTTCACTCCAGCTGCCCCGGAAAGCACACGTCTGCCCGGCCTGTGGTGCCGTCACAGACCGCATTCACGACTATCGAATGCAGACAATCAAGGATGTCCCGTGGTCAAACGGCTTCATTGAAGGCTGCAATAACAAGACCAAGGTCTTAAAACGGGTCTGCTTCGGTATGCGGAACTTCCGTAATTTCGGAAACAGGATCTTATTCTCCCATGCATAAAAGTCGTGCCGAGAGTTTCCCCTCGACACGACTTGGTACTTATTCTTTTTTGCTACCCCAACTATTGACGTAGAACCTTATTTTCGTATGGTTTGGATGGCTTCTGCCAGAATTTCCATTTCCTCATATGTATTGTAAAACGCCGGAGAAAGCCGAAGGCTGTAGGGGATTCCCAGCTTTCGGTGAAGGATCTGTGCGCAGTGATCTCCAGAGCGCAGCATAATGCCCAGCTGATCCAGAGATGCGGCAAGCGCAAAGGCATCCGTCCCGTCCACCGTGAAGGACAGGCAGCCCACTCTGGTACCGCTGCCGAGAAAATGGATATCCGGGATCCCACGAAGCAGCGTTTCCGCATGGCACAGCAGGGCCGATTCATGGGTTTGCCAGCCATCGGGCAGCTGCATCCGGTACTCCAGTGCCGCCGCCAATCCCACTGCACCGGAAACGTCAGGGGTCCCGGCCTCCAAGGTCGGAAGGAATGTGGTCTCTGCTGCCGTTACCCGTGAGACCATGCCGCCGCCATATACCATCGGCGGCAGTGGATTTTTGCAATAGAGCAGGCCGATGCCAAAGGGTGCGCCCAGCTTGTGCCCGGAGCAGACATAATAATCACAGTCCAGTGCTTTTAGATCCACCGGCATATGGCAGGCCCCCTGCGCTCCATCCACCAGCACTGGAATTCCCCGGCTATGGGCCAGCGGAATGATCTGTTCCAGCGGAATCGGCATTCCCAGCACATTGGAGCACTGGCTGATGGCAAGCAGTGCGGTTTTCTCTTCAAGCATGGCATCCAAAGCATCAAGATTCAATGTGCCATCCGCCAAGATGGGACAAACCCGAAATGTCCGCCCTGTCTTTTGACACATCTGCTGCCAAGGCACAAGGTTGGAATGATGCTCCAGCTCTGTGACCACAATGTCGCCCGGTCTGTCCCGGAAGGCCAAGGCCAACCGGTTAATTCCATCTGTGGTGCCGGAGGTAAAGGTGATATGTCCCGGCTCTGTTCCGAAGAATCGGGCACAGACGGATCTTGCCTGCTCATAGGCATCGGTACACCGGCTGGACAGCGTGTGGATGCCCCGGTGGACGTTGCCCCGCAGCAGTTCCACGTTCCGCACTGCCTCCATAACCTGCAGCGGCATCTGCATGGTTGCGGCATTGTCCAGATATATAAGCTTGTGGCCGTGGATGGCCTGAGACAGGGCGGGAAAATCCCGACGAATCCGCTGCACATCAAAGGACTGCTTCACCTTCTCCCTGTGCTTCACCTGCGTCACCGGTTCCTGTTCCGGATCCGCCTGCTGATGATCGCTGATAAACGCCGCCAGCTCCGAAACGGTACTGATCTCTGCAAATTCCGCCGGCGTCATGGAAACATGAAATACCTCCTGCACTGCCTTCATCAGCAGCACCTTTTTGGAGATCACGGAGCTGGCTCCGGAGCAGGAACGGGAAATCTGCCCCGGATCAATGCCCATGCGCTTCAGCGCAAGCATATACCGCAGACTGACATCCGCCAGATCCAGCAGCTTTTCACCGGGGCACATCTCCTCTGTCAGCAGGAAGCGGTCCAGAATATATCCCCGGACCAGCGGGTAGATATGGTCATAATCCCGCTGGCCCAGACTTTGATATCTGCTTTCATACTGTGGAAGCCGCTGGGCCGCAGCATGGAGCCGTGCCAAAATTGCTTCCCGTTTTTCCATTACGCCGTAATGACCTTGAGGCCCAGATGCTTGCCCAGTGCGCAAACCTGATCGAAGCAGTCACCATAGACCAGAGGAACATGGTTGCCTACCTCCAACTGCTTCTGGAAGAAGTCGTTGCCGTCCTTGACCCGGAAGAACACACCCTCGGAGCAGGAGTAATCGCCAAAGCCTACACCGCCAACGATCTCACCCTTGGCAACAAACAGGGTCTTGCAGTCGGGAGAAATCCGGCA
The DNA here is from genome assembly GCA_959607825.1 of uncultured Oscillospiraceae bacterium. Classification (GTDB taxonomy): domain Bacteria; phylum Bacillota; class Clostridia; order Oscillospirales; family Oscillospiraceae; genus HGM13006. The sequence continues at coordinate 39,061 of CAUHNW010000026.1, read as the reverse complement.
CATGGTGATTTCCTGCCCCACATCCCGGTTGAAGTCGTAGCGGATGGTCACGCCGAAACCGCTGGCAGCAAAGGGCCGGATGGCATAAGGCGCTTTGGGCGCATCCCACCCCTGCATATTCCGCCGTGGAACGGCGTGCCATGTAAGAATTACATTGTCAGGATCGGCCTTCACCACATCCATACAGGAATCATTGATATCCGTATGGAAGAAGGGAGACAGGCCGTATCGACCGGTGGCAATGGCTTTGGCATCGTGGGTGGTATTCCCCATATAAGCAGGCTTGTCCGCCAGACAGGAGAGAATGGCAATGGACAGGCAGGCGGGAATATCGTATTCGCATGCAGAAGGTATGCCCATCTCGCCCAGCAGAGAGTGGGTGAGACAGAAGGTCATCCGCTCCTGATTCAGCCGCCGGGTGGCGCAGGCATCGGGGCAGGGGGCTGCAAAGGCATTACAGCCGTAATAATCCAGCATTTTCTTTACGGTAACATAGAACCGCTCAGAGCTCAGGACTTCCTTCCGCTCCATGTCGCATTCCACCGCATGACCCATGAGGTCGTCCGCCAGTGCCTCCATTTCCTTCACATCATCCTCGGTGGGATTCAGTGCCGCACGTCCGGGCAGGGTATAGTTTTCGCCGGACTTTCCAATGTGGGTCTGGTCAATCAGCTCATGGAGATTGACGAAGGTAAACTGCGTGCCCAGCACATCTGTCACCTGCTCCAGACTGACAAAGTTACCCATATCACTGACGGAACGAGCCGTCCCAAACCGTGCGGCGCAGAGTACGCGGGTCTCCCGCAGCATCTTCTTCACCCGCAGCACCTCCAGGAAATCCAGCGTCTCCTTCCATGTGCGGTAGGCATAGCTCTCCAGACCTCTGGCACGGGTAGATGCGATCAGAATGGTCTGCATACACTGGGGGCCCGGGATGGTGATGATGGGCTTTTTCGCCTTCTGCACAAAGTCGATCACCAAATCGGAAAGCCGCCCCATGGGCCCGATCATGTAAATATCCACATCATCCTTGCCCCGAAGCATTTTGTCCAGAATCTCAGGGGTCACGAGGAATTCCTCATTCCGGTCGATCCAGATGGGCTCCATGACATTAAAATGCGGGCTGGTGAGGTTTTCCGCCAGTTCCTCATGGGCCCCCTTGATCAGCTCTGCATTTGCCATGTCATCAAATTCCTTGGTCAGCTCGAAGTCCTTGCCCATGCGGCAGGGCCCCTCAAACACATAGTCATGGTGCAGCGTCACCAGAATGGGACAGACATTGAGCTTTACGTCTTTTCCGAGATGGATCATCGTTTTTTCCTCCTAATTTATAATCTGTAATTCCATTATAACGAGGGCATCCCAGAAAGAGAAACAATGCTTTTTCTTATTTACAATTTTTATTTGTTATTATATGATGATTATATGGTTTATTCACCCTATTAAATTGTATATTCCTATCAAGCTAATAGGAATATAGGGAGGTATTCATGATGCTGCAGCAGCGCATTCAAACATTTTTAGAGGTGGCAAATTGTCTGAGCTTTTCCTCAGCCGCCCGGAATCTCTATATCAGCCAACAGGCAGTCACCAAGCAGATCGCATCTCTGGAACAGGAATTGGGCCTCCGGCTCTTCTACCGTACCACACGGCAGGTAACATTGACCCCAGCCGGAAGTCTTCTGCGGAATTCCTTTACGCAGATCAATCGGCAGATCCGCAGCGACATTCGCAAGGCCAGAGAACTCAGCAGCTCCGGAAAATCCCTGCTTCGAGTTGGTTTTCTCTCCTCACTGTCCCGAAAAGATATCATTCTGCCCATTACCGACTTTCTCATGCAGCATTGCCCGGAGCTGGCACTGGATATACGGCTGTTGGATTTTGTTGCGCTGCGGAATCAGCTGTTAGACCAGCGGCTGGATCTCTGCATCACGACCTCCAATGATTGGCGGTTCTGGCCCGGCATCCACACCACCGTCTTACAGCAAAAGCAGTTTCAGGTGGTCTACTCTGCCCGGCACCCCTTGGCAAAAAAAGAAACCATTTCCCTTCCGGACTTGGCCGCCCACACCCAGCTGACCCTTCCCAACGATAATATGCTCTCCGGCATTGAGCAATGGGGCCGAAAAATTCCGTTCTCCAAGGCAGTGGCCTGCCCGGATATCAGCACCCTGATGGTGCGGCTGGAGTTGGGCGAGGGATTTGCGCTGCTGACAAAGGTGATCGAAGGGCATGAGGCGCCAAATCTCCGCTACTGGCCGGTTCCATTTCCGGAGGCCCATGCAGAAATAGTCTGCATGCGTTTGGAGCATGCCCAGGAGGAGATCAGTGGTCTGATCCAGCAGATCTCCCAGAGCGGACTGGTACACTTGGACAGTTGATGCCGTACGTCGCCAGCTTGGTCTTCCATTCTATCGGGCTGTTGTATTTCTTCCGAGGCATATGGATGATACAACCAGATGGTCATCGAGGTAATAATAGGGCAGCACGCGCCAGAATCTCGGCAAGGGTAAGTGTGCGGCGGGATTACACTCGTCAGACTTCCCGGAGTTCTGGAAAACGCCGTCGCTTCTCTCTGCGCATAATGACAAGTCCGTCCGTTGTGCTGTATGCAACCAGAATGATGCCGTTCGATATAGGAACGGCGGGAGCCGCTGGTGCCGCTCCCGCCTTAAAATATTCCAGCTCTATTTTACACCGCTTCGCAGTGTCCACACAGAATTGGGGATAGACCCGCTTCCGGTTATACGCCCTGTTCCGGCACCCGGGGATTCTCCCCATTCTCTGTCCAAGAGTCCGGCTCTTCCGCCGTCACGTTCACATGGAAGTTCCAGTCCGAGACCTTCCATGCACCATTTTCATAAGCGAATTCAGCGGCACATTTTTCCCAGACCCACTCCACATTTGCGCATTTCTCTATATAATCATGGTGCATGGAAAATCCCGGGGAATGCCACAGCGCCTTTGCCGTCATACCGTCTGCGCTGATTTCAATGACGGGTGAAACCAAGCACCGTACCGGCATATCCGTCTTCGTCTGGTATTCTGAACTTGGCTGCTCTGCCCGAACGCCCGTCTGAATTGGGCCGTCCATATCCGGGTTTGCTGCACGATAATAGGCATTCAGACTCATCAGGTTTTCAATTGCACCTACGCTCTCCATTTTATGCGCTCTCAATTCCAGCTCTGTCACCGTGCTTCACCTGCCATTTCCATAAACTTGTCTGCACCATAACCGATCTCCGGTGTCCATGTTTCATATGGCTCCGGCCAATGCGGGAATCGGCTCCAGCCCCACTTTGCAGTTGCCAAGCGTGGAACGCTCAGCACGCCGGGGGCAGTCCACTTGATTTCCTGATTGCCACAGTCCAATTCCGGCTCTTCATACCTTGTGCCTGCTTCAAAGTTGAAGTCTCCTGCCACAAACATATGCCAGATCATCCATTGTCCATTTTCCCGGATAAAATCCACTGCATAGTGCTCATAAATCCATTCTCCCTGCAGTGGCTGACCATCTCTTGGATCATAGTTCTCCCGTTCGATGGGACCAAATCCGGGCGTATACCACATCCCCTGTGCAGTCTGGCCATCTCCTGCAATTTCAATCAGCGGAGTCGTCAGTGTATGCATACGGCAGACACTGGGAGCCGCCGCTTTGGCCAGATTGGGTTTGACATAAAAATCCCACACGGTATCTCTTCCCACCTGAAAGCCTGTGGGAAACCCCCAGCTAACATTGGGCGCATTATGCGCCCAGATTTTCTCCATTTCCAGATCATGCCGCAGCGCCAGATGACAGTAGCAATGCTTGGCAAAGACATTCTTAATCTGCTCCCGGTCAAAGGCCCGCCGAATCTGTTCCTCCGGTGTAAAGCTTTGTAAATTATTTGCCATGTTACTTCTCTCCTCAGTAGCTGAATGTGTTGGAAAACGTATCATATGGCTCGGGATACGGCGGATTAATTGTGGAAACATAATCTGCACTGTATCCGTGATAAAACGGCTCTGCGATGGTGGGAACCGGTGGTTCAACACCCTCGCGGCGATACATGGTGCTGCTGCCCCAATTCTTTCCCACCGGGGCCTCAATATCCGTAAAGAGGGTCATATGCCAGAACTTCCAGCATCCGTCCTCTTTGATGAAATCTACGGCGCAGCGCCCAAAATACCATGCCGCCTTCGGCCCCTCGGAATAGACCTCCGTGGTCTCGCCAAACACATACCACAGCCCCTTGGCTGTATTTCCGTCAAAGGCAACCTCCACAACAGGCGTCGTAAATGTCAGTACCGTGTTGGAACCGACCGCCCAAATCTCCTCATCGGACTTTCCACCCAGAACTTCCGGATACAATCCACGCATGATTGCATTGGCCCACCGGGTCTGCTCATTGTTGTAGTCCACAAAGAAGCCTTTCACCGCCTCGTAGCCCACATACTTTCCATGATTCAGGGTCAGTGTCGGGGTATTGGTGCTCCAAGTCTGAAATTGGCGGTCGAATTGCCGCAGGCAGGTTAAATAGGTACACTTACCCATGAGATTGGTAACGGAATGAATATCTTCCACCATATCTGCCATATGAAGAATATCCATTTCCGGATGTTGATAGGACATAGAACGCTCCCTTCTGTCAGTTGGCCTGACATAAGTTAATGATATAATGTCGATGATTGCAGGAAGGGGAATGATGTATGGAACAGTCCCCAATTCTTTTTAACATAGGTAGATCCCCGGATCTTTTTCGCCGAGTGCCGGGATCCGCAATCCATGGAATGTCAAAGCACGCTCCCATTATAGGCTGAATTTCTCCGCCCCAGATGTGGGTTTTGCATGCACCGCTTCCTCAGCCTGATCCAGATAATGCCGCAGGAATCGGTTGTTGTCCCGAAGCATCTGCTTCCAATCCGTACGACCGTCATACCAGAACTCCGCCAAAAACCGCCGGACGCCCATGTCCATGGCAGTTTTTGTAATTCCGGCAAAATCCACATGACCGCTGCCATAGGGTACCTCCCGGAACACGCCCGGAACCGTTTCCTTGAGATGTACGGCCGCCACATGGCCCGCTCCGGCCCGAAGATCCTCCAGCACGTCCCGTCCGCAGGCCACTGCTGCATTGGTGATGTTTCCGGAATCCGGGTAGACCTGTAAATACGGAGATCCAATCCGTTCTACCCAATACATGGCCTTTTCTACGGTATTGAGGAAATCTGTTTCCATGGTTTCGAAGGCCAATATTACCCCCGCTTTTGCCGCCATGGCCACGCTCTTTCCCAGATTTTCTGCAAAGCACTCCCGGGTCTTTGCGTTTCCTGCCTCGTAATAGACATCATAGCCGGCAAGCTGGATCATCCGAATGCCCAGATCATCCGCCAGCCCGATTGCATCCTCCATAATCTCCATTGCCCGGCTGCGGATCATCGGGTCAGGATGACCCAGTGGGTATTTCCGGTGTCCACTGAGACAGATGGAACCAATGGGGATCCCCGCATCTGACATGGTGAGAAATGCGGAACGGCGCATTGCTGCATTCCACTTCAGTCGATTGAGCCGTTCCTCCGTCTCATCGATGGACAACTCCAAAAAATCATACCCGGCTTCCTTTGCCATGAAGGCCATTTCCCGCAGCGAGAGCTCGCTGGGCATGCTTTTTTCATACAATCCCAGAACATATTCCCTCATCGGCTTCTCTCCTGACCATAATAGGCATTTTCCCCATGCTTTCGAAAATAGTGCTTATCCAGCTGTGCCCGGGAAATCGTCCCGGCAGCTTTTCCAAGCTGCTCACAGTGAAAGGCCATCTCAGCAACGGTCTCCATTACCACTGCATTATGTACCGCCTCGGCGGCATCCTTTCCCCATGCAAATGGCCCATGATGGCAGCAGAGAACCCCCGGCACCGCCATGGCATCCAGCTCCGTAAATCGCTGGACAATCACCAGACCGGTGTTTTTTTCATATCCTTCATCGATCTCATTCTTCGTCAGATCCCGGGTACAGGGAATTTCTCCATAGAAGTAGTCTGCATGGGTCGTTCCATAGCAGGGAATCCCTCTGCCCGTCTGTGCCCATGCCGTCGCCCATCGAGAATGGGTGTGGACAATCCCCCCCACCTCGGGAAATGCCTTATATAATTCCAGATGAGTGGCAGTATCCGAAGACGGCCGAAGTCTGCCCTCCACCTGAACCCCGTCAAGATCCATAACCACCATGTCCTCCGGCTTCATCTCCTCGTATGCAACACCGGAGGGCTTAATAACAAACAGGCCACGCTCCCGATCGATCCCGCTGACGTTTCCCCATGTGAACGTCACCAGTCCATACTGTGGCAGCTGCATATTTGCTTCATAGACACTTCGTTTCAGCGCTTCCAACATTGTTTATTCCTCATTTCATTGTTGCCAAATAAATATGCTCCATATGTGCCGCATGCTGCTCATAAAACGCTTTCAGCTCTGGCCGCGGATGCAGGCAGAGCTGCTGTGCAGGGCAGACCATATCCCACGCCTCCTGCCAGCTCCGGACAATTTTCAGGCACTTGGCAGTCGACATCCATGCGCCCAGCGTGGTTGCATCACTGTCATCGCTAAGGGTTACACAGATCCCCGTCACATCGGACAAAAGCTGCCCCATTTCCGCCGTCTTCGACAGGCCCCCGCTCAGTCGAATTGTATGAATGGGATGAATGCGCTCCATTGTCTGCACGCTCTGTGCAATTTCAACGCAGATACCCTCCAGTAGCGCCCGAAGGAGATCCGATTTTGTCGTGCCAAGAGACAGTCCAAAAAAGGCCGCCCTTGCCCCGCTGTTCCAGTCCGGGTTTGCACGCCCCTGAAAATACGGCAGTGCCGTCACGCCGTTTGCCCCCGGAGGACTTTCCATGAGTGCAGTTTTTACCATGGTCAGTTCTCCGTTCAGCTCCCGCAGGAACCAGTCCAGTGCCGCACCACAGGTCAGCACACTGGATTCCAGAATATATTCTCCGGGAATGGCCGATGCACTATAGGTCAGCCCCGGCTTTGGCGCTTCCGGCATGTTCCGGATCGGCGCAATGAGATACGCACCTGTCCCCATGTTGACCGATACCGTACCGGGTGCAAATACCCCCTGTCCGACAGCGCCGCACTGTTGATCGCCGCCGCAGGAAACAACCGGGATGCCGGCACGCAGGCCGCATTGCTCTGCAAACTGCTCTGTCGTTCTCCCTGCAATGTCCGATGGTTGAATCAGGCATCCCAGTTTCCTTTGATCCACGCCAAACAGCTTCAGCATCTCCTGCGACCACATTCCGTTCCGTAGATCCATGAGCATAGACCGGCTTCCATAGGTTTGGTCGGTCACATGTTTTCCCGTCATGTGATAAAGCAAATAATCAGGAATGACAAACAGATGTGCCGCATGATAATAAACATCCGGATCCGACTGCCGAAGCCATGCCATTTTCCCCCCGGAATACACCGTGTTGATTCCGCTTCCACAGATGGATCGGATACGATTTTCCCTGTCCCGGAGTCCCTCACACAGTATTCTGTTTCGGGTATCCTGCCACATGATGGCCTTTGTCAGCGGTATGCCCTTTTCGTCCGCCGGGATCACCGAGGAACGCTGTGCAGCCAGCCCAATGGCATCCACCGGCATTTCTGCTGCCGCTGCCCTGCAAAGTGCTTTTACCGCATTCAGCCAATCCAGCGGGTCTTGCTCTACCACGCCGTTTTCTTTGTATTCCGGCCGATAAGAACGCTGTTGACGAAACAGTACTTTTGCCGATTCGTCCAGAATCGTGCCTCGAATGCTGCCGGTTCCAACATCCAGCACTAAAATATTCAATCGCACTTCCCCCCATCGGGCAGAATATCGTATACCGCAATCTCATTGGTTTCGCGATTCGCCGCCAACAACGCAGGATGTCCTGCTCTGTTAAACAGCATGCAGTTTGCAGGGCCTGCTCCACGATCCACGGTCTCTGCTTGGAAGCATCCGGAATCAGAGTCCCACCAGAAGCCAAGGAGCAGCCGATCCCCCTCCCGGTTTCCAACATAAACCGTAGGCCGGCCATATATCGTCCCGCTGCATATGGCGTGCAGAAATGGTAGCTTTTCCGGATACTCATATACCGGCATATATACATCCCTGTCCTGCCGCCAGATGGTCACCGTATCTCCGTGGAACGGGGAGATGGTCAGCAGTTCGGGCTGTCCGTCGCCATCCATATCGATCAGCACCGCATCACTGGCCGGCTGATCCATGAGTTGCTCCACCCGCCAGCTTCGTGCCGGTGTTTCCGGCGGCGTAATGCGAAAGACCCCCTGGTCACAGGATACGATTCCCGATATCTTTCCACGTTCCTCATATCGGGTGTATCCATGATTATGTCCAAGCCCTTCCAGCAGTGTGCTGAACTGCACCGGTTTTTCCGGGTCATCTCCCAGAACGCCCATGTACAGTTTTCCGGGAGAACTCCAGTCATTTTTATACGCATGTCCCGACTTCAGGGTGCAGGCCAAAATATAATTTACGCCGCCCGCCGGAATAATATCAAACCGATGAACAAACGGCATCTCCGCAAGGGTTGTGGTTTTCCATGTCTCCCCGACTTTTCGGGCGCAAACAAGCTTTGCCTCCTTCGAATCGTTGGGAGAGTAAAATTGATGCGTTGCCAGGAACGTTCCATCCTTGCCGGGTACCGCTACCATGGTCATGACACCCCCCGGCTCCTTCCACACCTCGTCTAGCAAATTTCCCGCCGGATCAAAGCGTTCGCAGGGCGCATGTTTTTCTGCTGCAACCAGAAGGCATGGCCGTCCTCCCACCTCTAAGGAAGACAGTGAATAACACTTTTCAAGGGTACCAATGATCTGCTTTTTATACCGCATATTCCCCTCCATCGCTTAGAACAGCCGTGCGCTAAGAGAACCCCGATTGTTATAGAGGCAGTCAATACCTACCGCAGCAATCAGAATTACACCTTTCACCACATCCACCAGGTTTGCATTGCAGCCCATCAACTGCAAGCCATTGTTCAGAATGCCAATAATCAAAACACCCACGATTGCACCGTAGATTTTTCCCTTGCCGCCGGACATGGAGATTCCGCCCAAAACCGCCGCACTCATACAGTCAAAGGGATAGCTGGCGCCAACGCCGGGCTGTGCGGAATTGGAACGGGACAGCTGCATCAGTGCCGCCAGAGCCGCTACAAAGCCACAGAGCACATAGGCAATAATCGTAACCTTCTTCACATTGATGCCAGCCAGATTTGCCGCTGTGGGATTTCCGCCCAGCGCATAAACACTGCGGCCATAGTACGTCTTGGTCATCAGGAACGTACCGGCAACACAAACGATCACAAAAATAATAACCGGAACCGGAAGGAATCCAATGTAGCCCTGTCCAAGAAATGCATACTCCGAAGGCAGGCCAAAAATCGCATATCCACCGGAGATCACATAGGCCATGCCGTTCAGCACCAGCATCATGCCAAGGGTGGTAATAAAGCCGGGAATAAACAGAGTGACCGTCAGGAACCCATTCAGAAAGCCGATCAGGCAGCAGAACAGGATTGTCAGCAGAATGGCGGCCCAGATGGGCAGTCCCCATGTGGTCATTGCCATTGCTGCGATAATGCCGCCCATTGCAACCATGCCGCCAACGGACATATCAGCCCCGCCGCCAATCATTACGATGGTTGCGCCGATAACCGCAGTACCAAAAATGGACACCTGCCGCAGGATATTCAGAAAATTTGCACCACTAAAGAAGTGCGGTGCGAAAATAGAAAAGAATGCAAATACCAGAACCAGAATGGCATATAATCCAAACTTCTTATAGAACGAATAGAAATTCATCGTTTATCTCCCTTCATGTCACTTGTCGCCAGAGGCCAGATCCAGAATATACTCCTGACTGAAATCCGATTTTTCTACGATCGCAACCTGTTTGCGCTCACTGAGCACAACGATCCGATCACACATACCAATCAACTCCGGCATTTCCGAGGAAACCATCAAAATGGCGTTCCCCTGTGCCACCAGGTCGTTCATCAGTACGTAGATATCGTATTTTGTTGCCACGTCAATGCCTCGTGTGGGCTCATCAAATATGATGATGTTGGCATCCGCCGCCATGGACTTGGCAAGAACCACCTTCTGCTGGTTTCCGCCAGACAGATTGTTCACCGCCTGCTCCAGAGAGGGGGCCTTAATGGAAAACCGCTTTTGATATTCTTCGGCAATCTCCCGTTCACGCTTCTTGTCTACCACGCCATAACGGCTGATCCGCTTTATGACATTGATTACGGAATTCCAGCGAATGCTCTGATCCAGAAATACCCCTTGTGCCTTTCGATCCTCCGGAATCATGGCAATGCCGCCTTCGATGGCCTCGGAGGGATGCCGATATCGCACCGGCTTTCCCTTCACGATCACCTCACCGGATTCAATGGGCTTTACCCCATAAATGATCTGCATTGCCTCCGTACGCCCGGAGCCAACAAGCCCCGCAAACCCAAGGATCTCGCCCTTACGCAGGGTAAAGTTCAGGTTGGAGTCTCCATTGCCGCAGACATTTTTCAGCTCCAATACCGGCTCGCCAATGTTTGCCTCCCGCAGCGGATACTGTGCATCTAACTCGCGGCCGGCCATCATGGCGATCAGCTTTTCGCGGGAAATCTCCAGCGTGTTCACGGTGCTGATATATTTTCCGTCACGAAGGACAGAGATCCGGTCCGAAATGACAGGAAGCTCCTCCAGCCGATGGCTGATATAAATAATGGATACACCCTTTTCCTTCAGCTGGCAGATAATCCGAAACAGCATGTCGATCTCATTGTTGGTCAGCGGTGCCGTAGGTTCATCCATAATCAGGATCCGTACGTTTGCGCTGACTGCCTTGGCAATCTCCACGATCTGCTGCATAGCCGGGGACATATCCCCAAGGGGAAGATCCAGCGGAATATTCACATGCAGAGACGCAAAGAGCTCTTTCGTACGCTGTATACGCTCCTTGTCGTTGACGATAAATTTCGATGTGTGCTGCCCCAGAAACACATTATCCGGCGCACATAGCGTCGGCACATTGGCAAACTCCTGATAAATCACCTGAATGCCTAATTCCTTCGCTTTTGCCACGGTTAAATGGTCATACTTCACACCGTCTATCAGGATCTCTCCCGAAGTTGGCGGCTGCGCTCCGGCAATTGCCTTGATCAAAGTGGACTTTCCGGCACCGTTTTCTCCAATGATCGCATGAACCTCTCCGGCCCGAAAGGTAAGCGATACATCGTCCAAGGCTTTGACACCGGGGAATTCTTTACAGATATGCTTTACTTCCAAAACTATTTTTTGCTCCACCGAGGGCCCTCCTTTTTAGACAGATGACCGGACAAAAGTCCGGCCATCCGCAGTCGTATTGTCGAAGCAATGCTTACTTCAGATAATCGTCCACATTGTCAATGGTAACGCCAACGCCAGTGCAGACGGTCTGGTTTCCGATGCTGGTGTCACCGGCAATCAGCTGAGGCAGAATTTTTACGATCTCAGCGCCGTAGTCGCCGGTATCAGCGGAGCCGCGATAGCTGGTACCTTCCTTGATGTAATTCAGAGCCTGGCCGTTACAGTCACAGCCAAAAATTGCAACATCATCTCCTACATGATTGGCAGCCTTAAAGGATTCAAAGACCTCCAGCGCCCGGTCATCAGAAATGGAACATACCACATTAACATCCGGGTACCGCAGCAGCAGGTTTTCTGCAAATTCATTGCCGTCGCCGGCTTCGGAACCGGGATCCTGTACCAAAACAATTTCGGAATCAGGCAGCTTCTCTGCAAATGCCTTCTGCATGCCGGCAGTACGGTCTGCGCCAGAGGGAGAGCCCTCACTGGAGAGAATTGAGATCTGCGCCTTGCCGTCCATGTTGGCATTGATCCAGTCGATCGCCATATTGGCAACGCATTCACCAATCAGTGTGTTTTCAGAAATGACATTGTAGCTGTAGTTCTCAGGCTCACAGCCGGCTACGACAACCTTCACACCGGCATCCATTGCAGCCTTGAAGGCGGAATCCGCTGCGGCATCAAACGTAATCACAACGATGGCATCTACGCCTTGAACCACAAAGTTTTCAACCGCCTGAATCTCCTTATCCGCAGACCAGTCATAGCTGGTGGTAATAAACTCAAATCCCTGTGCTTCCAGTCCCTCTTCGATGGTATTGGCAACACCGACGAAGTACTCGGCCTCAACGGTGGGAAGCAGGATGCCGACCTGGCCGCTGCCAGAAGCGGTATCGGTGGGAGCGGCCGCATCGGAAGATGCCGCTGTCGAAGCAGATGCGGATGCTGCTGCAGAAGAGCCGCCGCAGGCTGCAAGGGAAAGGGTCATGCACAACGCCAGCAGCAGCGCAAACCATTTGTTTAATTTCTTCATTCTGATAATCTCCTTCTTGTTTATTTGTCTTCACCGCAGTGAATCAGGTTGACAGGATCAGAGTACACAGGGGAAAGGCACGTTCTGCTCATCGGTAAAGCAGTCCTCAAAGCCCCTCCGGTAATGATACTGGATTTTGTCCTTATCCGTTGGCCAAACATATTTTCCACCCACGTCCCAGATAAACGGGTGAAATTGATAGTTCAGCACATTCTTTTTGTAGTTGTAGAGATAGAGGATCTCATTGGGATCTGCCTTAAAGTTCGTCCACACATCATAATGAATGGGGATCACGACCTTGCAGCCCAATGCCTCACCCATGCGAAGAATATCCGAGGATGTCATCTTATCCTGATTGCCTGCGGGGTTTTCTCCATAAGATCCGAATGCCACATCAATATTATGTTCCTTCCCCTGCTTGGCATAACGGACTGAGTAGTGCGAATCTCCGCTGTGATAGAGGTTTCCTGCGGGTGTCTTAATGAGGTAGTTCACAGCCTTGTCATCCATGTCATCCGGGAATTTCCCACGGATATCCGAGTCAGCTGTAACCAGGCAGGTACGATCGAAGGAATCCAGCACAACGATCTCGCAATCACCGACCTTGATTGTGTCCCCGGGCTTTACCACATGGCAGCGCTCTTCCGGCACGCCATAGCTCAGCCATTTCTCTACGCTTTTCTTTGGCCCGATAAACGGTACTTCCTTTTGCACATTCTTCAGTACAGCCGCAGCGTAGAACGGATCAATGTGGTCATTGTGATAGTGCGTGGACAGCACCGCATCCACATTTGTCACCGCAAAGGGGTCAAAGACGATGGGCGCCGCACGAAGGTTGGGCTGAGTCATACGGCCACCGGTCATATTTCGCATCTGATGGAACGGGTCCATTTCCTTTTTCTTTTGGGTCCGCTTTCCATTGCCAAACCAGAGATCAATGGAAATGTTCGTGTTGCTTTCCGACTTGATCCACAAGCCGGTACAGCCAATCCACCACATGGCAACTGTGCCGGGCTGAACGACCTCAGCGTCAATCTCTTCATTGAGCCAAGTACCCCACTCCGGAAATGCACCCAGAATCCAGGACTCTCTTGTGATTTCGTCAATTTTCGGCATATCCGAGCCTCCTTTTCGTTTGCTTAACCTATCTTTATTGTAATATCCCCGTTATAAAGAACAAGTTGGGATATTAAACAAAATACAATCAAAGTCCTTGTGGTATTTGGAGTCTAAAAAATCATAAAGCAATTATTTATTTTCATTTTTATAATATATCGCTTATTTTACGTTCAAAAAACGCATAAGCGTCATAGGAGAACTTTCCTATGACGCTTATGCGTTCCGATCAGGTCGATATAATTTCAACACCAGCCTGTTTGATGCTCTGGAGGCTGGCCTTGTCAGCGCTGTAATCTGTCACCAAATACGAAACATCCTGGATGTTTCCGCTATAGAAATTCTGCGTTACACCAACCTTGCTTCCATCTGCTACAACAACTACCGCACCTTGACACTGCTGGATCATTAAGAGGTTGATCTGGGTCTCCGGAAGAATCACACTGGTCAATCCCCCGGTGGCACTAATCCCGCTGACCCCCAAAATGCACTTGGTTGCCGTAACTCTGCGGATCGTATCCAGTGCAAACTGCCCAATCAGGCTTTGTTTCTTCCCGTAAATCTCTCCGCCTACAAGAATAATGTGATTGTTTTGGCTGTAATAGCGTTGGATAATTCGTGCATTATTGGTCAATATTGTTATATTTTTATCGCTGATGTACTCCAATACAAGGGACGCCGTCCCGCTGCTGTTGATGAAAATCACATCGCCATCTTCAATCATTTCCGCCGTCCGTTTTGCGATGCGTCTGCGAATCAATTCCTTGTCGTCTTGAATATTGGTCGGTTCAATTTCGCGCATATTGTCCGGGTGAACATATTCAGCATTGCCAAAACCGCGGCGAACAGTCCCTGCCGCCTCCAACTGGATTAGATCCCGGCGAATGGTCGTTGGTGTAACATTCAGCTGTTCCGCGATCAGCTCGACCGGCATTTTCCCGCTCTTTTGAAGTAGCTTTATAATTTCATTCTGTCTGTTTTGAATTGCCGCTCTGCTATTTTTCATATTTCTCCCCCTTTTACGCAAGTCGCTCTTTAATCGAACTATAACATATTTTTTTGCATAAAACAAGCATTTATAGATCAGATTTTGCGCATTCAAAAGGGGAAAGCGTCTGCTATTTTTAAGTAGGGAAGAACGTCTGCCTGTCGCTCGTTCAAAGGAGACTCCCACCTTGGACATACGAAAAATGCCGATAAACTGCAAAAAGGGGAGCGGGATTCGAGCCGATGACCACCCGGTTATGCGGGGATCTCCGTAAACATCCCATGGATAAATGGAAGGAAACCGCACAAATCAGGCCACGATTGGAATATTCAGGCATATTCCACGCTGTTTTGTCCAGTGTGTACGCCATCTGTTTCCTGATAGTGGATCGGAACATGGTTCGGCTTAACTCCGTTTTTTACGTACTCTGTGAGCACTGATTCCCGCATCATCCTCTGACCATAGAGGACCATCATCCGTTGCCTTATCACAGTATTCCTGCGGAATCCAATTCACGAATTTCCCAAAATACCGGGTATTGCTCCCGCCAAAGTGGGGGCTTTACATCCTGATGGAAGTGCCCGAAATACCAGCGGTTATACTCTGTTGCCTTCGCAATTTCACTGAGAAACTTGTTCAGCACGATCTCTTCTACGGCTGCCCGCTTCACATTTATTTTCGGGTTGTGCTGCATCTGTAGGATCGTCTCATAGGGTGCAGTATGGGTGATGATGTAATCCACTCGATTTCCGTTTTGCGCCAGTGTTTCACGTCCATGAGCATATTCTTCCTCCGTTGGCATTTCCTGCGGCCACCAGCTTTCTCCCGAAATTCTGAGGGCTTTGTCCAGAGAATACCCACCGCCAAAGGCAAACAGCTTTTTCCCTTCATAGCCGGGCGCTTCCAACCGGTATATTTCCCCTCGCATCAAATGCAGGAGGTTTCTACGAAGCTGATGCACCTTTCCGCCGCACCATTTTGCAGTGGGATATCGCTGGAGCTTGTCGAAATCGCAGTGGTTCCCATCCACGAACAGCACTGTGTAATTCTGCTGCTCCAGCCAGTCATAAAAGGTTTCCTCGCTGAAATGGCGGCCATTCCAGAATCCCACTCCGAAATCTCCCGCAATGATGATGATGTCACCGGCAGAAAGCGCCGGATGAATCTGGTTAAGCCAGCGGTCCTGATTGCCGTGGGTATCACCGGTCACACAAATCATATAGCATCCTCCTAACAGCATCTCTCCGCATCCAGCACTTCTGCCAAACGTAGTCTGCCCCCATCTTGCGTCAATTGGTTCGTCGACCCACAAGTGGTATGCAGAAGCTTCCCATATTCCCATTCCACCACTGCATCCAAATTTGCGCAAGCCTTTGCCGTAATGCCCTCCAACCGCACTCCAAGGCCTGCACATACGCTTGCAAAACGCAACAGCAGATACAGCGCACAAAGGCAGGGAATGACACGCATAAAATTCCAGTTGGAGTGGCCTCATCTTAGCATGGATTCCTTGGAAGTGCAAGAGGACGGTAAGGCTTTATGGAATCTCATGTTATTCTCTCGCACCATCACGATACCGTAGTTCCATACAAAGTGGAGGCGATCCGCCTTAGAAGACTGACTTGGCGATATAGATCAGCTGTGCTGTTTCTATACAAAGATCATGCTATTTGCTAGCCTAACAAATAATGTGATATCTTTAGAATCGCAGGCACCTCTAACGCCGCAAAGTGCTCTGATTCATCGATTATGGGCGCCGCAGTTTTGCGGCGCCCACGATTTGTGGATTATTCTATTGCGTAGTCTCTGCCGTCCACGGTGATGTGGTCGATCTGGCTGAGATCCACGGCTTTGGAGAACATCCAGGTATCCCGGATAAAAGGATCATCCGAAAGGCTGCCGGTTGTTCCTGCACAGGACAGGGAGCCATAGCTTCCGTAGTCCGTGTACAAAAAGTTGTTCTGGAGGCCGGCCAGATCAAAGGACGTTCCATCTGTCAGGGTAACGGTCACTTCCGGGAAGGTCTGATCCGAGGAAGCGCTGTAGTGGCCGTCAATGGACAGGGACAGCGAGGTTATGGTCAGATTCTCCATCACATAGCCCTTGCCTTCGTACACATCTGCGTCCAGCGAGATTGTCACCTTATCTTCCATCAATTCGGTGACCGGCACCTCAAACAGGTCTACATTGTGAACCATATCCTGAAACAGGATCCGGTCACCAACAGCGAATTGGCCACCGCTGTTGGTGAGGAGAAAATATCCAGTGCTTCCATCGGTCTGGAGGACGGTCATATTCATGCCGCCGTTCTTCAGTTCCTTTTCATGGCCCTCGCCGCTGTTGTTGAGGGCCAGAAGCCGAAAGTCATCGATCTCTGCCTGAGCCTCAGTGGAGACATGGGCGTTTCCATCCGTAGTTTCCGTAGCCCGCTCCAGTATGGCCTGCTCCAGTTCATTGTCTTCCTTCAACTGTGTGAGAGCCTGACCGGCCTCCTCACTATTGGCATCCGCCCGGACTACAGCCCATAGAGAATCCTCCGAAACCAGCATAGATTCCAGTGTATAGGTAAAATCCTCCGTGGATGCGGACACGCCGGTGTCCGAAAGCTCTGCCTGATCCGGCACCTGCATGGTGCCCTCTGCGATCATGGCCTGCTCTTCCTCGGTGTAGCTGGGCTGAGTCACCTGTGTTTCCACGGAGGAATCATAGTGTACCGTGTAGGATTCCGCCGGGGCGGCGTCCGCCCCAAAGATCTGCTGTAGGCCAAACCAGTCAAGCTCATAGGCTGCAAAGGCCGAGCCGCAGAGGATCACCGCAGCGGATGCGGCAGTCAGGGCCACACGGAGAGGCTTTCGTCCGGTTTTTCCGGGCTTCTGTATTTTTTTCATGGTCATCACACGAATCCTTTCTGTCTCATCAGAGGACAGCGGCTCAACCGGGATGTCCCGTGAGGGAGCATAACGCATCAGGTCATCCATGGACAGCTTCATTGCTGTATCCTCCTTTCAGTAGTTCATTCCGCAGAGCGGCCCGGCCCCGGCTGAGCCGTGAGCGAACAGTTGCGGGATTCAAATTGAGTGCTTGTGCGATTTTCGTGGAGCTTTCCCCCAGATCATAGCACCGGTAAAAGATCTCCTGATCCATGGGGGAGAGGGTGGACAGGGCACGGCGCAGGGCTTGGCTGCGTTCCAGATTGCTCAGATGGGCCCAGATAGGATCCGGGATTTCAATGGCATTCTCCTCCAAAGGGACCGTCTCATGATGCCGTTTCATAAAGTCCACGGTGCGGTTCCGAGCTACGGCTCCCAGCCAGGAACGCAGACTGCCTGCGGAGATCCTTCCGGCATTCTGCCAGAGGGCCAGAAACACGTCTGAGGCGATCTCTTCATGATCCTCCGGTGCAAGCAGACCACGGCTTCGATTTCGGATCACCGTGACCACATAGGCGCTGTATTGCTCGATGGCCTGCTCCAGAGCCCGCTGGCTTCCCCGACGGAGCTGCCGAAGCAGCAGAGTATCCGTCATCCCGCACCCCTCCTTTCTTTTTTCTATCAGCTGCTGACACTCTTATAGTCTGCCCATTGGGAAAAACTGTTGCATCATATTGCCGCATATGCTGTCCGAACGCAGCACAAAGCGTCCTTGACCCGAAATTCCGCAGGTCACACTGACGGCTCAAAGATTCATTGACATTTACAGTCGAAATCTTGACAGAAGTAAGGATCTTTGCTATTGTATGGCTGAAACAACGATAGCCGTCTGTGCGCATGCGTATCGGCATTTTACAGATGCGCAGATGGCCGGATCGGAGCCCAACACAGGCTGCCGCTACGAGGTGAAAAGCCTGTCAGAACGTATTTCCACCAACAAAACCGCCGCAATGATGCGGCTTTTCAAAACAGCAGAAGTTAGTCTACGGTAACTTCATTTATCCATGCGGGTTCGGCCACGGAAGCATATCTTCATGCCTTCTTTTGCCGGAGAATCTACCAAACCATCGCCGTGCGGGAAGCGCTTCTGGCGGATTTTCGGTTCATCGAAGAACATAGCCTGACCGATGGTATGGCGGTATTTGCTCCGGTTGATAAGCTGCAAACAAGCTTACCTCGGAGCGAACTATTTCCAATCGGGCCATCAGTCCGGAAAAAGGGTGGGATTGATAATGTCATCTTTCGAGAATACCCGCAAGTCTGGCGGGACGTTTCCCATCTGCAAGGAATGCGGGAACGCAGTCCCCGGTAAGAAATGGAATGAACTTCGAAAGGGTGAACTTTTTGGATTCGCATTTTTGCAGGTAAAATTTGCCCTCAAATTTATGTAAATCCTTTGCAATTATGACTTTTCTATGTTATTCTTAACAAGTTGGAGTTAGAAAATAGTGTTTTTTGTAATGTACACCTTTTTGAAAAATCAGCGGTCTTGCGATAATTTCGCCTTTTCGTAAATTTCCGCTCGATAGCGGAAGGTCGACATTGGCATACCGCACTGTTTTGCAGCCTCCACTCCGGTAATCTTCCCTCCTTTCCACCGCTGATAGATTTCATGGAAGTTCTCTGGCAGCGGCTTCGGCGGCCTGCCAAAGCGAATTCCATTGGCCTTTGCTGCTGCAATTCCCTCCGACTGTCTTTGCCGGATATTGCTCCGTTCATTCTCCGCCGCAAAGGACAGCACCTGAAGCACAATATCACTGAGGAATGTTCCCGTCAGGTCTTTTCCCCGTCTGGTATCTAAGAGCGGCATATCCAGCACGATGATATCAACGCCCTTTTCTTTTGTGAGGATACGCCATTGCTCCAGGATTTCCTTGTAATTTCGGCCCAGACGATCAATGCTCTTAATGTAGAGCAGATCGTCTTTTTTCATTTTTCTGAATAATTTCCGATACTCCGGACGATCAAAATTCTTACCAGACTGTTTGTCCACATATATGTTTTTCTCTGAAATGGAGAACTCCTTCAGCGCAATCATCTGTCGATCTTCATTCTGATCCCGGCTGCTCACTCGAACATACCCATATATTTTTCTCATTGTTCCTCCGATCTGCAATCCTGCAAACCTGCTATCAGGTTTGCAACTGTTCTTTATGGATTTTCATGCAATAAGTGTAACATCCCCCTGTCGTACTCTCGGTATTCGAAAATGCTGAACCGGTAAAAATCCGCCGCAGCGGCAGCCGTGACGAATAAAAAACACCCGAGACGTACTTCAGAGGAATTACTTTTCCCCAACCGTCCCAGGCGCTATATCGTCAAAAAGATGGCCCCTGCCAACGCAGAGACCATCTTTAACAGATTATGTTGTTCTTTTACTGTATGTTAGTGGGCATCACATCTGGAACGCAAGTTCTGTTTGATTGATCGCTATTTCACAGCACGCCTGCGGAACCCGTTTCAACGGAGGAAGCTTAACGTGCCAGATACCGATCGTATGCAGACTGATATACACGGATGCAATCCTGAAGCCCAAAGGTATCCATGGTTTCCTTATAAGTCTGCCAGCTCTCGGGAGTAAGCGGTTCCGCACCGGTGATGAACTTCAGAGAAGCTTCTCCAAAGTAGGTATTGATATCACCAATGTGACTGCCGTAAATGGTGCTTTCCTCTGCGTTCAGCGAAGCGTAGGCAGGATAGTTATAGGCACCGTCGGAATTTGTGAGCCAATTCTTCCGTGCTTCCAACTGAACCTCGGTGTAATTGGAATCGGTCTTGGCATTGAGTACATAGTAGCCGCCGCCATTGAACTCACAGAAAATGGAGATGGCAATATCAAACGCCATGTCCGGATTGTTCAGCACAAGATCGGTGAACTGCGGATCGCCGTTTTCGTCATACTCCCAGCTCTCCCCCTCAATGCCGTAATTGGCAAGCAGCGTACCTTCGTCGGTGTACCAGTAGTTGCACCATGCCATGGCCAGCTCGGGATCTGCGCAGGTGGTGGAAATAAAGTTGCCGCCTCGAGGATCTACCTTGGCAGTCTGTGTCGAGAAATGGGTGGTAGCGCCTTTTTCTGCTGCGGGGACATAGAGACCTGTGATCGCAAAATTGGGATCAGTTGCAGTATCCGCACCATAGGAACGCATTTCGTTGAGGGAGTTGAACCACACGCCCACCTCATTGTTGTTTACCATGTCGCTGGGCGGGAACTGCTGGTCGGAAGACTGGGCTGCAAAATCCGCATAGAGCAGTCCATTTTCATACCAGCGATTCATCATGGTCAGATAGTCATAGAAGCCGTCCCCAACCAGACCGTATTTTACCACGCCGTCCTGTACATAAAAGTCAATGCCTACATCATAGCCGGCCGTCATCTCAATCACATAGCCTGCGGGATTGGACCAATAAGGGCTTGGCACGCCAAGCTGATCCTTGAATGCAGTGAGTACATCTTCCAGTTCGTCATAGGTGGTGGGCATTTCCTTGCCTACGGCATCGAGATAATCCGTTCGGATGATCAAGCCGCCATTGACAGAGCGGGCGTTGTCGTTGATACCGCAGAAGGAGGGCACATAGCCCGCATCGGTATGGGCAGCCAGATTGACTTCTTCATCTTCCAGCAGATAGTTTTTGTAATCCGGGGCATATTCGTCCAGCATAGGGCCCAGATCCATGATGATCTCGTCTTCCACGGCGCCTTCTACGGAGCCGGAATAGTTGCTGCCAAAGCCATAGATGATATCCGTATAATCACCGGAAGCAATCATCAGCTGGAACTGCTCACTGGCATTGATCAGCGAGTAGCCGACCACCTGAATGTTCACGCCGGAAGCCTCGTCAATGGCACGATAGATACGCTTGTCTGAAACATCGTCCAGAAAATTCGGGACAAAGGGCGGATAGGCATACCAGTAGGTCAGTGTGGTACTGCCGTCAGACACCGGATAGCTCAGAGGCTCCAGCAGTTGAGGGCCCTCCGCTACCGATTCCACCACGGATTCTTCTGTGGATGCTGCGGTCGTGCTCTCCGCTTCGGAAGCAGGGGACGCAGGGGCCTCGGTAGGAATCTGCTGAGACGTGGATGCTTCTTCTGTTTCCGGTTCTTCGGATGCGGTGGACTGGGCTGCTTTTCCGCATGCGCCCAGAGAGAGCAGCATACACATGGCAAGCAGCAGTGCAACAATCTTTTTCATTACATACACCTCCGTTGGTTTTTACAGCCGCACACAATCCTTTACAATGGATTTGAGCGCAGAATACCGTTTTGTGATGTCATTGTGGCCAGGCGCATAAGAGTTCTGATCGTCCAGCGTACGGTAGGGCAGGGGCCAAGGCACGGTGTTCTGGACCGTCTGTGTCATGGATGCATTGTTGTGCAGCGGTCCAACATCGGTGCAGGGAGGTCCGCCCAGCGCACCCTTGGGCTTTACGGGACGATAACCGCCGGGGGCTCCCTCAGGCATCTTTTGCTCTGGCGCAGGCCCCTTGTGGTCGTCTTCCTCCGGCGGAGGACCAAAGGGCTTTTTACCGGTCACTTCCTGATCATACAGTTCCATGGCCCAGTTCTTTGTGCCGTATTCCGTACCGATGTCCGGGCAGACGTGCTCATGGAAATAGTACCATTTTCCATCCTCCGTATCATAGGCAAAATCAGAGCCGTAGCGCTCCCACAGGAAGCCGCCGTTTCTTCTCTTATTGGGGCTCATTCGTGCCATCATGGTACCGGGGGTCAGATAGCAGCTTCTGCCGCTCATGCCGTCCTCAGCGACCTCGATCACAGGGGATGCCAGACAGTGGAGCGCCGTGCAGCCGACGCTGCGTGCATCAAAGTAGGAAGCGCCCTTGTAGTTGAGGATATGATTGCAGTAGCGCTCGTAGTACCCCTCCTCCGGGTTGACAACCGAGCCAAACCACACTTCGTCCCAACCGACCATCCGTCCGAAAAAGTGTGCCCATGTGACATCCTCGCCGCGGTACCAAATGGCATCCCACTCCTCTTTGGAGTAGCCCATACCATGGGTGTAGGCGTGCCATGCCTTTACCTGCTCGATTTCCTGTGCGCCAATGGCATTATGAAGACGCTGCTCAAAGGAAAGATTTTGATAGATCATGCCGCTGCCCCCCTTACTTATAAAGGCCGATCTGGTAGCAGGCGGGCTTGCCCTCTGCTGTATAGGCCTTGGAATTGTCAAATGTGTAGTATGGACGTGGCAGCCGCTCCCAAACGTCTACCCAGCCGTAAAGTGCGTCATAGGCAACATCACGAATGGTGGGATCGCCGCAGGCTCTTTCTACAGAATCAGCCCCCCATGGTGCTTCGGGGTCCAGCCCTCCATAGTCCCTGCCTGCCGGAATGACATGATCGTAGGCGGTGAGCAAATGCCAGATTTTCCAGCTGTCTTCCTCCCGCACCAGATCGGCATAGACCTTGGCAAAGGTAAAGCTGCTGTCAGCGGTACCATCCGGATTTCCCAGACTGTAAAGGCCGCAATCGTAGCCAATGTATTTTGCGGTTTTGCCATCTCCGGCGATTTCAATATAAGGCGTATTTACCGTGTGAACAAAAGAGGCGCCATAGCCCAGGTTGCGCTCCGTCAGTGCGGTGTTTCCGGCAGCCTGATAGGCTTTGAGATTCTCCATCCGCAGATCATAGGCGTCCACCACAAAGTGCTTTATGATGTTGTCAAGACCCACATAGTAGCCATTGTTATAGCCCATGGATGCGGTGTTTCGATGGTCCTCGTCAGAGACCCAAAGCTCGGTGATGGCACGGCGGCGCTCATCGTTGGCCGTGTAGTAGGCATTTCGTGCCATGGTATCCTTGATCTCTTCCTTATCCCAGAGCAGCCATACCTGCTCTTCCTGGGTCAACGTTTCGTTTTGCTTTGTCATTGCGGTTCCCTCCTTATGCGCCGTAGCTGAAGGTTTCAGCAAAGGTATGATATGGCTCCGGTACCCGTGGAGACGGGCTGAAGGCACGCTGCGCATCATAGGTCTTCCGCAGGGTGCAGGGCTTTGTTGGCTCCGGCATGGTAATGGCGGACATGGCTGCAAAAGCCGGATCTTCTTTGGGCATCGGTATGGCCCCGGTGAGGGACTGGCCCTGCTGGCTGCCGATCTCGTTCAGGTCCAGCATATGCCAGATCTTCCACGCACCGGCCTCCAGAATAAAGTCCACCGCCCAATAGGAAAAGTCCCAGTAGGAAATCGGGCCGGAGGTCGTGACCTTCTCCACCATCCCACGGACGACCCAAAGTCCCTTTGCGGTCTGCAGATCGTCAGCGACCTCGATCACAGCGGTGTCAATGGGACGGTAAGAGATTTGGCCAACGCCAAACAGCTCTTCTTCCGTTTTGCCCTGAAGCTTTTGTGGGAAACGTGCCGCAATCAGCTGACTTGCAAGCTTTGTTTCTGCTTCGATGGCAGCATAATAGCCGTTGACAGCCGCCTGCCCGATATAATAGCCCTGATTCAGCCCGAGACTAATGTCATCACGGCCGCTCCAGAACTGCGGCAGTGCACCCTCCTGCTTGATACAGTAGCTCTGGGAGTACTTTCCCATAATGTTCTGTACCTCTCGACGAATTTCCCAGCGGGTCAGCAGCTGCTCTGCGGTAAACTGCTTCTTATTCATGTGGCTACCTCCTTCTTTGGGGCAAAAAATGATAAACATGGCTCCATCGTCCAACTGCTTTTTGCCCGAATACAACACTTTTATTATATGGTTAGAGCAGCTGTGGTAAAAGAGCCACAATCGTAGATTTCACAACCAGAATCCGACGGCAGACCCCTTGTCCCAATGCCTTTTTTTCGGTATAATAACGGAAAGAAACGCAATGGAGGCGAGAAGATGGCGGAGCCACTGGAGCGGCAAATAGAGCAGCTGCAGCAAGAGAATATGCGCCTTCGGCAGGAGTGTGAACGGAACCGGCGGCAGGAGTTGATGGAACACCTGCTCTGCGGCGAATACAGCAGTGCACAGGGGATTCGGGCGGATCTACGTGGGGTCGGCATCCGTCTGGATCGAGATTCCTTTATCGAGCTTTATGTAAACGTATTGGAGGAACCGCCAAAACCGATTCAGACCAAAGACGGCGGGTTTGCACCGCCGGAGGATTTTCGGCAGAGATTTGAAGACGGGCTGGGGCAGCTGATTCAGGAGATTTACCCGGACTACTATTGCGCAGCTTGCCGCTGGGGCGCCGGTGTTGCGGCACTGCTGCAAATGGAGCGAACCATGCAGCGTCCATTGCCCACAGGGAATTTCATTGACGATCTGAACCTGCGGGCGTTGCAGCTGATTGACCAAATCAACAGCCAAAGCGGTTTGGATGTATTTATCAGCATCAGCCGTCCGCACACCGGGATCGAAGGTATCGCACAGGCGCATCGGGAGATCGAGCGGATCAAGAACTACCGCTATGTGATGGACTTTGACGTGCCGGTACTCTGCTACCATGATTTTGAGCTGGCAGATGAGGAACGAAAAAACGATCCCTCTGCCATCCGGCTGGAGCAAAAATATCTGAGCTATGTGGAGCTGGGACGTTACGATCAGGCACAGGAGTGCCTGCTTGAAATGATTGAGCTGGAATTCCGTCATGGGATCCCGCCGCTGCATGCCTTTGAAATGAAGCTGTTTGCGCGGCTTGATCTGCTGCTGATGTCGGTGCAGCGGTTGTTCCCGGAGTATGATGCGCCATTTTATGAAAGCATCCTTCAGCTCAATCAGGCAGTTTCGGAATACAGGCTGACCATATCGGAAATTGAAGCCCGAATTCGTGCGATTTTCTCCGATCTCATCCACTTTGCCGCACAGCAGCAATCCCCCAAGTGGCTGCCGGAGGTGCTGAAATATGTGGAAGAGAGTTATACCAATGCGGAACTGAATGTGGCACTGATCGCAGAGACCTTTGGTCTGAATCCCTCCTACCTGAGCCGAGAGGTGAAACATGTTACCGGAAGCAGCCTGCTGGATCTGCTGCAAAAAAAGCGGCTGGAACATGCGGTGGCATTGCTGGGGCAGGGAAAAACCATGATCCAGTCCGCACAGGAAAGCGGGTTCGGCAACGACCGTGCCATGCGCCGTGCCATGAAAAAATATCAGACGGATGCGGAATAACGAAACAACGCAGGAGACCGAACATGGAAGTGTCTCCTGCGTTGTTTTACTTTACTCTGCCGTGGGAACGATCCTGTGGGGCATATCCTCATAGCTCTCATAGGGGAGCGGCGGCTCCGGCTCATCAGCGGGATAGACGGTATTGGTGTCGTAGACCCAATAGTCGGGATTCTTCTGCCCGGTCATGGGGTTCATGGCACCGGGTTTCAGAAACTCCGCACCGGGTTCCCCCCATGACTTGTAGAAGCTGGTCTTAAACAGCGGATAGAGGATCATGTGCCAGATTTTCCACTGTCCGTTGTGCTTGATAAACTCCACCTCATACTTTCCCCAGCACCAGTGCGCATCTCCATGAGGCACCTCGCCCTCCTTCAAATCTCTGGCAGGCATGGTCTCGTGGCCGGGGGAGATCCAGCAGCCCTTGGCGGTTTGGCCGTCCTCTGCAACCTCCAGCACCTCGGTGTCCATTTCATGCATCATCAGCGCACCCTTGAGGTTCTGATCCATGCCGGGATCGCTCCGATCACCGTGTTCTACCAGATAACAGTGGCGGATGGCATCAATGCCCTTGTACTCACCAAACGGAAAACGATAATAGCAGTCATCCCGATCTGCCCACAGCTCCACATATTCCTTATTTCGGAACGCAGTGTGGTAGTAGGAGTATTTGCCCATGAGATTGCGGCATGCCTGCGCAGCCTCCAGCCGCTCAATGCGCTTCAGGGCCGCCTGAAGCTGAAGTTCCAGATCTGTACTCATTGATGGTACCTCCTTTTCTTGCTGATCCCATGATACCATGGTCCATTATGGATGTAAAATCGCTTTTTTTCACAGAACCATTCCTTTTAAGGAATGGTCCACTTGCAAAAGAATCCGGCAATGTGGTATCCTATGGAAAAAGGAGTGGGCAAAATGGAACTGACACAGCTACGTTATTTTGTGGAGGTGGCACGGTGTGAGCATATCACGCAGGCTGCCCGGCGGCTCTATACCTCCCAATCCTCTCTCAGCAAGACCATCGCCAGACTGGAGCAAGAGCTGGGGACACCGCTGTTCGACCGAGTCGGAAATCGGATCAAGCTCAACGATGCCGGAAAGATCTTTCTTCAGGGTACCAGTATGGCACTGCGGCAGCTGGACGAAAGCGTACAGGCCGTAAAGGCGCCGCAGACGACCATTCGCATGGCATCCTCGCTGCCGGGACTTCTGCCGGACCTGATGGAGCGGTATCTGGTAGAACATCCGGATACCCGTTTTCGTCAATGGCTGCTGCCAATGGACGAAATGCGGCAGCAGCTGGAGCAGTGCGAAATTGACTTGGCGGTGACGCAGGAGCCGATTGTAGGGGATTACATCCAGTGGCAGGAGCTCTACCGGGATGAGATCATCATTGTGGTGTCCCGGCAGCATCCGCTGGCATCCCAATCGTCCGTGTCTCTGTCCCAGCTCCAAAATGAGCGTTTCCTCTGCAACAATGCGGGCTTTGGCACCCGGAATCTGATTGAGAAGCTTTGTGCCAAGGCGGGATTTATGCCAAATATTATTCTGGAATGCCATGAGCCGGAGCTACTCTACAAGATCACTTCCGGCAATCAGGCAGTCTATATCGGTTCGGAGCTGAACTACCTCTGGAAAGCGCTGGCACTGGTACCGGATCCGCCGTTCCAGTTTATGAAAGCCCTGCGGATCACCGATCCGGATCCCACCATTCCCATCGGCGTAGGAAAACTGCGGGACCGGCAGCTGCTTCCGTCCGTGCAAGGGTTCTATGACCTGATGCTGGAAACGTATCAAAGCCTTCAGGCTGTCAAAGACCGGGGCGACCCCATCACGGCCAAGGAACTAATGCAGTCATGGAAGCTATCCAGAGGCTGGTATCCCACGGAGCCCCCAAACAGTGCGGTAATGGAATAAAAACCAGGCGGACTGCAATGTGTTTGCAGCCCGCCGAATTTTTAGCTGTTCAAATAATCGTCATAAGCCATCTGCTTGGCTTCAATGGCAGTGTCCACACCCATGCTGCGAATCGTTTCAATGAAGCTCTCCCACTGGCTCATGTCTTCCTGACCATAGATAAACTGCAGCACATGCTCGGAGATGTAAGTGCAGATATCTGCTGCTACCGTGTTATACTGCCGGGATTGCTCCGTGTTCATGACGGCGCCCAGCGGGTAATCCATGCTGTGGTCGCAGTCGCCTTCATAGACATCCAAAGCCTCCCACTGGGTGTCCGTAAACTCGGAAAAGCAGCGGCTGTAATTGGAAAGGAAGGGCATCCGGCTGCGGTTGGAGCTGGCATAGAGATAGGCAGCCTGTGCGTATTCCAGACCATCGGGATTGCTCAGCACCAGATCGGTAAACTGCGGTTCGCCGTCTACCATGGTATAGGAAACACCCTCCTCACCATAGTTCATGAGATAGTAGCCCTCATCGGAGTACATATAGTCAATCAGCTGCATCAGAAGCTCAGGCTGCTGGGCATTGACGTTGATGCTCCATGTGTTGGCATCCATCAGGCAGGAAGCGGCATTGCCGCAAACATGCAGACTTTCATCCTCTGTTTTCCGGGGCATGGGAACGGCTACGGTTTCGGTACCGATAACCATGCTGGATACGGCAATGATCTCCGGCGGCTTTACGGTAACGGAGTACGAACCGTTAAACAGGCCGGACAGATCACCTCGATCCGTGCCAACGAAGTCCGGATAGATCAGGCCCTCGTCATACCATTGCTTGACCAACTCAACATACTCCCGGAAGCCCGGCTCCAATACGCCCAGCTTTACCGTTCCGTCCTCCACATACCAGCCGGTGAGATCCTCGTTGTCCAGTGTGGTGTTGATCCCAAAGCCTGCACCCAGCAGACCGTCGCCGCCGCTGCTGATCATTTCCAGCGTTGCACCGGTATTGGTGTGGATTGCAGAAAGCATGTCGTGGAACTGGTCATAGGTCTTGGGAATATCCAAGCCGGTGGCATCCAGAAAGTCTTTCCGAACCATATAGCCGCTGACATCGCCCACGTCCTGATAAATCTCCGGGAATGCTACCATAGCGCCGGTATCCGAGCTGGTAATGGTCTTTTTGGCTTCGACATACTGATCCAGAATGTAGCTGTAGTTGGGCATATCCCCAAGATATTCGGAGTAGTCCAGCAGGAAGGCGTCCTTATTCACCGCATCGTCGATACTGCCGCTGTAATAGGACATGGCATCGGTGATGATATCGGTCAGATCATCGGCAGCAAACAGAAGCTGAAACTTCTCTTTGGCAGCCTCCATGGTGGTCAGCGTGAAGTTAAACTGGATGCCGGTACGCTCTGAGAGCAGACGGAACACGGCTACATCCTGTGCAGGATCGTCTACCAGTTCTCCAAAGGGTTCACAGTACCAGATGGTATAGGTCACGGGTTCCTGAGTCAGAGGAAGGGTAACCGGGACTGGCGCCGGCAGCCGGGATTCCTCTTCACTGCTTTCCACGGCGGAGAGTGTGGAGACTTCTTCCGGCGCTTCCGGCGCAACCGGTTCCGGAGCCGATGACTCTGAGACGGCAGCGGATTCGGTGGTGCTTTCGATGGAGGCGGAAGGTACAGAAGGTGTTTCACCGCCGCATCCGGTCAAAAGGCTCAAAAGCATAGCCAAAGCCAAAATTGTGCTGAGAATGGGTGTCTTTTTCATTGTGCTTCTCCTTCCATGTTACTGTTTCGCAGCGGCTGCTGCGTTCTTAGTGCCATGATACCATAGTCAGCGAAAATAGAAAAATATCCATGTTTCAGGGGATCATTCCTTCAAAGGAATGATCCCTTACAGCCGATCCTTTCCGAGAAACGGGGTGTAGGTGTGGTCATTGTCCAGTGTCTCGTACGGCTCCGGCCAGGGGCAGGTGTTTTGAATGGGCATCAGGAATTCATATTCCCGATGCAGGGGACCGGGATCATCCAGCATCATATCTCTGGGGCCGCCAGCATCCGGCGGAGGGCCTTCGGGTGCGGGTCCCGCAGCATTGACACCGTCGGGATGTCCTGCAGCGTCGGCATCCGGAGGAGGCGCGGCAGAATTCCGGTGGCTGGGATCCGTGGCAACCTGATATGCCTCCAGTCCCCAGTTGACATCGTCATAGTTGCCCTGAAAATCCGGGCAGACGTGCTCATGAAGATACTTCCAGTGCCCGTTTTCGTCACAGACAAAGTCTGCACCGTAGCGCTCCCACATGAAAATGGCACGGCGGCGCTGCTGGGGCTTCAGGTATTCATAGATGTTGCCGGGTGTCAGAAATGCGCCCCGGGCGGATCTTCCGTCATCGGCAACCTCAATGACATCACTGGACAGATTGTGTACCGGGGAGAAGTTCAGTGGCCGGGGATCCATGCCCATGACATCCGGATACAGCTTATATAGCTTCATATAATTGGTAAAGGTGGGGATATCCCATTCCGTGACGGAGTTCAGATAGACCTTGTAACCGCCTCTCCAGCGGCCAAAGCCGTGTGCCCATGAGCAGTCATCGGACAGATCCCAGATGTTGTCCCATTCTTCCACCGGCCAGTTGCGGGCATGGGTATAGGCATGGATGGCTTTGAGGTTTTCAATTTGCTGGCTGCCATCGGCATTGTGGATCCGCTGGTGCAGGCTCAGATGCGTTTTCATCTCTTTGCGACCTCCTTCTTGTAGTTGGGATGTCCCTGCGGGGCCAAGCTGCCAGCTACCGTATAGGTTTCGTAGGGCAGGGGCATCGGCGGATAGTTGTCCGAGAGGTTATACCGGGGGTTGTGCACCGTCATGGGAATGTCCGGCGTGCCAAATTCATCCCGGAAGGGGTCGGGGCCGGTAAGGGGCTCCAGTGTGCCGGTTTTGAAGTCCGTACCGGCTTCCACAAAGAAATCGCTGCACACCACCAGATGCCAGATCTTCCAGCTGCCGTTTTCCTTGACAAAGTCCGCAGACATATTATCCATGGTCCAGTAGGCTTTTGCGGTGCCGTCCGCCTGCATGATCGTTTCCTGACCGGCGGAGTACCACAGCCCACGGGCCGTTTTCCCGTTACCCGCAATATAGAGCATGGGGGTTGTGACTGTGTGGAACGCAGTGCAGCCCCAGCCAAGGTTCTGATTGTCTACGGCCACTGAGGGGTCATTCTCATGAATGGCAGCCAGATCGGCATACTGCTTTTTGGTGTGCTCCAGCACATAGTAATTTGCAATGGAATCCATGCCGACATAGTAGCCCCAGTTGCGGCCATAGGATGCGCTGTCACGGTATTCCCGGGTGGATACCCACAGCTCGTCCAGCTCCCGGCGGCGCTGGTTGTTGGCGTAGTAGAAGGCACGCCGTGCCATGAGCTTTTTGATGGCCTCCTTGTCCATAATGCGGACGATCAGCTCGTCATCGGTATATTGCTTTTCTTCATAGTAATTCATACGGCAGCCTCCTTTCGATAGCCATAGGAGAAGGTTTCGCTCAGGGTTTCATAGGGCACCGGCGGCTCCGGCAGCGGTGCAAAGGGACGGCCGGGATAATATGCTTCCCGCAGCACCTCCGGCACCGTTGGCTCCGGCGCAGTAAAGGGTACCGCACCGTCAAATTCGGGGAGATTCGGGAAGGGTTCCGGCTTGGGATCCCCCCAGCTTCTGCCGCCCGGCGTATGGATATCGGTCAGCTGCAAAAGATGCAGGACCTTCCATTGACCGTCTTCACGGACAAAATCACAGGCGTAAATTCCCAGCTCCCAGAATGCCAAAGGCCCTTGGGGCGTGAGATCATTGTAGGTGCCTCTGGAATACCAGATGCCACGGGCGCTTTCACCGTCCCCGGCAATTTCGATGACTGCGGTATCCATGGGCTTTACATCCATGGAGCCTGCGCCGAACTGCTCCTGCTCCGTCAGCTTTTCCATCCGATCCGGGAATGCCTTTTTCAGGAATGCGGTTGCTTCGGCAGTGTGGCGGTAGACGGCGCTGTAATAGCCGCTTACTGCCTCACGCCCCAGATACCATCCCCGGTTGGTGCCCAGACAGATATCCTCCTGTGCAGACCAAAACCGTGAGATCATCTGATCCTCCTGCTTGAGCAGGATGGTATAGCAGAGCTTGCCCATGAGGTTTTTAAGGTCCCGCTGATCCTCAAAGATGCCGACCAGCTGCTCACTTGTGTATGCTTTCATTTTTCAGCCTCACTTTCTCGTTTCGATTGCTGTATGATGATTTCAGTGTAAAAGTTTGAACTCAAAAAGTAAATATATTCCGGGTAAATGAGCAGTGCAAAAGGAAAATGAGACGGAAAAACCGCCAGCAACATGCATTTGCACATTGCTGGCGGCGTAATGCCAGATTGAATGAAAAGCGTCCTTACGGCTTGTGCAGCGCCCGGTACTTGCTGCGGTATTGGCCGGGATACATCCCTTCCAGTCGGTAGAAGGCACGGTTCATGGTGGCAAGACTCACATACCCGGCTTCCAGCGCCAGCTCCCGAACCGGTTTTTTCGTTCCCAGCAGCTGTTTCTTGATATGCTCCACCCGACGCTGGTGGATAAAATTCGGGACCGTTTCCTGATAATAGCTCCGAAATGAACCGGAGAGCTTTTCCACCGACATGCCGAAGCTTTCCGCAATGGTCGGCAGGGAAAGCATGGCGTCGGTCAGGTTGCTGTCGATATATGCTGCAACACGGCGCATGAGCGCACCGTGTCGGAGCTGCTTTCGGGATCGGGCATAGGTGTCGATGCCCTCCAGCTTCCGGTGAAAGGTTTTTCGGAGCATTTCCTCATTGTCCGCCTCGATGACATCCTGAGGCAGATGATTTTCCTGAACAAAAAGCCGGTCGATCAGGTCAGCGCCCACCAATGTCATTTCCAGCGCATGACAGAACCGCAGTGCACGCATATGTACCCCGGATACCCGTGGAAAGCGATCCACCATAAAATCCAGTGCATCGTCCAACAGCTGATGGGCTCGATTGGGTTCTTCGGCTGCCAGTGCATTGCATATTCCCTGAGAGAGCTTTCCGAACAGGGCTTCATCCTCGTATTGCGGCCCCACAGCGCCATGGATCCAGAAATCACCGGATTGGAGCAGCACATTAATGGGCTGCATGAGAAACCGTTCAAACCGGTGCGCCTCCTGATTTTCATCACAGGCACGGCTGATGTCGGCAATCGTATCATAGGGATTGCTGATCGCCGCATGGGGGCGGGTGGCTTCCGGTTCGGTACGCACCATGGTATCCAGTGCATCATACAGCCGCTTCATTTCTGCATTGCCCGGAACGGAAACAACGCCCTGGATTCGACCACTGACATAATAGAAAAGCCCCTCTGCGTCCAATGCGGCTTGCAGCTTCATTTTCATCTCTGCGGCAAAATCGTGTGCCATAGAGAGCGTAAAGGGTTCGCTGCTCCGTCCGGGCACCAGACTTACGACCCGCAGAGGCGGCGGCGGCAATTGAACGCCCAGCGCACGGAGCTCCGCTAAAAAAGGCTCTGATATGCCATCTGAATGCGTAAAAAGCTCATCGACTGCATCCCGAGCCTGCGCAGGGGATGAAAAAGCAGTTGACCTTGTTCCGGTTGTAAAAATACACGTTGATAGTTCCATAGTTTTCCCGCTCCGGCTGTCCCATAATCGTATTGCCTATATCATACCAGCCAAAGCCCCCCGGTGCAATGAATAATGAAGAAAATCCAGACTGCGCGGCAGTATGTGCGCACTTTTTTCTTATCATTTTTGCGCTACACCAGTCCGCCCAGAAAATTATTATCGCTTTTTATTGGATCGCCCCGCAAGGTAGCCGATGGTAATGTCATAAACGTCTGCCAGTTTTATGAGACAATCAGTCGTAATGGTGCAGACTCACTCGAAGGCATTCCGACGATCTGCTTGTTTAATTCGGTTTCGATCATACACTTTTCTACTTTCCACGATTCGAGTGGTGGGCTTGATCCCGTCCCAGGAACCACGCTTATTCGCATGAAATTTCCGCTGTTCCCGCTTGCTCTGTTTTTCGAGCGGTATCATTTTCATTGGTATTTGCATCTCCTTTCGCTTCTTCCAAATGACACATCATCTTTTGAACTTCAGCTTCGTACTCCGGGTAACCGCAGAGGATCATTTTATCCTTAAGCGCATCGAGGGCAGCTAAAAACTTGGCCGTATCTTTCTTCTTTACATGGCACAAAATCGCCCGGAACGGAGACCCTTTCTTTTCACACTCCATATCAAACCACACCTGAATCATCTGTTTGATAAACAGATGATCCGCAAGATGCTCAGCGGTATCAAGGAACAGGAAGTAGTTATACCGCAGCGATAGCTTTCTAAGCTTTATGTACATATCTTTCTTCAAAATCGTCCTCCGCAAAAATTTTCTCTTGATTTTCCGTGCTTCCTCTGTTATTTTGTAATATTACACTTGAAGGGGGCATTTTCTATGTCTGGAAAAGCATTTCCTGTGATTGACCTTGTGGCCACGGGAGAAAACATCCGTCGCTTGCGTCTGGAACGTGGCATGACCGTTCGAGACCTGCAAAACTACTTTGGCTTTGAGGAACCCCGTGCAATCTATAAGTGGCAGAAAGGGGAAAGCCTGCCCACTGTAGATAACCTGTACGCCCTCGGAACACTCTTCGAGGTTCCTATGGAACAAATCCTGATTCCCGTCCACGTTGGGCTGCACAGAATTGGCGAGCAGCAGGCTGAGTCCTGCTGCTCAAATCTTTTTTCCGGCTATTGGGGATACGGCAAGAGTCCAATGCAACTTCAACCATTTGCCCCGTTTGCTTTGCCGGCAGCATGACAGGTCATGCATTTAGCGCCGCTCTCGGGATACCAGACAATGATCTGGAGTTGAACTTGTAACAAGCAAGCATATATTAATATCTTTTCATTGAGATGTAAGTGTGAAATCAAGAAAGCACGAATTGCGTAAGCACGGTTTTCTCGTAAGGATGTACTGACGGGGCTGGAATAGAAGTATGACTTTCAATCTTTATTAAGGCTCTTTGGGCGGGCCAATCCGTAGTATCCTTTCGGAAATGCGCAGCATTATAGTTCATCTGCACCTGAACCGGTATCCGTATTCTCTTATCTTGCCGCACCCCAAATAGCCGGACGAAGCCGTAGTGTTACGCTCCGGCGTTTTCCAGGAAGCGTTCGAACGCATCTGCAAAGCTGTCGTTTCCATCAAAGGGCGGTTCGTAATCCACTGTGGATGTAACAAGGCAGAGGTCAAGCTTTGTGGAGGTTTCATCGGAAGCCTTGTTCAGCTTGCTCAGCTCTCTGCGGATGACATTCCGGTCATAATTGATGGTGGTAACTCGTTTCACATCGCAGCGATAAGAAATCTGATTCCCCTCGGCATTAAACCGGTATCCGGTTCCCCCGTTTGGAATGGTCTGCTCAGAGCTTCGCAAATCGTTCATCCGCTTAAAAGTGCGGGCAATTGACTGGCGGGTGGCGTTGAGGCTGACCTCGCTGTCCATGTCGATGTCCAGCGCATCCTTTGCCTTTCGGATTGCAGCGAACAGAGCCTCCTTCTCGCTGAGCAGGTACATCAGGAATTGCGCAATTCCGGTGATCTGCTCATAATACTCCGTATCCGGAGTGGCGGCTACCGTCTCATCTTCGGCTTCCGCTATGGCCTTGTGGCGCAAATAGGTATTCTTCGTCTTTGTGACATTGGAATCACGGCTCAGGATTTCCTGTGCCTCGTCCATCAAGGACCGGAGCTTGTTCTGATAGCGAAATGCTTCTTTCAGATTCATTTTCTTCACCTCGTCATATTGATTTCTTCCTGTATTAATATAAACCTCTTTATGCCGGATGTCATTGAACCTGTAGTTCACTCTGTCACGACTCCGGATCGTGCTTTCGCTGATCATTATTGGAAGTATTTTTGACATCTGTGATAATTACATCTTCCAGATTCAGAAGTATTGCGGTATAATTTTTATTGGGTATAGCGATTCTTCCTTTCTCGTAATTGGTGGTACTTTTATGATAAAGTTTTTTCGCTATGCTCAACCTTCTTTTTATGACATTGAGGTCAGGTGCATCACCCACCCTCAACATTTATTATAGGACCTCTTTTTTTGTACACGGAATTGCAGGGGCAGCGTTGCTGCCTGTTCAATTCCATGCGCCCTGTAACACATCATTGTACAACCTACACATGGAATCGAAAAGAGTTTGCGCAAAGTACTTGACAAAGTACCGAATATCGGATATAATAGCTCTGCACTTGAGAG
This sequence comes from uncultured Oscillospiraceae bacterium, assembly GCA_959607825.1. Taxonomy (GTDB): domain Bacteria; phylum Bacillota; class Clostridia; order Oscillospirales; family Oscillospiraceae; genus HGM13006. Next base: position 3,248 of record CAUHNW010000026.1, on the reverse strand, counting down.
AGTGCTCTATATCGCGGGGTGGAGCAGTTCGGTAGCTCGTCGGGCTCATAACCCGAAGGCCGTCGGTTCAAATCCGGCCCCCGCAACCAAATCGCCGCTGATTTCGCCAGAAATCAGCGGTTTTTCCTTGTTTTCCGAACTTTTTGAGGATATTTTTCTGGAGGTGTAGTGGGCTGACCCAATCGGTGACCCATACGGGAGTGAAAGTGAGTGTGGGCATACCTTTGCGGTTTTCCTTATAGTCCTAGCACAGCGTGGACAGCCGCTGAAACCTGCTTTACCCTTGTCTCCATAAACTCTGGATGATCCTTAAACCATTTCACGTTTAATGGGGATGGATGCGGCAGTACATAGGCGGGCTTTCTGTGGATCAGCTGATCCTGAAAGATCAGCTCTGTAAAGCTGGCTTTTGGAAAGAAGAAATCAGCGGCATGCCGTCCGATCAGAATGAAAATCTCATTGTCCACCTGCTCTATTTCACGAGTGAGCCATTTTTGTGCGCAGCTTTTTGGCGGCAGGCGATCCCCGCCGGAGGGAGATTTTCCAGGGTAGCAATGGGCGATGGAAGTGATATAAAAGCAGTTCGGATCGTAAAACACATCGTCCGGAATGCAATACCACTCGCTGCGGAGCTTCCGCCCGCTGGCATCATTGAACGGCTTGAGCGTATGATGCACATTCTGAGATGGGGCCTGGCTGATCTGCATAATTTTGGAGTGCGCGTTACCGGTTATGATGGGGTGCGGTGTAAAACCAAACTTGGCCTCGCAGTCCCGACAGCTGAGAATTTCATCCCTTAGTTTTTCAAACATCGAATAATCTCCTTCATTCCCTTGTGGAGTTTATTGTATATCAAATGGCACGTTTTATCAATATTTGTTAATCAAACTGCATCGAGTGAAGGAAAACCCGATCTCTGTAACATGGAGGTGCTTTACCCTGCCAGCACTGCTCCCATGGTCTCCGCTGCCTTCTTCTGTGCCGCCGTAGTTACATGGGCGTAAGTATCCAGTGTGAACCCTGCCGAGAAGTGGCCCAGCATCCCAGACACGGTTTTCACATCCACGCCGTTCTGGAGTGCCAGCGTGGCGAAGGTATGGCGAAGGTCGTGGAAACGAATCTCCGGCAGTCCGGCCCGATCCAGCACTCGGTGGAGCATATGGAGCACGCTGTCCGGGGCAATCGGCCCGCCGGTGGGGCCTGGAAATACATAGCTGCTGCTGGGCTGCTTCTCCCGCTGCTGCTTCAAAATGCCTACCGCATCCGTCCCCAGAGAGATGGTACGGTAGGCATTCTTGGTTTTCAGCGGAGCCTCCCGCACCTCGCCATTGATGCGCCCCACCTGACGGCGAACTCGGAGCGTCTGGTTGGCAAAATCAATGTCCTCCCACTTGAGGCCTAGCAGCTCGCCTCGTCGGAGGCCCGTTGCCAGCTCAATGTAGTACATCTCAAAGACGCCGGAATGCTTGGCTTCCAACAGAAACGCTGCAAGCTGATCGGCGCTCAAGGTCTGCATTTCCCGGTGCTCCGTTTTCGGGAGAGCGCAGCCGTCCGTGGGATCATGGGAGATCAAATGCTGCTGGATGGCCAATTGCATGGCGGAGGAAATGACCTGATTGATGTTGCGGACGGTCTTGGGGCTAAGCCCCTTAGGCTGATTCTGGGACTCCAGCCGATCCACCCGCCCTTCCGTCAGTAGCTTTTGGTAGAGCCGTTGAAGATCCAGTGTGGTCAGCTTCGTCAGTGGGATATTCCCGATGCTTGGCTTAATATGGTTCTTGATATACCCCTCGTAGGTCTTGTGGGAGGATGGCCGCACCTTGATTTGAGCGTAGTATTCGTACCAGACGTCCATCCACTGGCCGACTGTATATCGCTGGCCCTTTGCCACATCTAAGCCCTTCGTTTCCTCAATGGCTTTCTTCAATTTTTCTTTAACCTCGGCTTGGGTCTTACCCAGCACATTTTTGTAGATGGCCTTTCCGGTGGCTGGATTATGCCCAGCCGTGTACCGTCCCTCCCAGCGGCCGTCCTTCCGTTTGCGGATGTTTCCCTCGCCGTTGGCTCTGCGTTTTGCCATGATGCTCACTCCTTTCGCAGCTACAACATATACCACAGAAGTTATGATTTATCCAGCAAATTTGAAAGACAGTGCGCATGAATCCACTCCAGCAGCTCGTCCTTGGGAACTAAAATCCGGCTGCCAATTTTCAGAGCTGGGAAGCCCGCTGATCGGGTCAGTGCATAGGCACCGGAACGGGAGATGTTCAGTAGGACGGCTAACTGCGGAACAGATAGCATAATAGGGAGCTCATCATAGGATGTATAAGTTTTGCTCATAGCATTCTCCTTTCGAGAGTAAAAGTGCCCCACGCTGCGGGAACGTGGGGCGGATAGATTTGGTGGTATAACCTGTGGTAATAAAGCTGAAAAGCCCACAAACGGCCAACGTGGGCCTCACACTCGGTCTATGTGCCGGGACTGCCGCTGGCGTTCCGGGGCTTCGATTTCCCGGATATTTTCCTGCATTGCGGCTGCCTGTGTTCGGATTTCTTCGCACATTTTAATCTGCTTCCGCACCTGCCGAAGCTCCCGGTTCAAGTCCGCCAGCTTGGTATAAAGCTCTGCTTGCTGCTGGGACAGAGCTTCACGGGATTCGCCACAGCCATCCAGCAGCTTCACTGCTTCCATGTACCGCTGTGCTTCCTGTTCCATACCACTGTGACCCTGAGCGTAAAGTCGTTTTGCTGGAGCCAGCGCTTCTTCATCCGTCAGTGCCTGGAATAGGGGCTGGCGCTTTTTCTTTTGCACGTTGAGGATGGTGCGCTGTTTGGTGAGCGTTTTGATCTGGGCTTCCGCTTTCTCCACAAAGGCAGCCATGTCTGCTTCGGTGACGATACCATTCTCATTGAGAAACTGAAACTGCGCTCGGAGTTGCTCAAAACGCATGACCTCCCGGCGCATCTGCCCGGTAACCTTCGGCGGGTACTGCCGTTTTTCGATTTTGCCGAGGATGTAGAGGTTGTGGTAGTAAAGTGCTAGAAACCCGGTGTATTTCGGATGCTTCTTGTAGGGCTTGTATGGCGTGCGGTGAACCACAGTGAGTTGCTGCCCCATGAAAATAGCGTCCAGATTGCCGTTGATGGCTGCCCGGATGCCATCTTCTGAATACTGCTTGTCGTTTCGTTCCGGATACATGAAATGCGCTTGTCCTCGGAGCTTGAAGCCCAGACGGTTACCGTGCTTGA
>CAUHNW010000025.1:0-42710 GCA_959607825.1 uncultured Oscillospiraceae bacterium | reverse complement strand
GGGAAAAATCAATGATGATATGTCCTTCCGGATCGACCGGCTCGATCTGCTTGAGCCCGCCGAAGCGGCTGCCCATCCCGGCTGCCATAATGACAAGCGTCGGATTTCTTTGATTCATGGTTCTGTCCTCCTGCTGCCTATTTTTTGTTTCTGTTTTTATCATAGCAGGCAGAAAAAAGAAGGCAAGTTTTTCGCGTATTTTGTGCAGGATTTGATAAATCTCATGTAGTATTTGCAAAATGTCCTTGCAAAGCAGAGCGAAATATGATAAAACCAGGCTGAACGGAGGTGCCAGCATGCAAATCAAAAATCTTTCCTCATCCCACATTCGGCGATTTGGTCAGATTCTGTCCGCCGTCCCGGAATCCGGCTTCTCCGTCCAACAGATGGAGCTTCATTCCGGGGCTGTCATTGAGGAATTCTGTGCCGAAGCGCCGGTCGTTCTGGACTATGTTTCCGGGATGTCCCTGCTTGTTATTTACAAAGAGGGTTCCTTTGACGTATATTACCTTGATCGTCTTGTTGAACTTCATCCGGGTGTTCATTTTTCGGTCGCCGCGCTGGAGGATACCTGTCTAATTGACTGCTACACCTCCGGCGGCAGCGCCCTCTCTTCTGTTGCGCAGCACCCTGCCGGTCAATTTCAGGCCGGCGCAAGCAATCTGAAGCTCAGCCGTCTGTGTACCTTCTTCTATCAGGAATGCGCGCGCGATTTCTATTTCCGCGGCGAGCAGCATGAGGCCATGGAACTGGTCTATGTCGACCGCGGAGAGCTCCACAATCTGGCCGGCGGCACGGACATTCTGCTGCGGCAGCAGCAGCTGCTGCTGATCGGCAGCAATGTCTGGCATATGCAGTACGCCGATCTGCCGGTCAATTTTCTGACGGTTTCCTTTCGCACGGAGCCCGCCTCCCCCTGCGCTGCTCTGTCTGGACACAGCTTCGATCTGACGGGACCGCAGCTCGCGCTGCTGCGGCAGATGCTGGCCGAAAATAATGCCGCAGAATACGCCCATGACAGCATGGAGAGCCTGCTCCGTCTGCTGCTCATCAGTCTTCTGCGCAGCGAGCAGCCGTGCCGCGGCGGGAAGCCGAAGGCGCTTCCCGCAACCAGCCACACGGAGCAGCGAATCGCAGACCATCTGATTCAGATGATCTCTGCCCATTCTGGGCAGAAAATTACGTTGCAGCAGCTCGCAGACGCGGCGCACATCAGCACGACCTATCTGCACCGGATTTTCCGCACGCAGCTTGGCATGACGCCGGGAGCCTATCTGGCAAAGGTCCGGATGGAGGAGAGCAAGCTGCTCCTGCGGGAAGGTACGCTGTCGATGGGGGAAATTGCAAAACAACTCGGTTTTTCCAGCCAGCAGCAATTTTCCCGGCAGTTCCACACCGTTACCGGTATGACGCCGTCTGAATATGTCCGGACGCTGCGCTGATCTATTTTCCGGCCGTCCGCTTCCTCCTCTACATATAAAAGCAGCCACGGAGCCGCTTTCCGCGCCTCCATGGCTGCTTTATTTTATGTGCGGTATTCTCCGGGCGTCAACCCCGTAATACGCTTGAACACCTTGCTGTAATAGCTCTGGTCCGAAAAACCGACCGCCAAGCCGATCTGATTGAGCGAGATATCCGTTGACAGCAGCAGCCGCTTGCTCTCCTCAATCCGCACCCTGCAAAGATGCTCGCGGAAGCTCTCTCCCACGGTTTTGTGAAACAGCGTGGAGAAATAATTCGGGCTCACGCCAAGATAAGCCGCCACCCCAGTCAGCGTCAGATTCGTTTCATAATTGGACGCAATATATTGCAGCGCCTTGCGCACATAGGCGTTTCCCTTGTCCTTTGCATTGAACATGGCATCCATAAAGCTCTCCACCATATCCTGGAGCAGATAGCACAGCTCATCCATGTTCTGCTCTTGATTCATAACGGAGATGAATTTATTGTTCAGCTCAAACGCAAACGCGGCGTTCGCGCCGCCGTCGATTGCAACGCGCGAGAGCAGCGTGGTCAGCTCGATTGCCCGGACGCGGACAGACTCCAGCTTTCCCCCCTCGCTGAACAGAACGTGGCCCAGCAGCTCATTGAGCACCGCCTTTGCCTGCCGGATATCGCCCGTCCGAACCTTCAGCAGCAGCTCCGACTCCTTTTCGTAGAAGAACCGCTGTGAGCCGGAGGGTTTCTCCCCTTTATAAAGCTGGATTGATTCGTTGATCTTTGACTGCTGATACAGCTTTTCCTGGGATTTGATCAGTAGCACCCGCTCCGCCGGAAGCAGCGGCGCAAGGAGATGCTCGGTCAGCTTCCGCAGATGGTTGACTTTTTCCGGTGGCAAAATACGCAGACCCTGAAGCTCGTCATAAAGCTCCAGCACTTTGCGCGGCGAGATCGCATAGCCGTCTGCCAGATCGCTGACCAGCGTGGAGTCCGGCGTGTCCATCAGAAACGGTCCGATCAGAATCGTACCGAGCAGCTGGCTGCGGTTGATCAGTGGAAACGCGATCAGATTCAGATTGGCCTGACAGGAAAACACATAAGCTTCCCCAAGCACCTGCGCCCGCACACCGGCATCGACCGCCTGCCGTCGGCAGATCTCGGACCCGAACGCGGATTTATGAAGCATCCGGCAATACTGCGTCGGCGTTCCCAGCGCAATCAGGTCATTTCCGTCCGTATCGATCATCCGGATTGGGATGTCCATCAGCGCGTGCAGCGTGGACAGCACGTCCTCCAGTTTCTCTTCTGAAATCAGGGTAAATATTCCGTTTGACATTGTCATTCACCACTAAGAAAATTACAAATTATCGCATATTTTTTCAATACGCCCATTTTCCACGACCGTACAATGAAAGTGTACAATCCCGGTTCTGGATTGTCAAGTTCCTTTTTTGCCGGTTGAAAATTGCGGTATTTTTTATATACTCCGTGCTTTCCTTTGGAAATTCATGTTTTTCCATGTATTCTTTTCTTTGAAACAGCATCTTTGTCCCCTTCCTGATTTATCGTAAATTTTTACATTTTTCAGGAAGCAGATACAATACTTTTCCTTTCCATCCCGATATACTTGAAACTGCCGGAAGGTTATTTGGCCGTTCCGGCCAAAACGCATAGGGGGATTATACCATGATTCTTGAAGACATTTCCCAAAATCTTCAATCTGGAAAAGCTAAAATCGTAAAAACGCTTGTTCAGCAGGCAGTCGATGAAGGCTATGCCGCCGACACCATCCTCAACGACGGTCTGATGGCAGGCATGAGCATCATCGGTGAGAAGTTCAAAAATAACGAGGTATTTGTTCCCGAAGTCCTCGTCGCCGCGCGTGCCATGAATATGGGCGTCAACGTGCTGAAGCCGCTGCTGGCAAGCGAAGGAAACAAATCCGTCGGCAAGGCCTGTCTGGGCACGGTTCTGGGAGACCTGCATGACATCGGAAAAAATCTCGTCAAAATGATGCTTGAGAGCAAGGGCATCGAGGTAATCGACCTCGGTGTCGACGTTCCTCCCGAGAAATTCATTCAGACCGCAATTGACGAGCATTGCCAACTCATCTGCTGCTCTGCTCTTTTGACTACCACAATGGGCGTCATGAAAGATGTCGTCGAAGCCGCCAAGGCGGCCGGCATCCGCGACCATGTCACGATCATGGTGGGCGGCGCTCCCGTTACCCAGGCCTTCTGCGACCAGATTGGTGCCGATATCTATACACCGGACGCTGCCTCTGCTGCTGATGCCGCTCTGGCACAATGCGCCCGCTGATTCTGCGCAGGCTTTTTCAGTCCTGCCGCGATAGGAGATTGAGTCGATAAATGGATGCCGCTGCACTTTTACAGCTTGTACTGCGCTGCGGGGCAAAGAAGGCCGCCGTAGTTTCGCAGGATCAGATCATACTGAACGACGATTTTTTTGAAATATGCCGCAAAAACCAATGCGGCATGTATAACCGGTGCTGGGTCTGCCCGCCGGACGCGGGGGATATCCATGCGCTGATGGCCCGCGTGCAGCGCTATGAGGCTGGCATTCTCTATCAGACGATCACGCCGCTTGAGGACAGCTTCGACATTGAGGGAATGCAGGCCGCAGCACACAGTCATGCGCAGCTCGGCCAGCGCATCAATGCTGCGCTGAAGCCGGACGGCGCACAGTACTTTCACATGAGCTGCGGCGGCTGCCATCTATGTGACCGCTGCGCAAAGCAGGACGGTCTGCCCTGCCGCTTCCCCGGAAAACCGCTGCTTCCGCTTGAGGTCTGCGGCGTCGACGTTTACAGCACCACAAAATCCACGCCGCTTCACTACATCAACGGTCAGAATACGGTCACCTATTTTGGCCTGCTTCTGTTTCGGGAGAGCTGACATGTCCACACTCACCATTTACCAGAACGGTACTTCCCGCCGACTCGAATTCGTCCCGCCCCAGCCGCTTGACGCGCTGCTTCAGCAGGCCGATTGTCCGCTGCGGCATCCCTGCGGTGGACGCGGTCAATGCGGAAAATGCGCCGTGGAGCTGCGCGGCAAGGTTTCCGAGCCCTCCGCTCAGGAGCGCCTGCGCGGTCTGCGCCTTTCCTGTCAGGCCGTCATTCTCGGCGATGCGGTGGTGACGCTGCCCGACACGGAAAACGGACTGCAAATTGAAACTGACGGCTGTGTCTGTGTCAGCGGCGGAACGCCAATGGCAGGCAGACTCGGGCTTTCCGTCGACATTGGCACAACGACGCTTGCCGCGCGCCTCTATGATCTGAAATCCGGCAGCCTGCTGGCCTCCTGCTCCGCGCTGAATCCGCAGACGTCCGTCGCTGCCGACGTGATGGGCCGCATTGACGCGGCGCTGCACGGCAAGCTTCCCCTGCTTCAGCAGCAGATCCTCCGCTCCGTGGACGCACTTTTACAGGAAGCCTGCCGGAAAGCTGGGTGCCCGGCCTCCGAGGCCGACGTTTTGCTCCTTACCGGAAACACCACAATGCTTTATCTCCTGACCGGACGTGACCCCGTTTCCCTGTCACGTGCCCCATTTCAGGCTGATACGCTTTTCGGCGCGGATACCGTTCTGCTCGACCGACGCGCCTACCTGCCGCTCTGCATGAACGCCTTTGTCGGCGCTGATATCACCTGCGCCGTTCTGGCAAGCCGGATGTGCACACGGAACGAAACCGCGCTTCTGTGCGACATCGGCACAAACGGAGAAATTGCGCTTTGGCACAGCGGCACACTCTATGTCACCTCGACCGCCGCCGGTCCCGCCTTTGAAGGCGCAGGCATCTCCTGCGGCTGCGGCAGCGTGCAGGGCGCAATCGATCGCGTCCATGCCGGTCAGGGGCAGCTCTGCATCCACACCATTGCGGATGCTCCTCCCGTCGGGATTTGCGGCTCCGGCCTGATCGATGCGGTCGCTGCGCTGCTTTCCCTTGATGAAATCAGTCCGACCGGCTCCATCGCGCCGGGTGGAATCCCGCTCGGCGGCTCCGTCCGCCTGCTGCCGGCCGACATTCGCGCCGTGCAGCTTGCAAAAGCAGCAATCGCAGCCGGAATTGCGCTGCTGCTGCACCATGCGCAAATCAATGCGGACGCTGTTTTCCGCCTGTATGTTACAGGCGGCTTCGGCAGTCATCTTGATCTGCAAAGCGCCGCGGCCATCGGCCTGCTCCCGCAGGCGCTTGTCCCCGGGGCGGTTGTCCTCGGGAATGCGGCGCTTGCCGGTGCATCCGAGCTTCTGCTGGATCAGACGCTGCTTGCGGATACGCAGGCAATCGTCCGGCGCTCGCAGCACGTTCCCTTGGCGGGCGACCCGCTGTTCAACGACACCTATATCGAGAACATGCTGTTCGGCGATGTGTAATCAGACATATTTATGGAGGGATTCCCAATGAATGCAAAAGAGCGTCTGGACGCTTTCTACGCCGGCCGGTCCGTTGACCGGCTTCCGAACCTGACGATCGTCGGCAGTGTTGTTACCCGGTACACCGGCATCGATCTGGAGCAGTACTGCAAGGATCCCATCGCCATGGCCGACGCCGCCATTGCCGCAGCGCACGATCTCAGTCTGGATTATGTCCAGATTGCGTCCGATCTTTCGCGGGAAGCGGAAGGCTACGGCACGGAGCTGAAGTACAGCAAGACCGGCCTGCCCACCGTCATCAAGCCGGTTCTTCAGGACATCACCGAGGTCGATACGCTTACTGTCCGCCGCGTTGCCGACGTGCCGCGCCTTCAGGACATCGTCACGGCGACTGCCTACGCGCTGGAAAAGGAGCCGGACATTTATCCCATGTCGGCCGTCGTAGGTCCGGCAACCGTCGCCGGCAACATTCGCGGGTTCGAGGATCTGATGGTCGATCTGTTCGACGAGCCGGATTGCGTCAAGCAGCTTCTGCGGCTTGCCACCGATACCCTGCTCGACAGCATCCGCGCGCTGGCAGGCATCGGCGCGAAATACATCTATGTTCCCGACCCTGTCGCGTCGCTTCTCTCCCCGTCTGCCTACCGGGAGTTCATTCACCCGCTTCATCAGGAGCTATATGCCGAAATGAAAAAATACGGCATCGGCGGACGGCTGCATATGTGCGGCAATACTGCGGCGCTCCTGGCCGACAGCTGCACCTGCGGCGCAGCCATCATTGACGTTGATCATGCAACCGACTTCCGCAAAGCGCTTGAGACCGTAAACGGCCGCTGCGTGCTGAACGGAAACATCGACCCGGTTGCAGATGTGTTCTCCTGCGACGCCGCGCATACCAAGGCCGCAATTCTGCACTGCGCCGAGCTGGCCGCGGGCTATCGCGCCATGTTCATGCCCGGCTGCGAGCTTCCAACTGCAACGCCGCTGGAAAACGTCAAAGCCATTCACGAAGCGCTCTGCGAAATCGGCGGAAGCGCGCAATAATCCCGAATTCCCTCACCAGAAAGGATACCCTATGAAACAAAACATGACACAGTGGATTGCCGACATCATCGCCTCCCCGAAGAAGAAATCACTTCCCGTTCTTTCCTTTCCATCCATTCAACTGATGGAAATCACGGTTCGCGACCTGATCTCCAGCAGCGATTCTCAGGCCCAGGGCATGAAGCTGATTGCTGACCGTGTTCCCTCTGCTGCCTCTGTCAGTCTGATGGACCTGTCTGTGGAAGCGGAGGCCTTCGGCTCCGCAATCCGCTTTTCGGATGACGAGGTTCCCACCGTGCAGGGCCGGATCGTCACGGACGAGACCGATGCCGAGGCTCTGGCCATCCCCGCCGTCGGGGCAGCCCGGACCGGCATTTATGTAGATGCCATTGCAAAGGCCGTTCAGCTGATTACCGACCGCCCTGTTTTCGGCGGCGTGATCGGGCCGTACTCGCTGGCCGGCCGTCTTCTGGACGTCAGCGAGGCCATGGTTCTCTGCTACGACGAGCCGGACATGGTCCACAAGGTACTCGAAAAGACCACGCAGTTCCTGATCGACTACATCAATGCCTATAAGGCCGTCGGTGCAAACGGCATCGTGATGGCCGAACCTCTGACCGGTATGCTTTCGCCAGCACTGGCAGAAGAATTCTCCGCGCCCTACGTCAGACGCATCGTCGAGAGCGTACAGTCCGACGATTTCATTGTGATCTACCATAACTGCGGCAACAACGTGCTTCTGATGTCCAACTCCATTGTATCCACCGGAGCTGCCGCCTTCCACTTCGGCAACGCAATCGATCTTTCCAAGATGCTCCCGCTCATTCCGCCGGACCGTCTGGTTATGGGCAATGTAGACCCCGCAGGACAGATCTGCCACGGCACGCCGGAGTCCGTCAAGGCAGCAACCCGCGCGGTTCTGGAGGCATGCAGCCACGCGCCGAACTTCATGATCTCCTCCGGCTGCGATATTCCGCCCATCTCTCCATGGGAAAATATCGACGCCTTCTTTGCAGCCGTTTCCGAATTCTGAGCATCCCCGCAACGCGCACCGCCGGAAGTCTTCCGGCGGTGCGCCTTTCCGCTTCCCGGTAAAAACCGCGCGGCCCGGATTTCAATCCGGGCCGCGCCTTGTAAGTTCCGATCTGTATCAGAAATGGTAGTCATTGCAGGCCTCAACATAGGCTACGACATTGTCCAGCGGCACCTCAGGCTCAAGCAGATGCGTCGGCGCGACCAGCAGTCCGCCCTTTGGGCCGGCAATATCCAGATTACGCTTGACCGCTGCCTTCACGTCCGCAGGGGTTCCGAACGGCATGGTGCTCTGCGTACCGATCGTACCGTGGAACGCCACCTGATCGCCGTATTTCCTGAAAATCTCTTCGAAATCCATGCATTCCGGCTGCACCGGGTTCAGCACATCAATGCCTGCCTCGATCAGATGCGGAATCAGCGGCTCCACATAACCGCAGGAATGATAGAACACAATGATATCCGGCTTGATTTTCTTTGCGCACTGAATCACCTTTGCAAGACGCGGCTTGATCCACTCCACATAGGTGTCCTCGCTCATCATCAGGCTCTGCTGCATAATGAGATTAGACATAGCCGGTGGTTTTCTTTTCCCATCACAGAAAGCCGGGCGTAGCAATCCGCCCGGCTTTCTGCTTGTGAATATATTGGGAGCAAAATAGGATGCTTAATTCAGGGTGATGCTCTTTCTGGCCGTGGTGTCGAACATCCGGATGAGGATGGCGGCGACTTCGCTGCGCTTGATGGTGGTCTTGCCGTTGAAGGTTCCAGCACCGTCGGAGCCGGTCAGGATGCCTGCACGGTAGAAATCGTAGATTTCATCCGCATACACATCATTCATCTTCACATCGGGGATGGCGTTGTTCTTCAAGGTGTTGATCGCTTTGTAGCTGCCCATGGCGCCGTGGAAGATGTGGACGAACTCGTTCCGGGTGATGGCCGCATTCATCTGGACCTTGGTATAGGTCTGATATTTACTTTCGATGATGCTGTTGTTCACAGCATAGTCCACATAGGTATCGTACCAGTTCGCCTTGCCGTTCTGCAGGGTCACATAGCCACGGTTGAGCTTCTCATGGAGAGCTGCCGCCAGCTTGATGGCCTGAGCCACGGTTAGGCTGCCGTCGGGCTGATATTTGTCCACCGTCACACCGTCGATGAGGTCTTCATCCCAGGCATAGTAGACGTTCTCATAGTACCAAGCGCCCTTGGCCACATCGGTGAAGGGCAGCTTATGGCTGGTCACGGCGCCGAGTATGCCGGGAATCCAGCTGATGCTGCTGCCCGTTCTGGGGGTGGTCTTACCCTTCTCCAGCAGCGTATCACAGCCCTTGCAGTACAGGTCGCCGGTGTAGCCCTCTTCCAGCCAGGTGGCCTCCTTTTGGCCTCGCAGTTCCGTACCACCCACGTGGTTGTCGGGATCAACCGGTGTCGTCACAGAATCCAATCTGGTTGTACAGGCCTCGTCGGCATAGTAGATTCCCTCGCACGCTTCGCCAGAGCAGATCCAATATTCGATATTGCCCGGCGCGCGGCAGGTGGCTGCCTTGGCCTCATGCCGCACTGGGTGATGGACGTGCGGCTGCGCCGTGACCGTCACGCGAATCTCGGCGGACAAGCCTTCGGGATTGTTGAACCTGGAGCCGTCCAGCTGGAGGGTTCCTGAAAGGAGATAGGTAGCGGCTGCGGTGCAGTCATAAGGCCCCTGCACCCATGTGACAGGGCAGGCATACGCGCCGCTGTCTGTCCGAATGACCACCGTCTCCGGCAGCGGCAGACTTTGGAAGGCTATGCCGACGGGCACCGTACAGTCCGCCGCAGGGACCACCGCGGTGATGGGCTCCTTCTGCACAACGAGGCCGTCTTGTGCACGCTGAAGCGTCTGTTTGGCCGCGTCTACCTTATCCTGTCCAGCCGACGGCTTCTCCAGCACGGTCACGGCACTTTTCAGTGCTGCGGAAAAGACGTTCCAGCTCTCGGCAGTGTAGGCAGCGCTGTCCTTTGTTTCAGCCTCCGCCACTGCAATTGCCAGTTCGCCGCGGTCAGCCATGGGCGCTTCGCCGAATACCCGGAAGGCATCCACCCGCAGGATTTGATAGGGTGCGCCCACGGCGCTGATCTCACCCACACCCACAGCATGGATTCGGATACTGTGGGGTCCGGGGCTCAGGTTCTGAGTGCTCTCATAGTCCTTTGTATCAAAGACCACGCACTGTGTCTCGCTGGGATTTTGGGTACTGGAGAGATCCAGCTGTACAACTTTGGCATCATCTATGTAGATATCAGCCATGCAGGATGTCAGCGCTTTTTCCGTAATCAGCTCGATCCGGTCTCCCACAAAGGTGAACTCCAGCCATGGATCCTTGGCCCGGGAAATCAGCTGGGCCCCAGCGGACATGCGACTATCCTCCTGAACCTCCCACTGCATATTGGTAGCACCGTTCGTGTTGCTGTGGGTCTTGCCCTTCTCGCCATAGCCCACGATGATAGTCTTGCCGTTATTACGGAAGCCGTTGATCAGTACCTTGACGTCCTCTTCCCTCGGCATACCGGACTTGCCGGCATCCCAGCTGTCATCCCAGGCTACGTTCAGGCCCTCGGACTCGGCCTCCACCAGTTTCACCGTGGAAACCGACAGCAACTTGATCGTATCCAGCAGCGCCGCAGCCGCCTGGCATTTTTCGGCTTCAGTAGTGCCGGACAGCGCCTGTTCTGCCGCAGCTGCAGCTTGCTCCACGGCGGCCCACTGGTCTTCCGGATGATCCTCTGCGTTGAGCTTCTCTTTCAATGCCAGCGCGTGTCGAAGCTGATAATTGCCGCTGGTCTCACGGATGGGCTGGAAGAGTGCCTCGATCTCAAGATCGTCAGAAAGATGTTCCAATGTCCAAGAATTCACCGGGCCTACACTTCTGCCATTGACCACTACGTCCAGAATATCATAGCCCTCCTGCGGGGTGACCGTAAAGGTAAGAGCCGTACCCTGGCGAACCTGTGTATCCACAGCCGGCACAATGGAGCCGCCAATTCCCGCTGCGGATTTTACGGTATAGAATTCCACCTTTCCCTCTGCGGCCCGGCGCAGGGCGCCCGCCGCGGCATTGATCTGCTCCGCCCCGGCGGCAGGGTCGAGGAAGACGGTTTCCGACTCGGCAAAGACATTACCCTCCAGCTCTGTCGTGCAAAGATCCGCCAGCAGGCCGTAGAGCTCTGTGCGGGCGGAGAGCTTGCCGTACTTCTCCAGCGTCTGCACCAGCGCCAGGCCCTGGGCGCGGATGTCGCCGGCCGAAGCGCCGCTGTCCAGCATGGCCTCGGAGGCTTCGATGACCGGGGCGCCGTACACCCGGTACGCGTTCTGGAGCTCAGTGGAGATGCCAGCGGCCTCCACGCGATCCTTCAGCCGCAGGGACAGTACCGCACCGTACTCGTCGGTCTTCCGGGCGGTCAGCGCCGCAAAGGCGGTATCCAGCCGCCCGGCCAGCTGACCCACGGCGGAGGTGTAGCAGTGTCCCTGCTCCGCCACACGGCGGGCGGTGGTCAGGGCAGCCTCAAAGGCCGCCGTGTCGCCGGTGTAGGCATAGGAAGAATAGTTGGCAAATTCCGCGGTCTTGGCCGCCAGCGCCGTCAGGTCGGCGGCGCCGAAGGTGAAGCCGTAGGTGTGCCCCTGCTCGGTGGCAAAGCCGATGGAGCCGTCCTCGTTGTAGGTGACGGCGGTGATCTCCTGGCTGGTGGTCAGGTCGGTGACCTCGGAAACGGCGCCGGCCTTGACGTGCAGGGCGCCGCCGCTGCGGGAGGTGATCCGCAGGCTGGTGGGCTTCATGTCCGCCCAGGCGAGATCCACCACGAAGTTGCCCTCGGCCACCAGGCCGGTGACGCTGCCGCTGCCCAGCGCATCGGGCAGGGCGGGCAGGATGTCCACATACCCGGCGTGGCTCTGGAGCAGCATCTCCGCGAGGCCGGCGGTGCCGCCGAAGTTGCCGTCGATCTGGAACGGAGGGCAGAAATCAAAGAGGTTCGTGGCGGTGCCGTTCTTCATCAGGTTAACGAACAGCTTGTTATAGGCGTGGTTGCCGTCGTGGAGCCGCGCCCACATATTGAGCTTCTGACCCATGGACCAGCCCGTGGCACCGTCACCCCGGAGATTCAGGGTCTTTCGAGCCGCCTCCATATATTCCGGCGTCTCGGTGGTGATCAGATCGCCGGGGTGCACCACCATCAGCTGGGAGTTGTGGCGGTGCTGCTTGTCGGTGCCGGGGATCTGCCGGCCGGTGTGAAGGTCGGTGAGATACCGCCCCTCCTGCTGGTACTCCTTGATCTGCCCGTCCAGGCCGATCTCTACGGGATGGAGCCGGGCCATCATGTCCTCCAGCTTTGCGGCGAAGTCCGCGTCCACGCCCAAGGTGTTGGCCGCTTCCACGGTGTCGGCAAAGAGCATATAGATCAGCTGCTGGTCGAAGGCCGCGCCCACGGTCCAGGTCTGGCCCTGCTCCGAGGAGTAGGACGGCGCCCAGAACAAGCGATCCTGGTCCAGTTCCGTGCGGCCGGGCTGAAGCGTGTCGGTGAATAGCTTGCAGGCGCTCTTCATCATGGGATAGAGGGTGTTCTCCAGCAGTGCCCGATCCCGGGTGAACTCGTAGGCGTCATAGATGTTCTGGAGAATGAAGGCGCTGGCCGTGGAGGCCAGGGAGGCCGGAGAGTTGATGTTGCCAGTGAAGCCCATGGCGCTGGCCGAGCAATTGACCATCCATGTGTCCTCTACGCCGTAGAGCTTTTTAGCCGTCAGCGCGCCCGGCGCCTGCAGCGAGTCCACATAGCGGATGAGGGCCTCGCCGGTCTCGGCCAGATTGGTGGTATAGGCCGGCCAGTAGTTCATCTGCAGGTTGATATTGGTGTGGTAATCGCCCTGCCACGGCGGCCGCTTTTGATCCGCCCAGATGCCCTGGAGGTTGGCGGGCAGCGTATCCTCCCGTGAAGAGGCAATGAGCATATAGCGGCCATACTGGAAGTACAGCTCCTCCAGATAGTGGTTCTGGTTGCCGCTAGCGCTGGCCTCCTTCCAGGTGTTCAGCAGCTGGTCGGTGGTCTCGTCGGGATTGTAGACGCCGCCCAGATCCAGCTCCACCCGCGAAAAGAGCTCGTTGTAGTCCTCGTAGTGAACCTTGTAGAGTTCATCGAAACTCTCGCCGTCCACGGCGGCGATTCGCTGTTCCACGTTCTTGCGGCTGTAAGCGGGATCCTCCTGCCGATAGCTGGGGAACTTGTTTTTATAGTTGGTGGCCAGCGCCACCACGATCATGACGCTGTCGGCATCCTCGATGCGGAACTGGTTTGCACCGGCGCCGGTGACAGTCATAGTGCCGCCCTGGGGAATCACGCGGAAATCGCCGGAGAAGGTCATGCCGTTGTCCATCACGCCGTCCAAACAGAGCGTTTTCTTCTGTAAATCAGCCGTGACAGCGCCCTTTCTTCCGTCGTTGCCCTGATCCGGTTTGTCTACCTGGCCGGCGGTGTTGTTGAAGGGAATCTCCGCCCGGACAGTCATGTCCACCGACTGGTTTTGGTTCGCGGAGATGCGGTAGACGATCACATTGTTGGGATGGCTGGCAAAGGTCTCCCGGGTGTATACCACACCGTTATAGGTATGGGTCACCGTGGAAAGCCCTGTGCGCAGATCCAGCTCCCGGTGGTAGTCGGACGCACCGGTGTGGTTGAGGTCCAGATACAGCTCGGCAAAGTTGGTGTAGCTGCCTAGTCCCAGCCGGTGGTTAGGGAGAATCTTCATCTCACCGCTCTGGGGCGGCGCGCCGGTGTAGGTGTGGTTATAGTAGTCGGTGAATATCTTCTCAATGTACTGGCTCATAGCGCCGGAGCCCCAGGCGTCTACGTTGCCGTAGACATCGCTCAGCGGGTCTCTGTCCTGGACCAGCGTCTCGGTGGTGCCGCCGGGACCGCCGGACCAGAGCGTCTTTTCATTGAGCTGTATGCGCTCGGTGTCGGTGCCGCCAAAGATCATGGCGCCCATGTGGCCGTTGCCCAAGGGCAAGGCCCAGCTCTCCCAGCCGTCGTGGCTGTTGGGCGCCGGCTCGTCATACTGGAGTTTCAGCGGTTTTGGCAAGGTTGTTTCGCCTCCTGCATATACGATTGGAACAGAGGAAAGCAGCAGACAGGCTGTAAGAATCAAGGAAAGTAGTCTTTGCTTCATAAGTGTGCATCATCTCCTGTTGTCGGATTTAAGTCGTACTTGGTGCTGTTTTAAGAAATCGTCAGGGCAGCAGCAAAGCCGCTGCCCTGGCTCAACGGGTTATTGAAGCGCCACATTCATCCGCAGACTCTCGTCGAACATCCGGATGAGGATGGCGGCGACTTCGCTGCGCTTGATGGTGGTCTTGCCGTTGAAGGTTCCAGCACCGTCGGAGCCGGTCAGGATGCCTGCACGGTAGAAATCGTAGATTTCATCCGCATACACATCATTCATCTTCACATCGGGGATGGCGTTGTTCTTCAAGGTGTTGATCGCTTTGTAGCTGCCCATGGCGCCGTGGAAGATGTGGACGAACTCGTTCCGGGTGATGGCCGCATTCATCTGGACCTTGGTATAGGTCTGATATTTACTTTCGATGATGCTGTTGTTCACAGCATAGTCCACATAGGTATCGTACCAGTTCGCCTTGCCGTTCTGCAGGGTCACATAGCCACGGTTGAGCTTCTCATGGAGAGCTGCCGCCAGCTTGATGGCCTGAGCCACGGTTAGGCTGCCGTCGGGCTGATATTTGTCCACCGTCACACCGTCGATGAGGTCTTCATCCCAGGCATAGTAGACGTTCTCATAGTACCAAGCGCCCTTGGCCACATCGGTGAAGGGCAGCTTATGGCTGGTCACGGCGCCGAGTATGCCGGGAATCCAGCTGATGCTGCTGCCCGTTCTGGGGGTGGTCTTACCCTTCTCCAGCAGCGTATCACAGCCCTTGCAGTACAGGTCGCCGGTGTAGCCCTCTTCCAGCCAGGTGGCCTCCTTTTGGCCTCGCAGTTCCGTACCACCCACGTGGTTGTCGGGATCAACCGGTGTCGTCACAGAATGCAATCTGTTTGTACAGGCCTCGTTGGCATAGTAGATTCCCTTGCACGCTTCGCCAGAGCAGATCCAGTACGCCACATTACCCAGACTATTACAGGTAGCAGCCTTTTCGGGAACCGCCACCGGTGTGTGGGTATGCTCGGTGTCATACTTTGCTCGCAATGTAACCGCAGCGTCGGGCATTGTAAAGGATACCTCGGCGGCAGTTTTCTCTTCCTCGCTTAGCTCGATTCCATCTGCAATCCATCCCTTGAAGATTTGTCCTGCACCGGTAGATGCCTGAACCAGGACCTCGGTTCCGACAGGATACTGGCCGCCACCGGTGCCGCCGGTTACCGTTAAGGCTTTCATCTTTCTATCCACAGTCAGTACCATATCATCCACCAGGTACGAACCAGCGGATTCAGTTGTATTCTGATTTCCAATGATAAAGTCCAACATGGTCGTACCAGGATATTTTTTCAGTATCTCCGGCGTGATCACAGTTTTCAGTTCTACCCATCCGTCAGATTCAGAAACAGACCTGTATTCAGGGTCTTCCAGACCATTCGTCGTGCCGCCCCGCAGGATGGTAAATATGCCCATCTGATGAGACTTTTCGTCAGTCACCTTGACCTTTGCACAAATGATAAAGGTTGTATCTGTCGGCAGCCGCGTGCCATCTTCTCTTTGCAGGCGATACTGAATGCCCTTGTGTTTATATCCTTTTCCATTGTTTAGTTGTATAGTGTCCGTTGTGACAATCTGCGCGCAGTAATTTCCTGTTGCGCAATCCTCACCCTCGTAAATTTCAACTTCGATTCCTTCACTAGTATTCCCGGGATACTGGCCCCAACCTTCCAGTGTCCCTTTTTCAAAGCCGAAATTGTCTCCCTGGTAAGAAGTGTCAGACTGTACAGTGACCACAACAACTGCGCTCTTTCCATCCACCGTGGCTGTAATCTCAGCCGTACCGGCACTGCGGGCATAGAGCTTGCCGCTGCAATCTACGCCGACAACATTTAAATCACTGCTTGTCCAGGTAATGAGGTGCCGGGCAGCAATCTCCGGTTCGATGGCGGCGGTAAGCTGTACCGTTTCAAAGGGATGCAGCTCGACGTGTTCGGGGTTGATTGTGATCTTCTCCGCCGGGATACTGCCCTGCTCAACAACGGTCACCTGACATTGCGCCTTTACATCGGGGTATCCTTCCGCCGTGACGGTGACAATCGTCGTTCCCGTACGGTTGGCTGTCACCATGCCTTTTTCATCGACTCGTGCAATTTCGTGATCCTGTGCGCTCCAGGTGAGAGCCACATCCACATCTACATCGGTATACTGTGCCGCATGGAGCTGGGCAGCGTTTCCAACCTCCAACGTCAGCTGGGCCTGATCCAGCTCGAGCCGCTGGGGTACCGGCTGAAGGACAGGCGATCCGATCTGAATGTCGTCAAACACGAAGCCTGCAATGCCGCCGTCGCCGCTGTCGTTCCAAAAATCGCCAATTTCGATGCCTGTGTAGCCCGTCTGACCGGAGAGTCTATAAACCTCTGTGCCATCTATGCACAGAACAGCTTCAGCATTCTGGAATTTCCAGGTGAGCTCGTGCCAGCCTTGCGTGCGCTTAACAGTCGTCTTGATCCAGTCACTTCCGATTCGGCAGACGTAGCAATCTTTCTTCTGCCGCACATTGACGCCGATGGCCGCCCAAGCCTGCTCGTTATAGACCACATTGGCCAGTGCGACGGTTTGGGAAGTGCTCTGCATATTGTCATACATCCAGATGCTGATATCAGCCGTCTGAGGGGACGCAAAATTCCGGCGGATTACATCCGCATTTTCGTCCAGAATGTAGCCGAAGCGGCCGGTTCTGGCAATGGTCTCTGTCTGGGTGGGGGTTCCCTTTTCCCGCACCCAGCCGGAAAAGCTGCTGTCGCCGAAGCCCTCATAGAGGACGGCGCTGTCCTGGTCCGAGGTTATGAAGGATCGCACGTCACTCACAGCGCATGTTCCACCCAGCCGGGCCTCATAGGCCGTGACACGCCAGTAATACGTCGTGTTCTTTTCAAGCCCCGTGGCCGTATATTGGAGAGCTGTAACAGACGCTTGGAGCACCGGGTTTGCAAAAGTATCCTCTTTCGCTATCTCCAGTCGATAACTTCCGGTATTGTCTACTGACGCCCATTTGAAAGTAATGCCGACTGCTGCAGACAAATTCTTGGCCTGATCGGTGGGTGCCTCCAGCTTCGGTGCTTCGACGCTTACTCCCAGCGTAGTACGGTATTCATCCTTGTAAAGTCCCGCCCTGCTAGCATCAAAATAGCTATTGCCCAGTAACCCCTGAATCAGGGAGTCGGATTTTACTGCAAAGTTCTGAGCCGCAACATCTACAAAGCCAATATCCGTCCCCTGAGCGTAGCTGTAGTTATTATCTACATTGCCCAGATCTTTGACCCTTTGATATATGCTGTTATAGGGAGTTGCAACGCCGACACAAATATTGTTCTGGATGTCGGCACCGGCTGGTTTCAAGGCTTCCGTACACTTGCCATCCGCATTATATTCGAGAGACATATTGACCAACGCGGGATATTTTTTGCTCCACGCCTCCGAATCATATCTTGCATCCGTTTTAAGTTTCACCCATTCAGCATAGTTATTGCCGTCGGGAGCCGTGCCGGCATTTGCCGCCCAGCCTTCGCCGCGGTTATCATAGTGGTAACCAAGGCCGTTCCCACTGTTAATCTGAATGTTGTTTTGAATGACGTTGTCGCGGCCGCCGCCCATCAGCATGGTACGCCCCGCAATGTTGACGAACAGGTTATTGGTTACAATGCCGCCGCTGGTCATATCATCCAGATAGACCGCCGCAGAGCCTGTCCCGTGGCTAGTTGTCAGGTCGTGGATATAGTTGTTGTCGATCCGGACGCCACGGTACGACCAAGTGCGGCAGGAGTAGATGGCGCCCACATCCGATGTCTCATAACATACGTTGAAAATCTCATTGCCCTGAATCAGATGCTCGTTTCCATCGTAGCTGATGGCCATATGGGGTGCGTTGTGCATCCGGTTGCGAAGCACCTTGTTGCCGCAGCCCACCACTGCAACGGCAGGAGAGTACGTGCGCTTGACAACGGAGAAATCCTCAAAATCGCAGTTTTCAACGGTGTTATTCCCGTTGGTCAGCGTATAGCGGTTGCCGCCGGCCAGATATACGCCGCCCTGGCCGGTGCGGAGAATATCGCAGCTCAGGATCTTATTGTTGCTGCCTCCGTGGTCACCGGTGTTGACTGCCTCATAGCGGTCGATGCTGGCCACTTCACCAACTACCACAGCCCGCTGGCCCAAGTCGCTGAACGTACAGCCAGCGACCAGGGTATTTTCACAGTCGATGAGCTGGATACCATGGCTGTTTCCTTTGGTGATCTGGAGGTTCTTGAACTGTACATACTGAACGCCTTTGGCCAGAATAAAGGGCTCGCCCATCACAGAGAGTTCTACACTGCTCTTGGAAATATCCTTTGAGGGATAGAGATACAGCTTTGCGTTATCGCGATCCAGATACCACTCGCCCGGCTGGTCAATCTCGCACAGCAGGTTATAGGCATAAAATTTCTTTGCATCGCCGCCGCCTACGCCATAGCGTGAGGGATGCTTAGCTGTCATCTTGAGTCCGCCGTCGGTCTTCTCCACCTTGCTAATGCCGCAATTATCATCGGCATAGGCCCAGCAGAAGTATCCGCTGACCCAGATATCAGACTCCTTGCTCCAAAGATCATACTTATCATCAAGGCCGCTGACCGTCCAAACGCCGCCGTTCTGGTTGACCCAGTTCGCCTCACCGATTTTGCAGGGAATGCGTGTTCCGCCGTTGTCCTTGGTGCACTGGGGACAGGTTCCATCGGGGTTGGTCATATGGCTCCGCGGGACAAAACCCTTTTCGATGACCTGGGAAATGTTCAAAAAGCCGGAATTGGGGTAACGTGAAAGCGTCTGCACCTTGCCGTCCACGCTGACACTAAGGTTACTGGGCTGATCCGGCCAGCCATAGCCGATCTTAGGGATGGGTGCAAAGGTGTCAAGCCCCAGATTTTTGTCGAGATCATAAACCAGCACCTTATCCTGTACTGTCTCAGGCAGCCGCTCCAGAATACTACTATCTTCCACATGCTCGAACTGATTCCCCGCAGCGGTCACATTACCGCTGATGGTGACCGTCTCACCGGGATACGCCTGATAGACAATGGGAGAATTCTCCGTACCAGAATCCTCTTCAGACAGATTAAAAGATTCCCCCAGGAATTTATAGTCGCCCGCCCGCAGATTGACGGTAATGCCGCCTTCCGGGAGGCCTTTGCTATTTTTGATGGTGCAGATCTTATCCCGCGCGCCCTCCAGCGTTTTCAGAGGGGCATCGATGGAGCCGTCTGCTTCATCATTGCCGTCAGGCGCAACATACAGTTGCATACTATTGGCAGTACCAACATCGGCGGCCTCTGCGCTCAAAGCCATCCCTGGGATAAAGCCCATCACCAGGCTCAGCAATAGCAAAAGGCTGATAATTCGTTTTCCATTTTTCATAAGCGTTCTCCTCGTTAATTCAAGAACTCCACATCTATTTTGAACGAATGCTTCCATATTTTATTAAAACAGGAGATGTGCCATTTTCACAGCACATCTCCTGTTCTCGCCCGTATCTTGAACGAAGCGGCTTATACTTTATTTGGATGCAAGCCAAGCGTCAATCTGAGACTGCAATTCCTCGGTTACCTTTGCCAAGCCCGCAATCTCCAGCTTTTCCATCATTTCAGGAATCACCGTGGTGTAATCCTGCAGGCCATAGTACAAAATGTCCTTATACTCGCCCCAGACAGCTTCACAGCTGGCCAACTCAGTTTCAATGGCAGTGCGATCCGGCGCGAAGCCAAACAGGGGATCCAGGTCTGCCTCGGCGTTGAGCTTCATAGTCTCTTCCCAGACGCCATCCACATCATTCACGGTCAGCATGGCGTTGAACTGATTACCCAACTGCCAAGCGGGAGCTGTCCAACAACCGTCGAGCTTCTGTACACGACCGTCCACCAGTTCATAGTCCAGACCTTCCAGACCGTAGAACAGCATATTGGCAATTTCAGGGTTGCCAAAGATGTAGTCGTAGAGCTGGATAGCCTTTTCGGGATGCTCGGAGTTGATGTTGACAGCAGTGATCGTGGCCTGCGCGGAGTTTGTGTTGACGACGGAGCCGCCCATGGGAATAACGACGTAGTCAACGCCATACGTGGCCTTCAGTGCGGCCTCAACGCCGGGCTTGTTCGCCTGATAGCGAGAGATGATCTGGCCGGACTTCAAGAGCGTATTCTCGTCCTTCAGCGTAGCAGCATCGGCCGGCACATAGCCCTCGTCCTTCCAAAGCTTAAAGGAGGCCAGAGCCGGCTCGATCTCCTCAAAGAATTTGTTGTTATCAATCTTCTGCGTCTCAGTGTCATACATCAGGAAGGGCAAACTCATGACCAGAGACAAGGGCGTTTCCTGCAGGAACAGTTCCGGCTGGCTTACGCCGGCACCGCGGGTAGCATAGCGGTCAGGATAGGCTTCGGCAATCTGGCCCAGCACTTCATTCAGGGTATCCCAGTTGTCAATTGTGGAAACATCAATCCCCTGCTCATCCACAACGTCCTTCATGATCATGAAGCCCGCCTGGCTGTACATGATCTGGTAATTGATCATGCCATAAATACCGTCATTGACTTTAATGCCATCCCAGAACTGCTCAGGCATAG
The DNA here is from genome assembly GCA_959607825.1 of uncultured Oscillospiraceae bacterium. GTDB lineage: Bacteria > Bacillota > Clostridia > Oscillospirales > Oscillospiraceae > HGM13006. Next base: position 21,968 of record CAUHNW010000025.1, on the reverse strand, counting down.
TCTCCATCAAGTTGGGGGCGTTTTCCGCCAGCATCTCGGGCGTCAGCTCCAGATATGCGCCCTTACCTGCGGCGTTTACATAGTTGTTGCACCAGTGGGATGTAAAGCACAAATCCCAGTCGTCGCCGCCAGCCATGGCCATCTGCATCTTGGTTTCATAGTCGCCGGGCGCAATGAAACGAAGATCCAGGGTCATGTTCAACTCAGCCAGCAGCTTTTCGTTGACAGCAGCCATGACCTCATCATAGTGCTGCGGCTCGTCATTACGGATGAGCCAAATAATCTCCACTGGCTCCTCAGCAGACTCAGAATCCTTGTCGGCACTTTCGTCGGTGGTGGTGGTTTGCTCTTTGTTATCGTTGGGCTGGACGCTTTCCTGGGACGCACAGCCTGCCAGCATGCCGAATACCATCAGCAGGGCCAGCAGCAGAGCAATCAGTTTTTTCATGTTTCTTCCTCCTTATTTTTGTGGCTACCGTTAAAAGCCCGGTAGCTTTATTTGCATCATAGGTTACAGGATTGGTGCTTTTCAAGTATTGAATGCTGCTTTCTGGTTCATTCTTGCAGTTCAATATTGGGGTGACGGTTTAATTCGCGAGCTCCGAGTTTGTATTGTTGAATATTTTGCACAAAATAGCACGTCGCAATATTACACTTTCTACAATGACGAGCTGTCAGCCGATGAAATGCGAGAGATCAGGATACGCCCCGCCGGGTTATCGAGCATCTGCCGCCAGGCAATTTGAGATAGGATGACACGACCTGCTCCGTATGCCCGCTCGCAAAGTACGGCAGCATCCCGCCAGCCATGGGGAGTTGTATTGCGACTGACCAGCACCGGTGCAAAGCCTGCCGCCTCTACGGTGCAATCAGCCAGGGGACTGATGCGGTCAGTCTCCGAATCGTACCAGTGGCGAAAATCTGGCTGCTGGAAATCCGCAGCCCATGGATGGCCGGTCTGCGCGCTGACAAAGTGCATCGGAGCCATACCGCTTTCCCGGACCTCTACAGTCCAGGGGCCCAGGGTGTAGTGTCCGGCCTTCGGCTTGTCGATCCACAAAATCTCCCCCTGTTCCACTGCAGCCAGATCGGCGCTGGTCACCTGGTCGATGGAACATACGCGAATTGTAGGCAGTTCTTCGCACGGTGGTAGCAGCGTGTACTCCAAACTGTTCCAAGCCAGACACGTCATTCCGTCCATGATCATGGCCCGTAGTTGCACCGTAGTTCGTGTTTGAACTGCCGGCAGCAGAAATTCAGCTACGCTGTGGCACCAGGCGCAGTTTGCCTCCAACACAGCTTCCCTGACAGCAGCAGCAATGACATTTCCTCCGCACAGCAGCTCATAGCGCAGCTGCACTGGTCCGGTGCGAGCCGTATCATTGCAGATCCACCCCTCGGCTCTTGCTGTTTCTCCACCGAAGAAAGAGCGCTTGTCTGCTCGAAGGCTAAGCAGCAGCGGCTCCAGGGCATCCCGGTATGCAAAGTAGGCAGGCTTCGGTGTGCGGCGGCAATCCATGATAGCCTTCATCCACCCCGAGGGGAAGGCATCGATAAACAGGTGGATTGCGAAGCTCACCATCCGCGTATCGCGGCGGAAGGCCTCGGTCATCATTCGGGTAGCGAGAGCCTGGAAAGCCTGACTCTCCCGAACCCAGTCTCTGGGCGTTGCTTGGCGGTCATAGAAGAAATGGTAGAAATCTGCCGTCTGAGCTCGGACGATCCGCGCCGGATTCCAATCTGTTTCTACCTCGCCAGGATGCACCAGCCAATCTGAAGGATAGGCAGCCTGCATTAGTTCCCAGTCCTCCAGGCCCTCGCAGCCAAATTCACCGCAGCCGTAGTACCATCCGGGTTTAACCGGCATCCAATAGCCCTTGTGGAGCATACCGATGTCGATTCCATGACCGTTATACCACATGGGATAGCAATGATTATCCGGCATGGTCTCTGATGGGGGATCGTAGTCACCGTCAATGTACTTGATGACCCGGTCAGGATTGTTCAGGCGAACCGCAATGTCCGCTGCCCGAAACAGCTGCTCCAGCTCCGGCCGCTCCAGGTTCATGCTGGGCAGATTATTGGCGTTTGGAAAAGGTTCATTAATATAGCTAATAAGCACACAGCTGGCGTGCGCGCGAATATGCCGCTCCATCTCTTCAGCCTGCCGTACTACTTCGCAGAACTGTTGACGGCGGACACAGCCAAAGAGCGGAAGGTCAGTCTGCACCATCATGCCCAGCCGGTCGCAGTATTCATAAACCTGACGCTGTACTGGCCGCTGGGTGATTCGAAGAAAGTTCATATGACAGAGCTTTGCCAAGATGATATCGTTTATAAGCTGTTCCTCCCGGCCTTGCATCACATCCTGTTGCTCAAAACCCATGGTGTTGGCGCCTCGCAGGCGGATAGACTGCCCGTTGAGATAGAACATGCCCTTGATTTCTCCTGCTGTATCCTGGGTGAATGTCCGGCGACCGAACTGCTGGGCCAGCGTATCCAACAGCGTTCCGTTTTCATCAAAGAGCCGCAGCTGAAGCTGATAAAGCCACGGTGTTTCCGGCGTCCAAAAGGCCAACTCCGCAGCGGTCAGCCGCACCTTATACAGATTACGGCCTTTTGCGCATGGCAGGGGCAAGCGGGCGTGTAATGTTCCCTCCCGTCTGGCCAGGACTTCGGTATAAGTGTCGCCCAGTCCAACCTCCTTTCCGGTAGTGGGCTCCAGTCGCAGGTGTTCTACCACCGTCTGACGGCAGTTCTGTCCGTACACCGATAACTCCAGTCGGATAGGCCGAGGCTCATACCCACAGCTGCCCACCTCGACCCAAAATTCCATCTCATCCTCCAGCGTCCGAGCAAAGGCGCTCTGCAGGAACACCGATTCTCGCACCTGAATCTCTACTGAATCAAGGAGTCCCATACCGGGTGGGCAGTGATGCCACCCCAAGGCAGGGTCGTCGTAGCCCGGTCCGGTTGCCGCGTAGATCTTGTCACCGCAGAAGTTCCGGGGATCTTCGTCGGAGCGGCTTCCCATCATAATATAGTCGTTTTCAAGACAGATCGTCAATCTGTTCTCTCCGGGATGGGCCAGGCGCGTAATATCAAATTCAAAACTGGCGAAAAAGCCCTCATGCGTTCCAGCCAGCCTGCCATTTACATAGACCTGAGCCCTGTAGTCCGCTCCATTCACCACCGCGAACACCCGGCGGGACACGTCCTTCAAGGTGAACTCTGTCTCATAGAAAGCCGTAGCCGGACCCAATGGACCGCCATAATGGGGAATAGAGACAGTTTCCCACACATCTTTGCCTTCCAGTCTGTAGCGAAACTGCTCCAGCCGGAGTATCTGCCGGCAGGATTCCAGCATCGGGGCATAGTTCTCCAAAAAAGGCTGCATCTGCCGCCGCATGTCCGTCAGGGCCTCCATCAGCTGCGCAGCGGTACGTATTTTTTGGGGGAGTATGGCTGGTTCCTCCCAGGTCTTCTCCAGCGGAACTAACAGATCCGGAAGCGGCGGCGGCACAGGTTGCTCCAGCAGTTCTCTTCGACCCTGAATGCCGTTTTGGGCTATTTGTGCAAAAGCATCCATAACTCTCTCCTTGTTTTCACAGTTGCTCAACTGCTTGCGGCTTCAAATAAACAGTCTTTCCTGTGCGTCTGGATTCCTCCGCTGCCAGGGCGATGAGGTGGCTTTCCACCGAGGAGGCCACTTGGGTGCGGCCGGTGTAGGCTCCGTCGGATTGCATCTGGCGTACCACATCACACATAAATCCCTGGTCACCGCCAGAGTGGCCCTCGGCCCCGGCATTCAGTCGAATGGTGGTCCGCTCACCGGTGGCAAATTGGGTGACCTCCAGAACATCTTGTTCTACATCTCCAACGATCTGCCCATGGGATCCCATGACCTTGATGGTACGTCCGCCATCCCAAGTAAAGGCACACATGGTAAAAGAGGCCGTGACACCATTTTCAAATTCCAGATTGACTACCTGGTGATCCACCACGTCATTGTCACAGTAATAGACACACCGGCCATAAGGCCCCCGGCGCAGTGCCTCGCGAACGGACTCATCAGTATTTGCAAGGCTCACCACCTTGCGGATCACCGGTACATGGACGCCTGTGCTATGCAGGTATATCCGCTCAGCATTATAGGGGCAGCTGTCTGCCTGAGGGCAGCCATCCAGGCAATACTTTGGTGCGCCCTCCGGGGCGTTCTCGGATCGGAAGTGTCCCAGGCTGCCGAAGGACGAAACTTTGATGCAGTGACTGTTGGCCATCCAGAGAAGAATATCCATGTCATGGCAGCTCTTAGCCAGAATCATCGGGCTGGTCTCTTCCTCACGCCGCCAGTTGCCACGGACAAAGCTGTGGGCTTGGTGCCAAAATGCCACATTCTCAATCTGCTGTATGGACTGGAGACTACCCACCACACCGGATTGCAGCAATTCCCGGACTTTACTGAAAAACGGAGTATAGCGAAGCACATGGCACACTGTCACCAGTCGATGCTTTTCCTCTGCCTTGGCCTGAAGCGCTCGTAATTCCTCCGTGTCTCGGCTCATTGGTTTCTCCATTACAACATGGTATCCTGCCTCCAATGCCGCCATTGCAGGCTCAAAGTGGCAATTGTCCTGCGTGCACACAAAGACGCAGTCTGCCATTCGGGGACGAGCCAACAGAGTTTTCCAGTCCTTAACTGCATTTTCAGGCTTGATGCCGTGATCCTGACAGAACGCTGTCCTGCGTTCGACGTCAGGTTCTGCCACCGCAACGAACTGAATGTCCTTTGGATTTCGCAGAGCAAAAGCGCCATAGACCTGTGCGCCTCGCTGCCCTGCACCAATCAGCAGCGCTTTGACAGTTGTTTTGTACTCAGTCATGTATAATCCAGCCTTTCGTTATCATGTATAAAAGCAGGCGAGCACGGGGAAACTACTGCTCGCCTGCTGAAAATTAGCCCTTAACGGCGCCGACAGTCAGGCCGCGGGTAAAATATTTTTGGAAGAACGGGAAGACGAACAGCATCGGTCCCACCGCAAGCAGACACATGGCCATGCGGACACTCTCGCTTGGGATGCTCTCGCCCGTCGTTACAGCGATGTTATTTTGCATCTGCTTTAATATCTCGATGATATTTCGCAGCATCACCTGAAGCAGATATTGCAGAGGATACTTCTCCTTATCATCGATATAGAGCATGGCAGGCTGCCAACTGTTCCAGTAGTCCAGCAGGGTCAGCAACCCCACAGTTGCCAGAGCCGGCTTTGACAGCGGCAACACAAAGCGCAGATAAATGGTACCGTTGCCCGCGCCGTCTATTCTAGCCGATTCGATGATTTCGTTGGGAATCTCACTCATAAAGGTCTTAAGCATGATGAGATACCACACATTTACCATCAACGGGAAAATCATAGCTGCATAGGTGTCCTTTAGGTGCAGGCCCTGGGTCATGAGAATGTAGGTGGGCACCAGACCACCATTGAAGAGCATAGTGAAGAAGAAAAAGAACGTGATAGATGTGCGGTATTTGAAACCGGGACGAGAAATAGCGAAAGCAGCCATGGACGCAATAATCAAATACGATACAGTTCCGACCGTGGATACAAAAATGGTAACAAAGTAGGCATTGAGAATCGTTTTCGGATTTTTAAGAATAAATTGGAAAGCCGTCAGGTCAATCTCCCGGAAAAAGAACGGGTATCCTTCTTTGGTAATAGATGTTTCACTGGTAAAGGCAATAAAAATTACTGACAGCATAGGTAAAATAAACGCAGCGGAGAGCAGAATAAAGAAGGTGTGCAGTACAACGCTACGGATATGTTCACTTCGTTTGTTTTGAATCATATTGTACACTCCTTCTGGTTAAAACAGGCCATATTTCGGGTCGATTTTTTTTACAGCAGCATTGGTGAGAAGCACCAGTACCAGACCGACCACAGATTTGAGGAAGCCAGCCGCCGAACTCATACCAATATTTCCGCTGTTTATAAGCGCGCGATACACATACGTCTCCAGTACATCTGTTGTCTCGTAGAGCGTCTTTGAATCCATGGGAACCTGATAAAAAAGGCCGAAATCGGAGTTCATGATTTTTCCAACGGCCAAAATTGTCAGAATGATCATCATGGGATAAAGCTGGGGGAGAATAATATATCGGATCGTCTGCCAGTGGTCGGCACCGTCAATAACTGCCGCCTCCACATAGGTTGAGTCCATGCTCATCAAACTGGCATAATACATAAGAACATTCATGCCAATGGTCTTCCAAAGCTGCAAGATGATAATGATCGCAATCCAAGCCTTGGGGGTGTTGTACCAGTCCAGAGTTTCTCCGTTATTCACAGCGGCAATGGCATTGAGATAACCAAGGCGGGGATTCAGGAAGGCGTAAGCCACATACGACACTACCACCCAGGAGAGAAAGTATGGAAAAAACATGGTGGTTTGGTAAACCTTCAGCGCCCTACGGCTGCGAATCTCGTTAAGCATCAGTGCCAGTGCTACCGAAATCACCAGTGTGAGGACGATAAATGCCAGGTTATACAAAATTGTGTTGCGGATGATTCGATAGGTGTCTGGAGACTTGAAGAGGAATTCAAAGTTCTTCCACAGGGGGGTGCAAAATGGACTTTTGAGAATTCCGTCACGATAGCTGTAATTCTTAAACGCAACGATCAAGCCGCCCATGGGAACATAAGAAAATACTGCTACAATCACCATCATGGGTAGCGCCATTAGAATGAGACTCAGATTTTGGGCGCGGTCAGACTTTTTTCTGCGAACTGAAGAAATGTTTTTTTTCATAGCATCGCAATCCTCCTCATTGTTGTTTTCTGGTTTTTGTTTGCACTATACGGCCATTTTTTATCATTGGCAAGTGCCGATATCCTGTTCTGAGTTCAAAATGCTTCCTCCAAAATCAGCATCTGGGTTAAAATTTTTTTGCAGCAGGAGAAATCATTCTGTACAACAGCTCCTATCCGGCTGTTTCGTTCAGGACGCAATCCGCCCAGCCTCAGAATGCATGCTTCATATGGACATGTCGTTGAGTTTGGGGTTCAATATTGTGCTTTTTTGTTTAAAGTTTAGTTTTGTGTATGCGTTCCATTTGTTTTTTGCTATAATAGGTTTAATTTTGAGCTTGCCGTTTACAGTAGCACGCAAGGAGACTATCACAATGAAGAAGAAACTTTGGCATTCTAAACATTTTCAGAGAATCTTCCGCACAGTATATCTGACGACCTTCGGGCTTCTGCTTCTTGCCCTGGCCATCACATATTTTGCTTTCCGGCAAGTGACCGGCAGCTATCTTAACTCTGCCATGTCACGTTTTATTGAAACGGCTTATACCACTGTGGACCATCAGATTCGTTTCAGTCTCAACAACACGCTCAATATGAGCCTCTCCGCAGACGGAACGACCCTTTTGTCTAGCAAGAGCATCTCTGCCGCTGATTATCTCCAGGCAGTCCGTGGCATCGACTACTTTCTTTCACAGGATCAGGGACTCCATTCCGTTACCTTTTATAATCATACTAATAATGAGACTGTGACCTTCGGTCGAGAGGTTTTTAGTAACAGTTTGCAGGATTCTTATGATCGGGACTTTATCGAGCAAATTCTTACTCCGGGCAATTCCCCCACACAGAACATTCCACGCACTATTCCGGATTCTCCTTATGCTGATTCTACCAGCACAGTTCTGACCAGCTACTTCCACTTGAGAAATGACTGCTATGTGATTGCCAACTTATCCGTCAGCAATATTTTCTCCATGCTCAAAAATGACCCCTCGGTATATAACAAAGCCCCAACGAACTACATAGTCTGTCACGACCGAAAATCTCTAATATATTCCAGCATCTACCATTCAGAATTAGAGAATACATGGCCCGAGTTACTGCAAATTCTGAATGATCACGACTGGAACAACTCCTTCGATGCTTCTATTGATGGCGTGAATTATCACTTCCATGTGCTGAGTGATCCCACCTATAACCTTCAGATGCTTTCCATTATCCGCCAGTCCGATATCTCTGCATCGTTGCTGAACTATTTATCGCCGTTCGTAATAATCATTATTACAATTGGACTTGTTTCTCTGATCGTCAATCTAAAGATCAGCTATCAGCTTTACTCGCCTATTGCACGCATCAAAGGAACGTTGCCTGCAAACGAGCCAGAAGAACCAGAAGAATTAGGCTCTTGGGAATCAAACGATGAAGTGGAGTACATTACTGCCAGGCTCTCCGATGTTGGCCATCGTCTCAACGCGCTATTTTCCTATAAGCAAAAGAGTCTCTCGCTATCTCAGGAGATGTTTTTAAAGGATCAGATGCTCTACGATAAATACTCGGCCCAAGAATTCTGGGAGCATTGTGTCCAATATGAATTGCCATATCATGAAGGAGACACCTTCGCCCTGGTGTATGCCCAGTGGTATGCAAGAGATGACGCTTCAGAGACTAGTCCGGAGGATCAGGCTCTGCTCTGTTTTGCGCTGAGCAACGTGGTGCATGAGCTTTTTGAGAAAACATGGGACATTCGGGATATCCCAATGGAGAAGGACGGCATTACGTTTTTACTTTGCCTTCAGCCGGACAGCGAAATTGCCATCAGCAACACCGTGCTGCATCGGATCCAGGATACCTTCCGGCAGTATTTCAGCCTGCAGGTCTCATTCTTGATTTCTGATCCGTTCACCCGCCCCCACATGCTGGCAACCTCTATGCAGCAGCTTCAAGAGCTGTCGGGTTATCGCTTCTTTTATCCGGATTTCTGCGTGCTGCGGCAGGAAGATATCTGCCAAGACAAACTTCACACAGAGATATGTCCTACAATCAACATCAATGACCTGGAGCAGGCAATCCGCAGCGGTACTGCGGATGATTGCCAGCAGTTGCTGGAGGCATATTGGGCGCAGTTGCCCCATTACACATGCGACGCCGCCATCGCCTCGATCAATGTGTTTGCGTCCAAATTTATCACCATGATAAAAAAAGTTGAGAGCACCTACCCGGGTTTGCCTGCTATTAACTATCATCTGCTCTACACTCAGATTACAAGGGCACACACACTTGCGCAAACCCAGGCCGCAGTCAATAATCAACTGACGCAGATTATGGAGGCTATCCAGGCGCAAGACCCCGGTGTGACCCGTATCGATGTCGCTGATATCCAGCATTATCTTCAGCAGAACTACCAGGACTTTTCCATCTCCAGCAAGTCTGTCGCCGGGCATTTTCGCGTCTCCGTCACCTATCTCAACCGGGTCTTCCGGCAAAAGGCCGGAGAATCCCTGTCCGGTTATATTAAGAACTTGCGCCTAGAGCACGCCCGGCAGTTGCTTCTATCCAAATCGGATCCTGTGGAAGTCATTGCAAAAGCAGTGGGTTTTGAAAACACCAAATACTTTTACTCGCTGTTCAAGACCGCTTACGGCGTCAGCCCAACAGCTTACCGCGCCGCCCAGGCCTCGACACCGTCTGACAATCGGAAGGAATTGTAATTCTGCTTTAAGCGCTTAGGGAACCTCTAATGAAATCGGCAAGAGCTGGTGGCTATGGATTTTGCCTCAGACGAGGATCCTGAAAACATAGGCGCACTGTATGTATTTCCCGTTTTTAGAACTGCACGGACGGGGTAAAAGCTCCGTCATCCAGCCAAAGACGATTTATTCAGAGCTTTTTAGCTTCAGGTGTGTTTCACCACAGTACACAGCCCGGCAGAAAGTTCCAACTGCACTTTCTGCCGGGCTTTTTCAGAATGTATGGTGCATTGCGCCATATATAACCACTCAAAGATACATCTCTTCCCGAACGATCTCCACAGCCCGCTTGAGCTTGGCCTTGTTGCCATGGAGCTTGTAGATGTCACGGAAGATGATTTCCGTGGGCAGGTTCCGGGTGAGCTGTGCGGTTTTATGCATATAGGCCCGGAAGGCATCCTCATCCAGTTCCTTCTGGACGCCCAGGAAATTGGCCGAAGGCTTCCGTGAGTAGATCACATTGCGTCCCTGTAAGACCTGCGCCATATATGCCTCATCACACCAGGCAGAGATGGACACCTTGCGTATATTGGGAATCGTCTCCACCCCGTTTTCCCAGAAACTGCTGACCGGTTCACAGCATCCGTAGTACAACAGTCCAAATTCCTGAGCAATCTGCTGCACATAGGGAAGAATGAATTCCCGATACATCTTAGGAGAGATGCCCACTGCTTCTTGGGCATTGGTGTTGCCCCAGGTATCAGTGCTGCGCACTTGTCCAGCAAAGTCCGGCTGTGCTAGTTCACGGTTAAAGCAAAAGCTGCCGCCACCCATGTAGTCATTGCCACTGTTGGGGAAGATTAAACCTTGGGCTTCTTCCCATCGGAGTAGGCGAATGCAGTCGTTGGTGATGAACTGCATCATCTGATGAAATTCATCCGGCGTGTCCAGCATGGCGATGAACATATTTTCTGTGCCCATCAGCTCAACCACATGAGAAGTCAGGGCAAATTCCCAGCAGTTGGTGCCGTTGGTGAGTTTCACCGGAAGTATATCACCGATAACCTCCTCGATCCGAACTTTTTTCTCTTTCAGCGCCGCCCAGTCAAAAGCGAATCTGGAAGGCTGCAGCAAAGAGAGGTCATGCTCAAGATCCACCAGTACAGGCTCACTGTGAAATCCGATTCCTCCGTCTGCATAGACCCGGTTGGGTTGAATACCATAGCGGTCATAGTCTAACTGGAACTCCAGTGTGTAATAGGGTGGGATCACTTTATCATCATTGATCTCCTCTGCCACAGCGATCTGCTCCAACAGGCCGCGTTCGATCTCCCGGGCCAGTGGATGAGAACACTTCGGCTCGATCAGGTCATCCAGGAAGGTAATCTCCTCCATGACCACCATGGGCCGTTCTCCCTGCAGAGCGTTGTGCAAGTACCACAGTCGTTCCCGCTCCCGCATCATCGGCAAGTTGGCGTATTCCAGCTGCTTTTTTGCGAGTTCACGAAGATACTCCACCTCTGCAGGTGGTATCGTCTTGTTCAACATAGAAACCTCCGTCTACTTACTCACCAAAATATTCCTTAGAAGCCGCAGCGAATCCATCGACCATATTTCTCATATATTCATTGGTCAGGTGAACAGCATCCGGTTGGGGATATGTTTTCGCCATAAACCCGCCGGCTGGAGTTGCTAGGCACTCCACCATGTAGCGGGTCCGCTCAAAGGCCTGCTCTCTGCTAAAGGAAGCAGTTGTCTGGATGTCCATGGGACAGAAGAAGCACACTCGTCCGGCAAACTGCTTGAGGGTTTCCAACCCCATGTTGTCCTGCTGGTCCATCTGGATTACGTCCAGGCCGCAGGCAATGTAGTCGTCCAGGATGCTGACAATATGGCCGCAGGTGTGGGAGATCACATCTAGTCCTCGGGCGTGGGCCGCCTCGAACATCCGGGTATATAGCGGAGCGTATATGTCGTGCCACATTCGGGGACTGATCATCATCCGGTCCTGGAGGCCCATGTCCTCAATGAGAATCACGCCGTCCACACCGGCATCGGCAAATCGGTGGATAGTCCGGATGCACAGGTCGCAGAGTTTCCCGGCCAGAGCGGTGTACTCCTCGGTATTGCCGGCGATTTGATACATAAAATCCTCAAAGCCGAAAAGGTGGATCATGATCTGAAAAATGCCGGTGGGCAGCATACCCATCACGTACTTTTCTCCCTTGTTCTTCCTGACAATGTTCCGGATAGTCTCATACCGGACCGGATCATCAAAATGTGGCATGTCTATGTCAGCGTATTCTTCCAGCCCTTCCAGAGGAAAGGATGTAGGCTCGCCGAAGGTCTCACCCATACTCTTCCAAACGCAGCCCCATTCATCCACCCGGTCGCCATCGGCATTTACGCTCTCAAAGCCTGGTGCTTTGTCCACAAAACCCCAAATAAAATCGTCGCCGTAGTATTCTGTACAGTTGTCACGATTGGAATCATAATTATAAGGAATGCGTGGAGGATTCCGGAAGTGGATCGCTCGCTTCACAATTTCTCGACTGGTCATGGTTTAGTTCATTCCTTTCTTTGCTCGACAGCAGTCTAATGTGGCTGCGACAGTTTCCTGTTGGCAGCGGTAGAGCACGCTGCAATTTTACCGTGCCACTGCGCTGGAGACAAGTATAAAATGCCCATATTGGGTATAAAGCTCTGGTTCAATTCGCGGCGGCCGGTTCAATATCCTCTTCCGCCATTGTCGCAGCGCAAGCGCTCGGGCTATAGTTATATCGCGCCCGAAAAGTGCGAAAAAAGTTTGGATAATCGTGGAAACCACACCGCGCGGCGGCCTCTCCCGCAGAGGCTCCACGCAGCAGCAGCTCCCGCGCAATTTGTAGCCGCTTGAGTGTGATAAAACGGTACACACTGGTACCCATCACGCGGCTGAATTCATGGCTGAGATAGTACTTGCTTACGTGCCCTATGACTGCCAGATCATTTAGCGAGAGCGGCTCGGCGTAGTGTCCGTTAATATACCGGACGATTAGGCTCACCAGGGGGGTTCCATCTTCTGGTGCCGTATGGGCAGCCATAGCCATCCTGTTCAGCAGCACAAGAAGCTGCAGCAGGCAGCCTCTGGCATACAGTGCGCTGCCATATTGTCTGCCGGAGCATTCCTCCTGCAGCCGCTCCAACAAATCCCGCAGCAGGCTATGATCTGAAGGTCGAAGTAAATTGACGTGTCCAGCTTGAGAGCTGTCAAAACATCGCGTCAGCGCTTCTCCGTTGACGGGCAGGGAATCGAGATAGGATCGTGAAATCCATAGTACAATTCGTTCATAAGGAACACTGTGATCTAATACCGTGGCCTGATGCAACTCCATCGGACTGACTAGCAAGAGATCGCCTGTTTGGAGACGGTAGAGCCTATCCTCGATGCGGTATTCCACTGTGCCTCGCAGAAAATAGTACACCTCATAAAAATCGTGATGATGAAGGCCCACGGCATCAAGATGGGTGTCAAGATTATGAAACAGTTCAAAATCGCCCCGGCGCATCTCCTGCCGGGAATCAAAGGTCTCTTGGCTTCTGGCCATGGTTACCGCCTCCCTATAATAAAGTTACCAGCCATGAGCAAAACTCAAAAGGTCTAGGGAATCTCTGAACAAATCGTCTGCGGCTGATCAGCGGGTCTTTTGCCCCAGCCGTGCAGTTCTAAAAACGGGAAATACATACAGGATTCCTCCGTTTTCCGAACTTTCGTCCGAGACAAAATCTCCCGCTGTCAGCTCTTGCCGATTTATTCAGTGCTTCCCTAGCGATTGCAAGGGATTCCGGCCATGGCTGAAACCGAAAATCACTCCACCGATTAGGAAGCCTCTGATTTAATGCGCACTACCATAAAGGCTCCAAATGTGAGATAATAACGCCATGTATCGTGGTTTGAAGAAAAACGAGAATCGGCTGTACGTTATGTTCGCTTATGCCAATTTATATGCCCTTGCCATCGCCGGGTGAAAGCTCTCCGCGACCTGATACAGGGGTAGCCTGCCCTTTTTCAGGAAAAGGAGCAGAAAAGCAGAGAAATAATGGCGTTTTTCGCTGAAATTTTCTGAACAAAGTGCAAATTGCGGCTAATACATCGAGCGGAAACAGAACAAAGGCTATTATTCAGAGGTTCCCTAGCCTTGTTGACCCGTTTTCCCTTCGTTACTCATTCCGTGTTTTGCTCATCTCTATAAAATAAAGTTACGGTTAAAGGCGCGGCTCGCTTCCGCGTTTTTTCCATCTCTGTCACCTTGCAGCCCCAAACATAGGTGGCATTTTGCTCATCTCCATCTTAATTTATCGCAAGAATTACAATGTGTCAAGCAAATATCGCAATTCAATATTGTATAAAATGTGGTATGCTGAAAGCAGATGAATGGGGAGGGAAACAGAATGAGACAACCCGTAAGCGATTCGAATTTTCTGCTGCATACGGACACGGCCCGCAAGCTCTACCACGAGGTGGCTGAGCAGCTGCCCATTGTGGACTACCACTGTCATCTGGATCCACAGGAAATCTTTGAAGACCGTACCTATGAAAATATCACCCAGCTCTGGTTGGGTAGAGACCACTATAAATGGCGGCTGATGCGTTCAAATGGTGTGGACGAGCAATTTATCACCGGTGATGCACCGGACCGCGAAAAGTTCCAGAAGTTTGCCGAATCTCTTCCTCGTGCCATCGGCAACCCCATGTACCACTGGTGCCACCTGGAACTGGCCCAATATTTTGGCTACTACGGCGTACTCAGCCCCCAAACCGCCCAGGAGGTTTGGGATCTGACCGGAGAAAAGCTCCAGTCCATGTCTGCGCGGCGGCTCATTGCCTCCAGCAACGTGGCCATGATCGGCACCACCGACGACCCCCTGAGCGACCTCGTCTGGCACCAGAAACTAGCAGATGATCCAACCTTCTCGGCGATGGTCTGCCCAACTTTCCGGCCCGACCCGGCCCTCAGCCCTGAAAAGCCAGGCTTCGCCGCCTATACAACCCGGTTGGGCGAAGCCGCAGGCGTGAACATCTCTACCGTAGAGGATGTCAGAGCGGCTCTCAGTCAACGGATGGCGTACTTTGCTGCCCATGGCTGCCGCGCCAGCGACCACGGCCTCAACTATATCATGTTCCGCCCCGTCTCAGACGTGGACGCCACCGCTGCCCTCCAAAAGGCACTTTCCGGCCAGATCCTGACGGCAGAGGAGCAGGAGGGTTACCAAACGACGCTGTTGCTCCACTGTGCCCGGGAATATGCCCGGCTCGGCTGGGCCATGCAGATTCACTTCAGCTGCATGCGCAATCCCAATGAAAAAATGTTCCTAGCCCTTGGGCCCGACACTGGCTTTGACGCCATGGCCGTTACTGACAGCTGCACGACAGCCCACCGGCTCTTCAGCGCGTTGGATGTAGAAAACTGCCTACCAAAGACCATTCTTTATTCCCTCAACCCCGCCGACAATGCATGGATCGACACGCTCCTTGGCTCCTTCCAGAGCACGGAGCTCCCCGGAAAAATCCAGCACGGCTCTGCCTGGTGGTTCAACGACCACAAGTCTGGGATGACCGAGCACTTGGTGAGTCTCGCCAATCTCAGCATTCTCGGCAACTTTATCGGCATGCTCACCGACAGCCGCAGCTTTTTAAGCTACGCGCGCCACGGTTACTTCCGCCGCATCCTCTGCGATCTGCTGGGCCAGTGGGTGGAAAACGGCGAATATCCCAACGATCCCGATGCTCTCCCGACGCTGGTGGAGGACATCTGCTACTACAACGCCAAGCGGTATTTTAATCTATAATCAGGAGGAACCACCATGAAACTTTCCTTTCGTTGGTATGCAGAGCGCGACCCCATTCCCCTCTCCTACATCGCCCAAATACCCGGTATGCATTCCATCGTTTCGGCAGTCTATGACGTAAAGCCCGGCCAGATCTGGCCGGAGGAATCCATCCGGAAGCTAGCTGAGGACTGCCAGACCCACGGTCTCGTCTTTGATGTGGTGGAGTCCATTCCCGTCAGCGAGGACATTAAGCTCGGCACCAAAAAGCGAGACGAGCACATCGCCGCCTACTGTGAAAACATTCGCCGCTGCGCCAAGTACGGCGTCAAATGCGTCACCTATAACTTTATGCCTGTCTTCGACTGGACGCGGACCCAGCTGGACAAGGCTGCGCCCGACGGCTCCACCAGCCTGGTCATGTACTTCGATCAGCTCCAGGGCCTTGATCCCCTCACTGACGACATTCACCTCCCCGGCTGGGACGCCAGCTATAACCAGGACGAGGTGCGAGGTCTGATCCGTGCCTACGGCGAGTTGGGTGAAGAGGGACTGTGGAAGAATATCGAGATTTTCCTCAAAGCCGTGATTCCGGTGGCCGAGGCATGTGGCGTGGTCATGGCCCTCCATCCCGATGATCCGCCTTACCCCATCTTCGGTCTGCCGCGGGTTGTCACCTGCGAGAAGAACCTGGACCGTTATATCTCCATCGTGGACTCCCCGGCCAACAGCCTGTGCCTGTGCACCGGCTCCCTTGGCTGCGCCGCCTTCAACGATGTGCCCGCCTTGGTACGCAAATACGCAGCTATGAACCGAATCGGCTTCATGCACATCCGCAACGTGAAGCTGCTGCCCGATGGCTCCTTTGAGGAGCGGGCTCACCTCTCCGCCTGCGGCAGTCTCGACATCTACGCGATCGTCAAGGCTCTGGTGGACGCCGGTTTCGATGGGTACGTGCGGCCAGACCACGGCCGGATGATCTGGGGTGAGACCGGCAAGCCCGGCTACGGTCTCTACGACCGCGCCCTCGGTGCTGCCTACCTCAACGGGCTCTTTGAAGCCTGTGCCAAAGCAAAGAAAGGATAATTGCTATGAATCAGAATGTCATCAATACCAATCTCACCGGGAAGGTAGCCGCTGTCACCGGCGCGGGCGGCGTGCTGTGCTCCGCCTTTGCAAAGGTGTTGGCCCGGGCTGGCGCAAAGGTTGCGCTACTGGACCTCAACCTCGAGGCCGCAGAGACGTTCGCCTCCGAAATCGTTGCCGAGGGCGGCGTAGCCAAGGCATACCAGTGCAACGTGCTGGACAAGGATATGTGCTATGCCGTAGCCGATCAAGTGTGTATCGAGCTCGGCCCCTGCGATATCCTCATCAATGGTGCCGGCGGCAACAACCCTCGCGCCACTACCGACAAGGAGTACTACGAGGCCGGTGACATCGACGCCGAGATGAAAAGCTTCTTCGACTTGGACAAGAGCGGCGTGGAGTTTGTCTTCAACCTCAACTTCATCGGTTCCCTGATCCCAACCCAGGCTTTCGCCCGGCAAATGGTAGGCCGCGTGGGTTGCAACATTCTCAACATCTCCTCCATGAACGCCTACCGGCCCCTAACCAAGATCCCCGCCTACTCTGGCGCCAAGGCCGCGGTGACCAACTTCACCCAGTGGCTGGCCGTCTATTTTGCCAAGGCCGGAATCCGCGTCAATGCCATTGCCCCCGGTTTCTTCTCCACCAAGCAGAACGCGGCGCTCCTGTGGAACCCCGATGGCTCTCCCACCACCCGCACTGGCAAGATTCTGGCCGCCACTCCCATGGGCCGCTTTGGTGACACTGAGAAGGAGTTGGCTGGCGCAGTGCTGTTCCTGCTCAACAATGAGGCCGCCAGCTTTATCACCGGCATCTGCCTGCCCATTGACGGCGGCTTCTCCGCCTACTCCGGCGTGTAAGGAGTGTCGCAGATGAATGCCTTCAACGAAAAAATCGCCGCCATTGGCGTAGTGCCAGTCATTAAGCTCAACCATCCAAAGCGGGATGCTGCGTCCCTGGCCAAAGCTCTATGCGCCGGTGGTCTTCCGGTGGCCGAGATTACCTTCCGGGCCTCCGGTGCCACCAATGCCATTTCCATTATGCGTGAAACCTGTCCCGAGATGCTGGTGGGTGCTGGCACGGTACTCACTACCGCGCAGATTAAAGAGGCCCAGGCCGCCGGCGCTTCCTTCATCGTCTCCCCTGGTTTCTCCGCCAAGCTGGCCGAGACGTGCCGGGATCTGGGTCTTCCCTACTTCCCCGGCTGCACCACTCCGACGGAGTATCAGATGGCGCTGGAATTTGATCTGGAAGTCCTCAAGTTCTTCCCCGCTGAGCAGTCCGGTGGCCTGGCCAAGATCAAGGCCATGTCCGCCCCCTTCCCCATGTTCAAGATCATGCCCACCGGCGGCATCAGTCTCAAGAACCTGCGGGAATATCTCTCCTGCCCGGTGGTGGCCGCGTGCGGCGGCTCCTACATGGTGGCCGCCGACCTGATCGACAACCAGAAGTTTGATGAAATCACCGCATTGTGTCGTCAGTCCACAAAAATTGTCCAAGAGGTACGTCATCATGGCTAAAGTCATTACGTTTGGCGAAATTATGCTGCGCCTCGCGCCTAACGGCTACGAGCGCTTCTTCCAGAGCGATCAGCTCCAGGCCACCTTCGGCGGCGGTGAGGCCAATGTGGCCGTGTCTCTCGCCAACTTCGGCCTCGAGTCGGTCTATGTGACTAAGCTGCCTGCCAATGCCATCGGCCAGGCAGCCGTCAATTCCCTCCGCTATTTCGGCGTGGATACCTCCAAGATTGTCCGGGGTGGTGACCGCGTCGGCATCTATTATCTAGAAAAAGGTGCATCTCAGCGCAGCAGCGTATGTATTTATGACCGCGCCGGTTCTGCCATCCAGCAGGCCGATTCTGATGAGTTTGACTGGGACGCAATCTTCGATGGCGCTGACTGGTTCCACTTCACCGGCATCACCCCCGCATTGGGCAAGAATATGGTTGCAGCCTGTCTGGCTGCCTGCCGCGCTGCCAAGGCCCGGGGCGTGAAAGTTTCCTGCGACCTCAACTACCGTGGCAAGCTCTGGACGCGGGTTCAGGCCCGGGAGGCCATGAGCCAGCTCTGCCAATATGTAGACGTGTGCATTGCCAACGAAGAGGACGCCAAGGATGTCTTCGGAATTGAGGCCGAGAACACCGACATCTACGGCGGAAAGCTCAACAAGCAGGGCTATGCGTCCGTAGTCAAAAAGCTCCGGGAGCAGTTTGGCTTTGAAAAAATCGCCATCACCCTGCGTACCTCTCTCTCCGCCAGTGATAACGACTGGGCCGGAATGATCTACGATGGCGAGTCCTGTTTCTTCTCCCGGGAGTACCACCTTCACATTGTTGACCGGGTGGGTGGTGGCGACAGCTTCGGCGCCGGTCTCATCTACGCTCTGCTTTCGGGGAAGGACAGCCAGCAGGCCATTGACTTTGCTGTGGCAGCCTCTGCGCTGAAGCACTCCATTGAGGGTGACTTCAACCGGGTCACTGTCTCCGAAGTGGAAAAGCTCGCCGGAGGCGATGGCTCCGGGCGGGTTCAGCGATAAAAACCTCTGCGCGGGGTGGAAAAACGTGCAGCATTGCAAAATACCGCGTCTCTTCGCGCTATTAATTTATTAATCACAAGTTTTCAAAAAGAGTGTCAACATCACCGTAAACGCCTACATCAGCATCGTCAAGATTGACCGTGCTATCAGCTGTATCACCTCTGAGCGGATGCAGTTTTCTGAGGTTTCCAGCATTCCCGGCTTTTCCAGCGCGCAGTATTTCTCCACAGCGTTCAAGAAATATACCGGCGTTACGCCAAGCGAGTTTCTTGAGTCCAGCTCCATTCATCCCCTATAACGTAAAGCAATCCGGTCAGAGACAGCCTCTGACCGGATTGTTTGATGTTATCGGTTTTTCTGCTTTTTGCTCCAGATCAAAGATGCAATCCATGCCGCCAGTGTCCAGACGGCGGTCACTGCAATGTATACAGGATCGGATGAGCAAATCATGTACGTCAGAATCAAGGAAGCGATCAGCGGCGCGATTTTGTTGACAATGGCCGCAACTGCGCCTTTCTCCGTCCAGCGATCCTTCACATTGGCGGCGCAGATCAGGATGTAGGACACGCTTGCGAACAACGCCATCATCGTAAACAGCACGTCCGTGGAAACATATGCGCCGAACAGCGCCACCATTGTCCAGACAATACAGTACGCAATCAGAGAAATGTGCGGTGTCTGATGCTTGTTGACTCTGGAAAACGCCTCAGGGAGATAGCCAGTCCGGCCCATGTCAAACAGGCAGCGCGGGGTTGTCGTTGAAAACGCGAAGAAACAGCCGATGCAGGAGACCAGCGTGGATATCGAAACCAGCGTACCGCCGCTGGTATAGCCGACCAGCGCCGCATAGTCTGCCAGCGTTGTCGGGGAGTTCTGGATTTTTTCCATGTCCGCATTCTGCATAACCGCCGTCCACAGCCAGCACACCAGCACGTAGACAACGCCGATTGCAATTGCGGAAATCGTCACTGCAGTTTTCACGGACTTGCTGCCGCCCTTCAGCTCTTCGCCCATATAAGCCGGGCCCTCAAAGCCGACAAACGACCAGACGCAGACCAGCACGCCGAGCATCAGCCCGGAAATGCCGTAGGACGGACGGAAGCTCTGCATGGAGTTTACCAGCAAATTTTCAATCACACCCGCGCGAAGCAGGATGACCTTGACCGCTGGATAAATCATCAGGCCCATCTGAATCAGCCACACGACAACCAGTGCCTTTGTTGTCATCTCGACGCCGTTCCAGCCGACGAAGAAGATTGGCACCAACAGGATCAGCACGCCGAGCCACATCGGAATAGCCGGTACAAGCTCATGCAGATAGGTTGCAAAAATCGCGCCGATCACACCGGTACAGACGTTCACGCCAATGTATACCCAGCCAGACGTAAACCCGGCCTTTGCGCCGAACACGCTTCGCACATACGCGTATGTGCCGCCTGCGGAGTTGTAGCGCATGCTGAGCTGTCCGTAGCTGATGCCGACCATGACGATTACAATCGTTGCAATCAGGAATGCCAGCGCCACCGCTGAGCCCGCTCCCTGCATGATGGTTCCGAACGAGCCGCCGAGGCACATTGCCGGACCCGCCGCACAGACGGACATGATCACAACATCCAGCATGCTGACGCTGTTTTCTTTCAGCGTCTGTTCCTTTTTTTCGCTCATTTCTCTTTCTCCTACGCTTTCTTCAATGCTTCACATGCGTCATGGAACGCAATGATATTTTCCTCCGGCGTTGCCGGCGGAACATCGCATCCGGCGGCCAGAATTGTCCGGTTCTGGCTTCGCGCAGCGACGCTGCGAACCTTTTCTGCAAAGCTCTCCGGCGCGCCGGACAGCACGTCTGTCGCCGAGTCCAGATTGCCGCAGAAGACCTGCTCCCTTCCCAGAAGCTTCGCCCCGGCCTCCAGATCGACCGCACTGTCAACATCCAGGATGTGTGTGCCGGTGGACAGCGTCAGTGGAAGCAGATGGTTCGTATCGCCGCAGATATGCAGTCTTGCAAAGCCGCCGTTTCTCTGCACGCGCTCCACAAGTTTCCTGTGCAGCGGCAGGATTGTGCGCTCATAGAGCGCCGGCGCAATCAGCGAACAGCAGGGCTCCACGATTTGAATTCCATCCGCCCCGGCCTCCAGCTGCGCGTCGATAAAATGGAGATCGTTTTCAAAGAAAATCTGCATTGCCTCGACCGTCGCTTCTTCATCGCTGATCAGGTCGCACATGCCGTCCTCCACGCCGCGTGCATTGCAGAATTCCGTGAACGGCCCGATGCAAATTCCGAAAATGTACTTTTCGCCCTTGAACTGTCTGGAAAGTTCACGCAGCACCAGAAGCCGGTTTCCTTCTCTGCTTCCCTCCGTATAGTCCGGCAGACGCAGATGCCCAGTTTCCTCCACGTCCTCAATGATCGGAGCGGCGGAGTAGCCATTGCCGTCAAATACCGGCTTTGCGCCAAAGTCCTCAAGCTGCTCATAGAAATCCGCATCCGGAAGCACACAGTCAAAATCGTATTTGCGAACGCAGGCGCTGTATGCCGCAATCCGCTTCTCCGGCTCATAGATAAACTCCGGGTAAGTCATCCCCTGGTTTCTCGCAACCCACTCGATTGCAAGCGGCATAAACGGCGGCCGGTCGACCGGTTCGCCGCGGACAAATTTACAGGTACGCTCATATCCGTTCATACTTCATCATCCTTTTCTCTTAAAATGCCGGAAGCTTTCCGGTGACATCCGCATTATATTTTAGCTACCGCCTACTTTTCTATGATTTTTCTACATTTTCTAAAAATAATTACACATCCACTATTTGTGCGGTGTTTCCCTTGGAACAAAATATCTCTTGCCAAATTTCGCGGTGTTGTCCTAAACTATTCTCACAACTCTTTTCGCATAATGATTTTTATCATTGCAATTTTCTTCTTTCTGCAATAGTTCTCCGCCAGAGTTTTCCTTTCACCCCCCGCCGTGGTGTCGCGGCGCTGGTGACAGCAAAACTGCGGACGTTCCCCCCCGGCGGGGAGCGTCCGCTTTGCTATTTATCCTCGGTTATT
>CAUHNW010000024.1:0-43844 GCA_959607825.1 uncultured Oscillospiraceae bacterium | reverse complement strand
CCCCCTTTACACAAAGGGGCCTCTGTACCGTGCAAAACTGCCTACCGTTTCCGTTTTCTGCTCAGGCCCGGTACTCCATTCAACTAATATTCGTCCACTCGTCCCCCTCGCTGCCTCTCCGGAACAGCCGCCCGGTGATATACACCCCGGCGCCCTTGTCCCCGGAGGAGGTGATGAGCACGCTTCCGGCCTTGCCCGTGAGCTTCGCCACCCCGGTTTTTGTGACGTAAACGCTGTAGTCCCCGGCCTGAAGCCGGATGCCGGAGCCTGTGGCAATGGCATAGCAGTCCCCGGTGGCGTTGCCCACACCGATGCCGCTGGTGGTGCCGGATTCCGTGGCGCCGGTCATATAGCCAAGGTATCCGCTGAGGGTGCCGTCCGGGCTGTCATAGGAGGAAATGGTGCCGGAGGTGGAAAACTCCCCGGTCTCCATGTTCCAGAAGTTCTTCCCCCGGTCATCGGTGAGTACCCCGGCCTTGATAAGCCCGGCGTTCAGGGTGCCCACGGTGATCCGGTCGGCCACAATGGCCCCGTCCTTGGTGATGGCCAGAGAAAAGGGGCCGTTATAGCCGGTATCGGAGTGCCCAAGGCCCCCCTCGTTCCAGCGCCAGAGGCTCCGGGCGGTGGCAAGATCCTCGGAATCCGACAGAATGCAAAGCTCTATGGGCTTGCCGTCCTCATCCAGCACCGTAATGACCCTTCCCCCCAGACTGCCGGAAATCAGCCGGGTGGCGTTTTCGATGGCGGCGGCTTTTTCCGCATTGAAGGCGCTGTTGGGGTCCTCCACCTGCTCCCGGAGCTGTCCCAGGGAGCCGATGGACGTCTTGGGCACGGCGCCGATGCACAGGGTGTTCTTCTCCGGGAAATTGGGGTGAAGCTCCTCCTCCACGATCAGGGCGGAAATGATTCTGCCCCCCCAGCTCACCTGTACCTTCTGCCCCAGCATGGCCCGGTGATCCGGGAACCGGCCGGGATCCTGCCGGTAGAGGTCGTGGATGGAGATCTCCCATGCGGTCTCCGGCACCGCCAGCGAATCCACCATGGCCTGTGCCGCCGCCATGAGATGCTCGGGGATCTCATAGCGCTCGTCCTTCCAGACCTTGCAGATGACCCGATCCGTGTAAGAAAAGTTTTCCACATAGTCCTTGCCCCCGTTGACGTCTCCGATGGTCAGGCCGTGGGCCCCCACCGGGTAGAGCCGGGTCACAAGGGCGGTGGATTTCCCCGTGTAGTCGGGGATCTCCCGCAGGTCGGCCCCCTCGGTGAGCACCGTGTCCGACAGGGGCCCGGACTTGGGATAGGAGACGGTGCAGGTGTTCGTTCGGGTGTCAAAGTCCATGGAACAGCCAAAGCAGTCCTGCACCTTCAGGGCCATGTCCAGGGGCGTGCCCCCGTACTCCATTTCCATGTTTTTGGTGGTTTTGTCCATGGCCGCATATTCCACCGTCCAGCCCGCCGGGCAAAGCTTTGTCATCACCGAGGACACCGAGGCCCCCTTCATGGAAAAGCTGGTGACGGCGGTGGCCTCCCAGTCGTCAAGGCACAGCCTTGCTTCCGCCTCCGCCCCGGCGGCGGTGATCCGAAGGCCCTTGATCCGGTACAATTGGCCGCTGTCCGTGTCCCGGATCAGTGCCTCCTCGGAGAGCTGCTCCGCCCCCGGATCCCCCGGGGGCAGGGAGAAATGGAGGGTGTTGACCCCGGAGTATTTCCGGGTGACGGAATAGTCGTTGTCGGTGGTCTGGAGGGTCAGGGTGCCCGACCGGGTGGTGAGTTCCAGCATGGGATGCTCCTTTCTTTTTTATATTTCTCTTGTAACATACCGCAATGCAATACCAACGCCCGACCGGGGCACCATTGCCGCACCCGAGCAGCCAAGAGAAACGGTACGCACTTCCGCACGGTACAAAGGCCCCTTTGTGTAAAGGGGGCTGTCAGCTTTCGGGGCCCCGGCGAAGCCCAGCGTCAGCGGGTTCGCTGGGGAGAGGAGGAGCAGCGGAATGAGCGAGCTTTTGCCTTCAAGGCAAAACGAGGGATATGGAGCTTGCGACGACGAGGGTGGGGGATTGTTCCCCAAGACTTTGTTGCTTGGAGCGGTTGCCGATTATGAACTACTGAATAGCCGAGAAGTGCCAAGGTAGAGGTTACTGCCCAGCATCAATCCCTCCGCCGCCCTATATGGGCGGCACCTCCCTTTGCACAAGGGAGGCTTTGGGCGCTCCCGCGCCAGTGGGGCTAACGGAGATGGTAGGCAGTTCTGCACCGTACAAAGGGGCCTTTGTACCGCCCGTCACCGCTCCCCAAACTACCGGGCCTGACAGGTAACGTAGACGGAACATCGTATCGTCTCCATCTCCCGCACGTCATTTCGGAAAAAAAGAGGCATTACCGCTCAGTTTGGCAAGTGCATTCGGCGAGAGATTTTCCGCTGAAAAAAGCCATTTTTCCGCAGGAATACTTTGTGTATTTCAAGGGAAAATGGTGCATTTTCAGTGAAAAAGATCCGGCGAAGGCCGAAGCCACAGCTGTGCGGTATTGCCTCAAATAAAAACAGGCTCATACTCCACTGTGATCTCCCCCATCTCCGCCCCGGTCACCGCAACACTGCACTCCCCCGGGGGAAGATACGGATACTCCCGCCATGTCATAGCTCCCCCGGGCAGTGCCCCGGCGCCATAGCGGCTGCGCTTTTCCACCCCGTCTAAGAGGAGGGTCTTGCCGGTGAGGGCCGCATCCGGGGCGATCTCCCACCGGAGGATGGTCTTCCCGCCGGCGGAAAGGGCGATCACCGCAGGGCTGGTTCCCTTGGGCCGGAAGCCCGGGATGGAGATGGTGCAGTCCGTCCGGGGATAGGTGCCGGGGTTATAGAGCTTCAGGGGGCTTTTCCCGGTGACGGTGCGCCCCTGCCCATGGCGGATGCCCTGTAGGGTCAGCTCCTGGCTGCACAAAACCTCTCCCGTCCAGCTCTCGCTGCCCGCCGCCGTCAGCACGCATCGGTATAAAAACCCGTCTCCCAGATCGATCTCCGTCTCCTTTTGCAGCAAGCCCCGAAGCCCCGCCATATTCCATGCGATCTCCCCCCGGCTGCCGCCGTAAAAATCCATGGGCAGCTTCAGGGTCAAAAGCCCCCAGCCGGTATCCAGCAGAGAAAAGCTGCCGGTGCGTGGCTCCCGGCGAAGGGTGCGGCTGGGGCTGGCGCCGGAGATGGTGTAATCCGTCCGGAGCTTGGCCCCGAACGTCCGGATGCTCCGGCCCCCGATGTAGATGCCTTCCATTTACAGTCCCTCCAAATAGGCCATCTGACGGCCCGTGTATTTGGCGGAAGCCCGGGCGATCTCCCTGCCGTCCAGATACAGCGGCGCTTCCAGCACCAGGTTTCCGGTAAATTGGGCGGTGGTCTGTGCCCCGGGCCGCTCTATGGCTCCCATGGCTTCCACAACGGTGCCCCCGCTGGGATCCAGCGCCGCCCGGCCCGTATCCCGGAGGGTCTGGGCGGACAGGGTCACGGCCTTCTGGGCCATGGGCGTTGCCATGGAGATGCCCTCGGCCATACCGGCGGGGATCATTTTGCCCACCTGATCCCGGAACACCCGGGAGGGGGAGTTGACCCCCAGAGAGCGCTTTGCCGCCGCCAATGCATTCTGGGCCGCCGTCCGGGCGGCGGCGGTGATGAGATAGCTGCCCCCGTAGACGCCGGAGGCCACCCCGGCGGAGATGTTGTAGCCCAAGCCGTACCAGCCCCCGATATTCATGGCCCGCTGGGCGGAGAGGGC
Organism: uncultured Oscillospiraceae bacterium; assembly: GCA_959607825.1. Taxonomy (GTDB): domain Bacteria; phylum Bacillota; class Clostridia; order Oscillospirales; family Oscillospiraceae; genus HGM13006. The sequence goes on along the minus strand of CAUHNW010000024.1, from coordinate 40,074 downwards.
GGCGGCATAGGCCGCCTGCCCCATGGCCCCTGTGCCCCCGGAGATTCCGGCGGCGGCGGACTGGGCAGAAGACAGCCCCGCCTGCCGGAATTGGGCTTTTGCACCGTTCCACGGAGTCAGCGCCGCCGTCACCAGCCCCCGGGCGCCGCTTTGCACCCCGGCTCGGCCCTGATTCATGCCCGTGGCCAGATTCCCGGCGTATTGGGCCCCCGCCTGCCGGAACTGTACGGCGGCGTTTTTGGCCTGATTCACCGCCGCCGTCACCAGCCGGGCAATGGCGGACTGGACGGCGGAGGACTGCTGCTGCACCCCGGATGCCATGGTGCCCGCCGCCCGGGCGGTCTGATTCATGGCCGTTTGCAGGCCGCTGAGGGAAGCGGCCGTCCGGCCTGCGGCGCTCTGCACCCCGGTCATGGCGCCGGAAATGCCCCCCTGCATCTGCCGTGCCGCCGTGGCGGCCTGCCCCATGGGGCCCGTGAGGGTTCCGGCGATGTTCAGCCGTCCCAGCTGTCCGGCCATATTGGAAATGGCCCCGCTGGCAGACTGGGCGGCGGAGGCCTGTCGGCTCATGGCCGTGGCGGCCTGCTGGGCCTTCTGCCGGGCCTGCTCCAATGCCGCCGTGAGGCCCGTGTCTCTGGCCTCGATCTCGATGATGATTTTACCGTCAGCCACGGTGTTCCCCCTTTCCGTTCCGGGCGGCCCCGGCAATGATCTCGTCCAGATGCCGGAGATGTTCCCGGAGGGTCTCCTTTTTCTCCCCGATGGCATAGACCCGCCGGAGCCTGAAAAATTCCTCCCGCTGCTCCGGGGGCAGCTTCCCGGGATCCATGGTGCGGATCTCCGCCCGCCGCCGGAGGCCGGGCAGCATGAGCCCCTCCAGCAGGGCCATAAACCGCCACCAGTGGAGGGTCAGATGGGGGTCTTGGAGATCCATGCCGTATTTCTCCTGAAAGCCTGCGGTGATGGCGTCCTGATCCCCAAGGAAATCATAGACGGCCTCACCGGCGGGCGGCATCTCCTCCATGGGCTCGTCCTTTCGGAGATAGAACCGCCGGATGCCCTCCATGGCCGCCTCCCCGTCCCCGGGGATCTCCCCGGGGAACCAGAGGGTCAGGGCGGCGGAGCCGGTGAGCCGTCCCCGCCGGCACAGATTCCAGAACCGGAGCCCCGTGCGGAAGTCCGTGGAGATGGGATAGCATTTTCCGTGGATTTTCAGGGCATTTGGCATATGCCACAGGCTGTACTGTCCATCCGCCCAGCCCCGGCGGCCCGGAGGTTTTTTTCCTTGCCCTCCCCGTAGGCGGCGATGACGAAGGCCGCCAGCTGCTCCGCCGCATAGCAGTCCTGCCGGTCCGACCGGGAGAGAATCTTCTCGGTGTTCTCCCGGCCCAGAATGGGATACAGGGCCTCCATGGCGTGGCCGTAGTCCCCGGCCTCGTCCATGTTTTTCCCCATCTCCATGAGCAGCTGCTCCATATCGTCCCCCATGGGAATGGACACGGTAATGGGATCCTCTGCAAAGAACCGTAGCTCCAGCGTCCGGTCTAAAAACGTAAAATACTTTGCCATGCTGCCCCTCCTTACGCCGCCGAATAGGTGTAGGCGGACACGGGGCCGCTGGATTTCAGCTCCACCTCAATGTCCGCCGCCGAGGATGCCCCGGCGCTGCCGTCATTTTTGACGATGACGGTGACGGTGCCGGTCTCCCCCTCCTTTGTGCCGCTGTGGAAGTACACATACCGGCGCTGGACGGCGCTGCCCTTGCCGAACTTGATGGCAAAGGAGCGGATGAAGTCCATAAAATCGTCGGAGATGTAGGCCTGACCGGAGATGGAAAACTTCCGCTGGGTGGAGGTCTTGATGGTGCTGTCCCCCTCATAGACGTAGCTCTTGTCGGTGGTCTTGGGGCTCAGCTCCGCCCCGTAGTCCTCCACATGGGCCCCCACATAGGTAAATGTCCCCGGAGCCGCCGAGGCCGAAGGGGTCTCGGAGCAGTCGAGACCCAGCACCATGTCCCGGCCCACATACTCGCCGGTGGCGGATGCGGCTGTGACCTTTTCCATGTATTCCTTGATTGTCATATGTGTTCTCCTTTCATTGCGCTTGATGTTGTGCTAATTGGATTGGGCGGGGAGCGCTGGATATACGCAGACCGCAGAAACGGGGCGCAGTTCCGGGCGGTACGCACCAAAGCCTCCCTTGTGCAAAGGGAGGTGCCGCCCATTTAGGGCGGCGGAGGGATTGTTCCCCAAGAGGTGGTAATCGGAGTGGCTTCCGATTATGAGCTGCCGAATAATCGAGAAGTGCGTCAGAAAAATGTGTGCGTTGCAGCAATCCCCCAGTCAGCTTCGCTGACAGCCCCCTTTACACAAAGGGGCCTTTGTACCGCCCGTCACCGCTCCACATCTCTGTTACCCCCACTGGCGCGGGAGCGCCCAAAGCCTCCCTTGTGCAAAGGGAGGTGCCGCCCATTTAGGGCGGCGGAGGGATTGTTCCCCAAGAGGTGGTAATCGGAGTGGCTTCCGATTATGAGCTGCCGAATAATCGAGAAGTGCGTCAGAAAAATGTGTGCGTTGCAGCAATCCCCCAGTCAGCTTCGCTGACAGCCCCCTTTACACAAAGGGGCCTTTGTACCGCCCGTCACCGCTCCACATCTCTGTTACCCCCACTGGCGCGGGAGCGCCCAAAGCCTCCCTTGTGCAAAGGGAGGCCTTGGCGCATTCCTCCCGTCACCGCTCCCCATCCGGATTTATACTTCCTTCCCTCCCGGCGCCGCCTGAAAATACACCATCCGCAGCTCCACCTGATAGCGCCCCATGCCGCCGTCCCCGGCCTCCATCACATAGCCCCCATCGGCGGCCGTCAGCGACAGGCAGAGGGCGTCCTCTCCCAGCTCCGGCAGCTCGCCCCGGCGGTTTTTCTCCCGGAGCCACCGGTCAAAATCCCGGAACCACCGGAGATTTTCCCGCTGGCTGTCCACATCCGCCCCGAAGTACCGGCGCACCCCAAGGGCATAGATCTCCTGCCGCCGCTGGCCGCCGTCCATGTACTCCGTCAGCACCGAGCCCCCGGGGGATGGGGCAAGGCTGAAGCTCCCCGGCTCCCCGGGGAGATAGTCCAGATGCAGGGTCTTTCCGGCGATCAGGGGACACGCCCCCAGAAAGCGCCTGATTCCCGCTTCCATCAATCGGTTCCTCCCTTCATGGCTTTCTTTCCGTCCTCCGCCACCGCCGCCCCCTCTGCGGCCATCATCCGCCGGTCCCAGTACCGGCCCCGCTGGGCCTCGGCGTGGTGATAGGGAAGATGATATTGGGCGGCCGCATAGGGCATGGTGTAGGTAATGGCGCTGCCGTCTCCGGCGGCGGTGCCGGAAGCCCGGAGAGCGCCGGTGTCCAGCGGCACATAGGCCCCGCAGCGCCCCAGGGCCGACCGGCACAGGGCCTTCTGTACCCGTCCCCCGGGGCCAAGGCCAAGGGAACTTTTGATTTTCTCCGGTTCCAGCTGAACACTTACCCGAAGTGCCATCATCCGGTCTCCACCTCCCAGTGATCCATGGCGGTGCCGTACCGCCGCTCCGTAACGGTCTTTACACGCCGGGCCTCGGGCACCGCCTGCCGGAGCTCCCCGGTGAAGGCCCCTTGTGGAAATACCCCCGGGGCAATAAAGTCCCCGGGCAGGAGGGTAAACAGGCCGGTCTTGTCCGCTGCGGCCTCCAGCTGTGCCCGGCTCCGCCGTCCGCCCCGGAGGGGAATCCGGAGAGAAAGGCCGGGGGAATCTCCCCCGACCCCGGCAGCGGTGAGGTGCTCCGCCGCCGTCTCCCGATAAAAAACGCCGGTGAGCACCGTGCCCTGCCATTGGGCGGGCTGATCGGTGCCGTACCGGCTGTAGACGGTGATGTCCCGTCCCATCATGGTATTTCTGCTCATTGGGGCCACCCCCGATAGAGCAGGGGCGACCCGGAGAGATACCGGCGGACGATGTCCCCGGCCTGCTGTGCCTGAGATCGTCCCCCGGCGGGGTCCCGGTATTCCTGCTTCCAGTCCCCTACACTCTGGCTCTGGAGCCTTGCCCCCGCCTCCTGCCCCCGGAGCCACTCCAGCAGGGCGGAAAAGCAGGGGAGCATGTCCCCTTCCGCCGTATCCATGGTCTGTACCTTCCCCATGGTCTCCCCCAAAAGATACCCCCATGCCATGGGGGCCAGACGGGCAAGGTCATCGCCGGTAATGCCGCCCCCTGCGGCGGTGTAGGCGGCAGTCAGTGTGGATAATGTCATGATCTTACGCCTTGCTGTGGACGTAAACGCCCGCAGCCTTATTCTGGTACACCTTTGCCACACCCACATTGTGGTAGCCGAACTTGTAGGCATCGGCGTCCGGGTTGCCCTGGGGGGTGATGATCTTGGGGGCCACATGCTTCTGGAACTGGATCACGGCGGGCTTGTGGATCACCATAAAGTTGATGTCCTTGCCCTCCGACGCCTTGGCGTAGCCGCCGGCGGTCTCATCGGTGGAGGTGGGCGCCTCATCGGTGCCCCCGGTGATAACCTTGCCGGACTTCTGGGCGATCTTGGTGTAGAACCGGGTCTGGGGCACGTCCACCACGGCGGCGAATCGGGCCAGCACCTCCCGGCTCTTGGTGGTGTCCATGTCGGAGATCAGGCCGTGGAGGGTGGGGGTGATGTAGAGATAGCGCTCGGTAAGGGGCACCTCGTCCTCGTCCATCTTGGTCACTGCCGCACGAATGGCCGCCACTGCCGCCTCCCCGGTGGCAAGGGTGCCGGTGGCCTTGGAGACCCCGGCGGCGGAGGCGTAGGAGGAAAGGCGGAAGGCGTCCAGCTCCGGCACCACCTTGGTGCGGATGAACTCCCCGGCCAGACGGCCAAAGGCAATGCCTGCGGTTTCGAGATCGTCCATGGTGTCCACGGTGAACATGCGGCCACGGTCAAAGTTGCAGGTGACGGTCTCGTTGGTAAGGGTCACATCGCCCTCCACATAGCCGCTGTTGCGGCTGTAGTCCCCAAGGCCCTGCATGGCCATCATGGGGATAATCAGCTCGTTGGCGTTGGCCCCCTGCCGGGCCAGCTCGCTCTGACCGTCCAGAATGGCGGTGAGGGAGGACAGCTGATAGGTCTCGTCCAGCAGAGGGACAAACTGCTTTGCCAGTGCAATGGTGTTGCTCATAAATGATTGCTCCTTTCAATGTGGATGCCCAAGGGGCATACGTGTGTTCCTGATGATGCTTCCATGGTGCCCTTTTACCGGTGCAAGTTGACCACCTCCTTTCGTGCTTTTTTCGGAATCAATAGCGGACACTTCCGGGCCTGAGCTGGTAACGTACATAGGACGCAGTCCCGCACGGCACGCACCACAAGGGCACTTCCTACGGGTGCATACCTCTCGTCACCGCTCCCCGCACTGCCGCACCTGAGCAGCCAAGGGAAACGGTACGCACTGCCGCACGGTACAAGGGCCCCTTTGTGTAAAGGGGGCTTTGTACCGCCCATTACCGCTCCCCCTCTCCGTTACCCGCACTGGCGCGGGAGCGCCCGATGCCTCCCTTGTGCAAAGGGAGGTGCCGCCCATTTAGGGCGGCGGAGGGATTGATGCTGGGCAGTAAACTACAGCTTTGCACTTCTCGACTAGTCAGCAACTCATAATCGGGAACCGCTCTGTATAAACCGGGCCGCTGGGGAACAATCCCCCACCCCCTTCGGGGGAGCCCCCTTTACACAAAGGGGCCTTTGTACCGCCCATTACCGCTCCCCGTTTCCGCTACTCGCCGCTAAATCCCAAAGGCCTTCCTCAGTGCACTCCCGGCGCCGGAAGCCACCGGCTTCGCCGCCACCGTCACCTGCACCTTGGGCCTGTCCTGCAAAAACGCCCCGGGGTCCTCCTGCCGCATCTGCTCGATGAGCTCCGCCGCCCCGGTGAGGGCGCCGTTTTCCACCGGCAGTCCCGCCGCCGTGAGCCTGCCCCGGACAAAGTCCCGGGCGGCCTTGGAGGAAAATTCCGTGCCCGCCATGGCACGGTCTACCGCCCGGTCAAGGGTCAGCGCCGAAAGCTGCTGTTCCAGCGCCGCCGTGCGCTGTGCCGCCGCCTCCAGATCGGCGGTGTGGGCGGAGAATACCGCCGAGAGCGTCTCCTCTCCTGCCTCCGGCAGAAGGGTTTTCAGAGCTTCCATATCCATTTCCCGTCTCTCCTTTCCATTTAATAGGTGTTTTTGGTTCTAAAAAAGCCCGTATTCCGAAGAATACAGGCTTTTTGATGAAGTTTCGGCACGCCCGTAGGAAGTGCCCTTGGGTATGCTTACTAGCGCAGTAAGTGGAAACGGTACGCACTTCCGCACGGCACGCACCAAAGCCTCCCTTGTGCAAAGGGAGGTGCCGCCCTATATGGGCGGCGGAGGGATTGATGCTTTGCACTAAATTTTCGCTTGGCACTTCTCGGCTAATCGGCAGCTCATAGTCAGAAACCGCTCCGAAAAACAAAGTCTTGGGGAGCAATCCCCCACCCCCTTCGGGGGAGCCCCCTTTACACAAAGGGGCCATTGGTGCATTCCGCACAGGACTGCCCACCGTTGGACGTACATGGTGCAAATTTCATGGTTTTGCCTGCACCCGCAGTAGGCACGAAGAGGCGGAAGCAGTGCGTCAGCACGCCGCCTCTGATTAAAATTCGGGCGGAGTACCAATGCGAACACGTACTGCACCGATTCGTCAAATCACTATAAAACATTACCCCGGGGATCCCCAAAAACAAGGGCCCCGGCGAAGCCCAGCGTCAGCGGGTTCGCCGGGGAGAGGAGGAGCAGCGGAGCGACTGCGCTTTTCGCCCTCAAGGCGGAAACAAAGGATGCGGAGCTTGTGACGACGAAGGCCCCTTGGCGTGTCTTTCTCCACTATCTTTCTTCACGAGAAGAAAGATGGTGCCCCCGGCGGGCGTTGGATCCCGTGATCTGTCAAATCATCTACCCTCTTCCCCCTTCCCAAAATACCACTCCCTGACCGCATCCTTCCCAATGACCCCTTCCCTTGCCATCTCCATCCGCCGCTCAAATTCCTTCTGGGTGTCCTCAAAGATGCCGTCCCCGTAGACGATGGCCTTCTGGGTGTCCCCGGCGGGGGCCATCCCATAGAGATCCGCCAGATCCTCCATGGCGTCCATAACCGCCAGCAGTCCCGGGGTCAGGCCCCGATTCTGGATGGCGGCGCAGGTGTTGTAGGTGGTCTTGTCCTGAGAGATCACCTCCGTGGCGGTCATGGCCCCGGTGCGCTGGTCAATGGACAGGGAGCCCGGGGACAGGTGGCACTGGTTCTCGATGATGTGGAGAATGGTTTTCAGACCGGAGAGATACTGCTCCGTGCGGATCTCCGGGGAGTAGTCCTGAAAGGGGCTGTGCTCCTCCTGGGGGTCTAAGATGTAGGTATCCGTGGTGGGGTCGAGATACTTGGTTCCACGGAACAGTCCCTTTCTGCGCCCCTCGGGCACAATGGCCCCCCGCTCGATGATGTTCTTCCGCCTGCCCGAGTGGAGCTCATAGAGGAAGTCCCCATACACCCGGTCAAACTCCGCCATGCTCTCCACGGCCCCGGCATAGAGGCTCACCGGCAGGGGGCTGACCGGCTCCACGGTGTTGGCAAAGGGCATTTTGATGACCCCGAACAGAGGCCCCCGGAGGCCGGAGAGCACCAGCTCCGGGCTGATATTTTCCCATTCCGGCCGGACGCTCAGGGGCACCTCCTGCCCCAGCACTTCGCCCCTTGCCCGATAGGCCCGGTTCCGCAGGGTCAGCGTGCCCTGCTGGTAGGCGAATTCCTCCACCCGGAGATATTCCCCCCGGCGGTCTGCAAAGTACCCGGCGGTGATGGCCCCATCTGCGGAAAATCTGGTGGGGAACACCTGCCCCGGGGCCCAGAGCTGGAAGCAGAATTTCCCCTCCTCCACCACCGGCCGGAGCACCGCCCAGCCGAATACCGCCGCAAGCTGTACCGCCTCATGGAGCCGTGCGGTCAATGCCGGGGTCTGGGCCGCAAAATAGGCCGCCCGGTCGCCGGTGCCCCAGCGGAGCTCCAATTCGTTGGTCACAAGGGTTGCCGCATAGCCGGTGAGGGTGGCGGCCAGTCCTGCGCCGCCGCTCCAGGGCCCCTCCCGGCAGAAGGCCCGCCGCCATGTCTCCATTTCCCCTGCCATGGCCGGGGAGATCTCCGCCTGATCCCAAAGCCCCTGCCGTCCTGTAAATCGTCCCATGCTATCCTCTCCTTCTCCAAACCGGCTCCAATGCGTAGCGCACGGCGTCGATGTGATGGTTGTTCCGGTCGGGATATCCCCGGAGGGGCCTGCCCTCCCGATCCCGGTCGTATTCGTAGTCGTAAAATTCCTTGGCGGTGTCCGGGCAGCGCCGGGGGTCAATGACGATCCGCTTCAGGGATTGGAGCCATTTGCAGGAATATTCCACACTGCCCGGCCCCTTTCTGGCCCCCTGACAGTCGAGACCGTCGTCCCGATAGTCGGAGATGGACTTCTTCTCGGCGGAATCCGCCGTGATCCGATCCGCCCCGGTGATGCCCATTTCATAGAGGGCCTCCGCCGTCTCCCGGTTCCCCGCCCGATACAGGGTCTTTTCCGCAAAAATATACAGCGTCCTGCGGGCGCTGTCGTAGTGCATGCGGTTAAAGGCCCATGGGTCGGGATAATAGCCCCAGTCCAGGCCGTTGTAGATCCGGTCAAATTCCTGCAGCTCCTGCTCCGTGATCTCCCGGAGCTGCAAATTCAGGAAGATCTTCCCCTCCGGGTCTCCGGGCTCTCCCAGATATTCGTGGCGGTAGGCGGCGGGATTTTCCTGCCGCAGCGCCTCTGCGTCCCGGAAGAACTGCTCCCCCAGCCAGCTTCTGGGGGCCTCCAGATAGCTGCTCCGGTGGAGATACCGCCCCGCCCCGGGGCTTATCATGGCCCGATTGGCAAAATGGTTCCGGTCAAGGGGCGGGTTGAAGGTCATAAAGCACCATGTCCTGTCGCCTCCCCGCAGCACCGACTGCCGGATGCTCCGGGTCTCTTTTTCGCCCCCGAACTGATCCCATTCCTCAAAATGGATCAGCCCAAAGTACCCGAAGGGGGGCTTCAGGGATTTCAGGGCCCCGGGATCCTCGGCTCCAAGGAATAACAGCCGCTGGCCCGTGGGGAGATATTCCATCTCCATGGGGCTTACGGTAAAGCGTACCTGCTCCCCCAGCCCCAGCATCTCCGCCGCCCATTGGTACTGGGCAAATACCGAGCGCCGGAGGGTCTTTTCCACCTTCCGGAGCACCACCCCGTGGATGTCCGGGTGCTCCATCATCAGAAGCAGCATCTCCATGGAGGCAAAGGAGCTTTTCAGGCTCCCCCGTCCCCCGGCCAGAAGAAACGTGTGGAAGTCCCCGCTTCGAATGGCCCGGTGCACCGGCTCAAAGCTCCGGCCGATGCATTGGGATAATTTACAAATCATCAATAATCTTCACCATCTCCTGCCCCTCCATCTCCTCCCTGCCCCCCTCGGGCTTGTCCCGCCACCGCTGGGGGCAGCGGTTTTTCAGCCAGAACATCAGCGCCCGGAGATCCGGGGGCACATGTTGGCGCTGCTCTGTGACCTTTTCCGTAACCCGCTGGCCCTCCTTCTCCGCCCATTCCCGCCGGGTCTCGGTGTAGTCGTAGCCCACGGCCCGGCGGATCAGCGCCTGCTCCATCTGCTGTTCCAGCTGGGTGATGTCCAGCTGTTCCGTCTGTTCCATGTTGTCCATTCTAAATCCCCTTTCTTCGTCGTCGCAAGCTCCGCATCCTTTGTTTCCGCCTTGTGGGCGGAAAGCGCAGTCGCTCCGCTGCTCCTCCTCTCCCCAGCGAACCCGCTGACGCTGGGCTTCCCCGGGGCCCCCATTGCCGCATGATCCAACGCCTGACCGGGCCCCCACTGGCGCGGGAGCGCCCAAAGCCTCCCTTGTGCAAAGGGAGGTGCCGCCCATATAGGGCGGCGGAGGGATTGTTCCCCAAGAGGTGGTAATCGGAGTGGCTTCCGATTATGAGCTGCCGAATAATCGAGAAGTGCGTCAGAAAAATGTGTGCGTTGCAGCAATCCCCCACTCTCGTCGTCACAAGCTTCATATCCCTCGTTTTGCCTTGAGGGCAAAAGCTCGCTCATTCCGCTGCTCCTCCTCTCCCCGGCGAACCCGCTGACGCTGGGCTTCGCCAGGGCCCCGAAAGCTGACAGCCCCCTTTACACAAAGGGGCCATTGGTGCGTGCCGCACAGAACTGCCCACTATTGGGCATACATGGTGTAACTCCAAAAGATTCCACCGCACCCGCAGTAGGCACGAAGAGGCGGAAGCAGTGCGTCAGCACGCCGCCTCTGATTAAAATTCGGGCGGAGTACCAATGCGAACACGTACTGCACCGATTCGTCAAATCACTATAAAACATTACCTAGGGGATCCAATGGGGCCCGCAGGCCCCTTGGCGTGTCTTTCTCCACTATCTTTCTTCACGAGAAGAAAGATGGTGCCCCCGGAGGGCGTTCCCCTTAGAACCATCTAAAATTCCCCCGCCGGGTGCCAATATTAAAAATTGTTATGAAAAGGAGGAAGCCCCCCGCCGGGTGCTCCCTCCTGCCTTTCTGTTCTTTCTTTCATTTATATTATACCACACGATCTCGAAAAACGGAAATTTCGTCCACTTTTTTTCCACTCTTCTCCTCACTTCCACCAAATATTGACATTACAAAATGCGCAAAAGCCTGATCTCTGCGCTGATATAATCTGGATTTCTTCAAACCAAGCAGCTGGCACAGCCTTTCCACGCCGCCGCTCTCCGGATTCATCTCCAGCTTTCTCAAAATCAGCTGTTCCTCATCCGTCAGCACGCTCAGTGCATCCTCCACGCACTCCACCCAGTCCACATTGTCCCGGAGCCGCCGGGCCAGCATTTCCCTTGCCTCTATATTTTTCAGCAGCGCATCCTCCTGATTGCTCTCGCCGCCCTGTACGGGGTCACCGTCTAAGTCCGATGCGCCCATCCGCTCCGCAATGACCTCCAGCCTGCGAATTTCCTCGGGGAGCCGCTCCACTGCGTGCTTCCGATACCGATACTCCGCCAATCTCCGCTTGGCCTCATCCCTGAGATTCATCCCATTCCACCTCCTCCGGCTCCGTAAACATGGATCTTCCGCCCCAGAAGCACAGGGCGTCCTTCTCCGCCATCCGCCGGATCACGGCCTTCCGCCGTGCCGCCACCGCCGGATTCCAGCCGCACCGGTGGCACCGGCCCCCGCACCCCCGTGCCAGCGGGATGTCCGAAAGTCTGCAAGTCAATTCTTCTGTGTTCATATAAACTTTCCTTTCCAAAAATCCATATTCTGTGCCGGTTTCTCCGGCTCCTCCTTCAGGGACCGCAAAAAGGCCCGAAGCTGCCGCTGGGATCCCCCGGCATGCGCTCCATTTCCGGTATCCCCGGGGGCGGGGGAAGCGCCGCTGTACTGCCCCTCTGCCCGCCAATTGTTCAGGACGCCCCGGACGTACCGCCATACGGGCCTGCCCTGATCCATGGCAATGCAGACCGCCTCCATGCATTTCTTCCCGCCGTGCTCCTTCAGTGCCTGCCGAAGCTCCTGCTTTCCTGCGGGAGACAGTGCCTCCAATTGCCCCTGTACCCATTCCATCACCTGTTCATCGCTGAGTATATTGGTGGGCGGGGACAAGGACGACAAGGACGACGACCCGTCCCCCGCCCCGCCGCTTCCTGTTGTTGTCCTCTCCATCTCCTCTCTATCTTCTCTTTTTTCCTCTTCTGTCCTCTCCTCTCCTCTGGGGGCGTTACCCTCCGTTTCTGTAACGTTACATATTTCATTACCGCCTTCCGCCCCCTGCCCATGGGCATGCTGCGCCGCATCCTCCCGCTGCCGGGCACGATACCGGCGCACTCTGTCCCGATTCTGGGCCCTTTGCCGCTCTGCGATCTCCATAAGTCCGAAGGCGTGCTCCTCCCAGTCGTGGAGCTTCAGCCCTCCGTCCTCGGTCTCGTCCACCCATCCCGAGACCCGCAGGGCCGCCAAAAGCCGCCCTCCATCCCGGATTTGTACCGCTTTTGCAATGGCTTCCGGGGGAAATCGGCTCAGCTTCCCATCCGGGGCATGGTTGGCCGCCCAGAGCCACAGGCATACCAGCAGCCCCACGGCCTCAAAGTTCTTTCGAAACTTCATCTCCTGCCGGAGCCGGTAGATTTTCGGATGCTCCGGCAGCTCCGTCTGTACCTTGATCCATGACAACATCCCTTGATTTTCCCTCCTTCTCTGTGGGGTGATCCCCCCTTTCTCGCTCCCCTTTGCGGAAACATTGCGCAAACTTCTAACAAACTTGTCCCAACTTCCAACAAACTTTGGTGAAACTCTGCGCAAACTCTGCGCAAGCTCTGCACAAACTCTGTGGAAACTCTGTGGAAACTCCGCCAAAACAATGTGCGGACTTTGTTCACACTCCGGTGAAATACGGTCAGGACTTTGTTCACACTCCGGTGAAACAATGTCAGGACTTTGCCGGAGCTTTGGCAAACGGATGCAAGCCCTTCGTCCCTGCTTCCTTGAAACGTTGCTCCGGCCTGCCCCAAGCGCCCATAAAACCTACCTCTCAGCCTCCCCCCTTGGGCTTCCCCGTCCTGCTGTAGCTATTTTACCCCATTTCCCCGGGAATGTCTGGAAAGTGATCTGCCCATTTTGGGGCGTATTCCGCCCACGTCGTCGCAAGCTCCATATCTCTCGTTTTGCCTTGAGGGCAAAAGCTCGCTCATTCCGCTGCTCCTCCTCTCCCCAGTGAACCCGCTGACGCTGGGCTTCCCCGGGGCCCCGAAAGCCGAGCCACCTCCCTTTACACAAGGGAGGCTTTGGTGCATACCTTCCGTCACTGCTCCCCGCTGACGCTGGGCTTCCCCGGGGCCCCCATTGCCGCACCTGAGCAGCCAAGGGAAACGGTACGCACTGCCGCACGGCACAAAGGCCCCTTTGTGTAAAGGGAGCTGTCAGCGTAGCTGACTGGGGGATTGCTCCCCAAGACTCTGTTTTTCGGAGCGGTTTCCGACTATGAGCTGCCAAATAGTCGAGCGGTGCCAAGCAAAAGGTTACTGCCCAGCATCAATCCCTCCGCCTCATCGTCGCAAGCTCCGCATCCTTTGTTTCCGCCTCAGGGCAAAAGCTCGCTCATTCCGCTGCTCCTCCTCTCCCCGGCGAACCCGCTGACGCTGGGCTTCCCCGGGGCCCCTATTGGGCGAAGGGCCCTTTGATTGCGCCCGAAGGAAGGCCCCTTGGGCCGCTCTTTCCCCCATTTCTGTCGGCACAGAAATGGGGCCCCGGTCGGGCGTTGGATCATGTGATCCGTCAAACCATATAATGCGTCCCCCCGCCGGGCCCTCCCCTTGTATACCATAATTGATATACCCCACTGCAAAAATCGGCATTGGCCTTTTCCGGTAAAATGCGGTAAAATTAAAGGCAACACCGCACAATTGCGTCTGCGGGCTTTGGCGGTTCTTTTCCCCCACAAATCCGCTGCGAAAACCTTGAAATACACAAAGTATTCCGGCGTTTTCGCAACAAATTTGTGACGCAAAATTCCTCGCCAAATCTCCTTGCCGAATCATGCGGTATTGCCTTAGTTTCGCATCCAAACCAATCTAAAAAGAACAACCGGGCACCACCCCATCATACGGGGCCCGAGTCCGCCCCAATTTACAAAAAACGGCCGGGCAGCACCGCAAAAATGTGTCTGCGTTGCTGCCCCCAAAGAAAGAAAGGAAGATAGCATATGGCTTACAAGATCAAACCCTTCTGTCTGGGCTGTCACTACTGTGCGCTGGAATGTCCCACCCACGCCATCGACTATGTGGGCACCCAGTACCAGATCGACCTGGACAAATGCGTGGAATGCGGCAAGTGCGTGGAGGTCTGCAACGTCAGCGCCATTGACACCGGCAAGCCCGAGGTGGTCATGCCCCACGCTCCCAAGGAGCTGGAGGCCGACTGCGTGGTCATCGGCGCAGGGGCTGGGGGCACCGTGGCGGCGGTGAAGCTGGCAGAGCTCACCGGCAAGAAGATCATCGTGCTGGAAAAGGCAAAGCGCTACGGCGGCAGCGGCTGGTTTGCCAGCTTTATGATCTCCAACGGAGAGATCCGTGGCCCCGGCGCACCCGGCGGCCCCGATGGCGGCCCGGGCGGCCCTGAGGGCGGCCCCGGGGGCCCTCCCATGCCCGATAAGAGCTTCCTTGAAAAGCTGGATCAGAACCTCATCGCCAATGCCAAAGCGGCAGGGGTGCGCCTCAACGACTGGCTCCTTCAGATGCCCCAGGTGCAGCCCTATCTGGTGGAGACTCAGGTGCGGGGCAAGCAGGTCAGGAGCCTGACGGAGGAGCGCATCTTCTTCAACCAAAAGTCCACCGACGGCTCCATCGGCCCCGGCAAGGGCGGCAGCTTCCTGATTGAGACCATGGTGCGCCAGTTCCCCAAATACGGCATCGAGCTTTTGACCCGGACCGCCGCCAAAAAGATCCTCACCGATGAAACCGGTGCGGTCTCCGGGGTCATTGCCAAGGATCCCGGGGGCGAGGTTCGGATCAAATGCAAGGCCGTGATCTGTTCCTCCGGCAGCTACACCCACAATGATGCCCTTCTGCGGCGGTTTATCCCATGGTTCTTCCCGGACGAGAAGGAGAACCCCAACTGTGAGCCTGTCCACCGGTTCGCCGCCCCCACGGACACCGGCGATGTGGTGGAGCTGGGCGAGAGCTGCGGGGCCTATCTCGACTATGACGCCTTCTGCATCAACCTGTTCGGCCCCGTGCACCATCCCTTCAGCTTCGCCGGCTTCTGCGCCCAGATGAACGGCAATCAGATGACCGTAAATCTGAAGGGCAAGCGCTTTTATAACGAGGGTGCCATGGGCGCAGGGGCAGCCCCCATCTGCTTCCAGCCCCGGCGCATGGTCTACAGCATCTTTGACACCCCGGGCATGGAGGCCGTTATGGACGAGGGCATCCGCACCCGTGGGGGCATCGAGGGCGAGTACCTAAAGCGCTGGCGGAGGGATTTTCAGGAGGAGCTGGACTCCCACAACGGCGTATCCCTGTTCGTGGCGGATACGCTGGAGGAGCTGGCGGAGCAGGCGGGCATCGAAAAGGCCCCCTTCCTGCATGAGGTTGCCCATTATAACCACATGTGCGAAAAGGGCGTGGATCAGGACTTCGGCAAGAATCCCCGGTATCTCCACCCCATCGAGACCGGCCCCTTCTATGCCGTCTTCGGCAAAATGGCCACCGACGGGGCCTTCGGCGGCGTGCTGGTGGATCCCAAATGTCAGGTCTATCGGGCGGACAAGCAGGGGGTCATCCCGGGCCTCTATGCCGCCGGTGACAACGCCTCCGGGGTGCAGGCCAATGCAGGCAAGCCCGGCGACTACCGGATGAAGGCCTTTGCGGACTATCAGTGGGCCGTAGACAGCGGCTATCTTTCCGCCGAAAACTGCGCCGAGTATCTCAAAAAGTAATATGCCCATGACCCATAAAAGGAGCACCCCCCGCCGGGGTGCTCCTTTTGAGACTGTCGAAAAACCTATTGGGTTTTTCGACAAAGTCTCCTGCCGGACACTGCGCGTGCCCGAAGGAAATCCCCTTGGGGGACGCCCTTTGTCCGCTTAAGGCGGACAAAGAACACACTTGTGTCCTATAGTGTATTTTGTGTCGTGTACAGAAGGTGAATTGCCCCGCAGGGGCAAGAGAAGCCACCCTGGGGTGCGCCCCTCCACAAAATGAATTGAATTTTATTTGCTGCTAAGGCAGCAAACTCTGCGAGGCTTTTTTGACACGCTGAAAAGGAGCACCCCCGCCGGGGTGCTCCTTTCACAGCAGCTCTGTTTTGAATGTGGTATAGCCCTCATAGTAATAGCTGTGGTCGATGCCCTTCATGAACACCTCACGGCTTTCCACCGCATCGGTCAGTGCGCCGTGCAGCAGCACCTTGATCTCCACATCCTTGATGGGACTGCGCTCCATGGCCAGCAGATAGTCCTCCTTGTCCACCCGGCTCCAGTCCACCACCTGACCAATGCCGTGCTTCAGCATCTGATCCAGCCAGATCCGCATACTGCGGCCGTTGCCCTCCCGAAACGGGTGGGCAATGTTCATCTCCACATACTTTTCGATGATCTCATCAAAGGTCTCTTGGGGCATTTTGTCGATATTTTGAAGGGCCGCCTCCAGATACATCAGGGGCGCAAAGCGGAAGCTGCCCTTTGCCAGATTCACGGTCCGAAGGGCTCCTGCAAAGGCATAGATGTCCGCAAACAGGTATTGGTGAATGGCTGCCAGGGATGCAAAGGTTCCCACCGGCAGCTTGTCCAGAGTTCCGCTTTCAAAGAGCCAGAGCGCCTTCTTTTTGCTGATCCGTTCCTCCTCCCGGGCAAGCTCCGCAGAGTCGGTAAGTCCTAATTTGTTTGCAAGCGCCATGGTACCCCTCCATCGATTTGATTTTGTGTATTCATCTTACCACGGTTTCGCTCCGGTGTCGAGGGAAAAAAGGGAGGATCGCCCCGCTCCCCTTTTTCCGTTCTCCATAACATTATATAATGTTATGGATTTTTCAAAAAAAGAATGCTACAATAATGGAAATCACAGAACGCAGCGGCAGCCCCACATCCTTTGGCATTGTGCAGCGCTGCCCAAACATCAAGGAGGCTATGCCATGGATCACCCGATCTCCGCCCCGTCCCGACCATATCTGGGCCATCTTGCGGCGCTGATGACCGTCACCGTCTGGGGGGCCACGTTCATCTCCACCAAGGTTCTGCTCCGCTCCTTCACCCCGGTGGAGATCCTGTTTGACCGGTTCCTGCTGGGGTTTTTCCTGCTGATTCTCATGCACCCCCGGCCCCTGCGGGGCGCCGGCCTTCGCCGGGAGCTGACCTTTGCCGCCGCCGGGCTCTGCGGGGTCTGCCTGTACTATCTGCTGGAGAATATTGCGCTGGAATACACCATGACCGCCAATGTCAGCATCATCGTGTCCTCAGCCCCCCTGTTTACGGCGCTGATCTCCCGGCTGATCTTCCGGGAGGGCCAGCGGCTCCGGGGCAGCTTCCTGCTGGGCTTCCTTTTGGCCATGGGGGGCATCGGGATCATGGCGGTGCAGGACAGCCCCATGGCTGTCAGCCCGGCGGGGGACCTTCTGGCCCTGCTGGCGGCGGTGGTCTGGGCCATTTATTCGAGCCTCACCAAGCGCATTTCCGCCTACGGCTATCCCACCATCCTCACCACCCGCAGGGTGTTCTTCTACGGCATCCTCTTTATGCTGCCGGTGCTGGCGGTCTCCCACCCCGCATGGGAGCCGGAGCGGTTTCTGGCGGCAGAAAACATCGGGAATCTGCTGTTTTTGGGGCTGGGTGCCTCGGCCCTGTGCTTTGTCAGCTGGAACTGGGCCGTGGGACGGCTGGGGCCGGTGAAGGCCAGCGCCTATATCTACCTCAGCCCCGTGGTGACGCTGGCGGCCTCCGCCCTGCTGCTCCATGAGCCGGTCACTCCGGCAGCCTGTCTGGGAACGGTGCTGATCCTCGGGGGACTGGTGCTGTCGGAGGGTCGGGGGAGCCAGCGGGATGACCGATCTTAAAAAGAGGGGGCTGTCTCAAAAATGAGACAGCCCCCTTGTTACATTGTCAGGCTTGACGGTTCCCCGGGATATATCTCTATACCCGGGCTCGTCGTCATTTCGTTCTTAAGGCATCACCGTATCATTCGCAATTGTGCGGTGTTGCCTTAAATTCTCGCCAGCAGCTCAGAGGGCGTAAACGCCATCACTCTGCTCTTGGTGAAATCCTTGAGATTTCTCGTAATAATGTAGTCGGCATGGACAGATTCTGCCGTTGCACTTTGAACAGCGTCCTCGAAGTCCTTCCACTTCATGTTCACTGCTCGTTCCAATACAGCAGGGCTGAAATCAGCAAATTCAAATATGAGGCTCAGCTTCCTGAAAACTTCTTCGATCTGTTCCGGTGTCAGCTGCTTCCGCATGACATACATCATATTTGCGTATGTCAGTGTGGAAATATATCCCTTCATCTGTTCGGTCTCGCACAGTTTCCAGATCATTGCGGAGTCTTTTACAAACTCTGGCCGATTCAGCAGCACATCCAAGACGATATTGGTGTCAATCAACAGAACCATATTTTGCCTTCATTCTTTCTGCTTTCGCTTCGTCCAGGTCATAATCCTCTTTCAGAATTCCGGTAAGCGAATCCGTCAGATATGACACTGCTGCATCCTTTGGAATGAACCGTGCGACTTCACGGCCATTCTTCGTCACGATGATCTCCTGTCCTGACATCACAAGGCTTAAATATCTTCCAAAATTATTCTGCAATTCGGTTGCAGTTGCGGTTGCAGTCATCATAGCGGTGCCTCCTTTTCGCTAATTTCATTATATGCCTTTTAGCTAATTTTATTATACGGCTTTTTCGCTATTTTATCAAGGGCAACACCGCATCATGAAGCACAGCGGATACAAGGCACAGCTCCTTCTCGACTGCAATTTACTTCAAATACGCATCCACAGCCTTGGCGCACGCTCTGCCGTCCACCATGGCCTTCACCACAAGGCTCTGGCCGGTGCGGCAGTCGCCGCAGGCGAAGATCTTCTCCACGCTGGTCTGGTAGCCCTTGTCTGCAATGTTGCTTCTGGGGGTGGTCTCCACCCCAAAGCGCTCTGCAATTCCGGCCTCGGGGCCCATGAAGCCCGCAGCGATGACCAGAAGCCCGCAGGGGATGACCTCCTCACTGCCGGGGATCTCCGTCAGGGTCAGCCGCCGGTTTTCGTCATAGCCCTTCTGGAGGTGTACCAGATGCACGGCGGTGAGCTTCCCGTCCCCCTCCGTGTCCACGGCCTTCACCGTGGCCTGATAGATGTGGGGATCCTTCAGGAACTTCACCATGCACTCCTCCTGAGAGGAATCGAACTTCTGCTCCTTTGGTCTTTCCATCATGGGATTGTAGAGGATCTGCTCCTTTGCCACCTTGGGCAGCATTTCGATCTGGGTGATGGACTTGGCCCCCTGCCGGATGGCGGTGCCCACGCAGTCGTTGCCGGTGTCGCCGCCGCCGATGATGACCACATCCTTGCCCTTGGCGGTGTCCCCGGCCTTGCCGGAGAGATAGTCCACGGCCTTGTGGATGCCCTTGGCCTTTTCGGCCCCTTCCAGCTTCAGGCCCCGGGCGTTGCCGGTGCCCACCGCCAGCACCACGGCGTCATAGCCCTTCAGCAGGCTGTCCGAGGGCTCCACGCCGGTCATAAAGGTCACGCCCATGCGGGTCATGGCGTCGATCTTCCGGTCAAGGGTATCCTTGTCCAGCTTCATGCCGGGGATGCCGTAGCGGAGTAAGCCCCCGGGGTACTCGTTTTTCTCGATCACGGTCACAGCGTGGCCCATTTTCCGCAGGGCCACGGCGGCGCTGAGGCCGCTGGGGCCGGAGCCGATGACCGCCACGGACTTGCCGGTGTCGGGGCCAACGGTCTCGTCCTTGCCGGAGGCATAGTGCATCTCCACGGCGAAGCGCTCCAGCCGTCCAATGCCCACGGCCTCGGTGCGGATGGAACGGGTGCACTCGCTCTGGCACTGCTTCTCCTGGGGGCACAGCCGGGAGCAGAACTCCGGCAGAGTGGAGGCGGAGCAGATGATCTCATAGGCCCCCTCATAGTCCTTCTCCCGGATCTTTTTGATGAAGTCCGGCACCGGCATCCCGGCGGGACAGTGGACGGAGCACCACTTTCTGGGACATCCCATGCAGCGGCTTGCCTCCCGGGCCGCCTCCTCTTCGGTATAGGTCTTCTGAATTTCATGGAAGGACGTGAGCCGCTCCTCCATGGAGATCTTCTGGTTTTCGGTGCGCTCAGCGGTCATGTTGGGGTTTTCCACCGGCACAAATACTGTATTATCAGGCATAAACATGATGTTCGTCCCTCCTTATCGTTCTTCTTTTCCATCGAGATAGGCCGTCATATTGCCGCCTGCGATGTAGTTGGCCGCCATGGCCCATGTGAGCTCGGAAACCGGGGCCAGCTTGCCCTTCCGGTGCATGGCCGAGGTGCAGTCGCCGCCGGCATAGAGGCCGGGGATGATGCTGCCGTCGTTCCGGAGCACCTGACACTTGGGGTTCACGGTGACGCCGCCCATGGCCGCTTCAGAAAACCGCTGGCCGTAGACCGCATAGTAGGGGCCCTTGTCCATGGGAATGGGGATCAGGAACTTGGGATCCTTGCCAAAGTCCCCGTCCTTGCCGTCCTGACAGAACCGGTTGTACTTCTCGATCTCCGCAAGGAACGCCTTGGGGTCGGCCCCCATGCGCACTGCCAGCTCCTCCAGAGTATCCGCCTTCTTCACGGGAGTGTCCAGCTTGCTCTCCTCTTCCAGATCCGCCTCCCAAGTGGCGTAGAACTGCTTCTTGTTGGCCATGGCGGGATTGTTTACATACCGCTCCGCGCAGGCCTTGATCTGGTCATAGGGGAAGATGGCGTAGGAGATCTCCTTGGGCTGCTCCGAGATCAGCTGGCTCATGCCGTTCATAATGCCCTTGGTCTCGTCCACCCAGCGCCGTCCGTTGAGGTTCACCTGAATGAACTCCGGCTCCAGCGCAAAGTCCGCAATGGAGTTGTTAAAGGGGTGATGCTTGGGGCCGAACATGCTCACAAACATCTTCTGGGGATCCGGCTCCACCCCCAGCTCCCGGAGCATCTTCACGCCGTCGCCGGTGTCCCCGGGCACCGAGAACCGATGGATGGGGGTCTCGCCGCCGAAGAAGTCGAAGTCGCAGTATTCCTTCAGCATCTCGTCGTTCCGGCCAAAGCCGCCGCAGGCGAGCATCAGGGCCCGACAGTGGATGTGTACCTCCCCGCCGGGATCCTTGGCAATGACGCCGCAGATCTTCCCGTTTTCGTCCAGCTGCAAATGCTCTGCCGCCGTGCAGGTGAGGATCTTCACCGGCAGATTGTACTGCTCGATGGCGTCCAGCATGGTGTGCTTCACATGGGTGCCGCCCCAGCCGGGGCCGATGGCGTCATCCCGGCACAGCAGGTTTTCAAACTGCCGGTCGCTCATTTCCAGAACCCCCTGCCCGAACATGGGGCCGTGGAAGTCCGTGTCCGAGGCTTTTTTCAGGGTGTAGGTCTTGGTGATGTCGCAGAGGGAGCACAGCCAGTCAAAGAAGTCGCATGTGCCGTAGACCGCCGAGCGCAGCAGCCCCTCATCGATCTCCCCGTCACTGCGCTCCGAGAAGGCCTTTACCGCCCCCTCCCGCTCATCGGGAATGCCCAGCTCCTGGTGCCATTTGGAATAGGTGACCATATATCCGTGGGCAAAGTCGGTGTTGCCTCCCAGCTTGTGGCTCTTTTCCAGCACGATGACCTTTTTGCCCGCCTGAGCCGCCCGGACGGCGGACACAAGCCCCGATCCGGCGCCAACCACCACCACATCACAGTCCAAGGTGATGGGATCGTGCTGGCTGATGACGGGCTCCTTCTCCGGCACCTCATGGCAGGCCCCGGTATGACATAGCTTGGCGCAGAGGCCGCACTTTACGCACTTGTCCTGATCAATCTGGTATTTCGTGCCCACAAAATCAATGGCCTGCATGGGACAGTCGCTGGCGCAGTTGTGGCAGCACGCACATAGGCTGCGGTCAATAACAAACATGGCTTCAATTCCTTTCTTCCGCCGAAGCCGCCGCCCCGGCATATTCGCAGGTCTATTGTACCATACATTTCCCCCGGGAGCGCTATACATTCTTGACATAGGGGTATAACTTTGTGGGATACCGGGATGAGAAGGGCGGAAAATCCGCCCCATGTCCCATGATGCCGCAGGGTTCCTCCAGGGACGAAAAGGAGCGCCGGCCTTTGCCGGCGCTCCGTCTGTCAAAAAAGCCTTGCAGCGTTTGCTGCCTTCGCAGCAAATAAAATCAAATTTATTTTGCGGAGGGGCGCACCCCAGGGTGGCTTCTCTTGCCCCTGCGGGGCAATTCACCTTCTGTACACGACACAAAATACTTTATAGGCCGCAAGTGTGTTTTTTGTCCGCCTTAAGCGGACAAAAACGTCCCCCAAGGGGATTTCCTTCGGGCATGCGCAGTGTCCAAAGGGGGCTGCCGCAGTCCATTGCGGCAGCCCCCTTTCTCGGGCACATATTCAGAGGGGCGGATTATCTGGCCTGATAGCGGTCATAGGCCGCCTGCTTCAGCTCGATGCAGCGGGCAATGTTCATGCCCTTCAGCTCCTCGATGAAGGAATCCCACTCCTCCATGGGGCGGTCGCCGATGATAAACTTGCTGACGGTCTCCGCTGCCTTGGTGGAAAGGTCGCTGGCAATGGTGCCGTATTCCTCACTCTCGGGAACGCTGAGGCTGCCGTAATACTGGTACTCGTTGGAGGTGTTCTCCCGCCATACCTCCTGGGCCTTGGCCTCGGCCTCGTTGGAGAAGGTGGCCGCCTTGCGCTCCATGGCGCAGTCAAAGGGCAGGTCAAAGAAGGCAATCTCGCTGCAGGTGTTGAACATGGCGTTAAAGCCGTTGGGATTGTTGGTAATCAGGTCGGTGTACTCCACCTTGCCGTCTACCATGTTATAGGTCTCCCCCTCGACGCCGAAGTTCATGGCCTTGTAGCCGTCCTCCGTCCACATCCAGTTGATGACCTTTGCGGCCTCCTCGGGGTACTCGCAGGCCGTAGTGATGGCCCAGCCGCCGTTGCCGGTCTGCCCCTTGTTGGCATAGAGCTTGAAGGTGTCGCCCTTTTCCCGGACGATGGCCTTGATGGGCTCCATGTCATAGGTGCCGCCTGCCTGCTGCTTGGAGGATTCCGACAGGGTGTCGGACTGTCCGAAGGCAAAGCCGCACTGATTGCTGAGGATGTACTCGTTGATGGGGAACATGTTCTGCATATTCATGCTCGGCTCGCCCAGAATGCCCTCTGCAAACCAGTCCCGGAGCATCTGTATATAGTCCCGATAGTTGTCGCTGAGGATGCCCGCCTGCACCTTGCCGTCCTCTACAAAGTAGGAAAGATCCGAGCTGGTGCCGTAGCCGGAGGTGTCAAAGCCGCCCACAAAGCCGTTGTTGGAGTAGTCCCAGTTCTGGGTCAGCAGCATGGGATAGTTGCAGCCGGGGATCTGGTTCTTGAAGGCCGCAAGCACATCGTGCAGCTCGTCAAAGGTCTCCGGTACCGCAAGCCCCAGCTGATCCAGCCAGTCCTGCCGGATGTACAGCCCCATGGTGGACTGATTCTCATAGGATTTGATGGTGGTCATGCGGCCGTTGTCGGAGATCAGGCCCTTGCGGTATTCCTCATTGGTGGAGAAAATGCCGTTTTTGAAATCCGGCAGACAGTCGTCCAGCATGGGCATCAGGTCGATGCAGATGTCCTGCTCCACCAGTGCGTCGATTCCCCCGGAGACCTGCGTATCCGGCACGCCGAAGTAGTCGGGGTAATCCCCCGCCGCCAGCGTGATGGAGAATTTCTCCGCATAGGCGTCCTGATCAATGAGTGTCCAGTTCAGATGGACGCCGGTGGCCTCCTCCATGCACTGGACGCCCCGGTTGCCGTTGAGTCCATTGGTGGCCACGTCGGGGATCACCATGGGCAGGAACCCTGACATGGCCATGTATACGTCCAGCTCGATCTCCCCGGGCTGGCACAGGGGATAGCTTACGGTAACAGCCGGGGGCTCCGGCTGTACGCTGGCCTCCTCCGCCGAGACGGATGCCTCTGCCTCCGGTGCGGCGGGTGCCGCCGTGGTCTCTTCCGCAGGGGCTGAGTTGGTCAGGCTCTCCTTTGCGGAGGCGGCGCTTGGCGCAGAGGGCTGCTTGCTTCCGCAGCCGGAAAGCATGCCAAGGAGCATGCACAGTGCCAGGGACATGGCTCCGATCTTCTTTTTCATTGTCATTTTGTCCTCCTTTGTGTCATTTGTGTGCCCAAGTTCATCATACTCTCTTCACACAATCGACACAAATGCTTTTTTGGCATACTCTATACCACCAGTGTAATGCTCTCCGCATTCTCCTCACCCGGCAGGGGCTTTATTCGCCGCCGGACGGCCCATCCATTGACCTGCATCCCCAACCGCCGTCTGCCGCAAAACTGCCCCCATGCGGCCTTTGCCGCATGGGGGCGATCTGTATTTCCATGAATTGCAATCTTATCCACAGGGGGCTTTATTCGCCGCCGGGCTCCGACCGCTGTGCCTCCAGCATCACATCAATGATTTTGCTGACCGTGATCAGGGTGTCTGCGCTGCACCGATCCAGCTTTCCGGCAATTTCCGAGTTGATCATGCACGACTTGCTGGCGTATGGCGTGTCCAGCAGAAAGTAGTTGATGTCCTTTTCCAGTACAAAGGCCAGCTTTAAGAGCATGGGCAGGGAGACCTTGGTCTGCCCCACTTCCACGTGGCTCATGTGGTTATTGGAACAGCCGATCAAAGCGCCCAATTCCGCCTGACTGAGTCCCTTTTCCAGCCGGGCACTCCGTATCCTTTTTCCGATTTTCGAGTAGTCGATCTCCGGCACCACGCGATCACGCTCCCATCCCCTAGTGCTGTCATTATAGAGTATGGGCATTTTTGCAACAACCAATCACAAATGCACATTGCATTTATAGATGCAATGTGCTAAAATTTAATGCAGCTTGCATGAAATGAACCAATTCCGGTGTGTTGATGAGGTGATCCCATGGACGTAAAAACCTGTGGCTTTCTGGCCCACGTTCCCACCCGCTTCCGGTTTGGCTGGGATGAAGAAGCCCCATCTTCTGCTTCACCCGGACACCTTGGAGCTGTGCCCCTGCCCCCGGCCCATCCATTGACCTGCATCCCCAACCGTCACCTGTCCAAAAACTGCCCCCATGCGGCCTTTGCCGCATGGGGGCGATCTGTATTTCCTGATATGATTCCTTGGTGCGGAAGTCCCGTGCCGGCAGGCTTCTGAGGGTGCGCTCCAGCGCCGCAGTGTCCAGCGGCTTTGCCGCAGGGGCGTCCATGCCGGCATCCAGACAGTCCTTCACGTCCTCCGAGAAGGCGTTGGCGGTCATGGCAAGGATGGGGATGGTGCGTCCCAAGGGGTTGTCTCCGTTTCAAAGGGCCAGCGCCGCCGTTTCATCGGCCTTTTGCAGGGCCATGGCCCGGAGCTGCTTCCGTGCCCGGACTCTTGTGATCAGAATGGCCGTGAGCACCAGCAGGATCACCACTAGCGTTCCGAGGAGGCCCGGTCATAGGCGGTCTGCACGATCTCCGTGAGACGGCCCAAATCCATGGCCTCGATCTCCGAGACATAGCCCTTCCACACGCTGTCGTCATCCACGTCCAGATCTCCGTTGATGAACTGAAGGACGCTGGTGGATACATGGGTCAGGATGTCGCTGTAGATGCCTGCGGCCTCCTGCCCCTCCTCAGCGGTGAACTGGGTGGCGGAGCCGAGAATGTTGGCAGGCCGCTTGTTGGTCTTCCATGCGTCAAAGCAGGCGTTCTCCCGGTCTCCGAACTCAAAGGCCAGACGGGTGTCCACGATGACGCCGCCCAGATCCTTTGTGGCCAGCACCGAGGAGCCGATGGCGGTGGCCCCGAACTGCTCGAATACGGCGGGATCGAACTCCGGCCGTCCCTCTGCATTGAAGTCCCAGCTCTCGATCTCATGGCCGCTGCCCTTCTGATAGCCGAAGTTGTAGAGCAGGCTGCCCGCATAGCTGTAGCCGTAGTCCAAAAACTTCAGGGCCGTTTCCACGTTCTCGCACTGGGTGGAGACGCAGAGGATGGTGGCGATGTTGTCCACCAGCGTCACCTCTTCAAAGAAGGGGATCTCCTGTCCGGGGGTCTCCCCCACGTCCTGCACCGGCCACCAGTTGCAGCCCGGGTCGCCGTAGTCCGAAGCGGCCATCACCGAGTAGTTGCCGCCGAAGGGCTGGTTGGAGAACATATAGCCGGTGTCGCCCTGAGCGCAGGCCACGGCGGTGAGCTCGCCGAAGGGGTTGATCATGCGGTTCTGCATGTTCTCAAAGTCGATGAGCCCCTTTTCATAGAGCATGTGGAGCCAGCTCAAAAACTTTCTGGTGCCGTCGGCGGTGGCCCCGTAGATCACATGGCCGTCCTCCTGATAGTAGCCGTTGAGGGCGTTGCCGCTGAGGCCGTTGGTGGAAAGCTCCGCCATGGAGCCGAAGCCGCCCATCAGCAGGCCGTCATTCATGGAGACGGTGTTGTAAAGGCTCATGGGCTCGGCGCAGTTTTTCTCGCTCTTAAAGGCTTCGAGCACCTTGGTCAGCTCGTCATAGGTGGTGGGCACCTCCATGTTCAGGTCCTCCAGCCAGTCCATGCGCACAAAGGGGCCCATGTCCTGGGGATTTGCCACCTCGTCCTTGATGGGATAGATGGCAAGGAACTTTCCGCTGTCCTGAACCTCTCCCAGCAGCTTCTGATCCGAGTGGATGATGGTCCAGTAGTTGGGCATGTTCGCCTCCAGCTGGTCTCCCAGATCCAGAATGATCTCCTGCTCATAGGCCGCATCTACCCCGGAGGTGTAGCTGGACATGTTCATCAGGTCCGTAAAGTCTCCGGAGGCCAGCATCAGGTTCAGCTTGTCCGTGGCCGTGGAGGAATCCACGATGGTCATTTCCACATGAACGCCGGTCAGATCCTCCAGCGCCGACCAGATCTGATGGTTCTGGAGCTCCCCTCCGGGCAGATAGTTCAGCACGCTGGACTCATAGCCGAAGAAGTAGGTCAGTGTCTCCGGCTGATCCACCACGGGAAGCTCCGTGGTCAGGGTCTTCAGCATCTCCTGAAAGCCCGTAAAGTCCATGGCGGCGTTGGACTCGGTAAAGTCCATGGTCTCCGGCTCCGCCTCCTCCGGTGCAGCCGACTCCTCGCCAGAGCCGGGCGCTGCCGGAGCCGGTGTCTCGGTGTTTTCCGAGGGGGCTTCCGGTGCTGCACCGGCAGTCTCCTGCGCCGATGAACCCGCCGGGGCGGAGCTGGTCTGTGCTCCGCCGCATCCCGTCAGCACCGTACAAATTACGGACAACACCAACAGCAGGGCCAACAATTTCTTTTTCATTTTCGTTCCTCCTTGTAAAAATTTCCTTGGTCGGTGGGGTCTAACCTCAGTATACGGACGTCAGAGCCCTGTTACAAGGGACGAAAACCGCCCTTTCCGTGTGATTATTTGCGAAAACCGTCCCATGTCCCGCTCCATCTTCCCGCTTTGTCCCGCCATCCAAGCCCCTGTATTTTTTTCGCATCTTGTGTATACCATTTTTAACGCAGACTGCATAATTTTACAAATCATATCTTTTTCAATTAGGGCAACAATATGGATGGTCACAAAGACCGGTGCAATACCGAAGGATTTCAGCCACGCAATGCAGCTTCTCTGCCTGCGCCGTAAACCCTTCGGTATTGCGGAGAAAAATTGAAGGAGATGTATCGTATGAAATCCAACAACAACGCAGTTGTCCCCGAGGCCCGCGAGGCCCTGGACAAGTTCAAGATGGAGGCCGCCTCCGACCTTGATGTTCCGACCTCATATTGAAAAATAACATATACTTACAGATTCGGCCCATTAAATTGAATTATCATGATATATATTCCATTTATTTCTTTTAAAATCCATATTTAGCCGATAAATGGGTTGTTCGTCAAAATGACGAAACATTTTTCGTCACAAATTCCTTTTGTATACAATTTCGCATTTACTCGTCCATTTTGCAAGAATTCATTCATTGACCTGATACATAGCGCCTGTCCTGCACGGCTCCACTCCCGCAGGACAGGCGCTATTTCTGTTTGCAGGGAGGTGATATACACCGCTGGAAAACGAAGCAGCCACAGAAACTTGACCGGAGGTAATGTTTATGCTTGATTATATCTATTCCGAGCAGGCCAGCCAATACGCCTACTACCGAATTCCGAAGATCCTGTTCACCGATGACCGCTACCGGGATATTTCCACCGACGCCAAGGTACTCTATGGGCTGCTGCTGGATCGGGTCTCCCTGTCCATCAAAAACAAATGGGTGGATGACCAGAATCGTGTGTTCATCATTTTCTCCCTGGCTGATGTGCAGGAGTCCTTAAACTGCGGCCCGCAAAAGGCAACCGCCCTGTTCCGGGAGCTTGAGAAAATGGCAGGGCTAATCGAAAGAAAACGTCAGGGCCTGGGAAAACCAAATCTGATCTATGTAAAGAGCTTCTGCGAAGCACCTCGAGAATCAGCAATCCAGAATCATGAAAATCATCCATCTGGAATGATGAAAAACGAGATTCCAGAGTCTACGGAAATCATCATTCCAGAATCTCGAAAATCATCAGGAATCAATACGAATCTAATCAAGACTGAATCCAGTAATCTTAAATCGAGTCATTCTATTCTGGACGAAGGATATGAAGCGAAGCGCGATGCCTATGATCGCTATTTGGATGGTCAGCTTCAGCTGGAGGTTCTGCGGCAGGAATACCCCCTCCAGCAGAAAATGCTGGAGGAAATCAAAAGTCTGATTCTCAGCGTGCTGATGACCGATGCGCCTACCGTTCGCGTCCGGAAGCAGAACATGCCAACCGCCGTGGTCAAGTCCCAATTCATGAAGCTGGACGCCGATCACATCCGCATGGTCATGGACGGCCTGACTAAGACCACCACCCAAGTCAAGGACGTTCGGCAGTATCTGCTGGCGGCGATCTACAACGCCCCGGATACCATCGACACCTACTATCAGCTCCGGGTCAACCACGATATGGCCCAGAGCCAAAATCCACAGGAGGCAAATTCATGTCAAAACCAACTGTAATCGCCATCGTCAACCAGAAGGAGGTACTGAGCGATGCCGAAAAGAGGCGCAAACGTCAGCTTGAGCAGCTACGATGAGATTTTTTCCACCGAAGAAACCCGCAGTCAGGACAATCTGGAGAAGATTCAGAATCTTCCGCTGGCCGAACTTCACCCCTTTCAGAATCACCCCTTCAAGGTAGTGGATGACGAGGCCATGCAGCGGACGGTGGAAAGCGTGGCCCGGTATGGGGTGCTTGCTCCGGCCATTGCCCGGCCCCAGCCAGAGGGCGGCTATGAGATCATCTCCGGCCATCGGCGGCTGCATGCCGCAGCGCTGGCAGGGCTGAAAACCATTCCGGTGATCGTGCGGAATATGGACGACGATGCGGCGGTGATTGCCATGGTGGATGCCAATTTGCAGCGGGAAACCATTCTCCCCAGCGAGCGGGCTTTCGCCTACAAGATGAAGCTGGAAGCCATGAAACATCAGGGACAGCGCACGGATTTAACTTCGTGCCAACTTGGCACGAAGTTGCGGACAGATGCCCTTGTTGCAGAAGGGACGAACGAAAGTGCCCGAACCGTCCAACGTTTTATCCGTCTCACAGAGCTGATTCCCGAGCTGCTGGACATGGTGGATCAGAAGCAGCTTTCCTTCAATCCGGCGGTGGAGCTGTCTTATCTCTCCCAGCCGGAGCAGCACGAGCTTCTGGACGCCATGGACTACGCCCAGTCCACCCCCTCGCTTTCCCAGGCCCAGCGCCTGAAAAAGCTCAGTCAGGAGGGCACCCTGAACCGGGACACCATGCGAACCATCATGAGCGAAATCAAAAAGCCGGAGCTGGGCAATGTCACCCTCAAGGACGCCACGCTGCGGAAGTACTTCCCCCGCTCTTACACGCCCCGGCAGATGCAGGAAACCATCATCAAGCTGCTGGAACAGTGGCAGAAACGACGTCAGCGCGATATGGAGCGCTGAAAACACCATTCATATCCGGTAAACCATGCGCCCAAATAACCGGGGCGCTGTTTTTATACCCATTTTCAGAAAAGGAGACAGTTTGTATGGAAATCATGAAGAATCTGTTCGATCAGTCCGCCGTAAATGCACACTCCCCGATGATGCTGCCCACAGACTTTCAGCAGCTGCGCCGGGAGCTTATGAGGGACTGGAAGCAGGCGGCACTGGAAGCTCTCGGGACGATGCCGGTGGACGAAATGGAGGAAGCGCCCCTGCTGATTGCCGCAGCCGCCGATGAAGCAACGGTGATCGTGTCCTTTGCCGATCTGGACGGAAGTCGAATGCCCGAAAATCTCGTCTTTGCCCAGGAGGTCTACACCGGCCTTATGGTTGGCTTTGACGCGGATCAGGCCATTCTGGATGACGATGTGCTGATCTATGGGCCGGTCTGGTTCTTCCGCTGCAATGACCGGGGAACGATTTGCTCCGTGACCGCTGAAGACTATTACCGCATCCGCAGGCTCTGCCAGCTGTGCCGGGACACGATCTATTGTCTGGAGGCTGACGGCACTTGCGATGCTCTGCGGCTGAATCTCAAGGGCTATGCGCCCAAGGACTGACAACTTGTCAGCAAAACAAGAAAAATGGAGGTAGATTATGAGTAAGAATGCGGGCCGCAAGCTGGTCTATGTGTCCACTTCCTGGGACAAGAATTTTCCCGCCGTGATGGAACGGGCCAGCAACTATTGTCAGCTGCTCTATCAGGCGGGCTACGCCCCGGTTTGCCCCATGCTGATGTTCAGTTGCTTTTTGAAGCTGGAGGACCCCAAGGCCCGGACGGAAATGCTGGGCATGTGCAAGTCTTTGATGAGCAAATGCTGGTGCCTGTTCGCGTGCGGCGACCCCGGCTGTGAGGACATCGCCCGGGATATTGCCACCGCCAAGGCGCTCCATGTGGAGGTTATGAGTCTCAGCGGCATCATCGACTTTGGAGGGAAATCCTGATGACTGATTTCTTTGGGATTCCGCCCTAACCTTCTGCTGACCCAATCCATTCGCAGGAGGTTTTTTCATGCAAGAAGAAGTTGAAAACCGGACCGTAAACTTAGCCATCAGCACCACAAAGCTCACCCTCCGGGCAATCATCACCGGCTACCGGAAATACCAGTCCCATCACTCCAAATCCAAGGCAGCCAAAGCCGCCAAGCAGGTTAAAACGCCCCAAGGCAGGCAGACCGTTAAGGAGCTGGTGGGTCAGGGTCAGGGCGTCAGCTCCATCCCATTGGATCAGACCAATCTCCGGGACTTCCACCGGGTGGCCCGGAAATATGGCATCGACTATGCCATCACCAAGGATAACTCCCGGCAGCCGCTTCGCTATATCGTGTTCTTCAAGGCACGGGATGCCGATGCCCTAAATGCCGCCTTCCGGGAGTTCATGGTGAAAAAACTGGGCAAACGGAGGGCTGCCAGCGTGCTGGGCGAACTGGAACAGGAGAAGTCCCGAGTGAAGCCTGACAAGACCCGGGAGAAAAATATGGAGCGGAGCCTGTAAGTGCTTTTCTCCAGGAAAACAGGAGGTATTTATGACACGAAACACACCCATCCGCATGATTGCGTTGCTGCTGTTATTGGCTGTCCTTCTGGGGATGCTGCCCGCCGTGTTTGCGGCAGATATGGAGGACAGCGCCGCAACAGAAAGTGTTCTGGACAGCAGTGAAGTGGATGCGGAATCGGTTTCCTCCATTGATGCGGATTTAGTTGAAGAAGACCGCACATCGGAAGCTGTCCCCGTGGAGGATGACAGTTGGGACTTTGACGACGACTGGGACGGCCCATGCAGTGACGATGGCGCGCCCCTGACTCGGAATGAGGTTGCAGCATGTGCATCCGCTACCGCCATGGGCAAAACCGACTGCGTTACCTTCCCGCAGTACACCTCGCCCACCTGGTACTGCAATCGCTATTACACCGATGGCACCCACAAGTACGGCCACTATTTCTACGCCAGCGCCATTGCCTACCACTCCATGGACGGCGAACCTGCCTACTGCATCGAGCCGAACACCACCTCCATCGCCGGGGCCAGCTATTCCGGCTACTCCGGCAACAGCGCCAGCAGCACCAGCTACTGGATGTATGAGCTGGACGCCACCCAGCGTTGTAGTATTCAGAAAATTCTTGCCTTCGGCTATCCCAACCGCACCTACGGCTACAGCTAGAAGGCGGAGTATGCCGCTACTCAGGTGCTGATCTGGGAGGTCATCATGCGGCAGCGGTACGCAGATATTCAGAATTGCTCAGACTATGGCCTCTACTACGCGGTCAAGAAAACCCTGGGCAATGACCTGTACTATCCCTATATGGCGATCCTCGATGCCATTTCCACCGGGATCTCCAACGGCTCTGTACCCAGCTTTTCCGGCAGTTCCAGCCCCAGCACTGTGAACCTGACCTTTAACAAGGCCACGAACTGCTATGAAGCAGCCGTCACCGATGCCAACGGCGTGCTGGACTATTTCACGTTCAGCTATCCCGGCGTGACCTTTACCCATTCCGGGAACAGTCTGAGCATTTCGGTTCCCGCCGATTCCATTGACAATGTGGCAGGTCAGACTATCACCGGAACCAGCAGTCAGGTGGATATGGACACCTCCAACCCGACCATTTGGGAAAACAGCACCTATCAGACGGTGCTCACCAATGGCGGCGCTTCCAATCCCAAGGCATACCTGACCCTCAGCTACACGCCTCCGGCCCCGGAAACGGGAACTCTAAAGCTCATCAAGCGGGTATCGGACAGCAGCATCGGCCTGGACGGCTGGACCTTCACCATCCAGAACGATGCTACCGGGGCATCCGTCACCCGAACCACGGACGGCTCCGGCAATATCACCGTTTCGGATCTGGAGGCCGGAACCTATACGGTCACGGAGCAGGCTGTGTCCGGCTATGTGATTCAGCCCGCCCAGACTGTTACCCTACAGCCCGGCGGCACCAGCACCGTTACGTTTACGAACACGCCCCTGACGGGTGGGCTGACGGTACAGAAATCCGTAAACTATGGAAGTCTCAAGGGCTTTCAGTTTCGGCTCTACGGCACCTCCACCATCGGAAAGAATGTGGATGTGACCGTGAGCACCAATTCCTCCGGCGTGGCGTCCTTTTCCGGCATCTATGTGGGCACCTACACTGTGGAGGAGCTGGACCCCGGCAATGCCTATCTTCCTGTCCGTGCAAAAACTGTGACCATTTCCGCAGACAGCACAACCGGCACTGGAAGCGCGGAGACCATCAGCTTCACCAACACCTATAAGTATTGGCATGCCACCGTTACCAAAGTCGATGCGAACGGCGCAACTGCCCAGGGCGATGCCACCCTGGACGGCGCGGAATACACCCTCTACCGGAATGGCACCGCCGTAAAGAGCTACACCATTCAAAACGGCAGCTTTACCACGGATTCTTACCCCTGCACGGAGAGTGATGCGGTTTACACCTTGAAGGAGACCAAGGCCCCCATAGGCTATCAGCTGGATGCTACGGTCTATCCCCTGAAAACCAGCTACAGCCACTATTTCGAGGCGGACAATCACATTGCCCTGACGGTATCGGATCAGGTTATTGCCGGGAGAATCCAGGTCAGCAAGTGCGCCCGGAATCAGGTTGCGGGAACCAAGCAGCCGGAGGACGGAGCCGTTTTCCGCGTATGGCTGAAATCCGCTGGCAGCTACGATAAGGCCAAGGATTCTGAGCGCGACATGATTACCGTCGGCAAAGACGGCAAGGGCACCTCCAAGGACCTGCCTTATGGCACCTACTGCCTCCAGCAGGTCTCCGGCTGGACGGGCTATGATCTGGACGAGACGATTTACGAAGCGGCAATCACTGCGCACAACAAAACCGTAACCGCCGATACCTGCGGCAATCAGCTGGAGCTGCACAACAACATCTGGACCGGCAAGCTGACCATCCGCAAGGTGGACGGCGACACCCAGGAGCCCCTGGCCAACGCCATGTTTACCTTAACGGGCAGCGACGGCAGCAAGCAGGTCATGGGCACGGACGCAAGCGGCACCGCATTCTTTGAAAATCTGTTCTACGGTGTCACCTACACCTGGACGGAAACCGCAGCACCCCACGGATACCTGCTGGACGAAAGCAACACCGGCACCTGGACGGTGAGCAAGCACGATGATTCCATTACCGTCACCTGTGAGAACAAACGGTGGCCCGGAAGCATTTCCGTTTCCAAGCAGGATGCGAACGGCAGCCCGCTTCCCGGCTGTACCTTCCTGCTGGAATACTACGACGGAAGCCAGTGGAAGCCCGTTGCGTCACGCTCCAATGACGTAATCGCCAAGGGCTATACCAGCACCGCAGACGTCCAGAACGGCCAGCTTACCACGGATGCTCAGGGCACCGTCACCTATGAAGGGCTTTGGGCGGACGGCGAGACCAAGTATCGTCTCACTGAGGTCAGCGCGCCCGATGGGTATGCGCTCCTGTCCGAGCCGGTATTTGAGGGCGTGATCCCTGCGGAATATCCGGAGCAGGACGTTACGTTAGAGCCGGATGAAACGGAGAATGGCAAGGCATATTTCTACGACCTGACCTTCACCGTCAAGAACAATCACATCTACACGCTACCCTTGACCGGCGGACGAAACTTTCCCTTTGTGCCTCTGGCGATGCTTCTGATTGCCATGGGCGCATTTTTCTTTGTCTGCTGCGGGCGGCGCAAGCTGTTTCACCACATCTAACAGGAGGATGATTCTATGAAAAAGATGCACTTAAAGCAGCTCACGGCACTGGCGCTGGGCCTCAGTCTGATGGCAAGCGCCCTGATCCCCGGCGTTTCCGCCGCCGATGAAGCATCAGCCACGGTGGATACCGAAAAGCCAGTATCCCTGACCCTTTATAAGTACGACACCACCACCGCTGCCCAGGACGGGGCCTGGGATGTCAGCAGCTATGTTTCCACCGGCAGCTATGATTCCGATGTGAATGCGGCCCTCAGCCAGTACGCCATTCAGGGCGTGGAGTTCAGCTACATTCGGCTGGGCCAACTGTCCATGTATAAGGGCGCATCCAAGAACGGTCAGCAGGAGACCATTCCCCTGTACAGCTTCACTGAGAATACCAAAACCGGCAGCAAGGAGACCATTCAGTTTCTCTCCGCTCTGGGACTCACCACCAACGATGCCTACCGGGTGGATCACGACACCCAGCAGAACCGCGTCTGGTATTTTGAAAGCGATACCCTCATCAACGCTCTGTCCGATGCTCTGAGTCGAAACTCTACTTCCACCAAGGCGGCGCTGGAGCAGTATATGCAGAACTGCGGCGGCATCGCTCTGCCTGAAACCGATCAGAACGGCAAGACCGGAGCCGCCAATTTGGAACAGGGGCTTTATCTGGTCATTGAGACCCGGGTGCCGGAGAACGTCACCTCCACCACTGATCCCTTCCTAGTAAGTCTCCCCATGACCACCATTGACGGCACTGGCTGGAACTACGACGTTACCGTGTACCCCAAGAACGAGACCGGTATGCCGGATCTTAGTAAGACGGTTCGGGAGGCCCATACCGACACCGGCAAGAACAATGGTTCTACCGATGACATCACCGATGGTTACGCCCACACCGCCACTGCCTCTGACGGGGATGTGGTGGAGTACCAGGTAATCTCCACACTGCCCACCATCACCTCTCCTGCTACGGCACTGACCACCTATACCTTTGTGGACAGCCTCTCCAAGGGCATCCGGTACAACAAAAACGATGTGAAACTGGAGTTCTTCCGGGACAAAGCCTGCACCGATTTGGTGGCAGCATGGACGGAAGCTGACGGCAAATTCACTGCCAGCTACACCGATTACGACCCAATGAACGGTTCTTCCATGACCATTGAAATGACCCAGGCGGGTCTGGACGAAATCAACAGCTCTGAAACTGTCTATGCTCCCGCCATCAGCCTGCGCCGTGGCTACAGCGACCTCACCCTGCGGATCACCTATGCCTGCACCGTGGGCAGTGATGCCGCCACCGTCTACGGCGATTCCGGCAATCCCAATGATGTGGAGCTGACCTGGAAGCGCACCAACACCGACTATTATGACACCCTGAAGGACTGCTGCCACGTCTACACCTATGGCATCGACCTGACCAAGGAGTTCTCCGACCACAACGGCGATTTTTCCAAGGTCAAATTCCTGCTCCATAACACCACGGACGGCTATTATGTGCAGGCAGCGCTAAATCAGGCCGAGGGCGTTTACTATGTCACCGGCCACACCACCGAGGAGGCCGAAGCCACGCAGTTTGTGCCCATGTCCGAAGGCACCAACAAGGGCAAGGTTCTGGTGAAGGGGCTGGAGGATGACACCTATGTGATCACTGAGACCGCCACGGACAGCGGCTATGCACTGCTGAAGGAGGACATTACCGTGGTGATCTCCCAGAGCGCTGGTACTCAGGTCTGCGATATCTGCGGTGCAAATCTCCTGACAGCTTCCGCTACGGTCAATGGCAAGACCGTGGAGATGCTGGAGGACAACGGTTCCGTCTCCGCACTGGTACCACTGACCGTCGTCAACACTGCCAACTTTGAGCTGCCCAAGACCGGCGGCAGAGGCAATAAGCTCCTGTACGGCATGGGCATTCTGGCTCTGCTGACCGCAGTTGGCAGCGCAGTCGTATTCACCCGGAAGCGCCGCGCATGAGCAGGGGCAGCAAACGCAGGGAGCGCTCTCATTCGAGGGCGCTCCCCATTCTGATCTCCGCGGTGCTGTTTCTCTCCGGCTGCGGAATGCTCCTGTACCCGACGCTCTCCAACTGGCTCAGTAACCGCCATCAGTCTGAGCTCTATGTGGAATATACGGATCAGGTGGAAGAGCTGGACGATGGGGATGCCGAGGCAGAGCTGGAACGGGCCAAAAATTACAACGACCAGCTGGCCGATCAGGTGAAGCTGGTCTCCGATCCCTTCCGGGACGGAAATGCAGACAATGCCGAATATGATTCGCTCTTGAACGTCACCCCGTCTGGGGTCATGGGCTATGTGGAGATCCCCAGCATCGGCGTGTTCCTGCCCATTTACCATGGGGTCAGCACTGACATTCTGATGAAGGGCGTGGGCCACCTGCCGGAGACCTCCATGCCCGTGGGCGGCCCCAGCACCCATGCGGTTCTGGCGGGGCATTCCGGCATGAGCGGGGCTCGACTGTTCACGGACCTGCCCAAGCTCAAGGAGGGGGCTGTGTTCTATATCCATGTGTATGACCGGGATCTCACCTATACTGTGGATCAGGTCAGAAAGGTAGCCCCCACCGATACCTCTGAGCTTCAGATCGTGGACGGTGAGGACTATGTGACACTGGTGACTTGCGTGCCCGTGGGGGTGAACAGCCATCGGCTGCTGGTTCGGGGGAAACGTACCGCGTGAAAATACCCCTGAGCAGAACGTAATATCTGCTCAGGGGTATGCTTCTTCATCCTTGTACACTTTTCAACTATTTTTATGGCACAGTTATTACACTTTTCAATACATTTATTCACCCATAAATTACACTTTTGCACGCATACCACTGGTGCAGAGGTAAGGAACATGAAAAACCGCCTGAATCGGCGTGATCCAGGCGGAAGCGTTATAATTCCTCATCTAAAATTGCTTGAAACATGCTTCGTAACTCTGCAAAATCAATTTTGGCGGTATTGTAAACATCCTCCATACGCAGAGTCTGATATTTGTGCGCCGCAATGTCCCGCATACCAGCGGCAGCCTTCCACGGGACTTCCCGGTGTGCGCTTCGCAATTCATCTGACGTGTTCTTAATTAGCTCACCGATATTGATCACCGTCATGCAGACAGCACGTTTGAGAAGCTCATTCTCTGCGAATTCTGAAAGCGTTGCATCGCCCAGCAATCCTGTTCCGATGTCTATTTCGCTGATAACCTTTTGCAGGACAATTTTATCTCTATGCTGCATAAAGCTCAACAACCTTCCCAATTTCAATCATGTCCGTTGGCTGGATTGGCCCGTGAATAATATCTACGCCCAAGCCAAGCAGTTCCTCTAACTCGCAGCGGAGCCTTGAAATCGTCATAAGTGTGATCGGAGCGGAAAATTCAATGATCAAGTCCACGTCGCTGTCCTCACGATTGGTACCATCCGCTCTGGAACCAAATAGCGTAATGCGGCAAATCGGATATGCTTTCACAATATTCAAAAGGCTGCGTTTTAACGAATCGATTGTCATAGAAAGCACCTCACTTCATTGTTTCTGCTTTTATTATACCACAAAGCCTTGTCTCATACAACGTGTTCTGCATGGTTTACGCTTCGGGCCAAATCACTTCATCCATTGACTGAGCAGTTCTATTTTCCGATGATAGCCATTCAGAATTGCTTCTACGTTGATCTGCGGATCAAGCCCATCAAATAAAATATGCTTTCCGACATCAGCTCACAGCCCCCAATTTGCGAATTCTTTTTGGAACAGGATCTCATCTATTGCGGACTCCATTTGAAGCTCGGCAGCATCCGCCGCCCACAAAAGCCGCTCCTCCGTAAATACCGCATCGAATGGGAGCCGGATAATCCTGTCATCGTAATAAAACACCGTGCAGATTCCGCCGTTGTGGTACTCCCAGCGCCCCGGCACCTTGTATCTGGAGCAAAACAGGGGCTGAGCGGTGATTCTCTCAAGCGGAACATTATTTTCTTTGTGCAGCGGCGCACCAGCCACGGTATCATCAGGATCATCGAACAGCTGTTCCACGGAGCAGCCCAGCGCCATGGACAGCCGAAGCAGTGTTTCCCCATTGGCAGACGCAAGGCGCTTGTGGCCCTGCTCATAGTCCTGCAGGGAACGATAGTTGATCCCGCTTCGATCTGCCAGCTCCTTTTGGGTGTAGCCCAGCCGCTCCCGATATTGCTTCAGGTTCATGTAAATCACTCCAATGCTATTATACGCAAATTTGCGTATAATAGTCAATACACCTTACAAAAATAATTGACCGACACACAATGCAAGGAGGAAACCAAATGTGCAGTTAAACAAAGCCATTCTAATACGTCGCCTAATTCTCAGCATTCCCTATCTGCTCATTGCCCTGCTCTCCACCAAGCTCTCTCTTGCCTGGCGCACCTCCAGCGGCTCCGACCTTTCTGCCCACACCATGAGCTTTCTTTCCATGCTGGGAACCGCGTTTCAATCCCCTTGGCCCAGCCGTTACCCCGAGGATTTGGTATTCGGCGCTGTCTGTGGCGGCCTGTTGCGATTGGCCGTCTATCTCAAAGGCCGCAATGCGAAAAAGTACCGCCACAATGAGGAATACGGCAGCGCCCGTTGGGGCACCCCAAAAGACATTGCTCCCTTTGAAGATCCAACCTTTTCGGAGAACATTATTCTCACGAAAACAGAGCGGCTGACCATGTCCAACCGTCCGAAGAATCCCAAGTATGCCCGGAACAAGAACGTACTGGTGGTCGGCGGCTCCGGTTCCGGCAAAACGCGCTATTGGCTGAAGCCAAACCTACTCCAAATGCATAGTTCCTACGTTGTCACTGATCCGAAGGGCGATATCGTCCTTGACTGCGGCACAGCCCTTCAGAAAAACGGCTATCGCATCAAAATCTTCAACACCATCAACTTCAAGAAATCCATGCACTACAATCCGTTCGCGTACATCCACAGCGAGAAGGACATTCTGAAACTGGTGAACACCCTCATTGCCAACACCAAGGGCGACGGAAAATCCGGCGACGATTTTTGGCTAAAGGCCGAAACACTGCTCTACACGGCTCTGATCGGCTACATCCACTATGAAGCCCCGGAGGAGGAGCAGAATTTCGCCACACTGATCGAATTTCTAAACGCCATGGAGGTGCGGGAGGACGATGAGGATTTTGAGAACGCCGTAGATCAGATGTTCAAGCGCTTGGAAGCGCGCAAGCCCAACCATTTCGCCGTCCGGCAGTATAAGAAATATAAGTTGGCGGCGGGTGATATATGCTCTAAGTGACTTCTTAATCATGATTTTGTCATGGTTAGTGAAGCAATCACTTAGAGCATTTTTGTTTCAGGAGGTACAGCCATGAGAAATGAAAAAATTACCCCACTGTACGAGCGCCTGAGCCGGGACGATGAGTTACAGGGCGAGAGCAACTCCATATCCAACCAAAAACAGATGTTAGAGGATTTTGCCCGCCGGAATGGGCTGCCCAACCCTACGCACTTTACCGATGATGGTATCTCAGGCACCCGTTTTG
>CAUHNW010000023.1:0-46354 GCA_959607825.1 uncultured Oscillospiraceae bacterium | reverse complement strand
GATCGGCTGCCTCCTGAATATAAGGCTGCGAGCCAAATGCAAAGGGCTTGGGATATTCCCAAAATCACCGCGTGTCCGGACAGCGGCTGTGCTTGCTGTTCTCTCAAATCCCAGTTTTCTCCGTCCCAACGCCGTTCTTTCTCTCCGCCGAAATCTGTGCTATACTGTAAGAAAATCGGCGGAAGGAGGGCTTTCTTATGGATCTCAAACGGGTATTTGCCGGGTTTTATACGCGATACGACGGAAAGCCCATCTTCGTCGTCCGGGTGCCCAGGGACATCGACACCGGTGAGGCCATCGTGGTCTGCAAGGACGCCAGCTTTTCCCGCGAGGACAACGAGCATTACTACCTCATCCGCTACGCCTCCTTCTGCGAAAAGGTCGAGGTAGACGGCGAGCTGCGTGACAAATATGTCCGCCAGACCCGGCGCGAGATCGACACATCCATCGTCCGTGAAGTGTATGAGGACGGCTTTCCGGAGCCAAAGAGCAAGCGCTTCACTTACGTTGACGACGAGTACGAAGATCGCTTCATCCGATGCAGCAAAACCTACTACGAATATGCCAAGGACATCTGCGAGAACTACCGCATGGATATGCAGCGGTACCGGCTCATCCGGGAACGGAAGCAGTACATCGGCGTTCATGACCGGGACGAGTACCGGGCCATGTGCGAGGATCTGATCTTCCTTCAGCAGTCCCTCAAGACCGTGCTCCACGACTACGCAGAGATCTTCAAAAAGCGATTTTCCGAAGGACTGTCCATCCGTAAGACAGCGGACGCCTTGCAGATGAATCGCGGCGTGGTCGAGCGGCGGCAGGCCGCGCTCTATCGGGCGTTCGCCCAGCTTTTGCAGCAGCGGGATGAGGCAGATGGTGTCTGTCGGCTGATGCAGAAAACTGAATACGATCAAAGGGATATAGAGGATTTGCTCGAATAACTGATGCAAATCCAAGCGCTTGTCGTAGTGGCAGGCGCTTCTTTTTTTGCCCTTGTTATGACAAAGCCCCGCGGCGTCCTATGTACCGCTCCCGAGGTTTCTTCTCCAAGACGAAGCCCTGCGGGACATCAGCAACGACGCCAAGGTGCTCTATGCGCTGCTGCTGGACAGGGCAAGCATTTCCCGGCAAAACGGCTACGTCGAGCCGGACGGCACGATCCGGCTGTACTTCACCTTGGAGCAGGCACAGACGAAACTCCACCGCAGCCGCCAGAGCGCCACGCGGATCTTCCGGGAGCTGGAGTATAGCGGCCTGATTATCCGGCGCAAACAGGGCTTGGGCAAGCCCGCCCTCATCACGCTGAACTATCCGGCGGACGCAAAGCTCATCGCAAAGGAGGGTGAAGATGCACAAGCTTGACCCCATTGAACGCCTGCCGCACGGCTCGCTCTTTCGCCTGACGCCGGGGCAGCTCCGCAGCGTGCGCGGCCTCACAAAGCGCTGCTGCAACTTTTCAGGCGGCGACTGCCTGCTGCTGGACGGCGTTTGTCCGCAGCACATCTCTCGAAGCCTGCTTTGCCGGTGGTTTCGCCGCGCCGTGCTACCCCAGCAGCCAAAGCTGGAACAGACCATCCTCAGCCCGAAGAAACTTCGCCGCTGCGAAGTCTGCGGCACGGGCATCCTCGCCCGCTCCGGGAGGGCAAAATATTGCCCGACCTGCGCCAAGAACATTCACCGTCAGCAGAAGGCAAAATCCGCCCGCAAACGGCGGTCGGGCGTAGACAATTCGGTGGCG
The DNA here is from genome assembly GCA_959607825.1 of uncultured Oscillospiraceae bacterium. Lineage (GTDB taxonomy): Bacteria > Bacillota > Clostridia > Oscillospirales > Oscillospiraceae > HGM13006. The sequence continues at coordinate 44,616 of CAUHNW010000023.1, read as the reverse complement.
AAAAGCCTTTGAATGCCAAGCCTTACCGCACCGCAGAAGGTAGGAAGCAATACGATTTCCCTCGCAGCTGCGAAATCGAATTCTATTTGTCTACATAGCCGCCAAGAAAGGAGACATTTCCATGGACAACATTCTCACCGTCCCCATCCACCTCAAAATGACGCTGACCGCCAGAGAGGCGGCAGAATACAGCAATATCGGCATCAACAAGATCGACAGTATGCTCCGCAGCCCCAACTGCCCTTTCGTTTTGTTCGTCGGGACGAAAAAGCTGGTAAAGCGCCGGGAGTTTGAACAGTATATCAGCCGTACAATGGCAATTTGAAGGTAAGTTCACTATTGAGAAAAGGAAGCCCTTGTGCTACAATTATAAAATGCATAGGGGCTTCTTCTCATAGTGAGAAAGGAGTTTCCGAATGGGTAAAAGTTTACGAGGCAAAGAATGCGGCAAGGGTATCTGCCAGAGAAAGGACGGTTTATATAGCGCAAGATTTGTAAGCAGCGAAGGAAAGCGTCAGGTCAAGTGCTTTTCCTCACTTCCGGGAGCCCGGAACTGGCTGGAAGATGCAAAGTATGCAGACCGTCACGAGGATGTGTTTGCTCCGCCGGATATGACGGTAACAGAGTGGTTTGAATTTTGGATCAGTCACATCGTGGGAGACTTAGCGCCGAACACGCAGCGCAATTACCGGGAACGGTATGAGTACAATGTAAAGCCTGTGATTGGTAAGATGCGGCTCACAGATCTCAAACCTATGCACTGCAAGATGGTTTTCAACCGAATGGAAGCATCGTATGCCGGTTCAACAATCCGTCAGACATATATTGCAATGGGAACAATGTTTCGGGCTGCTGTGATGAACGACATGATCCAGAAACATCCGATGGACGGTGTTCGCTTTACCAAGCCCGTCCGCGCTGTGGATGACATCAAATGTCTTACAACGGATGAGCAGCAGAGATTTATGGAAGTAGCCAAGCGCTCCCACAACTATGCGTAGTATGCCCTGATTTTAGAAACAGGGCTGAGGACAGATGAAGTGATCGGGCTGACATGGGACGCCATCGACTGGAAAGCAAGAACTCTTACGGTAAATAAGACGCTGGAGTTTCGGCATAAACAGAAGATGTGGCGCGCAGGTCCTCCCAAAACGCAGCAGAGCTATCGCACCATCCCGCTGACAAGCCATGCTTACGACATCTTGAAACAGCTCTATTCTCAGGTTTCGCAGCGAAAGGAATCTGAACTGCTCAACTCCACGCTGGAATACATGGATCAGCGCACGGGAGAAACTGCGAGCCTGTGTATGCGCGATTTTGTCTTTATCAACTGGCGAACAGGAGAGCCAACGAAGAACAGTTCCTATGATACCCATCTTTACAAACTGTGCGATGAGGCAGGAATCCAGCGATTTTGTATGCATGCTTTGCGCCACACCTATGCAACGCGTGCAATCGAAAGCGGAATGCAGCCCAAAGTGCTGCAAAAATTACTCGGTCACGCCAGCATCAAAACGTCGATGGATCGGTACGTTCATGTGACGAATGATTCCATGTCAAAAGCCGTGTTACAATTTGAAAAAGTGCAGCAAAACCAAAATGGTACAGTAATGGTACAGTAAGCGCCGTTCAAGTGCCGAAAACCCTTGAAAAAAAAAGGAGATAGAGAAAACTATGAAATTAGGTATCGTTGGTCTCCCCAATGTGGGAAAAAGCACCCTGTTCAATGCCATCACCAACGCCGGCGCAGAGGCTGCCAACTATCCCTTCTGCACCATCGATCCCAACGTTGGCATGGTCACCGTTCCCGATGAGCGGCTGGAGGGGCTTCGGGATATGTACTCCCCCAAGAAGTTCACGCCCGCAGTCATTGAGTTTGTAGACATTGCAGGTCTGGTCAAGGGCGCCTCCAAGGGCGAGGGACTCGGCAACAAGTTCCTCAGCAACATCCGCTCTACGGATGCCATTGTCCACGTGGTGCGCTGCTTTGAAGACAGCAACATTACCCATGTAGAAGGCAGCACCGATCCCCTCCGCGACATTGACATCATCAATTTGGAGTTGGTCATGGCCGATATTGAGATGGTGGAGCGCCGCATCGAGAAGGCCAAGAAGGCTGCGAAGGGCGACAAAAAGTACTTGCAGGAGGCTGAGATCTTTGAGGGTCTGCTGGAGCACCTCAACGAAGGCAAGACTGCACGTACCTACGAATGCTCCGAGGATGAGCTGGCCGTGCTTCAGACATCCGATCTGCTGAGCCTTAAAAATGTAATCTATGCCGCAAATCTGGACGAAGATACCGTTGCGAACCCCACCGAGAACAAGTTCTACAATCAGGTGGCAGAGCTGGCTCAGAAAGAGGGCGCACAGGTGCTCCCCATCTGTGCCAAGCTGGAAGCCGATATTGCCGAGCTGGATGATCCGGAGGAAAAACAGATGTTCATGGAAGAACTGGGCATTGAAGAATCCGGTCTCGACAAGCTCATTAAGTGCTCTTATGCCCTCTTGGGCCTCATTTCCTTCCTGACCGCAGGCCCCGACGAATGCCGTGCATGGACCATCAAAAAGGGCACGAAGGCCCCCCAGGCCGCAGGCAAAATTCATTCCGACTTTGAGCGTGGCTTTATCCGTGCAGAGGTGATCGCCTATCACGATCTCAAAGAATGCGGTACGCTGGCCGCTGCCCGGGCCAAGGGCCTTGTCCGCTCCGAGGGCAAGGATTATGTGATGCAGGACGGCGATGTGGTAAACTTCCTGTTCAACGTATAATACTTCACAAAAAATGATATGTAAGCGGCTGTGCGGCTTGTTCCGCACAGCCGCTTTTTTGAATTTTCCCATATCACTAATTCCAGAAAACTGGTATAAGTACAGCCATTCATGTATTGTTTTCCGCTTATTTGCAATAATTTGCAGTTTGACCGCAACTTTTGATACTATGTAACGAAATTGATACGTAAATTCGTATAAAAATTAATTGAAAAGTAATAGTATTCGGACTATAATTCATTTTGATGGCGGCACAACCATTTCACATGCTTATTACAACCACACCGCCATGGATTTCCTAGGAGGGATACGAAACATGAAAAAAATCATCGCAACCATGCTCTGCCTCGCCATGCTGCTTGGTATGACAGCCTGCGGCGGCGGAACTACCGCCACATCCACCGGCAGCACCGGAACGGATACTCCGGCCGCTTCCACCGGTGAGCCTGCTGCACAGGCTAACACCGACGGCACCGCCGAGGCACCCGCTGCCGAGGAGCCTGAGTCCACCGGTCCCAAGGTATTCCGCTACGGTACCGATGCCAACTCCACCACCTTTGATCCTGCTTCTGATCTTCAGACCAATTCCGGCAGCTTTCTGGTTCATGCCGTGGGTGAGACTCTGTGGACCGTTGACTCTGAGGGCAACATGGTTCCCAAGCTGGCTGAGTCTGTGGAGTTCGCTGATGACGACAGCTCCATGACCATTAAGCTCCGTCAGGGCGTGAAGTTCTCCAACGGCAATGATCTGACTGCTGATGATGTTCTGTTCACCCTGCAGCACATGATGGAAATGCCCCGTACCGCATCCATGTACACTTGGCTGGATCTGGAAAACTCCAAGGCCGAGGATGATTACACGGTTGTGCTTGCTATGAACAGCTACGATGCTTCTCTCACCGATATGCTTGCCAACGCTAGCTGCATGATCCTCGACAAGGAAACCTGCGAAGCCGATCCCAGCTACGGCTGGCTCTACGGCACCGGCCCCTATAAGCTGGCAGGCGACGGCCAGTCCGACAAGTCCGGCTGGGAGGAGTCCGTTAAGTACACGCTGGTTCGCAACGACCTCTACTGGGGCGATCAGCCCTACTATGACGAGCTGGACGTTCAGTTCTATTCTGAGGAGTCCACCCGTTATGCAGATTTCCAGGCCGGTAATCTGGACGCAGTGTTCCTGACTGAGGCAACCTACATCAACAACCTGAACAACGGCGCAGTGATGGATTCCAGTCTGGTCAGCGTAGAGGAGCCCGGCGTTGTCGGCTTCGAGATGGCCGCTTCTGATGTTACCACCGGCGCATTTGCAGACATTAACGTTCGTAAAGCCTTTGCACACTGCCTTGACATCACCGCTATGGTAGAGGGTCTTGGTGAGGGCGTCTACAAGCCCGCCACCTCTCTGGTCAGCGAGGATTGCTGGGCCTACAAGGATCTTGGCGCATACGAGTATGACGAAGCCAAGGCAAAGGAATACATGGAGAAGGCCGGCTACTCTGTCGACAATCCTCTGACCATCGCAGTATATGCCGAGGGCACCGCATGGTACTCCAAGCTGCTGGAGGCCGCTCAGGCCTACTGTGCAAAGGTTGGCATCAATCTGGATCTCACCGGTGTTGCCGATTTTGCCACCATTCTTCCCGTACTGCTCTCCGGTCAGCAGGATATGACCATCGGCAGCGCATCCAACGGCTCCGGTAAGGATCCCGCTTGCCAGCTCCAGCAGTTCGGCCCCCTGTCCGACAACATTCTGATTCGTTCCACCGATCCCGAGCAGGTCGAGCTCTTTAACAAGGGCATCTCCTCTCACGATCAGAAGGAGCGCACCGAGATTTATCAGAAGTTCATGCAGAACATCCACGACAACTACTACTTCGTCCCGCTGTACTGCGGCACCAAGAACTACGGCGTTAACAATGCACACAGCAGCTTTGTTGCCGCCATTGATAACTCCTGCACCGTGGATCCCACTCTGCTGACCGACTAATTCCGTTTTGCGTAAGGGCATCGCATAAAACCATTTGCCCGATCCCGTAGCACGCGCGGCGGCAGGGAGACCTGCCGCCGCGTTTTCTGATATCTCCTTAGGAGGGGGATTTTACATGACAAAATATATCATTCGCCGTCTGCTGATGATCATCCCGGTTCTTCTGGGTGCGGTGATTATCGTATTCACCATCAACTTCTTCAGCACCACGGATCCCGCTATGATTAAGCTGGGCCTCAACGCCAAGGACGAGGTCAAGCTGGAACAGACCCGTGAAGAAATGGGTCTGAATCGTCCCTACATCGTCCAGCTGGGCGACTATGTATGGAAGCTCTGTCACGGCAATTTTGGTAATTCCTACGTCTATTCCAAGACTGTGTGGGAGCTGCTGAGCAGCCGTATTCCAAACACCCTGAAGCTTGGTATTGGTGCTATGATCATCTCCATCTGTATCGGCATTCCGCTGGGACTTGTGGCCGCACTGCACCAAAACTCGGCCATTGACTATGCCACCACCACATTTGCCGTTATCATGAACGCCATGCCCGGCTTTCTGGTGGCAGTCATCCTGATGCTGGTCTTCGCCCTGAAGCTGGGGTGGTTCCCACCCTCCGGTGCCGACAGCTGGAAGAGCTTTGTGCTTCCCATTATTGCCGCCGGTATCGGCCCCATCACGCAGGACGCCCGTATGACCCGTTCTTCTGTGCTGGAGGTCATTCGTCAGGATTATGTCCGTACCGCCCGGGCCAAGGGCATTGCAGAGAAGCAGGTCATCTCCCGCCATGTACTCAAAAACGCACTGATCCCCATTCTCACCATGGTAGGCTCCGGTCTTGGCAGCTGCTTGGCAGGCTCTATTCTGGTAGAGATGATCTTTAACATTCCTGGCATGGGCATGCTGATCAACAACTCCATTATGTCCAAAGACTTCATCACGGTTCAGGGCTGCGTTGTGATCTGTGCTGTGGTAGTTGCGCTGGCAAATCTGCTGACCGATCTGGCTTACGCCTTTGTGGATCCCCGTATCATGGCGCAGTATACCGGCGGTAATAAGCGCAAAAAGAAGACGGAAAAGGAGGCTGCGTAAGTATGGCTGCAAAAACTTCTGTAAAAAGCGCTGAGACACAGGGCGAGCGCCTGAAAAAGCGCAGCAACATGGGCGAGATCTGGCATCGGCTTCGTAAAAACAAGCTGAGCATGGTTTGCCTTGTGATCCTTGTGATCATGATTCTCGGCATCATTTTTGCGGGCGTTTTAAGTCCCTACGACTACGCCGAGCAGGATCTGACCCAGCGGTTTGCCCTGCCCAGCAAGGAGCATTGGATGGGCTGCGACGACTATGGCCGTGACTTGCTGACCCGTCTTCTGGTGGGTGGCCGCTACTCTCTGCTGATTGCTATTTTGTCCGTTGCCATCGGCATTGTCTGCGGTATGGTCATCGGCGCACTCTGCGGCTTCTTCGGAAAGCGCATTGACTCCACGCTGATGCGTATTATGGATGTTATCATGTCCATCCCCGGCATGATGCTTGCCATCTGTATCTCCGTGGCAATGGGTTCCGGCGTATTCAACACGGCACTGGCGCTGGCCGTTGGTACGATTCCCATCATCGCCCGTCAGCTCCGTTCTTCCACCATGCTCATCAATAGTCAGGAGTATATTGAGGCTGCCCGCTCCTTTGGCGAAAGCAACTTCAAGATCATTGTGACCCATGTGATCCCCAACTGCATGGCCCCCATCATTGTTCAGGCTTCTCTGTACATCGGCGGCGCCATCATGGGTATTGCCGGTCTGTCGTTCCTTGGGCTTGGCGTTCAGCCCCCCACACCGGAATGGGGCAACATCCTCAACAACGGTCTCGACTTTATCTATGACTTTTCCACCCGCTGGCATGTCATCGTATTCCCTGCCCTGTTCATCGTCGTTGCAGAACTCTGCTTCAACCTGCTGGGCGATGGCCTGCGTGACGCCATGGATCCCCGTATGCGTAAGTAAGGAGAGCAGACATGAGCTTATTAGATATCAAAAATCTTTCCATTCATTTTCAGACAGAGGAAGGCGACGTCTGCGCAGTCAACGGCATTGACCTCTCCGTAGAGCCCGGTAAGACCCTTGGTCTCGTTGGTGAAACCGGTGCAGGTAAAACTACAACTGCCCTTGGTATCCTCCGACTGGTTCCCGAACCCGGCAAGGTACTCTCCGGCACCATCGAATACAAGGGCAAAGACATTATGAAAATGTCCGAAAAGGAAGTGCAGGATATCCGGGGCAATGAGATCTCGATGATCTTCCAGGATCCCATGACCGCCCTGAACCCCGTTATGACCGTGGGCGATCAGGTGGCCGAGGTGGTACTGCGGCACCAGAACTGCTCCAAGTCCGAAGCCCAGGGCCGCATGATCGAGATTCTCGGCAAGGTTGGCATCGGCGCTGAGCGTGCCGGTGACTTCCCCCATCAGTTCTCCGGCGGTATGAAGCAGCGCGTGGTCATCGCCATTGCGCTGGCCTGCAACCCCAAGCTGCTGCTGGCGGACGAGCCCACCACGGCACTGGATGTCACCATTCAGGCGCAGGTCATGAGCATGATCAACGACCTGAAGGAAGAGTTCGGCACCTCCATGATCCTGATCACCCATGATCTGGGCATTGTTGCAGAATCCTGTGATACCGTTGCCATTATGTATGCAGGCAAGATCGTAGAGACAGGCAGTCTGGAGGATATCTTCGACCACACCGCCCATCCCTATACCATTGGCCTGTTTCACTCCATCCCCTCTCTGGAGAAGGATACCCACCGGCTTCAGCCCATTGCAGGTCTGATGCCTGACCCGGCCAATCTCCCAAGCGGCTGTGCTTTCCATCCCAGATGCCCCTATGCGGACGACCTGTGTTCCCAGCAGGAGCCCTCGGCCATAGAGCTGAGCCCCGGCCATCTGTGCCGCTGCCATCACTGTGATCGGGTAAAAGCCGGAAAGGAGACGGAGACCAATGCCTGATAAGAATCTCATAGAGGCCATCGACCTCTGCAAATATTATAAGACCCCCAAAGGTGCCCTTCATGCGGTAGAGGGTGTCAACTTCACCATTAAAGAAGGCACCACGCTGGGCGTGGTAGGCGAGTCCGGCTGCGGCAAGTCCACTCTGGGACGCACCGTCATGAACCTCCACGACTCCACCAGCGGCACCATTCTCTTTGACGGCGAGGATGTCACACATCCCAGCAAAGCCCAGAAGAAGATGATCCACAAGAACATTCAGATGATCTTTCAGGATCCTGCTTCCTCTCTGGATCCCCGAAAGTGCGTCAGTGATCTGATCGCCGAGCCCATGAAGGTCATGAAGCTCTATAAGGGAAAGGCCGCACTGGAAAAGCGCGTGGCCGAGCTGATGGATACCGTAGGTCTGGCACGGCGCTATGCCTTCTCCTATCCCCATGAGCTGGACGGCGGACGGCGGCAGCGTATCGGCATCGCCCGTGCCCTGTCTGTGTCTCCCCGTTTCATCGTCTGTGATGAGCCTGTATCCGCACTGGACGTATCCATTCAGGCCCAGATTCTGAATCTGCTTCAGGATCTGCAGGAGGAGCACGGCCTCACCTACATGTTCATCACCCATAACCTCTCCGTGGTAAAGCACATCTCCCACGAAATCATGGTCATGTATCTGGGCTGTCAGGTAGAGAAATGTGCTTCGAAGGAGCTGTTCCAGAATCCGCTGCATCCCTACACCAAGGGTCTGCTTTCCGCAATTCCCATTCCCTCCATTCATGTAAACCGCCAGCGGATCGTTATGAGCGGCGAAGTTACATCCCCCATTAATCCCAAACCCGGCTGCCGCTTTGCCTCCCGGTGCCCCTATGCCACTGAGCAGTGCACCCAGGAGCTTCCGAAGGTGGAAGAGGTTCTTCCGAACCATTTCTGTGCCTGCCATCGGGTTCGGGAGATCAACCAGCTTTAATATACTTGGAAGGAGCAGTTTCTTTTGCGATACCACGGCAGCCGATATTTTGATGGATATGAACGTGCCCCCTCTGGTAAGCTTGTATACACAGGCCCCAGATATGGCTATTCCTCTCCACAGCACCATAAGCGCATGAAGCTTTATACCACGGCAATCACACTGGTAATGCTGATTGCTGAGATACTTGCCCAGTTCTTCCCCTCCTCCGGAGGAATGCAGCGATACATGGCAATCCCAAGTCTGCTGTCACTGGTGCCGCTGATCTTCTGGATCATGGGACAGGGCGAATTTCTTATGGCAAAGCACGCTTGTGAGCTGCGGGTCTATTACTCGGGTTACCGGCGGCTGTACCGCTCTGGCATGATTGCTCTGGTGGTATGCATTTTCTGGCTGCTGGGCGAGATCTGGTATCTGCTCCAGCACCCGGCCGCATTTACCGGTGAGCTGCTCTATCTGCTGAATGTGGCATTGTGCGTTGGCTGCTGTGCCGTACTGGTACTGCTGCTCCATCGAAACCCGCCGCAGGTCGTAGAGGGACCTGTCATCCGTTAATAAGTATTCCTCATGCAAAGAGGCCGCCATGGGTAATTCCATGGCGGCCAAATTTTTATGCTTAATAATTCTCTTTCCGAACCTCAAAATAGCTCTGCGGATGGGCGCAGACCGGACATACCTCCGGGGCCTTGGTGCCTACCACAATATGCCCGCAGTTCCGGCACTCCCATACCGTTACGGTGCTCTTTTCAAAGACCTCCTGCATCTCAATGTTCTTCAGCAGTGCACGGTAGCGCTCCTCATGGTGCTTTTCGATCTCCCCCACCATGCGGAATTTGACCGCCAATGCAGTGAAGCCCTCTTCTTCTGCCTCCTTGGCAAAGCGCTCGTACATATCCGTCCACTCATAGTTCTCGCCTTCTGCGGCAGCCAGAAGATTCTCCGGGGTTTTCCCCAGCAGACCCAGCTCCTTGAACCACATCTTGGCGTGCTCTTTTTCATTGTCTGCTGTCTGCTGGAAAATCGCTGCGATCTGCTCATACCCCTCCTTCTTTGCCGTGCTGGCAAAGTAGGTATACTTATTTCTTGCTTCGCTCTCGCCGGCAAAGGCAGCCAGCAGATTAGCCTCAGTCTTAGATCCCTTCAATTCCATCCGGAATCCTTCCTTTCCATCATCAAATTTAGAATGCGGAATTTTCATTCCATCACCATCCTATCACATTCTACCCACTTGTCAAGGGAAACCTGTATTCGGCCTTGTTGCGGCAGATATTGGCGCTTGCTTTTTCTTGACTTTTTTATTTTTGCTGTTATAATAGTATCAAATAGTTACAATTTGTTTTATTTTGCGTGCTGTTTTGTTTTTATTTTGCAATTATTTGGAGGTACATATCCATGAGCCACCGCAAAACGTCCCACAAGAAGGGGCATTGGGTTCTAACGCTTGGCCTTTCTCTCGCCTTAGTTGGAATGGTCGCAGTCTATTTCGCCTTCCCAGTGCTTTCTCGATGCCGGTATACGATCATCGACGGTGAAAACATCATCGAAATCACCTCTTCTGCCGCCAGCACAGAGGCAGTGCTGGAAGAGGCCGGGCTCTCCCTTGGCGCCGGAGATCGGTTTACTACGGAAGGCGGCAGTACCCGGCGCAGCATCAACATTGCACGCTGCCAGAACATCACCGTCAACAACGCCGGTGAAGCGCTTAGCGCCACGGTATACGGTGGAACCGTTGGAGATCTGCTGGATCAGCTTGCAATTTCTCTGGGTTCTGGTGACACACTCACAGTCGACGGGGCCGCTGTTTCCACTCTGGATCCCACCTATGACGGCATGTCTCTTTCCATTGCTCACTCCAATGAAAAAACACAGGTCACCACGGCTGCCATTCCCTACGAAACCGTATCCTATCTGGATCCCACATTGCCGGTCGGCGAAACCAAGGTACAGGTCGCCGGTGTAGAAGGTAAAAATCAGATCACTACCCAGCTCAATTACGAAAACGGACAGCTGGTCTCCACGCAGGTCGTCTCTACCAAGCTGCTCAGTGCTCCCGTAGATGAAGTAATTCTGGTTGGCAGTAAGGAAACCTGTCAGGAATCCGAGGCTGCCGTGGAAGTTTCACAGGAGCCCACACAGGCTCCCACGCCTGCCTCCGAACTGCTTTCCGCCTCCGTAAAAGCTGAGGCAAAATCCGAGGACGCTCCTGTTTCTACGCCCGAACCCACGCCTGCGCCCACACCAGAGCCTACACCGGAGCCGGAACCGGAACCTACACCGGAGCCAGAACCTGAACCTGAGGAAGACGCCGTCTCCGGCAATACCATCACCACCTCTGACGGTCAGGTGCTCTCCTACAGCAGCACCATTTCCGTAGAGGCCACCGCCTACACCGGAGGCGGTACCACTGCCACCGGCACCTCTGCCCGTTACGGCGCCATTGCCGTGGATCCCAGCGTAATCCCCTACGGCACCAGAATGTACATCGTATCCGATGATGGAAATTGGATCTACGGGGTCGCCACTGCCGAGGATTGCGGCGGCGCCATCAAGGGAAATATCATTGACCTCTACTTTGATGATTACAGCACCTGCATCCAGTTTGGCCGACGGAGCTGCACCGTATATATTCTCGATTAAATACAGGATGCGCCTACGCAGGATCTTGAACCTGCGTAGGCGCATTATTCGTCTCTCGGTCGCCCGCATCATGCGCCGTCCGTTTATTCCTTAATTTGCAGCTGCATAGACGCATAGTGATAGGCTTTTTTGAAGTCTTCCATCTCCCGATAGCACTGCTCCAGCATGGCATAGAGTCCCGACATAAAATAGTTGCTGCCGGTGGTGCGGGCCAGCTGCTCTGCCTTTTCCAGCTGCTTGGCCGCCTGCTCATACTGGTTGTCCTTCAGCTCCATACGTCCCTGGAGCATCAGATATGCAGGCTCAGTGGCCTCCGACAGGCGTGCAATACTGTCCATTTCCCGTTTGGCGCTGGCCAGGTCTCCCTGATCAATATAGTATTCCGCCATGGTCAGCCGGTAAAACTCGCCCAGCCCCTGATCCTGATAGGCCGCCTGATAATCATCCATTGCCTTCTGAAAATCACCCTGCAGCTCCATGGTGCACCGAGCTACCAGCAGCAGTGCTTCCGTGCGGAATGCCGCTGAGGCATAAATGGTGTCATCGTTATGCGCCAGAGCCTCCTTGGCCAGCCGAATGGCCTCTTCATAGCGGCCATCTGTCATCGCCTTTTTGGAAAGGCCGATCTTTGCTCGAGCCATCAGCAGCAGCGCTTCATCCTGATAGCCGCCGTCCATGTCGAGCCCGGAGAGCACCTGTACGCAGCCCTCATATTCTCCGTTTCGAAAGTGATTTCTGGCGCTGGCCACACTGCCCGGCGTCAGCTCATCTCCGTTGGAATCCGTCATAAAATAGCCTGCCGGCAACCCCAGCGCCCCTGCAAGGTATTCCAGCGTCTTGACCGAGGGTGTGGCACTGCCATTTTCAATCTTGGAAAGCATATTTCGGGTGATATAGTCGCCTACCACATCCTTCTGCGTCATATGCCGTTCCAGCCGTGCGGCTTTGATTTTTTCACCCAAGTTCATAAGGTGGCCTCCTTTGGTGATATTTGAGTCCCTATATATTCGATGCAGACTGTAAGTTTTATTTACTTTATTATAGCACGCTATTCCTTGTATTTCAACCGATTCCCGGATTATTTTTCCCCAGCTTGACTTTTTCCTCCGGGTATGATACGTTTCATATCGCATATTTTGCCCAGAATTGGAGTTGATTTTTTGAATCGCCGTGAAATAAAACTTACCGCAAAATCAAGAGCCGCCCAGGCGGGAAAACCTGCTAAGCTGCTGACGCTGGTGACGCTCATTAGCCAGGCTGTGTTGTTGGGGCTCCAATATGCCGCCAATGAGCTAAGCGCCCATATCGGCAGCAGCAGCAATTACCTCAGCGCCACTGTGGCTTCCGGTGCCAGAAGTCTGCTGCTCTCCCTGGCCATCGGTCTCGTCATTCAGGCTGTCATGCAGATGATCCGCGCCGGTTACACGCTGGGTGCACTGCGGATCCATCGGCAGGAGGAGGTTCCCATGAACACCCTTCTGGAGGGCTTTTATATGCCCCTGCGGGTCATTCTGCTGGAAATAATGCATACACTGCTGCTGATCGCATGGAGTTACGCCTTCCTGATCCCCATCAGCTTTCTGGTCAGTCTTGGCTACGGTCTCTTCGCCTCCAGCGCGGATTTGGCGGCAATGCTCACCGATCCCACCAACGCCGCAGTGGGACTGACCATTGGCGTAGGCGTCCTGACCGTTCTGGTCATGTGGATCGTCTCCTATCGGTACCGGATGATCTGGTTTCTGTTGATGGATCACCCCGATGCCTCCCCATGGCAGCTGCTTCGGACCTCCAGCGCTATGACCCAAGGCCACCGCTGGGAGCTGTTTCTGCTGGATTTGAGCTTTCTGCCCTGGTTTCTGCTCTGCGGGCTCACCCTCGGCATTCTGCTGATCTGGAAGGGCCCCTATTTCGCAGCCGCCTACGCCGGGGCCTATGAGTCCATGTGTGAGGACCTAAAGGCCCGGCAGCAGCGAGCACAGGAGCTCCGCCAGCAGTATCCGCCCCATTCATAAGGAAGGAAGCCTATGAAGACACCAAAAACCGTGATCTGGGACTGGAATGGGACATTGGCCGATGACGGCTATGCCTCTCTGCTGGTGGTCAACGATATTCTCGCCAAACGAAATATGCCGCCCATCACCATGGATCAGTATTACCAGTACATCGACACGCCCATCAGCCGCTTTTATGAACATCTGTTTGATCTGAATAAAGTTCCCATGTCGGAGATTACCCGGGACTTTCAGGCATTCTATCCCCGGCATTTTCAGGCGCTCCATCAGGGCGTACCGGAGCTTCTGGACAGCCTCCGAAACCACGGCATCCCACAAATCATTTTAAGCTCCGGCTATCAGGCGGCGCTGGAACGGGATCTTTTCCGCTTCCACATTGCAGGCTATTTTGACGCCGTGCTGGGCGCCAATGATACACTGGCCTCTGGAAAGGTACAGCGGGGCCTTGACTGGCTGGCCACACAGTCCATCGCACCGGAGGACATGGTTCTGATCGGCGACACCCTCCACGACTTTGAAACCGCTCAGGCCATGGGCGTCCCCTGCATTCTCTGCGCCATTGGGCACCAATCCAAGGCCGATCTGCTTTCTGCCGGTGTTCCCGTGGTCGATGCATTTTCTCAGCTGTCTCCCCTACTGCTACCTTAGAAAAATTGATTGCATTGTTGTTTTAGGGGAAGTATAATACTCTCAGAACTGAAATAACGGAGTGATTCCAATGAACAAGCAGGAAATCTCATTTTACGAGGAGCTTCAGTGCAATGCCTTTCCGGCCCTGCAAAATGTCATGTACGACGGCTGGAGTGTCCGCTTCGGCGGCGGCTTTACCTATCGGGTAAACTGCGCCAACCCCATGTATCCCGAAACGCTCCCCGCCCGGGAAAAAATCGAGTATACCGAGTCTCTCTATCGGCACTCCGGCCTTTCCATGTCAATCTTCAAGCTGCATGAGGGCATGGATCCGGCGCAGCTGGACGCCTGTACCAAGGTGCTCGATGAAATGGGCTACGGCACCGAGCGTGACGGCAACATCTTTGTCTGTGACTTGGCCGATTATCCCAGAAAGACAGGCACTGCGGTAACTGTCAGCGGCGAAATGACCGAGGCATGGCTGGACGGCTTTCTTACCATGAACGGAACTGCTGAAGCTCAGCGCCCTGCGGCATCTGCAATGCTTGGCAACATCCACTACCCCATTGCCGCCGCCTCTATTGTAGAAAACGGAAAAATGGTCGCCTGCGGTCTGGGTGTGCTGGAACGGGGGCATGTGGGGCTCTATGACATCTATGTGGACGCTGACTGCCGCCGCCGCGGACTGGGCGGAGACATCTGCACCGCCATTATGAACTATGGCAAGGAGCAGGGCTGCACCACTGCCTACCTTCAGGTGCTGTCCGATAACCACGGCGCACGTGCCCTGTACCATCAACTGGGCTATACGGAAACCTACGAATACTGGTTCCGCACAAAACGCTTCTAAGAAAGGAGATTTCCCTATGAAGATCGCACGCTTTGTACTGAAAATCGTCGGCGCTTCTCTGACGCTGGCTGGCGGTATCTGCCTGATCATCGGCTTCTGGGACAAGCTGACCGCTCCCTTCCACTGTAATGAGGACTAATCGAGATGCCAAATCGCCCCGCAGATTTTGATCTGCGGGGCGATCTTTTGACTGATTGGATTTACTCGGTTTCTACAGCGGAACCATAGTCTTCCTTGGGTGTAGTCTTGGGCGTGCCGTAATCCACGCCATAGGTCTCCACCCGGATGGACTCAATGACAATGTCCTTTCTGGGCTTATCATTGGAATCCACATCCGTCTGAGAAAGCTTCTTCAGGATATTCATGCCGGAGAACACCTTGCCAAAGGCCGCATACTGACCCTGCAGACTGTCCTTATCCGCCATGAGAATAAAGAACTGGCTGCCGGCAGAGTTATAGGCTTCCTCCGTGTCGCTGCCGGAATCGGAGAACCGGGCCATGGCGATGACGCCCTCCTCCATCTTGATGTCATTCTTCTTAAAGCCGTTGTCTGCAAATTCACCGTCAATGGTATAGCCCGGGCCGCCGGTGCCATCTCCGTTGGGATCACCGCCCTGAATGATAAAGTCTTCTACCACCCGATGGAACGTAAGCCCGTCATAAAACCCGGCGTTGGCCAGAGAGATAAAGTTCGCCACCGTGTTGGGTGCCTGATCCGGATAGAGATAAATGGTGATCTGATCGCCGCCCTCCAATGTCATGGTGGCAACCGGCTTTTTTTTACTGCCGCAGCCGGACAGGCAGCAGGTCAAAATGCAGACTGCCAGCATAAGGCAGAGGACTCTTTTTAGTTTCTTCATGCTTCTTCCTCCAAATAGCGGTCGGACCCATCCGGCCTGATGTTTACAATAATATATCAAAAAACAGCGTGATTTGCAACTGATATTCCGTTATTTTTCACAGAACCCACCCATTTTCGCTTTCAATTTATCGATTTACCGCAATAAATTTTACGGATTCTGCATTTTCCCTTGAAAACTGGCGGAATTTATTATATGATTACAAAGTAATCTTTCTGCCGGGGCTCAGCTACGAGGGCTTTGGCGGACAATATGGAGGAACAATTTATGGCACTTACCAACAACGTCAAGGTAAACGCATGGCTGGATGAGGTGACCCAGCTTGTAAAGCCTGACGCCGTGGAGCTCATTACCGGTGATAAGGCCCAGTTGGACCGACTCACCGCTGAGGCAGTTTCCACGGGTGAATTTATTACCCTGAATCAGGAAAAGCTTCCCGGCTGCTATCTCCACCGCTCCAATCCCAACGATGTGGCCCGCGTGGAGAGCCGTACCTTTATCTGCTCCCGGAAGGAAGAGGATGCAGGCCCCACCAACAACTGGATGGACCCTCATGAGATGTATGCAAAGCTCCATAAGCTCTATGACGGTGCCATGAAGGGCCGCACCATGTATGTGATTCCCTATTCCATGAGCATTGTTGGCTCCCCCTTTGCCAAGTATGGCATTGAGGTCACCGATTCGATCTATGTTGTCATTTCTATGAACATCATGACCCGCATCGGCAATGAGGTTCTGGACGCACTGGGCACTGACGGTGACTTTATCAAGGGTCTCCACGCCAAGGCTGACCTGAACCCCGAGGAGCGCTACATCGTACAGTTCCCCGAGGACAATACCATCATGTCCATCAACTCCGGCTACGGCGGCAACGTTCTTTTGGGCAAAAAATGCTTTGCTCTGCGCATTGCCTCCTATCTGGGCCGTCAGGAGGACTGGATGGCCGAGCATATGCTGATCCTTGGCATTCAGAATCCTCAGGGTGAGATCCGCTATGTGACCGCCGCCTTCCCCTCTGCCTGCGGCAAGACGAATCTTGCCATGCTGGTGCCTCCGGAAGAGTATCAGAAGAAGGGCTACAAGGTCTGGACCGTTGGCGATGACATTGCATGGCTGCGGATCGGCCCCGATGGCCGTCTGTGGGCTGTAAACCCCGAAAACGGCTTCTTTGGCGTTGCCCCCGGCACCTCTGCCAAATCCAATCCCAATGCTCTGGCCTCTACCGCAAAGAACACATTGTTCACCAATGTTGTGCTGAACAAGGACGACAATACCGTATGGTGGGAAGGCATGAACAAGACACCCCCCACCAATGCAGAGGATTGGCAGGGCCGTCCCTGGAATGGCGAAACCGCCACAGAGAAGGGTGCACATCCCAACTCCCGCTTCACCGCCCCTGCCAAAAACTGCCCCTGCATCTCCCCCGAGTTTGACAACCCCCAGGGCGTTCCCATTTCCGCCATCATCTTCGGCGGGCGCCGGGCAAAGACCGCTCCGCTGGTCTATCAGTCCCGTTCCTGGCAGCACGGCGTATTTGTAGGCTCCATTATGGCCTCTGAGACCACCGCCGCCGCCACCGGCGCAGTGGGCGTGCTCCGCCGTGACCCCATGGCTATGCGTCCCTTCTGTGGCTACCACATGGGCGACTACTGGCAGCACTGGCTGGATATGGGCAACAAGATTCCCAATCCTCCCAAGATCTTTAATGTCAACTGGTTCCGCACCGACGAGGACGGCAACTTCCTGTGGCCGGGCTTTGGCGACAACCTCCGTGTGCTGGAGTGGATCCTGAAGCGCTGCTTCGATGAGGTGGACGCACAGGAGACCCCCATCGGCTACGAGCCCAATCCCGCAGACATCAATCTGGAGGGCACCGATGTCTCTCTGGAGACCCTCACCGGTCTGCTCAGCGTGGATAAGGATCTGTGGATGGAGGATGTTGCAAACATCGAAGACTTCTACAAGGACTTTGGCGATAAACTGCCTATAGCCTTGAAGGAAGAACTGGAAACCCTGAAGGAGAACCTTCAGTAATCCTCATACATTTTGTCGTCGGGCACATAGCAAAGTGCCCGGCGACTTTTATTTTTTTGTAAACAATATGAACTTTTCGTACAATTGCACAATTTTCTGTGGTTTTCTATTTCCTTTCTACCACAACTGTGCTATAGTAGGGATAGAAGGATTCTTCCTTCAATGCACATAAGGAGTTGATTTCTATGGATGTGAAGTTAAACGAAAGAAAGTGCACGGTAGATCCCGCCGTAAAGGCCTATGCCGAAAAAAAGGTCGGCAAGCTGGAGCGTTACTTCCGTGGAGATGCAGAGGCTTCTGTCACCTTCCGGGTGGAAAAGAAGAACTGCCGCGTTGAGCTTACCGTTCATGCCAGCAACACCTACTTCCGGGCCGAGGAAACCACCAGCGATATGATGGCCTCTATTGACGCCGCAGTTGCCACCATTGAAGGTCAAATTCGAAAGAATAAGACCCGACTGGCCCGCCGCCTTCGCACGGATGCCTTCAGCCGCAGTCCCGATGCGCCGGATGCGGTTCCTGTGGAAACCGGCGATTCCGATTTTCAGATTGTTCGCTCCAAAAAGTTCCCCATTAAGCCCATGACAGTCGAAGAAGCCATTTTGCAGATGAATCTGTTGGGCCACAGCTTCTTTGTATTCCGGGACGATGCCGCTGGCGGTGCTGTCTCCGTGGTCTATCGTCGAAACGATGGCGGCTACGGGCTCATTGAGGATAATGAGATCTAAATATACCGATTACGCTGCCGCGCCGTTCCCCGGTGCGGCAGCTTTTTTCATCTCAGTTTCTCCGAATAAATTGCTATTGCAATGTACCGTCAATCGTGCTACCATATATCCGTCAATAGGGGAGCCTGCCCGAGCAGGCTGAGAGTGGGCTGCATCGCCCTGACCCATAACCTGATGTGGATAATGCCACCGTAGGGATATATTGCTGCACCTGGGGTCACTGGATCTTTGGGACGTTTTGCGGATATGTCTTTACGGACATATCCGTTTTTTACTGCAAAGGAGTATCATTATGCTGGGAATTACCATGGATCGTGTTCGGAGCAGCGTGCCGCTGGTCCACAACATCACAAATTACGTCACCGTCAACGATGTAGCCAATATTTTGCTTGCCTGCGGCGGCAGCCCCATCATGTCCGATGAACCCGAAGACGTAGAGGATATCACCGCCATCTGCGGTGGACTGAATATCAACATTGGAACCCTGAACCAGCGCAGCATCGAAGCCATGTCCCGTGCCGGGAAAAAAGCCGCTTCTCTGGGACATGTGATCCTGCTGGACCCTGTGGGCGCAGGCGCTTCCGCCCTCCGCACCAACACAGCCGTCAACCTGATGAAAGAGATTCCCTTTACCGTCATCCGGGGCAATATCTCCGAAATTAAAACGCTGGCATTGGGCAGCGGCACCACAAAAGGGGTAGACGCCGATGTAGCCGATGCTGTCACGGAGGAAAATCTGGATACTGCCGTGTCCTTTGTTAAGGATTTTTCCCAAAAGTCCCATGCCATCATTGCAGTAACCGGAGCCATTGACCTGGTCAGTGATGGTACCCGATGCTTTGTGATCCGCAATGGCCGCCCGGAGATGGGAAAGATCACCGGAACCGGCTGTCAGCTCTCGGGCATGATGACGCCCTTTGTCACGGCCAATCCCCAACAGCCCCTCGAAGCGGCAGCAGCCGCAGTCTGTGCCATGGGTCTGGCCGGCGAGATTGGCTGGAATCACATGGCAGAGGGTGACGGCAATTCCACTTACCGAAATCGGATCATTGATGCCGTCTATCATATGACCGGTGAAACGCTGGAGCAGGGGGCCCGCTATGAGGTGCGATAAAAGTCAGCTTCTGCTGTATGCGGTCACAGACCGCCATTGGCTTCAGGGACGCCCCCTGAAAGAAGTCGTTCAGGAGAGTCTGGACGGCGGCGTTACCTTCCTCCAGCTGCGGGAAAAGGCACTGGACGACAGTGCCTTTCTGACCGAGGCCATGGAACTGCAGGCCCTTTGCCGGGAATACCACGTCCCCTTTATTGTCAATGACAACGTGGAAATTGCCGTCCGCATGGGCGCAGACGGCGTCCACGTGGGGCAGAGCGACATGGAGGCCGGAATGGTACGGGAGAAGATCGGCCCGGATAAGATTCTCGGGGTCTCTGCCCAAACCGTAGAACAGGCCATTCAGGCACAAAAGCAGGGTGCGGACTATCTGGGCGTAGGCGCCGTGTTCCATACAGGCTCCAAGGACGATGCCGATGACGTTTCCTACGAGACTTTGAAGGCCATTTGCCAGGCGGTTTCCATCCCCGTGGTGGCCATCGGCGGCATTACCCGGGAAAATGTAAAGGAACTGGCCGGAAGCGGTATCTGCGGTGTGGCCGTCATCAGCGCCATCTATGCCGCCGACCATATCGAAAAAGCAGCCAGAGACCTGAAAGAGGCCACGCGGGAGATGCTTTGCCAATGATCCGGGGCGTTATTTTTGACTTAGACGGCGTGCTGCTGGACTCCATGTGCATCTGGCAGGACTTGGGCGGTCAGTTTCTCCGCATCCATGGAATCGCCCCGGAGCCGGGGCTCAGCGAGCTTTTATTCTCCATGAGCATGGAGCAGGGAGCCCAATATCTCTGCCGCAGCTATCCTCTCGGAATGTCTCCTGAGGCCGTGGCTGCTGGTATTCAGGAACTTCTTCGGGACTTTTATTACAACTGCGTACAGCCTAAGCCCGGCGCTCAGGCGCTTCTGAAGTTTCTGAGTACAAAAAGGATTCCCATGGCCGCCGCCACCTCCTCTCCCCGCAGCCATGTGACCCATGCGCTGACACGCACCGGTCTGATCGGCTTTCTCTCCCCCATTCTCACCACCAGCGAGCTGTCCACCAGCAAGCACGAACCTCACATCTACATGGAAGCCGCAAAAGCGCTGGGTTCCACCCCTGCGGAAACGCTGGTGCTGGAGGATTCTCTCTATGCCCTGAAAACCGCAAAGGCTGCCGGATTCTGCACGGTCGGTGTTTGGGATCCCCTTGGGGAGCCAAACCAGCAGGCACTTCGATCCGAAGCCTGTTGCTATCTCACCAGTCTTCTGGAGTTTCCAGCCCGGTGGGATGAATTAAATAAATAATCTCTTGGCTGGCAATCCAGCCGGCCACTGCGGCAGATTGGGGGCACCACCTTCTGTCGCACAATAAAACGTGCTGTATTTACGAAAGGAAGGATCATGATGAAAACAGCATTGACCATAGCTGGAAGCGATTCCAGTGGAGGCGCCGGAATTCAGGCAGATATCAAAACCATGCTGGCCAATGGCGTTTACGCCATGAGCGCCATCACCGCCTTAACGGCCCAGAACACCACCGGCGTCACCGCAATCCTCAATGCAACGCCAGAATTTCTAGGGCAGGAGATCGACAGCATTTTTACAGACATCCGTCCCGACGCCGTAAAAATCGGCATGGTCTCCGAAGCTCCCCTGATTGAGATGATTGCAGGAAAGCTCCGGGAATACCATGCTCAAAACATTGTAGTAGATCCGGTGATGGTCGCCACCAGCGGCGCACGGCTCATCAGCGCAGACGCCATTGATACACTGAAAAAGCAGCTGCTTCCCATGGCCGACATCCTGACCCCAAATATTCCGGAAGCCATGGAGCTCACCGGTCAGACGATTGCATCCGAGCAGGACATGGAAATCGCCGCCAGAACCATATTTGACCGGTACGGCTGCGCCGTTTTGGTAAAGGGTGGCCATCAGCTCAGCGATGCCAACGATCTTCTGTGCGATTCAGACGGCTTCCACTGGATCCGTGGCCATCGCATCCTTAATTCCAATACCCACGGAACCGGCTGTACCCTTTCCTCTGCCATTGCCGCCAATCTCGCCAAGGGCTTTTCCCTGACGGATTCTGTCCATCGGGCAAAAATCTACATCTCCGGCGCCTTGGGGGCCATGCTGGATCTGGGTGCAGGCAGCGGCCCTATGGATCACGGCTTTGCCATTTCCAATGCCTACACAGTGGAAGCAGAGGCTCGGTGATGGAAAAACGAACTTCACTCTTTGAAAACGGTCTGATTTGGTTTGGAGCCGGTGTATCGTTGGCCGAAATTCTAACCGGAACCAGTTTTTCGTCCTTGGGCTTTGGCCGGGGCCTTGCAGCCATTCTGCTGGGCCATGTAATTGGCTGTGTACTGCTTTTTCTCTCCGGCGTCATCGGTGGCAGGCAGCGCCTCAGCGCTATGGAAACGGTAAGGGGCAGCTTTGGAAGCCGTGGAACCGTTTTCTTCGCCCTGCTGAATGTATTACAGCTGCTGGGCTGGACAGCCATCATGATCTACGACGGGGCGCTGGCGGCCGGAGGTATTTTCTCTATTGGGCATTGGGTCTGGTGTCTGGTCATCGGCGGTCTGATCATTCTGTGGGTGCTCATCGGCATCACCAATCTTGGAAAGCTCAATACGTTCGCCATGGCTGCACTGTTTCTTTTGACACTGATTCTCTGTAAGGTAATCTTTTTCGGCGGCAGCGCCGCTGTCACCCTGCCGGACGACAGCCTCACCTTCGGCGCCGCAGTAGAATTGGCCGTTGCCATGCCTCTTTCATGGCTGCCGCTGATCAGCGACTACACCCGTGAGGCAGAAAAACCAGTCAAAGCTGCTGCAGTCAGTGCCATCATCTACGGCCTTGTGAGCTGCTGGATGTACATCATCGGCATGGGCGCTGCCATGCGCACCGGCGAAAGCGACATTGCGCAGATCATGCTGAAAGCCGGCCTGGGCACTGCCGGACTTCTGATCATCATCTTCTCCACGGTGACCACCACATTTTTGGATGCCGATTCCGCAGGGATCTCCTTCGAGTCCATCTCAAAAAGGATACCGGGAAAGTATGCGGCCATTGCAGCTGCCCTACTTGGCACCATTGGTGCCATCGTCTTCCCTATGGACGACATCACCGGGTTCCTCTATCTGATTGGGTCGGTATTTGCCCCCATGATCGCAATTCAGATCGCCGACTTTTTTCTTCTGCACCGAAACAGCAGTCATAAAGCGCTGGATCCTCGTGCTTTTATCCTCTGGATCATTGGTTTCGTGCTCTACCGCCTTCTGATGCGCTTTGACATTCCCGTAGGCAACACCCTGCCGGATATGCTCATCACAATGCTGCTCTGCATTCTGGCAGAAAAGCTTCTCCCCGATAAAAGTAAAAACCACCCTTAAACGCCGCAAACGGTCGTGCTGCCCACAAGACAGCACGACCGTTTTTTGATTCATTATGCTATTTTTCTACCATATGCACATTGAGGTGCGGATAGGTCATGATAATGCCGTTTCGGTCAAAGGTTCGTTTAATCTCTTCCATCAGGCCATAGTACTGATTCCAGTAGTCCTCGCTTTTACAATATACGCGAACCGTATATGCAATTGCACTGTCACCGTAACCTGTTACATGAATAAAATAGGGAGGATCCGTATAAAAGCCGCCCACTGTTTCCACGGCCTGCCGCAGTGTATCTCTGACCTGATCTACATCACAATCATAGCTGGCTGTCAGGTCAATTTCCACTCGGCGCTTTCCGTCCATGGTAAAGTTCACAATATTGGAGGAGGTCACGATACTGTTTGGAATAAAAATTGTCCGTCGGTCAAAGGTCATGAGCTTGGTATAGGTCATACCGATCTCTTCCACAAAGCCCTCACTGTCACCAACGGCCACATAATCGCCCGCATGCAGGGGCTTGGTGGTAAGGATCACAATCCCCCCCGCCAGATTGCTGAGTGCGCCCTGAAGCGCCAGTGACAACGCCAAGCCAGCCACACTGAGCAGTGCGATCAGGCTGGTCACGTCAATATTCAGGCTGCTTGCTATAATGGTCACAGCAATAAAATACAGCAGGATCCGGCAGCCCGCCCGCAGGAATCCGTACAGGCTCCGGTCAATTTTGGAGCGCTCCAAAAATTTGTCAAAGACCCGGCACAGCAGCTTCACCAGTACCACCAGCACCACGATCAAAAGCACGATTTTGATCATGGAGCCAACGGACAGGCCACGAATCGTCTTCATCAGGGAGGATACCTCCTGCTGGTCGATCTCCACTGGATTGGTTACTGTCAGCATCGCATTTCCTCCTTATTTTCCTCGGCGCAGAATGAAGCCCGCAAAGAAATAGACAGCCAGCAGCAGCGATACCGCAGCGCCGGTGGAACATCCCCAGTAATAAGAGGCCATCAACCCCAGAATCCCGCAGACAAGGGCACCCAGCACCGAAAACAGGTGATACTGCCGGAGATTTTTGGCAAAATTTCTGGCTGCCGCACCGGGCAGCACCAGCAAACTGTTGATCACCAGCAGCCCCACCCAGCTCAGCGCCATGGTCACCACCACAGCGATCACCACGGTAAACAGTGCCTGTACGGCGCCCACCTTTACGCCCCGGCTGTGGGCCAGATTGGGATGCAGCACCGACAAAAACAGCCCGTTGGAGCAGATGCACCAGACCACCACCACCAAAATCAGCACGATGGCCAGAATACCGATCTCCGCCGGGCGTACTGACAGGATATCACCAATGAGATAGTTATTAAACTTTGTAAAGCTTCCGCCGCCCCATGTGGCGATCAGAATACCCAGCGCCACTGCTGTGGAGGAAAACACGCCGATGACCGTATCGCCGGATAGATTCGACTTCCGCCTGACATAGGTAAACAGCAGCGCAAACACCACCGACAGGGCCACTGCCATGCCCAGCGGAAACGCCATGCCGCAGATAGATCCAATGGCAATGCCCGTAAAGGCCGAATGCCCCAGCGCATCGGAAAAGAAGCTCATATTGCCGGTCACCACATGGCAGCTGAGCAGCCCCAGCAGCGGGCACAGCACCAGAATGCCGAGGAGGGCGTTTTTCATAAACAGCATGGTTCCCGGCTGGGCCCATTCAAAGGGCAGGAATGAGAGCAGCTGATACCAGATTTCCATTGTTACTCCTCCCCTCCCGCCATATGAAAGACGGACCGAAATTCCGGTGACGAAAGCACCTGCTCCGGGGTTCCCTGCGTCAGAACCGTCTCCTTCAGCAGCACTACCTTGTCCACATACCGGCTGAGCATGGCAAAGTCATGGGTCACCATAAAGATAGACAGGTCAAATTTCGTACGGATCTCATCCAGCATAGTCAGCAGCTGGTGGATGCCCTCCGCATCCACACCGGACAGCGGTTCATCCAGAATCAGAATATCCGGCACCGGCTCCAGCGCCAGCGCCAGCAGCACCCGCTGGAGCTCACCCCCGGAGAGACTGCCGATCTTTTTATCGATTAGGCTCTCTCCGTGGACATTTCGCAGGCATTCCATGACCGTCTCCCGGAGCCTGCGCCCCACATGGAAGGCCGCAGGCCCTTTTCCAATGCACATGGCAAACAGATCCAGTACACTGACCGGCTCTCCCGCAGAAAAGCTGGGGCTCTGGGGAACATAGCCGATCCGGAATTTTCGGCTTCTTCCACCGGCAGGCTGAAAGGTGATCTTGCCCTGATGCTCCCGCTGTCCAAGGATAGAGCGGATCAATGTGGATTTTCCTGCCCCATTGGGGCCGATCAGCGCTGCGATCTCCCCGCAGTGGATATGAAGATTGACGTCCCGCAGGATATCCTCCCCATCGATCTGCACCCCAAGGTGCTCAATTTTCAGACAGCAGTGGCCGCCGCAGCCCTGTCCCTGATGCTTCATAACACTCATTTCAGTCCCGCCTTTAACGCACTGATATTTGCATCCATCATGGATTCATAGTCTCCGTCATCACCGCCCATGCCAAGATCCAGTACGCCCAGCTTTGCACCAGTCTCCTGCGAAACGATTCCCGCTGCATGATCCGTTCCGTTTTTCTCTGTAAAGAGCATGGGAATCTCATGGGTACGGGCAAGATCACAGATCTCCTTCAGCTCCGCCGCCGAGGGCTCCGCCCCCTCCTCCTCTTCGATCGCCGCCAAAATGGTCAGGTCATAGGCATCGGCAAAATAGGAAAAACCATCGTGGAAGGTGATCAGCTCTTTGCAGCTCAGCTGCTGCGCCGCCGGATACCATTCCTGCTCATAACGCATCATCAGCTCCTGCTCATAGTTCTCCATATTTTGCTGGAATTTATCCGCATAATCCGGGTAGCGCTCTCCCAGCGCTTTGGCAATATTCTCCCCCTGCTGCGCATACCGCCGGGGGTCCAGCCAGATATGCGGGTCATCCTCTCCCAGCAGTACGATTCCCTCCGAGCTGTCAATGATGTCAGCCGCATTTTTCCCGGAAAGGCTGGATGCCATAAAATCCTCCAGCCCGGCCCCGGACAGGATCACCGCATCCGCCCGCTCGATCTTTTTCATCTGATCCGTGGTGATGGTATAGTCGTGAAGGCAGGAGACCTGATCCTGTATCAGTGCCTCCACCTGCAGGTCCGGCACTCCGTCCACTATTTTTTCCGTCAGCTCATAGATGGGATGGGTCGTGGCCAGCAGCAGCGCATTGCCCTCGGCCTTTCCATTTTCCTGTGCGCTTCCACAGCCTGTCAGCATGGACAGCACCATTGCTGCTGTCATTAGCACGCATACTATTTTCTTCAAAGAAATAATCCTCCAGATTTTGAATATTCCTGTACAAACCATGTGGCACTTCCGGTGAGGCAGTCCGGATGCTTGTGACAGCTGTGCTCCTAACGTTTTGCAGCAGTGAATGATAGGCAATACCAATTGTGTGGTATTGCCGTAATATTATAGCATGGCACGCAAGCCCTTGTAAAACACTTTATCTGTCAATTTTCTCTGCCAGCTTTTTGATGGAAAATATGCAGGAACATTTCGATAAAAATGCAATTATATCCTGTTTATTCCCCATTTACTTGCATTCCATCCTGCACTTTGCTAGAATAAACTCAATATATACGATGTACCAGGAGGGGCATATTCATGATAACAGTATGGAAGCAGGGCGGCTACTATCAGGCCGGAAAGGCCATTTCCGCCGAGGACGGCACACGGGCAGGATTCACCCCGGACACAGGGCGCAGCAAAACCATGGCCTACGGCATTCTCTCCGCTCACAATCTCAGCGGAGATATGAACCGGCTGAAAATCAAATTTGACGCAATGGCATCCCACGATATCACCTATGTCGGCATCATCCAGACTGCCCGGGCCAGCGGCCTGAA
The DNA here is from genome assembly GCA_959607825.1 of uncultured Oscillospiraceae bacterium. Lineage (GTDB taxonomy): Bacteria > Bacillota > Clostridia > Oscillospirales > Oscillospiraceae > HGM13006. Next base: position 17,691 of record CAUHNW010000023.1, on the reverse strand, counting down.
GGAATTTCCGCTTCCTTATGTTCTCACCAACTGTCATAACAGCCTCTGTGCCGTAGGCGGCACCATCAACGAAGACGATCATGTATTTGGTCTGTCTGCCGCAAAGAAATACGGCGGCGAATTTGTACCCGCACATATGGCGGTGATCCACTCCTATATGCGGGAGCGCTATGCCGGCTGCGGCAAAATGATCATCGGCTCTGACTCCCATACCCGCTACGGCGCTTACGGCACCATGGCCATCGGCGAGGGCGGGCCCGAGCTGGTCAAGCAGCTGCTGGGCCGTACCTATGACGTGGATATGCCCCCTGTGGTCGGTATCTACCTCACCGGCAAGCCCCGCCCCGGCGTGGGCCCGCAGGATGTGGCGCTGAGCATCATCGAGAAGACCTTTACCGCCGGCACCGTAAAAAATGCCGTTATGGAGTTCTTCGGCCCCGGTATCGCCAGTCTTGCCATGGACTACCGAAGCGGCATCGATGTCATGACCACCGAGACCTCCTGCCTCAGCTCTATCTGGGAGACCGATGATGTGGTAAAGGAATCGCTGACCATCCATGGCCGCAGCAGCGATTATCGGCCCCTGCATCCCCAGGAGGGCGCATACTATGACATGATCCTTGAAGTGGATCTTTCTTCCATCGAGTGTATGATCGCCCTGCCCTTCCACCCCTCCTGCGCCGTTCCCATCCACACCTTTAATGAGAATCTGGAAGATCTGCTCCATGATGTGGAAGTTCGCCGTGAGCAGCAGCTGGAACTGAAAACAAAACCCGAGAGCCTGCTCAACAAAATCAAAAACGGTAAGTTCTATGCCGATCAGGGTGTCATTGCAGGCTGCTCCGGCGGCACCTACCAGAATCTGAAAAAAACCGCAGAAATTCTGAACGGGACACCTCTTGGTTCCGGCGAGTTCTGGCTGTCTGCCTATCCGGCCTCCATGCCCGTGATGATGGAGCTTGGAAAAACCGGAGACCTGATGAAGCTTATGGCCAGCGGTGTCTCTGTACGCTCCGCCTTCTGCGGCCCCTGCTTCGGTGCAGGAGATGTTCCGGCCAACGGCGCCTTCTCCATCCGGCACTCCACCCGGAACTTCCCCAACCGGGAAGGCAGCAAGCCCGGCGACAATCAGCTGTCCTATGTGGCGCTGATGGATGCCCGCTCCATTGCTGCCTCCGCCCTGAACGGCGGCGCCATTACCGCCGCATCGGATCTCCCGGAGCTGGAGGCGGATCCCTGCCGGGTAGATTATCACTATGACGACTCCGCCTACAAGGCCCGTGTATATTACGGCGTTGGCAAGGCCGATCCCAAGGAGAATCTGGTCTTTGGCCCCAACATTGCCGACTGGCCCCAGCAGATCCCCATGCCGGAAAACCTGCTGCTGACCGTCTGCTCCGCCATCTACGATCCTCTTACCACCACGGATGAGCTGATCCCCTCCGGTGAGACCTCCTCCTACCGTTCCAATCCCCTGCGTCTGAGTGAATTTGCCCTGAGCCGCAAGGATCCCCAGTATGTCTCCCGTGCCAAGGCAGTCCATGCCCAGGAGCTTCAGCGGCAGGCCGCACCCAAGGCCTATACCGGAGAAATGGCCGGCCTCGACCCGGAGACCACCGGTCTCGGCAGTGTGGTCATGTCCATTCGCCCCGGCGATGGTTCCGCCCGGGAGCAGGCTGCTTCCTGCCAGCGTGTGCTGGGCGGCTGCGCCAACATCTGCCTGGAATACGCTACCAAGCGCTACCGCTCCAATGTCATCAACTGGGGCATGGTGCCCTTCACCGTTGAGGACATCGCCTCACTGAACATTCAGCCCGGCGATCAGCTGGCCATTCCCGGCATCCGTGCGGCATTAATGGGCAGCGATGACGCCATTGCCGCCACCCTGATCCAGCCCGCAGGCTCCCGGAAGATTACGCTGCAAATGAAGAATCTCTCCCGAGAGGAGCGAGACGTGATTCTCTCCGGCTGTCTCATCAACTACTACGCGGGAAAATAATCAAACGCTCAAGCCGGTGTGCCCAGTCTTTTTCTGGCACACCGGCATTTTTCGCCTTTTCATTGTGCAACCTGCGCAGATTGAGTGGGCATCCCATAGCACAATCTGCCGAAAATTATTTTTAATTCTAATTATACCTTACAGCTTTCTCCAAAATGTTGTATAATATTTTATATATGTCCGTCCACCGTGGACGGTTTGGAAGCAGGATCATTGCACGGAATCTTTGGAGGAAAGCGAATATGTCTGAATTAAACCTGCACATTGGCGATTGTATTCATTACGGTGGCCACGGGGTATGCCGGATCTGTGGCCGTGAAACAAAGAGTTTGGGACATACCAGCCGGGACTACTACCTTTTACAGCCCGTGGGGGACAGCAAAACCACCCTGTATCTTCCCGTGGATGCACAGCCGGAGCGTGTACGCCTGCGGCATGTGCTCACAGCCCGGGAGATCTTTCATCTGGTAGAACAGGAGCAGGAGAATCCCCCCAGTTGGATCAGTGACAGCCGCCAGCGGCGTCAGGTCTGCGGGGAGACCATACGCAGCGGTGATGCCGGTGCCCTGATGCATCTGGTCAAGAATATGCACGCCCACGAGGCGCAGATGCCCTCCGGTAAATACCTCCCCCTCAGTGATCAGGAGATGCTGCAATCTGCCGAAAATCAACTCTATAACGAATTTCAATTCGTGCTAAACATTGCCCGGGAACAGGTGCTCCCCTTTATTCTTGGCCAATGCCGTGTTACCGCAAAAAATAATACGCCTTCCTGACATGGCCGACCCATTTCGATGGATTTTTTCATCTGCACTATGGTATGCTTACAGTGCAGCTTACAGATCGAGTATCCATAACCCCAAAAAATCGGGTGTTGCAATATGCAGCACCCGATTTTTGTATTATTCAAATGTGACGTCCATGCCCTTGACCAGCAGCGGATTGATCTCCAACCGAATCTCATCCCCCACTTGGCAGGGAATATCCGTTACATCCAGAATGGTCTGCACCATGCCGATGTGCCCCAGCACTCTGGCCTGCTTTCCATTCACAGTCCCGTAAAACGCCTTTTTCTTCAGGAATGCCTTTACATAGCCAAGGCCGCCCCGGAGGCAGTCCCGGAATCGGAACAGATCATTGCCCTTTTCCGTTCCAAAGCCATGATAGTAGCCCACGCCGCAGACCGCAATTTTTGTGGGCCTTTTTGCCCTCCAAGCTGCGCCATAGCCCACCGTATGTCCCTTGGGAATCTCCCGGATCAGTTCCACCTGACTGCGGCACCAGCCCAGTCTGGTAAGCCCCATCTCACCGGGGAAGGACAGCCGTCCCAGCAGCGCAGAGCCCAATCGAACCGCATCCAGATACATCTCCGGATACTTGAGGAACGCGGAGGAATTGCAGCAATGCCGCACCCCCACCGTGATTCCTGCCTGCTCCAGTGTATCCAAGGCCTTGGAAAATGCCGCAAACTGGCTGCGGGTATCCGATTCACTGGAAAAAGCGCTGTGGAAGTGGGTGTAGATCCCCGTAGGCATCAAATGCTCCATTCGGTAGACCGCCAAAATGTCCTCTGTATTTTCAGGCAGGAACCCATACCGGCCCATGCCGGTATCGATCTTTACATGGCACGGGAAGCTTTTTCCCGCCGCCGCCGCAGTCTGCTCCATGGCCTCTGCGCATTCTATGGAGCCTACCGTTGCAGTGGCTCCAAGCTCCAGCAGCTGCGAAAGCTCCTCCGGGATGCAGGTGGCCCGCATCATCAGGATCTCCTGGGTCTCAAATCCGGCTTCCCGCAGCGCCCGGATCTCCCAGAGCTCTGTGACCGCAAATCGCTGGATCCCTGCTTGGGAAAGGGCCTCTGCCATGGGCACAAGACCAAGTCCGTAGCCGTTTCCCTTGATGACCCCATAGATGGGCGTACCTGCGGCCTTTTCCTGTAAAAAACGGATATTCTCCATAAGACCGTTCCGGTCCACCACATATGCGTTCATACGTCCGTCCTCCGGGTCACTTCTTGTTTTTCAGCAGATAAAGCTTCTTCCGCACATCCATAAAGATGGGCTTGCCCTTGGTGATCATCCAGTTCACTGGGGGATTGAGCACCATATCCATTTCGCCCACGAACTCCACATAGTCGCCGCCGAAGCCCAGCTTAAACTTATAGAGGCCATAGAGTGGATGATCCTCCCCCACTCGACCGGGAACGCCGCGGAAGTCGTAGATCCGGCAGCCCTTTTCCACGGCCCACTCAATCATGCTCCACTGGAGCATATAGTTGGGCATCAGGTTCCGGTGCTCATTGGAGGAAGCACCGTAGAGATACCAGACCTTGTCGCCATACCAGATGGCAAGGGTGCCTGCAATGGCCTGCCCCTCATAGTATGCCATATAGAGCCGAGCGTGCTCTCCCAAATTGTCCAACATGTTCTCAAAATAGGATGCCTCTCTGGTAACAAAGCCGTCCCGGACGCCGGTTTCCAGCATCAGACGTGCAAAATCCGGCACTGCCTCTTTCCCGCGGATCTCCACCGTAACGCCCTTTTTTGCACCGGCACGAACCTTCCGGCGGGTGGACTGAGGCAGACTCATCAGAAGCTCTTCCGAGGTCTTTCCCTCTGTATTCAGCCGGAAAACATACTGGGGCTGAATGGCATCAAAGGTTGCACCGCCGCCAGTGAGCCGGAAGCCCAGCTCCTCCATCATTTTGGTATAAGCCGTCTCCGTGGAAGGTACATCCGGGTCAATTTTAATGACATAGGAATGGTACTTCTTTGCCAGCTTCTTTGCTCCGTCAACGAGATCCTTCATGGTCTCTCTGTCATCCAAATCGGTCACAGGGCCACGGCAGCCATACATCATGGTAAAGGGCAGACCGGGCACGATCTTCCGGATCAGTACCGCCAGCGAGCCCTTGATTTTTCCATTTTGATCTCTCGATACAATGGCCTCCCATTTCCACATGGGCTTCTGCTTGGCCCACAGGACGCTCTGCGCAAAATGTCCCTTGGGATGGGACTGCAAAAACGCCTCATACTCCGGAATCTGTTCTTTTGTGATAATTTCAGACATAAGTATAACTCCATCAATCTATAATTTATCGGCAGGCGGAGACAAAGGCGCTCCAAATCCGCCGGGCAGAATCATAGCTCTGCCACATATGCTCCGGGTGCCACTGGACACCCAGCATGAATTTCCTGTTTGGGTTCTCGATGGCCTCGACAATGCCATCCTCTGCCCGGGCAGAAACGATGAAATCCGGTGCAGCCGCTTTCACCGCCTGATGATGCATGCTGTTGACAGACAGGTGCGTAAGCCCCAATATCTCATGAAGCATCGTTCCCCGCCGGATCTCCACTTGGTGATGTGGCAGGTCGTAGGGCTTTTCCTGCCGATGCACCACATGGGAGGGCGCCTGAGAAAAGATATCCTGATACAGCGTTCCTCCAAATGCGGCATTCATCATCTGAATTCCCCGGCAAATGCCCAGCACCGGCTTGTCCATTCCGGACAGAGCCTTCAGCATGGCAAACTCCTGATTGTCCCGCAGTGGTGCCTGATAGCCGCACTCCGGGAGTTTTTCCTCCCCATAGAGCTCCGGGGCCACATCCTGTCCGCCGGTAAACAGGAATCCATCACAGGCTTCAAGGTATGTTTGCCACAGGGCAGTATCTTTACTGAGGGGCAGCAGTACCGGCATTCCGCCAGCCTGCTCGATGCCGCCAAAGTAAAGCGGATTGATCCAAAGGGTCTGTTTTTTGCTGTCATACAGCGGAAGCACGCCAATGATTGGGCGCATAAGCCATCTTCCTTTACAATTCTGCCCCTTTACGCATGGGGCACTGTGTCTCTGGTGTGAATGACATGCTCTGTCACCTGTACATGTACCTGCCGCTCCGAATCGGTATCCCGCTCCCGGAAGCAGCTGCGCTCCACTGCGCAGGCATCATAATCCGGCCCATGGGCGATCTTCAGATATCCTTCCTCCACGGGCTTTCCCGTGCTGGGATCCAGCGCTCGCCAAATATCATCGCAGTAGACCTCCGCCCATGCGTGAGCCTGCGGCACGCCTACAGCCAAGCCGCTGACAAACCGGGCCGCAATGCCGGAAAGCCTGCACAGGCAGAGAAATACCTGCGCAAAATCTCTGGCGTCCCCCTCCCCTGCCGCCATGGCATCGGCGGCAGTTCGATGATTGGACAGCGCCTTCCGCTGCATCGTATGGCTGGTAAGGGCGCAGATGGCCTTGGCCCGCTGCCATGGATCCTCCGGCAGCGTCTGCTGCTGAAGCAGTTGCTCCATTGCCTCCGTTGGCTGTGTGAGCCGGGTGGGATACAGGTACAGACGGTCCAGCGGTTCATGGATGATATACTTGGAGCACAGGACAAAGCCCGATGCGGAAAAAGAGAAGGACGGATGCGCCTTGTCTATGGTTCCTGTATACATTTCATTCCCATAGACATCTGAAATATGCGTCAGCGCCGCATGGGGTGTAATGGTCAGCTTGTGGGCATAAGAGCGCTGGAAGGGATAGGTACCGGGCATGCAGCGAACCAGAAAGCTGTGCTTCAGGATCGGCTGCTGAAAGCTCTGCTGTACGCTGAAGGTAAATGCATATTTTTTCACTTCGACCCCTCCTTATTCGCTCATGACCCAAGTATCCTTAAAGCCGCTGACCGGTGCGCCATCGCTGGCTGCCACCGTAAAACGGGAAAGGCCACCCATCCAAACCCGCAGGGAATCCGAATGTACCGTATAGGCCCGGAAATCACAGCGTGCCGGATAGGTCGATACCCCGTCCTCCCCCAGCACCGGCTGGGTTTCTACCTGGATCTTCTGCTGCGCAATATACCGCCGCGGCTCCCGGGAAATCGCATCTGCCAGCCGCTGCCGTTCCTCATGGGTCAGCCGGTCTCCATACAGCGCTCCCTGACGTCGGTCGCTGGATACGTCCTTAAAAATCAAGCTGTCCATATGAGAGAGAATAAAGTCCCGCTGCTCAGGATACCAGGGCAGATATGTGGGCACATTGGGCAGGATCGGTTCCTCATCCAGATAATATCGAATCATGGTAGGGATAAAGTAGTGCAGGCCCCGATCCTCTGCCAGAGAGCAGCCCGGAGCATTGATAATGGCAATGTGTCCCGCCGCATAGGCTTCCATCAAATGCGGAATGCCGCAGGGCGAATCCTCGTCAAAGCAAAGGGGATCCAGCATACTGTCCAGCGTCAGCCGGTGGATAATGGCAACCCGCTGAAAACCGCCTTCGGGCGCACGGTAATATACCTTATTATCCATAACGATCAGCCGTTCCGCCTCCGCCACCACAGCACCGGTGAGCTTTGCCATATATCCCAGCTCAAAATGAGACAGCGTATTTTCACCTTCGCTGAGCAGCACTACAATACCGCCTTCCAGCTCCGGGTCATCGTCTATAATATCCCGGTACAGCTGACTGAGCAGAATATCCAGTCCACAGTTATCACAGAGGCCAGGCACCTGATAATTCTCCGGTGCGATCTCCCGGCATAGCTTCCGGGCAAAGTGGGGATAGGCGGCACCATCCGGCACCGAAAGGCTGTCCTCCATGGCATACCAGTTTCCGTCCGTACTGCACACAAGGTCGGTAGCCGTAATATGGGTATAAATTCCCTTGGGAGGCATGATCCCCACGCACTGGGTCCGAAAATCCAGAGAAGACAGCACAAATTCCTCCGGGATCTTTCCATCCCGCAGAATCATTCTGTTGTGATAGATATCATTCAGGAACAAATTCAGCGCATTGATCCGCTGGATCAGCCCCTGTTCCAGATTGGTAAAGGTTTTTGCAGAGAGCACCCGCGGAATCGGGTCAAAGGGCCGCCGGGTGATCTGCCGCTGTCCCTGCCGGACCACCGCAAAGCAAGCGCCCTGCTCACGCATCCAGTCATTGACACGCTGCCGCTGCAAATCAAGCTTCTCCATAGGAAAACCTCCTTATCTTAATAATGTTAGCACAACTTGCCGGAATATGCAACACAACATTCTCCCCGCAGAACAAACTCCGCCCTGTGCAGAACAACGGTTCTGTGCACAGGGCGGGTTCTTACAGATTATCAGGTCAGAAAATCACGGAGCTTATTGGAGCGGTTGGGGTTCCGGATCTTCCTAAGGGCCTTGGCCTCGATCTGCCGTACCCGTTCCCGGGTCACGTTGAACTCCTTGCCCACCTCTTCCAGTGTCCGGGGACGCCCATCGTCCAGACCATACCGCAGCCGCAGCACCTTGGCCTCCCGCTCCGACAGGGTATCAAGGATCTCCATAAGCTGCTGGCGCAGCATGGCCTGCGACACGGCATCGGCAGGCTGTGAGCCGGTGTTGTCCTCAATAAAATCGCCCAGATGACTGTCGTCCTCTTCTCCTACGGGGGATTCCAGCGAAACCGGCTCCATGCACATCTGGCGGATCTCATTGATCCGCTCCGGGGTCATGCGCATGGCCTTAGAAAGCTCTTCCACCGTCGGCTCCCGCCCCAGCTCCTGCTGGAGCTTTCGGGAGCACTGGGTCAGCTTGTTCATGGTCTCCACCATGTGAACAGGGATCCGGATGGTTCTGGCCTGATCGGCCAGAGCTCGGGTAATGGCCTGCCGCACCCACCATGTGGCATAGGTAGAGAACTTGAAGCCCTTGGTAAAATCATATTTCTCCACCGCTTTGAGAAGACCCAGATTGCCCTCCTGAATCAGATCCAGCAACTGCATGCCCCGGCCCACATAGCGTTTTGCAATGGACACCACCAGCCGGAGGTTGGCCTCCGTCATTTTCTTTGCAGCCTCCTGATCGCCCGCCGCAATGCGTTTTGCCAGCTCCTGCTCCTCCTCCGGCGTCAGCAGAGGAACCTTGCCGATCTCTCGCAGATACATACGTACAGGATCCCCAGTGGCATACTCTTCAGTCTGTGGTTCCGGCTCTCCCTTGCTCTCCTCCTCATCCAGCTCCTCCTGAAGCTGATTGAGTTCCTCGGCGCTGGGGGATGCATCATCCAGCTTTTCCTCTGCCGGCGGCAGCACTTCGATGCCGGCTTCTGACAATGCATGATAGGTATCCTCAATCTGATCCATGTCTCCGCCCAAAGGCGCCATGGCCTTGGCCAATTCCTCTGTGGAAATGGCGCCGCCAGCTGTCCGGCCCTTGTCGATGAGGGTCTCCTGTACATCCTTCAGGGTCTTTGCATCCAGCTTTTTGTGAGAGGTATTGCTCATAACTATCATCCTCCATACCCGTTTTGTTCCCGGCGGCGATGAAGTGCCGCCATCAGATCCTCGCCACTGCGCTTTGCGGCCTCCGACTGGATCACGCCTATGTAATCCCGAAGGGCCTTTTCACTGACTACCCCCTCCATCTTCTGTGAAATTCTTGTGATATGTGAAATTTCCTCCGGCGTAAAGCTTCCGCCCATGGCCGGGATGGAAATTCCCTCCCCTTCCTGCCACCGCTGCTGCATCCATGCATATACCTTTCCCAGTAACGGTGACGAAAACTGCTGCGGTGTCAGGTTTTTGGTGAGATCCAGCAGGGCCGGTTCCAAAAAGATCTGGCCCAGCACGCCTTCCTCTGCCACAGCAGACTTGACATTCTCATATTTCAGGCCCGAAACCGTGGGCTGAAGCTGCTCCGCCGGGCGCAGATTCTGCCGTTCCTCCCGCTTTTTTTGAGCGTTGATCCGACGCTTATAGGCACGGCTCACTTCCAGCCGCATGGAATCCGGGGCAACTCCGGCCATTTCTGCGGCTCTGTTGCTGTAGACCTCCCGCTCCACCGAGGACCCCATGGAGGCCACCAGCTCTGCCGCTTCCTTCAAAAATTCCACCTTCGCATCATCCGCAGACAGGTCATACTTCCGGCGAATGCTCTCCAACTGATAGACCGCCTGATTTTCCGACATGCCCAGCAGCTTTTTGAACCGCTCCGCACCGTACTTTTTCAGGAACTCGTCCGGGTCCTTTGCCCCCTGCATTCTGAGTACCTTAACGGTGATCCCCGTCTTTTCCAGAATGCCGATGGCACGCTTGGCTGCATTCTGCCCCGCCTGATCGCCGTCATAGCAGAGCACCATCTGCTTGGTATATTTGCTGAGCATCCCGGCCTGCTCCTGTGTCAGACTGGTTCCCAGTGAGGCCACCGCACAGTCAAAGCCGTATTGATGCATGGAGATGGTATCCATATACCCTTCGGTGAGCACCAGCATCTCCATCTTGGTCTTTTTGGCCACATTCAGCGCAAAAAGGTTTTTCCGCTTATTGAAGATCATGCTCTCCGGGGAATTGAGATATTTCGGCTCTGAGCCGTCCATGACTCGGCCGCCAAAGCCAATCACATTGCCCCGAACGTCGATGATGGGGAACATGACCCGGTTTCGGAACCAGTCGTAGGTGCTGACGGAATCCACTGTATTTCCGTTTTCATCGGTTTTCTGCCGGTGCTTGGTCCGTACCAGTCCTGCATCCTGCAAATCCTCAATGGTATAGCCCTTTTCCAGCATGGCCTTTTTAAGCCCGTCCCACTGGTTGGGTGCAAAGCCGAGCCCAAAGGAAACGATGGTCTTCTTGGTGAGACCCCGGCTCAGCAGGTATTGGAGTCCTTCTCTGCCCTGTGGGCTTTTTAACGTATTGTGATAAAACCGTGCCGCATCCCGGCAGAGCTTCCACAGATGCTCCTTCCGCCGGAGGCTGGAAACCCGCCGTGGGTCGTCCTCCGGCACCTCCATCCCCGCCCGCTTGGCAAGGAATCGAATGGCATCCGGGTAGTCCAGCCCTTCTATTTCCATAATGAAGTTTACTGCGCCCCCGCCCTTGTGGCAGCCGAAGCAGTAGAAGATCCCCTTTTCCGGCGCAACGGAGAAGCTAGGCGTCTTCTCATTGTGGAAGGGACACAGTCCAAAGAGGTTGCTGCCTCGCCGGGTAAGACTCACATACTGCCCCACTACATCTTCGATTGGATTCTTTTCCTCCAACTCCTGTAAAAATGCCTCTGGAAATGGCAAGGCCCGCACCTCCTTTCCGATGATTTCCAAAATTCCGCAAAAATATGCATACAGGCTTTATCCTCGCACCTGCCATGCAGTTGGGATGAATATTTCGCTGAATTTATAAACTGCGTATTTGTCTGTCATCCCGGCAATATAATCAACGACCGTCCGCTCAATTCCATCAAAGCTCAGCTGTGGCTGAAAATCCGTTGGGAGCTTTCCGGGATGCTTCATATAGTAGTCATAAAGGATCCCAATGATATCCCTGGCCTTGGATTCCTCTCCCTTGGCCACAGGATTCCGGTAGACACGCTCAAACATAAAGTCCCGAAGCTTTTCCATGGCCTCTGCCACACCGGGATCTCGTTCCAGATGATCCAGCCCCTGAGAATGGCTGATAATGTCCATCACCAACGTATTGATCCGCTGGGAATGGGTCTCGCCCAGCACATCGGTGATCTCTACCGGAATATCCCGATTGGAGAGAATCCCCGCACGGCAGGCATCATCAATGTCATGGTTGATGTAGGCAATGCGATCCGCCAGCCGAATGATCTGCCCTTCCAGTGTGTCCGGAAGCTGATCCCCGGTATGGCATACGATCCCCATTCTGGTCTCATAGGTGAGGTTCAATCCCTCCCCGTTTTTCTCCAGAATGTCCACCACACGGAGCGACTGCTCATTGTGGCGAAATGGCTTTCCGGTCACATCACTGAGCGCCTTTTCTCCTGCGTGGCCAAAGGGTGTGTGGCCCAGATCATGACCAAAGGCAATGGCCTCTGTGAGATCCTCATTGAGCCGCAGCGCCCGGGCAATGGTGCGGGAGATCCGCATCACTTCCAGCGTGTGGGTCAGCCGTGTCCGGTAGTGATCGCCCTCCGGCTGCAGGAACACCTGTGTCTTGTGCTTCAGCCGCCGGAAGGATTTGCAGTACACGATCCGATCCACATCCCGCTGATAGCAGGTGCGGACTTCATTTTCCTCCGCAGGCCGGAGCCTGCCTCTGGTCTCATCTGCTCTGGAAGCCCAGGGGGATAGCATCATATGCTCCCGCTGCTCCAGTTCTTCCCGAATCGTCATCATAACCACACGCCTTTCTCATAGGTCGCATTGTTTACGCCAATTCCATATCCAATTTTTCTCTGGCTTAAATCGCTGCCGGCTCCTTCACCGCCACACCCCGGAACACCTGCTCCAGCTTTTCTCCTTCGATGGTACCGGCTGAAAGCTCCGTCAGCCCTTCCAGATACGCCTGCGTACTCCCCTCCGGCGTCAGTACCGTCAGCATAATATCTGCGCCGTAGTCTGTGTCCTCGATCACGCCCCCGTGCCACTGGGTCTCCTGCCGAACCTTTTCAAACTGTCCGTAGCTGCACGGTACAAGGAGCCGATCCCACAGCCGCTCCACCGTAATACCGGCTGCATCCAGCGCATCCTTTGCAGACCTTGTATACGCTCGTACCAGCCCGCCGGTACCAAGGAGCACGCCGCCAAAATATCGGGTCACTACGCAGACGCAATCGGTGATCCCCGCCCGGGAAAACACCTCCAGCATGGGCTGTCCTGCTGTTCCCTGCGGTTCTCCATCGTCTGAGTATCGGATCGTTCCGTCCCGCAGCAGGAAGCACCAGCAGCTGTGACGGGCATCGTGATATTTTTTTTTCACATCTGCGACCCGCTGCCGCGCTTCTTCCTCGGTGGAAACCGGCCATATCTCTCCAATAAACCGGGATTTCTTTTCTACAAATTCCGCCGTACCGTAGCGGGTGGGCAGATAGTATTCTGTCATGGCCGTGCCTCGCTTTTATTCAGATTGGATATACGCCCGATACCGCCCCTGCATTTCACGGCTCAAGGCTGCGTCCACAAGAATGCCGTCATTTTCATATTCCGATGAAAATACCTTTCCTTCCCGATGGATGCGATCCACCTCGCCAGCGGCAGAATACGGGAGCTTCAGCACAACACGCTTTACCCCGGTATCGAGATTCTTCTCCATTCGCCGCAGCAGAGCGTCCAGCCCTCTTCCCTCGGAAGCGGAGATCGCTATACGGTTTTCTCCAATGGGAATCAACTGTGGCTCTACCAGATCTGCCTTGTTATAGACCTCGATGATAGGCACCCCCTGTGGTGCCAGCTCCGCAGCCAGCTTTTCTACAACCTCCATGTGTGCCTCACGATCCGGGTCTGAGGCATCGATCACGTGAAGCAGCAGATCCGCATATTGAAGCTCCTCCAAAGTAGCCTGAAATGCCTCCACCAGATTATGGGGCAGCTTGGCGATAAACCCAACGGTATCGCTGAGCAGCACATCCAATGTATCGGAGACAGTCAGCCGCCGGGTGGTGGTATCCAACGTGTCAAAAAGGCGATTATTGGCCGGAATACCCGCTCCGGTCAGTGCGTTGAGCAGCGTGGACTTCCCTGCATTGGTATAGCCAATCAGCGCTACCACCGGGACGCTGTTCTTCTCCCGCAGCTGCCGCTGCACACCGCGGACCCGTCGAACCTCCTTCAGTTCCTGCTGTAGGCGGGAGATCCGAGTCCGAATATGCCGGCGATCAGATTCCAAACGGGTCTCGCCGGGGCCTCTGGTGCCAATGCCGCCGCCCTGACGGGAAAGGGAACGGCCCATGCCCGACAGCCGGGGCAGCAGGTACTGATACTGCGCCAGCTCCACCTGAAGCCGCCCTTCTCTGGTCTTGGCCCGCTGGGCAAAGATGTCGAGAATCAGGGCAGACCGGTCAATTACTGTGGCTCCGGTCATGTCCTCCAGCGTACGGATCTGTGAAGGCGACAGGTCGTTATCGAAAATCACCATATTGGCTCCGGTGGCCTCCACAGCCTGCCGAAGCTCCTCCACCTTCCCCTCTCCCAGAAAGGAATGGGGATCCGGCGCAGGACGGGCCTGAAGCAGCATTCCTACCGCTGTACCGCCAGCCGTCTCCAGCAGCGCCTTCAGTTCCTCCAGGGTAGACTCTGTGGCGGTCTCCTCCCTTGAGAACACCGCCGCATCCAGTCCCGCCAGTATTGCCTTGTCAGGATTTATTTTTTCTTCCATAGGACCTCCCGTGGATTATCATGATCGTTTTTATGCCAAAGAAATCGAAAAATGGCAAAAAGGGGCTGTTTCACGTATGGTGAAACAGCCCCTCGACGGGATACTTACTTCAGGCCGAACTTCTTGTTGAAACGTTCAACACGTCCGCCAGTGTCAACCAGCTTCTGCTTGCCGGTATAGAAAGGGTGACACTTGGAGCAGATTTCAACTCTGATATCCTTCTTGGTAGACCCGGTCTCAAACACGGCACCACAAGCACAGCGAATGGTGGTCTGCTGATAATCGGGATGGATTCCCTTCTTCACGTTTGTTCACCTCTTTCGGTTCCAGTCAAGGCGCAAAGCGCCCTCAAAATCTAAAGCCCGATTATTATAGCACGGCTTTCCCCGGATTGCAAGCCCAAATTACATATTTTTTGTCTTAAAAAAGTGGAATCCCAAAAGATTATTTTGTAGGAACTGTTTCTTGTGCACACCCAGGCTTTCCATGTAAAATATAAATCAGGAAAGAAGGGGATCTTCATGAACCACAAGAAAATCGCACCGCTGCTGATCATTGCTGCCGGCTGTCTCTGGGGCACCATGGGCCTGTTTGTTCGCCGCCTCGGCGCCATGGGCCTTGGCTCCATGGAAATCGTAGAATTAAGAAGTATATTGGCCGTAGTAATGCTGTTTCCTCTCACCGCCCTGCGTGACCGTAAACTGCTTCGGGTCAAGATCCGGAATCTGCTTCCTCTGGCCTGCTCCGGCATCTTCAGCATTATCTTCTTTAATTATTGTTATTTTTCCACCATTCGACTGATGAACCTGTCCGCTGCCGCAATTCTGCTGTATACATCACCGATTTTTGTTATGCTTCTCTCGATCCCGCTGTTCCACGAAAAGCTTACAGAGCAAAAGGTTCTGGCCCTTTTTATGGCCTTTGGAGGCTGCTGTCTGGTCAGCGGTGTAGCCTCCGCTTCTCAAAGTCTCACAGCACAGGGAATCCTGCTGGGCTTGGGCTCCGGCCTCGGCTATGCCCTCTACAGCATTTTCTCCCGTATCAGTCTCAATCAAGGGCTGGGCTCTGTCACCATTACAGACTATACATTTCTATTTGCCGCCTTTGCCGGTGCGTTCTTGACAGACTTTTCCCAGTACGCCGGGGCATATCAGGACTTTGGCGCCAGCTTTCTTGTTCTGGCAGTGGTCTATACCATCGTGACCACTGTGCTGCCCTACCTGCTCTATACCGCCGGGCTTGCCCATGTGGAAAACGGCGCAGCCTCCATTATGGCGTCTGTGGAACCGGTGGTAGCTACCATTCTTGGGTTTTTGTTCTTCTCCGAAACCCCGACGCTTTCTGCACTGTTGGGGATCATATTGGTGTTGGCCGCACTTATTTTGCTCAGTGTAAAAATCCCGAAAAAAAGGACTTGACATTTCCATAGAATATGATAAAATAGGTCTCGTCCTTTGGACGATTAGCTCAGCTGGTAGAGCATGCGCTTGACGTGCGCAGGGTCAGCGGTTCGAGTCCGTTATCGTCCACCATACAAAAAGCCCTGAAACTGCAACGGTTTCAGGGCTTTCGTCATTTTATACAATTTGTAGCCTTGGCTATTCTGCCGAAATTTCATAAAATAGTTCTGAAATCCCCCTGTTGTGCCATTCCATTGGAGCGGCACGGCAGGGGGGATTTTTCTATACTTCCAGTTCCTTTTGTGTTTCTTCGTTTTGAATTAGTATTTCAAGCTGTTTGATTAGCGTTTCCATTACCCTTTTGTGTTCCTGCATTGCTGGACTGTCTGCACCCTGTTCAACAAGCTGTTTTTCTATTTCAGCTAGTTCCTTGCGGGTTTCTTCTAGCTGGGCCTTTAGGTCTTTTGCATCTCTGAATAGTCTTTGCTTTTGCACGATGATGTCAATAGAAACCTTATACAGGTATGAGAGCCGCACTAAAATCTCTATTGGTGGCTCTGTCCGTCCGCTTTCATAGGTGTTGTATGTGGTAGCTTTGACTTTTATATCACACTTTGTCGGTTCTGCTACATTCTGGCGTGAATGTTCTGTAGTAATGACCAATCAACATCGACTTTTCCGCCTCCCCTGCCCCGGAGTATCTTCAAAGATGCTCCGGGGCTTTTTTGCGTTCTCAATAAAAATAACAGCATTTGCTGATCACATAAATATTACCGAGGCTCCTGTGTCTATCATTCTCTTGATGGGTGCAGGGGCCTTTTTTCGTTTTGAAGGGAGTTGTTTTACACGAAAAATAGAAATCATAAACGGCTCTTTATATATTTCCGTCCCCGCTTCCAGAGCTGATGCTGTGAAGGGACAGGTCATCACCGGCACTTCCGACCAGAAGCTCATGTCCACCAGCAACCCAACCATTTGGGAGAATCCCACCTACCAGACCGTCCTAACCTCCGGCGGCGCAGACTATCTCCACGCATACATCAGTCTTACTTGGGAGGACGCCCCCAAGACCGGCAGTCTGGTGGTCAGCAAGGCAGTCAATTACGGCAGCTGGTCAGGCTTCACCTTCCGGCTCCATGGCACCAGTGACAAAGGGAATCCCGTGGATGTCACCGCTACCACCGGCTCCGACGGCAAGGCGTATTTCAAGGACATTGAGATCGGAACCTATACGTTGGAGGAAGTGAACCCCGGCAATGCGTACATTCTCCCCGAACCGCAGACCGTTACCATCCCCGGTGATGAAGTAACTTACGCCACCATGGAGAACGTCTGGAAGCATTGGCGGGCAACCATTACAAAGGTGGATTCAGATACCGGCAAGGCATCTCCGCAGGGGGATGCTACCCTAAACGGCGCCGAGTACACCCTGTACAAATCTGGAAAGGCAGTTGCCACCTACACGGTGCAGAACAGTTCCTTTACCACAGATTTGTTCCCATGCACCAAGGATGATGGCGTGTATACCCTCAAAGAAACCAAAGCACCTACTGGCTACAAGCTGGACGAAACCGTTTATAAGCTAAAAAACAGCTATGACCATTATTTCAATGCTGAGAATAGCTTCACCGTTACGGTTACGCGCCGCCTCCGGCGTTGACACGCTTGGCGATCTGGTTGATGTTCCGGCCGATGGCGGACAGGGCGGCGTTCATCTGCTTGATATCCGTGGTGTCAAGCTGGATGATATACCCGTCTATCGCCATCTTCCGAAGGTAGGCGCCGTACCGCCGTGTGGGGAGCTGCGCCATCTTTCCGTCAATGAGCCGTTTTTCCTCCTCCGTCACATAGAACTTCATCTGAATGTTCCGCTTTCGGTTCGCCATGGGCAGCCTCCGTTTCTCATAAGGGTCTGGGGTCTCGCCTGTCGGCTCGGTCAGCGCTTCAAAGCGTTTCACGCTTTGAGGTCTCCACCGGAGACCCGCGCCCCAGCAAATAATTTTGACTGTTCGGACAAGGGACCTGAAAATCTCAAAATTCGCAAGCGGGTACTCGCTTGCTGTGCTTGCTGACTACTTCGTTCCCCCGTATTTCTCCCTCTACCCATACTACAATCCGAAGGGGGCGTTTTGGCCAGTTTCGGAGGACTTTTTCAAAAAAATGTCGCTCCTATCCGTAACTTTTCTCTGCCCACTTCGCCGGATGCCTTGTGTTTCTTCGGATATTC
>CAUHNW010000022.1:0-46672 GCA_959607825.1 uncultured Oscillospiraceae bacterium | reverse complement strand
TGGAATTGACTGCCGACCACGAATACCGGCTGTGCATGCTGGAATTGAACGCATAAGGGGGGAGAACGATGAAAGCCACTTACAATCTCTGCGTGCTGCTGATTGGAAAAGGGAAAACGGAAGGCTTGCAGGAAAAGCTGGACGTCTTTTACGCCATGGGGCGGCTGAGTGAGGAAGAGTACAAGACACTGTGCGGAATGCTTCCGCAGGAAGGAGAAGAAGCATGACAAAGACAGACGGAATTATCTTCGGCGTTGTATTTGCGCTGATGGTATTGGATTTCGTTTCCGGCACCATTGGAGCACTTGCCCGGGGGGACTGGGACAGCAAGACCATGCGGCAGGGATTGCTGCACAAATGCAGCTTACTGCTGTGCGTGGCGTTGGGAGTTGTCCTCAACTTCGGGCAGCGGTATCTGGATCTGGGGATCTCCATCCCGGTGTATCAGAGCATCTGTGTATACATTGCACTCATGGAGACAGGGAGTACAATCGAGAATATCTGCAAGGCAAACCCGGATCTGATGCCCGACAAAATTAAGGCGGTGCTGGGGATCGCAGGGAAATCCGGGAAGGAGGACAGCAGTAATGAGCGCACAGACGGTAATTAACACTGCGCTGGCAGAGGTGGGATACCTGGAAAAAGCGACAAATAGCCACCTCAATGACAAAACGGCCAATGCCGGCAGTAACAACTGGACGAAGTACGGTGCATGGTATGGCTTGAATGGGCCGGAGGCTCCGTGGTGCGATATGTTTGTCTGCTGGTGCGCAGAACAGGCCGGAGAGGCAGCCGCCGTGGGGAAGTTTGCCTCCGTCTGGTACCATCAACAAAAATTCAAGCAGCTGGGACGCTGGTACGCCAGAGGGACCTATACCCCGCAGGCCGGAGACCTGATCTTTTTTGGCGCCGGGGACCACATCGGACTGGTGGAGCGTGTTTCCGGCGGCAGGGTGTACACCATTGAGGGCAACACGTCCGGCGGGTCTACGCTGGTGTCCAATGGCGGCGGCGTGGCCCGGAAGAACTATAGCCTCGGATACACCAAAATCAATGGATATGGACATCCGGCCTATCGGACAGATGCCGCAAAAAAATACACCCTCGGCTGGCACAGGGACAGCCTTGGGTGGTGGTATGCGGATACGGCCGCATCTTATTACAAAGACCGCTGGGCGAAGCTCGGCGGCCACTGGTACTATTTTGACGAAAAGGGGTATATGTTGATGGATACATGGAAAGTGGACAGCACCGGCACCTATTATCTGGGAGAGGACGGCAAGATGCTCAAAAACCGCTTGGTGGGCATCGGGGCAGACGGGAAGCTCCGGCCCATGGAGCGCTGGTTCCACCTGCTCTCTGATCTGCCGGATTATTATCGGAAGGAGATTGATCCCTTGATCGCTGCCGGAAAGCTCAGGGGCAAGTCCGGCGAAGGGGAAAATCTGGTGCTGGATATGAGTGAGGGAACCGTAAGGGCAATTATTGTGCTGAGTCGGTAAAATTTTTGGGGGAGGGCGGGAGCCCTCCCCTAATTTTTTGTTTCCTGAAAATCTGACAACAATTTGACAACAAAAGCACCGCATAAAGCGCAGTTGCACGCATATTTTTGCAGGAGAGAAATAGAAAAAATACAGAAAGAAAATCCGCTGAAACCCTGCAATTGCAACGGTTTCAGCGGATTGCACACTTGGTACGCCAGAAGGGACTCGAACCCCCAACCCTCGGAACCGGAATCCGATGCTCTATCCATTGAGCCACTGGCGCATATATTCTGTGCAGAAATTATTATAGCACAAAACTGCCAAAATGCAAGAGCGAATTTTGCGAAAAACGGGAATGAAGGTCATCCGTTTTTCACACCGCAGCTGAGACCGTGGATGGACTCGTCATCCTTTACCCAATCCTCCACATCCACAATGGTGTACTCCGTGGGGGTGTTGCGGATGATGACCTGCGCAATGCCAGCGTTGATGATATTCCGGCGGCACATGGAGCAGGAGGTAGTGTCCCGAAGCAGCTGGCCGGAGGCGGCGTCTCTACCGCAGAGATAGAGGGTGGCCCCGATGCACTCCCGTCGGGAGGCGGAGATAATGGCGTTGGCCTCGGCGTGGACGGAACGGCACAGCTCATATCGCTCACCGCTGGGGATCGACAGCTGCTCCCGGACGCAGTAGCCCAGCTCATCGCAGTTAATGCGGCCCCGGGGCGCACCATTATAGCCGGTGGCGATGATTTCATCATTGCGGACGATAATGGCACCGTAGTGACGGCGGCGGCAGGTGGAGCGCTCCAGCACTGTTTGGGCGATGTCCAGATAATAATTGATTTTATCAATGCGTTCCATGGGGATACCTCCAGCGTTTGTTGTTGCGTCCATTATACCGAATCCATGGGAATGGCGCAAGTATTTTATGCAGAGAATGGGAATATTGCGTCTGCTGGGGATCTGTGATAAGATAAATAAAAATGGAATGGAGGCAGGCAGATGACGATTAACGAATATCAGCGCCTTGCGATGAGAACGCTGAATCCTGCGCTGTCCCGTCAGGATGTGCTGCTGAACGGTGTCATGGGCCTATGCGGGGAATCCGGTGAAGTAATTGACCTTGTGAAAAAGCATCTGCATCAGGGGCATCTCATGGATCGGGAGAATATGATTCGGGAGCTTGGCGATGTGGCGTGGTATCTGGCGGAAACTGCATGGGCATTGGATGTAGATCTGGAAACCGTACTGCGGGGGAATATAGAAAAGCTCCGGAAACGTTTTCCGGAGGGCTTTGATGCGGAGCACTCTATTGCCCGGGAGGACTGCCATGAAGGATGAATGGCTGCTGTTGCTTCTGGGCGCACTGCTGCTTTTGGGGGCGTTTCTGAAAGTAAAGCTCAGAGATCAGCAGGGGAAGCCCCTTAGCACCATGTGGAAGGTCCAAATTTTCCTGTTTCCATGCCTGTGCCTGTTGTCGGGGCTGTGTTTGCTGCTGCACTGGAAGGACTTTGCGCTTCCTGTGATTTTGCTGGGAATCCTGGAGGAGATCGTCTGCTGGGCGATTCGCCGTAGAAAAGAGAAATAGAACGCTACGAGGCGCCGTGCTGCGGCGCCTCTTTTATTTGTCAGTTCGCTGATAGATCCCTTTCCCCAAACGCTTCATGGTACCAACTTCGGTACAGTGCTTTAAGACACGCTGGAGCTGGCGGGTGCTGCAATGGAGCAGGGCAGCGGTTTCCCCCATGCCCGTGAGAATACCGCTGGGACAGCGCCAATCCATCAACTGAAACAGACGCTGCTCCAGTGAGGCGGCACTGGCCTCTGAGTGAGAGGACTGCTCCAGCTTCTCTGCAAGGGAGGTCAGGAGAAAATGGAGAAAGGGGATATCCTGCTGGAGCGCTTCCTGATAGGGCGCCAAAGGGAGTCGCAGCGCCTGCACAACCGTGGAGGCCTGGGCCCAAAAAGCGGGGGAGCGGCCTGTGGCAAATTCCACGTCTCCCAACATGGAAAAACGACTGCCCACCGTGAGTAAATATTCGCTGCCGTCACTGCGGATGGAACGGATGGCAATGGTGCCGCTGACCAGAAACAGAAGCGCAGTTGGCTCCTGATTGGGCGAGGTGAGAGATTCGCCGGGCTGATATTCAACCAGAGAGAAGCGGAGCCCCGGGGTGGAAAACAGCCGGAAAATCTGAAAATGCTCCAGCAGCTGGGAGACCCTCTCCGGATCGGAAATATATCGCATTGCAGCACCTCCTGCCCACATTATGACATATGTCACATCGCATTGCAAGAAAATCTGATAAAATGAATCAAAAGGAGGAATTTCGGTGGAACAGGAGATATTTGAACGGATGCCCGTACCAAGGGCGTATTTTAAGATGGCGCTGCCGGTGGTCATGAGCATGCTGGTGTCGCTGGTATACAACATGGTGGACACGTGGTTCATCGCCCAGACCCAGGATACCGCGCTGGTGGCGGGGGTATCCCTCTGTGCGCCGCTGTTTACGCTGATGGTGGCCATGGGCGACATCTTCGGACTCGGGGGCAGTTCCCTGATCTCCCGGCTGCTGGGGCAGGGAGAGCGCCAGCGGGTTCGTCACGTCAGTGCCTTTTGCAGCTATTGCTCGATTCTCTGGGGCGTATTGGTGGCAGTCATTATGCTGGTATTCCGGCAGCCAATTTTGATGCTGCTGGGGGCCAGGGCGGACACCATGGCCAGCGCAACGGCCTATTACCGGTACTTGGCGC
The DNA here is from genome assembly GCA_959607825.1 of uncultured Oscillospiraceae bacterium. Classification (GTDB taxonomy): domain Bacteria; phylum Bacillota; class Clostridia; order Oscillospirales; family Oscillospiraceae; genus HGM13006. The sequence goes on along the minus strand of CAUHNW010000022.1, from coordinate 42,432 downwards.
TAGGGGCGCCCGCCATCATCTTTACGCTGGTGCCCAGCAATATTTTAAGAACCGAGGGCCTTGCCACGGCGGCTATGGTCGGCTCCGTTACCGGAGCACTGGTGAATATCGTGCTGGATCCCATCTTTATCTTTTTGCTGGGGATGGGGGCAGGGGGTGCGGCGCTGGCAACGGTGCTGAGCAATGTGGTATCTGCGGTGCTGTTTATGATTCTGCTGTGCAAAAAGAGCAGAAACCTGTCCCTGCACCTGCGGGAATGCTCAGTGTATGGTACGGAGCTCCGGGAGATCCTGCTCATCGGCTTCCCGGCCTCCATTACCAATCTCATGCAGAGCTTTGCCATGACGCTGACCAACCGGTTCCTGCTCCCTTATGGAACACAGCAGGTGGCAGCGTTGGGCATCGCCCTGAAGGTCAACATGATCGTTATGCTCATCATGGTGGGATTTGCCTTTGGAGCCCAGCCCCTGTTGGGGTATAACTATGGAGCCCGAAACCGGAAACGGCTCCGGGAGATCCTGCGGTTTGACCTGCTGGTGATTCTCGGCTTTTCCATTGTCATGACTGTGGCATTCCTGCTGGCGGCGCCTGCTGTGATCCGGATATTCATGGCGGAGACTGCGGTGGTGGAGGCCGGCAGTGTGATCCTCCGGTGTATGGTGGTGACCATGCCGCTGATGGGGGTCATACTGGTGTGTACCACGCTGTTTCAGGCGGCGGGGAAAGCGCTTCCGGCCTTCCTGCTGTCTGTCAGCCGTCAGGGCGTGGTGCTGCTGATCTGCATGGTGATACTGTCGGGCCTGCTTGGCTACTACGGTGTGGTGCTGGCACAGGCGGCATCGGATGCCATCACGGCGGTGCTGGCGGTGGTGCTGCTGAAACGGGCAAACCTGTTCGGAGAAAAATAAGTGAAAAGTCCCGGCTGCGAAAATGCTTCGCAGCCGGGACTGTGTATTTTGTAAGGAAATCAGCAGATCACATGGCTCCAACCATAGGGATCCTCGGTACGGCCCCACTGAATACCGGTGAGGGTATCGTAGAGATCCTGTGCCACAGGGCCGATCTTGCCGCCGGAGACAATGTAGTTCTTGCCGCCGTAGCTGAGCTCACCAATGGGGGAGATGACAGCGGCAGTGCCGGAGCCGAAAGCCTCTTCCAGAGAGCCGTCTTCCGCAGCCTGAATCAGCTCGTCCACGCTGAGCTTCCGCTCTTCGACCTCAAAGCCCTTGTCCCGCAGAATCTGCAGGCAGCTCTTCCGGGTGATGCCCGGGAGAATGGAGCCGTTGAGAGCGGGGGTGACGATTTTGCCGTTGATCTTGAAGAGAACGTTCATGGCGCCCACCTCTTCGATGTACTTGCGCTCTACGCCGTCCAGCCAGAGCACCTGAGAGAAGCCCTTTTCCTCGGCACGCTCACCGGCACGGAGGGAGGCAGCGTAGTTGCCGCCGCACTTGGTAAAGCCGGTGCCGCCGCGGACAGCGCGGACATCGTCCTGCTCAATCATAATGTTGACCGGAGCAAGGCCCGTGGCGTAGTAGGGGCCAACGGGGCTCAGGATAATGGCAAACTGATAGGTATGGGAGGCGTGAACGCCGATGTGATTGTCAGAAGCGAAGATGAAGGGACGGATATACAGGGAGGTGTTGGGGGCAGAGGGAACCCAGTCCTTCTCCAGCGTAACCAGCTGCTTGACTGCCTCTACGCAGTAGTCCACATCGATCTGGGGAATGCTCATACGCTCGCAGGAGTTGTTCATACGCTTGAAGTTCTCCTCGGGGCGGAACAGACGGATCTTGCCCTCAGCGTCCCGGTAGGCCTTCATGCCCTCAAAGATCTCCTGCGCATAATGGAGTACCATGCAGGCGGGATCGATCTGGAAGGGGGCGTAGGGAACGATGCGGCCATCATGCCAGCCGTGCTCGGAATCGTAGTTCATCAGGAACATGTGATCCGTCATAATGACGCCAAAGGGAATATCGGGGCCGACGGGCTTTTCTTTATAATGTGTGGTCAGGGTAACAGGAATTTTTTCCATTTTATTTCAACCTCCATGAGATGAATTGACTGCTTCTATTATACCAACCTGCATAGAACCCTGCAAGAGAAAAAACAACAGTATTGCGGCACTTTAGCATGTAAAATTACAGCAAAGTGCCGTTTTTGACAAAACCCCCGGCCAATCGGGCCGGGGGCAGCAGGGAAAACAGGCAGACGATCATTCCGCTGCAAGGGCATCGAGCTTCAGAGCCTTCTCCTGCACCTGCTGTACATCGTCAAAGGCGGAGAGCATTGGCTCCACATCCTTATGATGGATCACCCGATCCACATAGTTTTTCGTGCAGCGGGCTACCATGGGGGAGAGGGTCAGCACACCGATGAGGTTGGGGATCATCATCAGGCCGTTGAAGGTATCGGAAATATCCCATGCCAGCTGTGCCTTCATCACAGAACCGGCCAAAACGATGATGCAGAACAGAATCCGGTAGGGCCATACGGCCTTGTCCCCGAAGAGAAACCGGCAGGCGGTAGCGCCATAGTGGCTCCAACCCAGTACCGTAGAGTAGGCAAAGAGCAAAATGGCAATGGCCACAAAGGCTGCCCCGGCGGGGCCGAAGACCATCCGGAAGGATTCGCTCATGAGAGAATTGCTGCCAACGGCCTCTCCAGCGGCGGTGAGCATGCCTGTGTCCAGATCCACAAGACCCGAGGAGAGAATGGTCAGGGCGGTAAGGGTGCAGACCACGATGGTGTCTGCAAACACCTCAAAGATGCCCCACATGCCTTGACGAACGGGCTCCTTGACATTGGAGCTGGAATGTACCATCACAGAGGAACCAAGACCGGCCTCATTGGAGAAGACGCCGCGCTTGAAGCCCATCTTCATGGCGGTGGCGATGCCTGCGCCGACCACGCCGCCTGCGGCGGACTTCATGCTGAAGGCACCCTTGAAGATGGAAACGAAAATAGCGGGGATGGTAGTGATGTGCATGGCGATGATCACCAGTGTGCCCAGAAGATAGAGGATCACCATAAAGGGCACCAGCTTTTCGGTGATGGAGGCCACCCGCTTCAGTCCGCCCAGAATCACAGCGCCCACGGCCACCAGCAGAAAGATGCCAGTGGCGATGGTGGGAATGCCGAAGGCAGTATGGACATTGGACACAATGGAATTGACCTGACTCATATTGCCGATGCCGAAGGAAGCCAGCAGGCAGAAGAAGGAGAACAGCATGGCGAGCATGCCGCCGATGGCCTTACAGCCCTTTTTGGCACCCAGACCATCCCGGAGATAGTACATGGCGCCGCCGTGCCACTCGCCTGCCTCATCCTTCCGGCGGAAGAGAATGCCCAGAACGTTTTCGGAGTAGTTGGTCATCATGCCAAAGAATGCGATGAGCCACATCCAGAACACAGCACCCGGGCCGCCTACGGCAATGGCACCTGCCACGCCCACGATATTACCGGTGCCCACAGTGGCGGCCAGTGCCGTGCAGAGGGACTGAAACTGAGAGATGGTGCGGTCTTTGGTATGACCGGTAACGTGCTTATCCTTAAAGATTGCGCCGATGGTGTTTTTCATCCAGTGGCCGATGTGGCTCAGCTGAAAAAACTTGGTCAGGCAGGTCATCAGTACGCCTACAAAGCCCAGCAGGATCAGCGCAGGCCAGCCCCAAACCACATTGTTAATGGCACTGTTGATGTTTGTGATGGTTTCTACCATGAGGGATCACTCCTCTTACTTGATATTGCCGGAAAAACAAAAAGCTGGGAAACCACGAAGGGGAATCCCAGCAAAAGAAAGCTCTGTCCTTTTGCCTGAGAGATTACAGCGCCTGTGCTGTTTGCCCCTTCGGCACCCGGTCTAAAACCGGGATTCTCCAGAGTGCGGCTCTTTGACAGTTACAAAAGCTTCTGGCAAAGTGCTCCGCACCATATTTGATTGTCCGCTGAAAATGATAGCCTGATTGTAGCACGGCAAAGCTGAAAATGCAAGAAGAAATAAAATAAATTCAAAATTGAAGAGAAAAACCACAGAAATACCGTAGAATGAAGAGAAAACAACAGAAAAATCCGTCTGCATTGAAAAATACAGACGGATTTCCTGCAAAAACGCAATAAAATGAAGATTAATAACCAACTGCGGAGGAGCCGCCGTCAATGACGATGACCTGACCGGTGGTGTTCTCGCTGTACTCGCTGAGCAGGTAAGTGGCCATGCCGGCGATCTCCTCAGGGTCGGACAGACGGCCGGTGGGAACGCCGGTGGTGGGGCCGCCGGGGCCGGGACCGGGTGCACCGGGACCGCCGGGGCCGGGCTGACCCTCCTTGGGAATATGGACACCTGCGCCGCCGGAGAGTACGCCGCCGGGGGCGATGGCGTTGACCCGGATCCGGCTGGAAGCCCACTCCACTGCGGCCTGCATGGAGACGGCAACCACTGCGCCCTTGCTGGCGGAGTACTGGGCAGAGCACATAGGCGGGGTCATGCCCCGGATACCGGCCATAGAGGCGATGTTGACAATGGCACCGAAGTTCTGGGGAATCATAGACTGCTTGACGCACTGCTGCATCATAAAGAACAGACCCTTGGCATTGGTGTTCATGACCCGATCCCACTCGGCGGGGGTCAGATCTACGCCGGGGCCGCCTGCCATAATACCGGCGGCTTGAATGAGGAAGCGAATCTCGCCCAGCTCCTGACGGATCTTCTCTACTACGCCGGGAATGGCCTCCACATCAGAGACGTCCAACGCATAGGCGTGCACATCACCTGCATCCCACAGCATATCGGCGGCCATCTGAATCTTCTCGGGGTTCCGGCCGATCATGGCAACCTTTGCGCCGCTTTCGGCCATCATCTTTGCGCAGGTGAAGCCGATGCCGGAGCCTGCGCCGGTGACCACGCAGACCTGATTGTCAAAACGAATGTTCATAAAATTACCTCCTGGGGCTCGGAGTTTCCAAAGTCAATAGAGAATGCCGCATTTCCCGGCAGTATAAACCATGGGGGAAAGACCATCCGGGGCGGGGAAGGGGCAGGGGGTCGGCGCAATGGAGCCGTCCAGCGCCCCATCTACTGCGGAGAGCAGGGATGAGACCACCGTCAGAGACACCGGGCAGGTGCCATGGCAGGGATAGATGGTGTCAAAGCCCCCAAGACTCATGAGCTTTACCAGGGTCTCACGGTAGGTGTGGATATCCCGATGGTCCCCGGAGAGGAACACCGGCCCATAGGACAGGGTATCTCCGGAGAACAGGATCCGGTTTTTGTGGTCCAGCAGGCAGATGCTGCCGTGGGTATGGCCCGGAGTCTCGATGACCTGAAGCACACGCTCCCCCAGATCAAAGGAGGAAAGCCCTGTAATGGGGTGGAGGTTGCTCCTGAGATTCGGGCGGAAGCGTCGAATGGTCTCGAACTCTGCCGGGTGGGCGTGGATATCCGGAAAGAGATCGTCATTGGCGGTATGGTCACCATCTCCGTGGGTGTGGAGCACCACCAGCGGAAGCTGGGTGATGCTCCGTATGCTCTTTAGCAGGTCACATGGCTCCGCCCCGGTGTCCAGCAGCATGGCGCGCGCCTGCCCTACAATGAGAAAGCAGCGAACGATCTCCTGCTCAAACGCCCACACGCCGGAGCTGATTTTCTTGACTGTGGTTTTCTGGGGATCCATGAAACCAGCCTCCTATGGAATCAAAGTTTGAAGTAGTCAACACCGGCCTGGAAAATAGGCTGATATTTGCCGCCGTAGATGTTCTTGCCTACAAACTGTCCGGCACGCTCGGTGTGGCCCATTTTGCCCAGCACCCGGCCATCGGGAGAGGTGATGCCCTCAATGGCCAGCATGGAGCCGTTGGGGTTGTAGGCGATGTCCATGGAGGGGACGCCCTCCAGATCGGTATACTGGGTGGCAATCTGGCCGCCCGCAATCAGCTGCTCCAGCATTTCCTTGGTGGCCACAAAGCGGCCCTCGCCGTGGGAGACGGGAATATTGTGCAGGTCGCCCACATTGCAGTGCATCATCCAAGGGGATTTTACAGAGGCCACACGGGTGGTGCAATAGCGGCTCTGGTGACGGCCGATGAGGTTATAGGTCAGAGTGGGGCAGTGGTCATCCATGGGGACGATCTCGCCAAAGGGCACAAGGCCCAGCTTGATGAGGGCCTGGAAGCCGTTGCAGATGCCCAGCATCAGGCCGTCCCGCTGCTTGAGCAGGTCGTGGATGGCATCGGACAGCTGGGGATTGCGGAAGAAGGAGGCGATAAACTTGCCGGAGCCGTCCGGTTCGTCACCGCCGGAGAAGCCGCCGGGCAGGATCACCATCTGGGCGGAGCGAATGGCCTTTTCCATAGCGTCGGCAGTCTCTGCCAGCGCTGTGGCGGACAGGTTCCGCACCACAAGAATCTCAGCCTCGCCGCCGGCCTTGGTGACGGCACGGGCCGTGTCGTATTCGCAGTTGGTGCCCGGGAAGACCGGGATTACAGCCTTGGGCTTTAAGTGCTTGTAGGCGGGGGCCTGCGTCATACGCTGGGCATAGGAAACGGTGGGGACCGCCTCGCCGGTGCCTGCCTTCATGGGGAATACGGATTCCAGCTTGTTTTCCCAGAGCGCTTCGTACTGGTCAATGGGAGCGGTGAAGCCAAGCTCCAGCTGGGGCTCCTCAATGGTGTAGCCCAGCAGCGTGCCCACGCCTTCAGGCAGGGGCTCGGCAGCCTCGGCCAGAATGGAGCCGTAGCTCTGTGCAAAGAGATCCGTGGTTACGCCGTCAGCCAGACGGAAGCCCATGCGGTTGCCAAGGCTCATCTTAAAGATACCCTCGGCAGCGCCGCCGGCGGTGAGAGACCAGCCGGAGAGCAGCTTGCCGGTGTCAGCCAGCGTATGTACCTGACGGAACATGGCCTTGGTGCCCTCCAGATCCCGGTAGCCGGGGGCGGTGAACAGATAGACCGGATGGCCGGGAGCCTTGAACTCCGGGGTCAGGACTTTTTCCGCATTTTGAGCGGCAATGGCGAAGGAGACCAGCGTGGGGGGCACATCCAGCTCATTGAAGGAGCCGGACATGGAGTCCTTGCCGCCAATGGCCGCAACGCCCAAACCGATCTGGGCGGTAAAGGCCCCCAGCAGTGCCGCAAAGGGCTTGCCCCAGCGCTGGGGCTCATTGCGGAGCCGCTCAAAGTACTCCTGGAAGGTCAGGTATGCCTTGTCCGGGTCGCAGCCGGCAGCTACCAGCTTGGAGACGGACTCCACCACGGCAGTGGCGGCCCCGGCATAGGGGCTCTGGGAGGAAAGGGCAGGGTTGAAGCCGTAGCCCATCACAGAACAGGTGGAGGTATCCTTGACCCCGGAGGGCAGCAGTGCCGCCATGACCTGGGCGGGGGTGGACTGATGGCGTCCGCCGAAGGGCATCAGCACGGAGGATGCACCGATGGAGCCGTCAAAGCGTTCGGTGAGGCCCTGCTGGGAGCAGCAGTCCAGACTTCCTACCATCTTTTTCAGCATTTCTTCCGTGGCGGGACCGCTGAACTCGCTCGAGAGTTCCGGCAGAGCAGGGACGCTGACGGTGGTATGCTTATCTGCGCCGTTGCTGGCAAGGAAGGTACGGCTCAGATCCACAATGGCTTTGCCGTTCCAGCGGAGCACCATCCGGGGCTCCTCGGTGACGGTTGCCACCAGTGTAGCCTCCAGATTCTCACGGCTTGCTGCTGCAAGGAAGGCGTCCACATGCTCCGGGGCCACCACAACGGCCATGCGCTCCTGAGATTCGGAGATGGCCAGCTCAGTGCCATCCAGACCGTCGTACTTCTTGGGCACGGCGTTCAGATCGATGTCCAGACCATCGGCCAGCTCGCCAATGGCAACGGATACGCCGCCTGCACCGAAGTCGTTGCAGCGTTTGATCATCCGAGTGACCTCCGGGTCACGGAACAGCCGCTGGAGCTTCCGCTCCTCCGGGGCGTTGCCCTTCTGCACCTCGGCGGAGCAGGTCTCCAGAGAGGCGGAGGTGTGGCTCTTGGAGGAGCCGGTGGCACCGCCGCAGCCGTCACGGCCAGTGCGGCCGCCCAGCAGGATCACCCGATCCCCCGGAGCGGGGGTCAGACGGATTACGTTGGAGGCAGGAGCTGCACCGACAACTGCGCCGATCTCCATGCGCTTGGCAATGTAGCCGGGATGGTAGAACTCGTGTACAAGACCGGTGGCAAGACCGATCTGGTTGCCATAGGAGGAATAACCGGCGGCTGCGGTGGTGGTGAGCTTCCGCTGAGGCAGCTTACCGGGCAGTGTGTCAGAGAGGGGCACCGTGGGATCGCCTGCGCCGGTGACACGCATGGCCTGATAGACATAGCTACGGCCGGAAAGGGGATCCCGGATGGCGCCGCCCACGCAGGTGGCGGCACCGCCGAAGGGTTCAATCTCCGTGGGATGGTTGTGGGTCTCGTTCTTGAACATCAGGAGCCAGTCCTCATTCTTACCGTCCATATCTGCGTCAATGTGAACGGAGCAGGCATTGATTTCCTCGGACTCGTCCAGATTCTTGAGGATGCCGCGCTTTTTCAGGGTTTTGGCAGCCAGGGTGCCCATGTCCATGAGGGTGATGGGGCGGGTCTTGGCCTTTTCACCGTAGACCTCCTGACGGCACTGAAGATAGAGCTCGTAGGCCTTTCGTACCTCTTCGTCCTGAATGTCCGCCTCATCGATGTGGGTGGAGAAGGTGGTGTGGCGGCAGTGGTCAGACCAGTAGGTGTCCACCACCTTCAGCTCGGTGATGGTGGGATCCCGATGGGCCTCGTTCTTAAAGTAGTTTTGGAAGAAGCACAGATCATCCACATCCATGGCAAGACCATACTGGTCAATGAGCGGTGCAAGACCCTCACGGTTCAGGGTGGTAAAGCCCTCCAATGTGGCAACCTGAGTGGGAATCTGATAGGTCTGCTCCAGACTCTCGGGCTTCTGGAGGCTGGCCTCCCGGCTCTCCACGGGGTTGATTACATAGTCCCGGATCTTCTGAAGCTCTTCCGGGGAGATGGAACCATAGAGGGCGTAGACCTTGGCAGCAGAGACCAGAGGACGCTCACCGCAGGTAAGGATACCAATACACTGGGCACAGGAATCGGCCCGCTGGTCATACTGACCGGGCAGAGATTCTACGGCAAATACGGTACAATCTCCCAGCTCCGGCATGGTCTCGTCATAACAGTCGTCTACCATGGGCTCTGAGAACACGGTCTGACGGGCCTTGGCATAGACCTCGGGGCTCAGCCCCTGAGCGTCATAGCGGCAGAGAATCCGCAGCCGGGTGAGCCCGGCAATGCCCAGCTGCTCCTTCAGATCCTGAAGGAGCTTTCCGGCCTCCACCTGAAAGCCCTCACGCTTTTCCGTGTAGCAGCGATAAACTTGATTCATTGTTTGAACCTCCATTTTCCTGTCCTGTGTCATTGAACGGTGATATTTTCGATTTGGTAGAAGAGATTGCCCGGAGCGGGATTCAAACCTGTGAATACGCCTCGGGTGGTGAAAACGGCATTGTTTTCAAATAGAACAGGGCAGATGTAACCCTGATTCATGACATATTGATAGAGATCGTAGCGGTTGCCGCTGTTTTCAAGGGCGCTGTCCATATGCGCCTCCAACGTGGAATCCGGGGGGATAAAGCTGTAGTTGAGACTCCCGTCGGAGAGCAGCAGGGGGCGGAGATCCATGTCGGGGGTCAGGCACACATCCGCATAGTAGAGGTCAAATTCCCCGGCATTGATGGTGGAGATAAAATCGTCCTCTCCCAGCGTCTGGATGTTCACCGTGAAGCCCACGTCCTCCAGATAACCGGCGGCCAGCTTGGCGGCGGCGGAGCGGCTGAGACTGCCGGAGAGCACCAGCATGGTGATCTCGTTATAAGCCACCGTATTCTCCGTCTGATCCGGGGAGGGCTGGGGAGAAGTCACTGCCGTATCGGCTTCTGCGTTCCCGGCATCTGCCGGAGGCTCATCCACCGTGGAATCCACGGTGGCATCCGCTTGGGTGGAATCCAAAGCAGCTTCCCGCTGGGCCCCGGGGCCATTTTTGCGCCGGGGATCGTCTTCCGGCAGATAGAAGGAGGAACTTTTCAGCAGCTGTTCCAGCGCAGCATCCGCATCGTATTGGTAATCCCGGGCCAGAGCCTCGTCATACATGGAGCTGGTGGGGGCCACCGGAAGCTCCGTGGGATCGGCAAAGTTATGATAGACGGATTCTGCGATCTCCGTCCGGTCAATGGCCCGGATGATGGCGGTGCGGATGTCCTTATCTGAGCAGATCCCGGCGGAGAGGTTGAAGCCCATATACTGCATGACCGTATTCTTGCTGTTCCAGAGCTCGTAGTCGCAGTGGAAGGATGCGGCAGAGGCGGAGTTGGGATTGTTATAGACAAAATGGATGTTATCCATTTCAAAGTTGTCCCGGGTATCCTCTGCGGAGGCGCTGGAATAGAGGGTTACGGTTTGGAACTGGACGGTGTTTGCGCCCTGCCACCAGTTCTGGTTTTTGGTCAGTACATCGCCGTTTCGGACAAAGGGGCCGGAGCCCACGGGGCCTGAGGCGGCGGAACTGAGATTCGGGATAATGGGGAAGTTCAGCAGGCAGGGAAGCCGGTCGTTGGGGGAGCTGAGGTAGAGGATCACTGTGTCCGTACCGGAGGCCTCATAGGAGGCAATGTCAGTGAAACGGCTGTCATAGAGGTCGGAGTCGCTGGCCTGAGAGAGAGAATAGACCACATCGGAGGCAGTGACGCTGCTGCCGTTGGAAAAGGTGGCGTTTTGCAGCGTAATGGTATAGGTGAGCCCGTCATCACTGACGGTATATTCTTTGCAGAGCACCGGCTCCGGGTCAAAGGAGGCGTTCATGGTGAACAGCCCCTGATAGATCAGCTGCATCACAGCCTGATTTTCCATACTCTTGCAGTTGTATGGGTCCCAGCCGTAGCCGCTGTTATAGGGCATGGAAAACACGCCCGTGGTGGTGACAGGCTGAGAGACCACCGGCTCCAAGGCGCTTTCGGCGCTGTCCACGGCGTCTCCAAAGGAGGCGGGGGCACTGGCGGAGGCCTCCTGCTTTCCGCAGCCGGACAGGTAGAAGAGCAGCATGCAGGCGGCCAGCAGCCCGGAAAGTCTGCGGCGGCGCGTCATCGTGGGCCTCCTGCTGTGATCACAGCGCCCAGAGAGCCCCGGCGATCTCCGTGGCGGCGGGCCGACCAGAACAGCTCCGGGTCACAGGCGGTACACAGGGAGCTGGTGTCCATGTGCGCCGGGACAATGCCTGCGTTTTGCAGAAAAGTGCGGTTTAAGTACTTGAGATCCACGTGGTATTTCTCGCCCTGCCGGGTGATGGCTGGGGCGGCCTGATCCCCCAGTGCGGCGGTCATGGCCTCGGGCACATCTCCATCGGTTTCAAAGCAGCAGGGGGAGATGCAGGGGCCTAAGGCAGCCCGGATATTTTTGGGGTCACAGCCGAAGGCAGCTGTCATGGCCTCAACGGTCTTCTGGGCGATGCCCAGCGCAGTGCCACGCCAGCCTGCGTGGCAGGCGCCCACGGCGCCGGTGACCGGGTCTTCCAGAAGAATGGTGCCGCAGTCGGCGGAGAATACCACCAGAGCCGTACCGGGCACATTGGTGATGAGGCCATCGGCTTCATAGTCCGTATGGGCATAGAGACCCTTGCCCCAGTCTTCGGCGGTGCAGAGGCGCACGGCGTTTCCGTGAACCTGTACTGCCTGAACGGTCTTTTGAGGATCAAAGCCAATGGCCCGCCCCAGAATCTGATAGTTTTCCACCACGTTTTCCCGGGTATCGCCCCGGGAGAGCCCCAGATTCATGGAGGAAAGATGCCCGGTGCTGACACCCCCCAGACGGGTGGTGAACCCGTGGGGGGAGGAAAGAAGGCTGCTTTGGTAGCAGAGAAGCGTGCCTCTGCGGAGTTCAGAAAAGCTCATAGGGCCTCCTTAGGATTCTATGGTTTTACCTGCGGCCATGTCCTTGTCGAGACAGCAGTTCTTGTATTTTTTGCCGGAGCCACAGGGGCAGGGGTCGTTGCGGCCTACCTTGACCTTTTTCTTCATGGGCTCCTTGCGAACGGACTTGTCGTCCCCTGCGCCCGCTGCGGTGACCTTTGCCACCTTTTCCCGCTTCAGGGGTTCATTCCGCTGAATGCGGAACAGGAACATCCGGCGGGTGGTCTCTTCCTGAATGGCCCGGTTCATAGCCTCAAACATGGCATAGCCTTCCCGCTTGTATTCCACCAACGGGTCGTTCTGTCCATAGGCCCGGAGCACGATGCCCTGACGGAGATCCTGCATGGCGTCGATCTGATCCATCCAGTATTCGTCCACCACCCGAAGGGTAATCACACGTTCGGCTTCCCGCATCAGGGGAGCGCCGTAGGCAGCTTCCTTCAGGGCGTAGAGCTGATCGGAAAGCTCCATGACCTTGTCCAGCAGAGAGTCGGCAGTGATGGAGGAAAGCTCCTCGTCGCTGGGATTGTAAGCGCCCTTGGGGAAGTAGAGCCCCTCCATGGTCTTGAGAATCTCCTGAAGCTCCTCACGGCTTTCAAGGTAGCCCTTTTCACCCATGACTGCATGGATATCGGAGGTGAATACATTCCGGCGCATGGTATGCAGGGAGTCCTGAAGATCCTCACCGTCCAGCACCTTCTGGCGCTGCTCATAGATGACCTTGCGCTGGGTATTCATAACGTCATCGTATTCCAGCACGTTTTTACGGGTCTGGAAGTTGATGCTCTCCTTCTTCTTCTGGGCGTTCTCGATGGCGCCGGAGAGGATCTTTTGGTCGATGGGGGTGTCCTCATCGAGACCCAGACGGTCCATCATGGCCGAAACACGCTCGGAGCCGAACAGACGCATCAGGTCGTCCTCCAGAGAAATATAGAACCGGGTGGCGCCGGGGTCGCCCTGACGGCCGGAACGGCCACGGAGCTGGTTGTCGATACGCCGGGATTCGTGGCGCTCGGTGCCGATGACGAACAGGCCGCCTGCAGCGCGAACCTTCTCGCCCTCGGCGGAGGTCTCGGCGTGATATTTGTTGTAGAGCTCGGTGTAAGCGGCACGGGCGGCAAGAATTTCCTCATTGTCGGTATCGGCGTAGGAGTTGGACTCTACAATGAGCTCCTCGTCCATGCCCTGCTTCCGCAGGTCATTCTTTGCCATAAACTCCGGGTTGCCGCCCAGCATGATATCCGTACCACGGCCGGCCATGTTGGTGGCGATGGTGACAGCGCCCAGCTTACCTGCCTGGGCAACGATCTCCGCCTCTTTTTCATGGTGCTTGGCGTTGAGCACATTGTGAGGGATGCCTTCCTTTTTGAGCAGCTTGGAGAGCACCTCGGACTTTTCGATGGAGATGGTGCCCACCAGTACGGGCTGGCCTTTTTCATGACACTCCTTCACCTGTGCAATGACGGCACGGAACTTGCCTGCCTCAGTCTTATAGACCACATCGGGATAGTCAATGCGGATCACGGGCTTGTTGGTGGGGATCTCGATGACGTCCAGATTATAGATCTGGATGAACTCGTCCTCCTCGGTGAGGGCGGTACCGGTCATACCGGAGAGCTTATTGTACAGGCGGAAGAAGTTCTGGAAGGTGATGGTGGCCAGCGTTTTGGACTCATTGGCAACGTCCACGCCCTCCTTTGCCTCAATGGCCTGATGGAGACCCTCGGAGTACCGGCGGCCATACATCAGTCGTCCGGTGAACTCATCCACGATGATGACCTGTCCGTCCTTTACCACATAGTCGATGTCCCGCTTCATGATACCCCGGGCCTTCAGGGCCTGATTCACATGGTGGGCAATGGTGGAGTTCTCAGGATCGGACAGGTTCTCAATGCCGAAAAACTCCTCAGCCTTCTTGATGCCGGAGGCGGTGAGGGTGGCGATCCGATCCTTTTCGTTTACGATGTAGTCACAGTCCAGATCGTCCTGTGCTTCCTTGTCGTCAGTGTCGGCAAAGACCATTTTCTTCATCCGGGCCACCAGACTGTCGGCCTGTGCGTAGAGCTGAGAGGATGCCTCGCCCTTACCGGAGATGATCAGGGGGGTACGGGCTTCATCAATGAGGATGGAGTCTACCTCATCCACGATGGCAAAGGCGTGGCCCCGCTGAACCATTTCGTTCTTGTAGGTTGCCATGTTGTCACGGAGGTAGTCAAAGCCCATCTCGTTGTTGGTACCGTAGGTGATATCTGCGGCATAGGCTTCCTTCCGCTGCTGATTGTTGAGGCCGTGGATGATCAGGCCCACGGAGAGACCCATGTAGCGGAATACCTTGCCCATCCATTCGGAGTCACGCTTGGCCAGATAGTCGTTTACGGTGACGATGTGGACGCCCTTTTCGGTGAGGGCATTGAGGTACGCAGGGAGAATTTCCACCAGGGTCTTGCCTTCGCCGGTCTTCATCTCGGCGATACGGCCCTGATGAAGGATAATGCCGCCGATGAGCTGAACCCGGTAGGGGCGCATGCCCAAGACACGATCCGCAGCTTCCCGAATGGTGGCAAAGGCTTCCGGCAGAATGTCATCCAGCGTCTCGCCCTTCTGGAGACGGCCCTTGAGCACATCGGTCTGACCTTTCAGCTCAGCCTCGCTCATGGCCTTGTAGGTGTCACTCAAAGCTTCGATTTTATCCACGGTGGGCGTGATGGCCTTGACCTCACGCTGGGAGTGGGTACCAAAAAGCTTGTTCATGGTATTTGCAAATAAACCCATATGAATGAATGTCCTTTCGTACAATTATTTCTTAATCTTGGGAAACACCGCACAATTGCGTCTGCATGGTTTGTCGGTTCTTTTACCCCCGCAGATCCGCTGCGAAAACCTTGAAATGCGCAAAGTATTCCTGCACTTTCGCAACAAATCTGTGATGCAAAATTCCCCGCCAAAGCTCCTTGCCGAATGATGCGGTATTGCCCTTGGGGCTGCATACAACTACCCCATCCTAATTTTCACATTATAACACATTGCCATCCGGTTGAAAAGCGTCCAGCTAAAAAAACTCCGCTTCCTCCGAAAAAGCGGAGAGAAGCGGAGAAAAATATTCAAATCTGCCCAAAGACCTCACCAATGGGTTCCCGGATCACCAGATCGGCCTCACTGTCATAGGGCGTCTCGTCCCGGTTGATGAGCACAAGCTTTTTGCCCCGGTAGTAGCGGATGAGCCCTGCGGCGGGGTAGACCGTCAGGGAGGTGCCGCCGATGATCAGCACATCGGCCTGAGAGATGGCGTGGATGGCACCTTCCAACACGTCCTGATCCAGCCCCTCCTCGTAGAGCACCACATCTGGCTTGATGATGCCGCCGCAGTCGCATCGGGGAATGCCCGGGGCATTGCGGATCACCCGGGCGCCGGCAAGACCGTCAAATCGTTGCCCGCAGCGGAGGCAGCGGTTTTCATAGATGGAGCCGTGGAGGTTGAAGATCTTTTTGCTGCCTGCCTTTTCATGGAGACCGTCCACGTTCTGGGTGACGATGGCCTGAAGCTTCCCCTCCTGCTCCAGCTGGGCCAGCCGCAGGTGGGCGGTATTGGGCTGGATGTCCTCTGGGGGCATCAGCTGATTCCGGTAGAAATTATAGAATTCCTCAGTATGGGACTCGAAAAAACTGTGGGACAGCATGGTTTCCGGGGGATACTTGAACTTTATATGGTACAGGCCGTCCACACTGCGGAAGTCCTTGATGCCGGATTCTGTGGAGACGCCCGCACCTCCGAAAAACACGATGTTGTCCGAGTCGTCAATCCACTGCTTCAGCGTTTTTATCGCTTCGTTCATGACAATATTCCTCCCATTCGGATTCCAGTTCATGAATAAATTTCTTCTCTGCCCGGGTCTTGTGGGGCAGGGTAATATGCTCTGCCAGATCGGGTCTTCGCTCCCGGGTGCGGAAGATGGACTGTTTTTTGCGCCAGCGCTCCACCAGTTGGTGGTTTCCGGACAGCAGCACCGGAGGCACTGCCATGCCGTGCCAGACCTCCGGCCGGGAATATTGGGGATATTCCAAAAGGCCGTTCCAGTGGCTCTCGTCCTCGTAGCATACCGACTCGGAGAGTACACCGGGCACCAGACGGCACACGGCGTCGGCCACGGTCATGGCGGCCAGCTCCCCGCCGGTGAGGACAAAATCCCCGATGGAGATCTCCTCGTCCACACATTCGTCGATAAAGCGCTGATCCACGCCCTCGTAGTGGCCGCAGACCAGAATCAGGTTGTCCATTTTGGCCAGCCGCTTGGCATCCTCCTGACAAAAGGTCTTTCCGCAGGGGGACATATAAATGGTGTGGGCGTGGCCGCCAATGTCATCCTGTACGGCGCACCAGCAGCGATAGAGGGGATCGGCCTGCATAATGGCCCCCTGTCCTCCACCATAGGGGTAGTCATCCACCTGATTCTGCCGGTTGGTGGTGTAGTCCCGGATCTGATGGGCCTGTAGGTCGATGACGCCCTTTTTCTGTCCTCGGCCCAAAATGCTTTCGCCAAAGATCGCATTCATGGTATCCGGGAACAGGGTCAGTACATCAATTCTCATCGGTGGCCATTCCCTCCAGCAGCTTTACCTTGATATAGCCTTCGTCCGGGTTCACATCCTCCAGAAACTCGGAGACTGCGGGAATCATGTATTCCCGCTTGCCCTTTACGATATAAACATCATTGGCGGGGCCGGAATAGACGTCCTTCAAGGTGCCGATCTCTTCGCCCTCTGCATATACCGGCAGACCGATCAGGTCGGCGATGAATACCCGCCCCTTGGCCACAGGGGCGCTGTCCCGGTCAATTTTGACGACCTTGTTCTTGAAGGTCTGGGCGATGGAAACATCGTCAACGCCCTGAAGCTTGCACAGCAGCATGTTCTTGTGGACCCGGGCAGCCTCCACCTTGTAGGGAGTGCCTTCGATATAAAAGGTGTGGAATGCCTTCAAAAAGTCCGGCCCATCGCACCATGGCATGATCTTGACCTCGCCTCGGATACCATGGGTGCCCACGATCTCTCCGGCCTCTAAATACTGGTTTTTCATATGGTTACCTCATAAATATATAGTATATGTTCTTTGCGGCCATTATAGCATGGCAAAAAGCCGGACGCAAGGCGGCTTATTGGGTTTCAAAGGTCTCTGCCACTTCTGCCAGCAGCTGCCGGATGGGCAGGTGCTGGGGGCAGATGTTTTCGCATTTCCCACAGTGGAGACAGTCTGAGGCTTTGCCCCCGTGGACGGTATAGACCTGCTGGTAGTAGTACAGGGAGCTCCAGTCCTGATATTTTTTCCGGGCGTTCATGCAGGCAAAAAGGTCGGGAATGGAGATCTTTTTGGGACATCCGGCGGTGCAGTACCGGCAGGCGGTGCAGGAAATCAGGTTTTCACGGCGGATGATCTCAGCAGCGTGCCAAACGGTTTCCAGCTCTGCTGCGGCAAGCGGGTGAAAATCCTTCATAAAGCTGAGGTTGTCCTGCATCTGGGGGAGCGTGCTCATGCCCGAGAGCACCATGGCGATGCCCGGAAACCCTGCGGCAAAGCGGATGGCATAGCTGGCGGGGCTGCCCCCGTGGAGATCTGCAAACAGCTTTTTTGCAGCTTCGGGAGGATCGGCCAGGTGGCCGCCCTTCACCGGCTCCATTACCAGAATGGGCTTTCCGTATTTCCGGCACACCTCATAGCACTTGCGGCTCTGAACTGCGGGATCCTCATAGTCCACATAGTTGAACTGGAGCTGCACTACCTCAATTTCCGGGTAGGCATTCAAAATCTGCTCTAATACCGGAGCGGTGTCGTGGAAGGAGATGCCGAAGTGCCGGAGCTTTCCCTGACGCTTTAGTTGGAGAACGGTCTCATAGCAATGGAGCTTCTGGAATTTTTCAAAGACCTGTGCGCTTTGGGAGTGCATGAGATACAGGTCAAAGTAGTCGACGCCGCAGGCAGCAAGCTGGTTTTCAAAGAAGGGAACCACGTCATCCGGGGTGCTTAAAAAGCTGCCGCTGAGCTTATCCGTCAGAAAGTACCGGCCTCTGGGGTAGCGCTGTACCAGACATTCCCGCAGCGCTGTTTCACTTTTTCCCTCCAGATAGCCATGGGCGGTGTCGAAGTAGCAGAACCCCGCATTCAAATAGGCGTCGATCATTCGGGAAAACTCGTTGGTATCTACCTGCCCATCCTTCATGGGAAGGCGCATGCAGCCAAAGCCAAAGTTCCCCTGAAATTCTTTTGTGATATCCTCCATGGTGGATCCCTCCGCTGTTGTATTCCTCTCACCATTATACCACGTCGGAAGGCAGAAGTACAGAAAAGGAAACAGCCCCGCTGCGGCCGACTGGCAGTGGGGCTGAAAGAAGCATGCTATGTGGTTTCCGGGGGAGCGGGGGGAGCAAAGCGGTCAGGTACCTCTGGCTCGGTATGGTCGGGGGAGCCACCTTCCGCCGGGGCGGCATCGGGCAGAAACTGCCGCACGATAGAACGGACAGACTCAAACAGATGGGGCTTTAGTGCCTCAAGGCTGCATGGCTCGCTGTATAGGAGTGCGCTGTAGCAGGTAGAGCTGGTAAGCTCTACGATCATATAGAGCATGATCTCCAATTCCTTTTCCGGAATACCGCTGTCCTTGGCTGTGACCTTGAACAGGGTCATCAGGTCAAAATCTTCTGCTTCGGTCAGAGGTCGGCTGGCTTCCTGCTTCAGCATGCCCCAGCTGAGATTTTTCGAGATCAGATTGATGAGATCCGGATGAGCGGCCAGCTGATCCAGCACATGCCCCACGAAGAACGCCACACGGTCTTCCAGCAGGGGAAACTCCTCAAGGTGCTCTATGGTGGCTTCATAGGCATTTCGGAGCACCTTGGTGGACTGATAGACCACCAGCTTATTCCGAATGTCGAACTTATCCTTAAAATAGAGGTAGAAGGTGCCCTTTGCCACGCCGGAGGATTCGACAATATCGGAAATAGAGGTCTTTGCCAGCCCTTTGTCGGTGAAAAGCTGAAATGCTGAGTCCAGCATAGAGGTCAGCTTCACTCTTTTGTTGTCATCAACCTTGCCCATGGCGGTGCTCATCTCCTGAAAAATTACCTGCGGCGGGAGCTGTCCCCGCTGCGTTTGAGGCCATTATAGCGGATTTCGGCAAATGATGCAAGGACTTCACGAAAAAAATCTGACCATTCGTCATTTTTACGATTGACGAATGGTCATTTTTGTTGTACAATGCCCTATGGTAAAAATAAATGACCTAAAGTCATTTTTGAGGAGGCATTTGATTCCATGATAAAATTCGGACGGTTTATTGCAAAGCATCGGGTTCTGGTTTTGATCATAGCCCTGCTGCTGCTGATCCCATCTGTTCTGGGATATGCCGCCACCCGTGTCAACTATGATATCCTGACATATCTGCCGGATAGCATCGACACCATGGTGGGACAGGAGATCCTGCAGGATGAGTTCGGAAAAGGCGGCTACTCCATGGTGGTTGTTCAGGGCTTGGACGACAAGGATGTAGCCAAGATGCGGGAGAAATTCTCACAGGTGGACGGCGTGGCGGATGTGCTGTGGTACGACAGCATTGCAAGCCTGTCGGTTCCCAAGGAGATCCTTCCCGATGATCTGCTGGAAAAGTTCAACACCGATGACAGTACCATGATGCTGGTGTTCTTCTCCGGCGGCACCTCCAGCGATGAGACGCTGGAAGCGCTTGCACAGCTGAAGCAGATCGCCGGAAAGCGGGCCCTCATCGGCGGCATGACCGCCACCATCTCGGATACCAGAGACCTGACCGAGCAGGAGGAGCCCATTTATGTGCTCATCGCCGTGCTGCTTTCCTGCCTGGTGCTGGCCATTACCATGGACTCCCTGATGCTGCCGATCCTGTTTATTGCAAGTATCGGCATGGCGATCCTCTATAATCTGGGTACCAACATATTTGCCGGAGAGATCTCCTACATCACCATGGCGCTGGCGGCGGTATTGCAGCTGGGCGTTACCATGGACTACTCCATCTTCCTCTGGCACAGCTTCTCCGAAAACCTTCAATACTACGATACCAAGGAAGAGGCCATGGCACATGCCATTGCGGCCACCTTCTCCTCGGTGCTGGGCAGCTCCATGACCACGGTGGCAGGCTTCATTGCCCTGTGCTTTATGAGCTTTACACTGGGTCTGGATCTGGGCATCGTTATGGCCAAGGGCGTTATCTTTGGCGTCATTAGCTGTGTTACGGTTCTGCCTGCACTGATTCTGGTGTTCTACAAGGCAATCAAAAAGACCACGCACAAGTCGCTGCTTCCCGATGTGGGGCGGCTGTCCGGCGGCATCATGAAGCACTATAAGCTGTTCATGATCCTGTTCGTGATCCTGTGGATTCCGGCGATCTACGGCTACAATCACACCTCTGTATACTACAATCTGGACTCCACTCTGCCGGAAGAGCTGGACAGCTCTCAGGCCAATAAGGCCATTCGGGAGGACTTCCATATGGGCGCCCTTCATCTGCTGCTGCTGGACAGTGACACATCCTCCACAGACATCCGCAAGATGGCCGATGAAATGGAGCAGGTAGACGGCGTCAGCTATGTGCTGGGCGTTGACTCTCTGCTGGGCAGCTTGGTTCCTGAGGAATTCATCCCCTCGGATATCACCTCCATGCTGGAAAGCGAAAACTATAAGCTCATGATGATCGGCTCCGAGTACGCCACGGCCAGCCCGGAGGTCAACAGCCAGATCACCGAGCTGCAGGCAATCTGCAAGAAGTATGACGATGGCTCCATGCTCATCGGTGAGGCACCCTGCACCAAGGATCTGATCACCATTACCAATCACGATTTCGCCGTGGTAAACTCCGTATCCATCGGTCTGGTGTTCATCATCATTGCAATCGTACTCCGTTCCTTTGTACTGCCTATTCTGCTGGTGGCGGTCATTGAGTTTGCAATCTTCGTGAACATGGGGATCCCGGGCTTTACCGGAACCGAGCTTCCGTTCATTGCCTCCATCGTTATCGGCACCATTCAGCTGGGCGCCACGGTAGACTACGCCATTCTGATGACCAACCGGTATCTCCACGAGCGCACCACCGGCAAGAATAAGAAGGAGGCTGTGGAAACAGCAGTGAAAACCTGCGCCACTTCCATTATGGTCTCCGCACTGAGCTTCTTTGCCGCCACCTTCGGCGTGGGCCTCTACTCCGATGTGGATCTGATCGGCAGCCTGTGCTCTCTGATGGCACGGGGCGCTATCATCAGTATGGTGACGGTGCTTCTGGTACTGCCTGCAGTCCTCTATATCTTTGATAAACTGATTATTGCCACAACCTTTGGAGCCAAGAAGGCCATGCGTCTCCACGCCCAGGGGGATTCCGAACAGGAGGTTTCGTTATGAAAATGAATAAACGTCTGATGCGCCTTTCCGGCGTGATGCTGAGTGCCAGCTTTCTGGTGTCCTGCCTTGGTGTTCCGGCACTGGCTGCCGACAGCCTTGCCAAGATGGAAAAGAATGAAACGGTCTATATTATCACCGATGCGGCCGGTACTCCCGATTCCGTCATCGTGTCCGATTGGCTGAAAAACGGCGATAAGCTCAAGGAGCTCAAGGACAGCTCCAACCTCAGCGATATTGAGGTGATAAAGGGCGACGCCACCTACTCCGGCTCCGGTAAGACCATCACTTGGGCCGCCGGCGGCGACGATGTATACTATAGAGGCACCTCCAAGCAGGAGCTGCCCGTAGGCGTCAGCATGACCTATCTGCTGGACGGCAAGGAGATCTCCGCAGCGGATCTGGCCGGGAAGAGCGGCAAGCTTACCATCAAAATCAAGTACACCAACAGCACCAAGCAGGAGGTGGAGGTGGACGGCAAGAAGATGCAGATGTCCGTTCCCTTCATGATGGTCAGCGGCCTGATGCTCAGCAATGACCACTGCTCCAATGTTACCGTAGACAACGGTATGGTGGAAAATGACGGCGATCACTCCATCGTTCTCTGCTATGGCCTGCCCGGCCTCAGCGACAGCCTTGCACTGGAGAGCACCGATGACTTTGGGGCACCTCGGTTCACCGATACTGTGGAGATTACTGCTGATGTAACAGACTTCACCATGGAGACCGCCGTTACCGTGGCTTCTGCCGGACTCCTGAACGATGTGGATCTCGATAACGTAGATACGCTGGACGAATTGGAGGATTCTCTGGATGATTTGACCGATGCGGCCCAGCAGCTTCTGGACGGCACGGAGGATCTTCTGGACGGCGTGGATGAGCTGAAGGACGGCGCAAAGGAGCTTCAGAGCGGCACAGGCGAGCTTCAGAGCGGTGCAGCCCAGCTGCAAAGCGGCGCAGGCGAGCTTCAGAGCGGCGCCAGTCAGGTTGATTCCGGTGCAGGCGAGCTTCAGAGCGGCGCCGGGGACCTCTATGACGGTGCAACAACGCTGGCTACTTCCATGGGCTCTTTGGTAGCCGGTCTCCAGTCTGCCCACTCCGGCAGTCAGGAGCTGTACAGCGGCCTCGGACAGATTCAGACCGGCGCACAGACCCTGTCCGGCGGTATTGACAGCGCCGCTGTAGGTGCGGCCTCTCTGGCAGATGGTACGGCACAGCTTCAGACCGGCGTAGCCTCTCTGGCTTCCGGTGCGGCACAGCTTCAGAGCGGTGCAGGCAACCTGACCAGCGGTATTTCTGCGGTGCAGAATGGTGCCTCCAATCTGGCTAATTCTACAGGTGCGCTGATTGCGGGAGCCTCCAATGTCAGCGGCGGACTTGATGCGCTGAAGAGCGGCGCCGATAATCTGGCGGACGGTATTGGTGCGCTGGAATCCGGTGCGGCGGATCTTCAGACCGGCATCTCCTCCATCAGTCAGGGTGCAACAGACCTTGAAGCACAGCTGCAGGCCGGTATCGACAGCGTAGGGGCCGGCATGGATGCGGCCTCCAGCAGCATCGGCAATACTGCCAGCAACGACTATACCATTGCCGCAAACCTTAGTGCGCTGGCCGGGACAGAGGGGCTGCCTGAGGGTGTTGCGGCACAGCTTCAGGCGATGGCGGATAGCTTGAATTCCAATGCAGCCGGTCAGGAGCAGATCCAGTCCTCCCTGTCCAGCAGCAGCCTTGCAGCCCTCAGCGAAGGTGTCTCCAATGGTGTTGCGGCCTTGACAGAGGGCGCAAGCGGACTGTCCGACGGTGTATCGGCGATTCAAACCGGGCTTGCGGATTCCAAGACGGGCGCTTTGAACCTGTCTGCCGGTGTGACAAATGTCTCCGGCGGTGTGAGCCAGCTGTCGGATGGCATCTCTCAGGTTCAGACTGGAGCCGGTGCACTGGCATCCGGTGCTGCATCTGCTGCGACCGGTGCTGCGGCCCTTCAGAGCGGCATTGACAGCGCTGTGACCGGCGCAGGCGCACTTGCCACCGGTATCGATCAGGTGGCCACCGGTGCCCAGTCCCTCAGCGATGGCATGGGAACCCTGTCCGCAGGCGCTCAGAGCCTGACCCAGGGCATCGACAGTGCCGCAACCGGTGCATCTTCTCTGAATGACGGCCTTGCCTCTGCGGAGGACGGCGGCAATCAGCTCTATACCGGTGCGGATTCGCTGGCCAGTGGCGCTGCGACATTGTATAACGGCACCGCTACACTGAAGTCCGGCACCGCTTCTCTCAGCGACGGCACGGTAACCCTGAAGTCTGGTACCGATTCCCTGAAGGACGGCACCGATTCTCTCAAGGACGGCACCGATCAGCTGGTGGACGGCATTGATGAGCTTCGGGACGGCGCTGAAGAGCTCCATGACGGCATGAAGGACTTTAAGAAGGACGGCATTGACGAGATCTGCAACCTGTATAAAGACAACGTACCGGAGCTGGTACATAAGCTGCAGGCCCTGCAGAAGCTGGGCAAGGACTATGAGAGCTTCTCCGGCATTTCCGCCGATGCGGACGGCAAGGTGAAGTTCCTGTTCCGGTCTGATGCCATCAAAGCTGACGAATAATTTTTTCCATCACCTCCTCATTCCCGCTGCCGGGCCTCAGGGTCTGGCGGCGGGTTTTCTCTGGGCGAGGTTGCAATTGAAGAAGCGGTGTGGTATCCTGTTGGGAAGTAACATCCCAGTGAAACAAAGGAGACGAGTTTATGGTAAAGCCCATTATTCACGATATTCTGTTCCTGTCCCAAAAGTCGGAGCCCGCCACGGTGCTGGATGCACAGGTGATTCGGGATCTTCAGGACACCCTGAAGGCCAACGAGGACCGCTGTGTGGGTATGGCGGCCAATATGATCGGAGTCAACAAGTGCATTCTGGTGTGCATGGCAGGACCCATGATGCTGACTATGGTCAATCCCAAGATCCTTAGCCGGGAAGGGGCATATTCAACGGAGGAGGGCTGCCTGTGTCACGAGGGGGAGCGCCCTGCACGGCGCTATCAGAAGATCCGAGTCGCTTATCTCGATGAGCATTTTCAGCCCCAGGAGCGGCTGTTTATGGGCTATCCCGCCCAGATCATCCAGCACGAGATGGATCATTTTCAGGGAACCATCATCTGATTGAACCGGATTATCCGAAATCGGACTTGAAGATTCCCGGGGGGTATGCTATAATCGGCTGACATTCCATGATGCAAAGGAGTATTTTTGTGGGGAAGTATATCGGAGATCGCAGGTTCTACAGCCGGGTATTGAAGGTCATGATCCCAATTGTAATCCAGCAGGGCATCACCAACTTTGTGGGCCTGCTGGATAATATTATGGTGGGACAGGTGGGCACCGAACAGATGTCCGGCGTTGCCATCACCAATCAGCTGCTGTTTATCTTCCAGCTGTGCATTTTCGGATGCCTGTCCGGGGCCGGGATTTTCTGTGCCCAGTACTTTGGAAAGGGCGATCAGGAAAAGGTCAGAAGTGTATTCCGCTACAAGGTCATTACCACCGGGATTATTACGATCCTTGCCATGGGCATCTTCTGGTTCTTTCGGGAGCCGCTGATTCGGCTGTTCCTGACGGATACAGGCTCCGGCGGCGATTTGGAGGCTACGCTGGGCTACGGAAAGACATATCTTGAAGTGATGATGGTGGGGCTGATCCCCTTTGCCATCGTCCAGATGTATTCCTCCACCATGCGGGAGACCGGGGAGACGGCCATTCCCATGAAGGCCAGCACACTGGCAGTGCTGGTGAACATGTGCTTTAATTACATTTTAATCTTCGGCAAGTTCGGCGCACCGAAGCTGGGGGTGGCCGGTGCGGCCATTGCCACAGTGATCTCCCGGTTTGCGGAGCTGGCCTTTATCCTGATCTATGCCAAGGTGCGAAGGGATAAGTTCCCCTATCTTACGGGCGTCTACCGGACCATGCGGGTGCCGCTGGAGCTGGCGAAGGAGGTTACCATCAAGGGCATGCCTCTGATGGTCAATGAGCTCATGTGGTCCCTTGGCACTACCCTCATTGTCCAGTGCTACTCCACCCGGGGCCTTGACGCAGTGGCGGCCTATAACATTTCCAGCACCGTCAACAACTTCTTTTCCATGGCGGTACTGGCCATGGGAACGGCCATTTCCATTATGGTGGGCCAGGAGCTGGGGGCAGGGGAGTTTGAACAGGCGGTGGATACCAACCGGAAGATGACGGCCTTTGGGGCTGTACTCTGTCTGGGGGCGGCGGTGCTGCTGGCCATTTCCGCACCCTTCTTTCCTCGAATCTACAACACCACGGAGGAGATCCGCACGCTGGCCCGGAACCTTTTGTGGCTGGATGCCACGTTCCTCACTGCAAGAGGGCTTTACAACAGCTGCTATTTTACCTTGCGCTCCGGGGGAAAGACCATGCTGACGTTCCTGTTTGACAGTGTGTCCCTGTGGGTATTGAACCTGTCCACGGCCTTTATTCTGGCCCACTTTACCGGTATTCCACTGATCGGGATGTATGCGGTGGTGCAGATCGTAGACGCACTGAAAACAGGCGTTGGGCTGTATCTGGTGAAAAAGGGTATCTGGATCAACAATTTGACCTGATAAAATTGGATCAGGAGGCTGCTGCGGCGACTTGCTGCGGCGGCCTCCTTTGCTTGACAAGGCTGTGCCCGGCGCTGTATAATGACCCGGAACAAGCTGCTTGAAAAATGACGCGAGGACAGGGAATATGCAGAAAAATCTGTTGGAATATCTGGAACATACAGCCCGGCGGCTGGGGGACAAGATCGCATTCTCCGATGAGCGTGAGACCGTGACCTTTTGGGGGCTGAATCAGCGGAGCCGTGCCATTGGTACGGCGCTGGCACAGGCAGTCCCCGGGGCAAACCGTCCGGTGGCGGTACTGGCGGACCGGAGCGTTATGACCCTGACGGCGATGCTGGGGGTGCTGGCCGGTGGGTGCTATTATGTGCCCGTGGACGAGAAAATGCCCCAGTCCCGGATGCAGCGGGTGCTGGGGCAGCTGGAGCCCGCTGCGGTGCTCTATCAGGAAAAGCAGCGGAAGCTGACAGAACAGCTGGGGGACTATCCGATGCTTCGGGTGGAGGACTGCCTGAAGGGCGAGACCGACCCGGGACTTCTGGATGCCCGGCGGCGGCAGATGCTGGATGTGGATCCGGCCTATGTGATCTTTACCTCCGGCTCCACCGGAGATCCAAAGGGCATTGTGGTATCCCATCGTGCGGTGATCGATTTTACAGACTGGTATGTGGAGGCTGTGGACGTCCGGGAGGAGGATCGAGCCGGTAATCAGGCGCCCTTCTTCTTTGACCTGTCGGTGAAGGATATCTACCCGGCGCTGAAGACCGGCGCATCGGTGGATATTCTGCCCCAGAAGTGCTTTTCCTTCCCTATGCTGCTGGTGCAGCGGCTGGAGGAGCAGCACATCAACAGCCTGAACTGGGCCACCTCTGCCTTCCATCTGGTGGCTAATTCCGGGGTGCTTCAGAAGCATCCCCCCAAAACCGTTCGGAAGGTGCGCATTGGCGGCGAGGCTTTGCAGGCCCGGCAGCTGAACCTCTGGCGGAAGGCGCTGCCGGAGGCGGAATTTGTGAATCTCTACGGCCCCACCGAGGTGACGGTGGACTGCTGCTATTTCCCCATCCATCGGGAATTTGCGGATACGGAGCCCATTCCAATTGGAGTTGCCTGCGAGAATATGCAGGTGATCCTGCTGCGGGAGGACGGCACGCCGGCCCGACCCGGGGAGCCCGGGGAGATCTGTGTCCGGGGCAGCGGACTGGCTCAGGGCTATTACGGTGACTGGGACAAGACGGCTGCGGCCTTTCCACAAAGTCCCATGAATCCTTGGTATTCGGATCGGATGTATCGTACCGGGGATATCGCCGTGGAAAATGAACGGGGAGAGCTGGTATTCCGATCCCGGAAGGACGGGCAGATCAAGCATGCCGGTTACCGGATCGAGCTGGGAGAGATCGAAACAGCGCTGTCGAGCCTTTCGGAGATCCAGGAGGCCATATGTCTCTTTGACCCCGGACGGGATAAGATCATCTGCGTCTACGCCGGGGAGATGGACAGTAAGACGCTGGCAGTGTCCCTGCGGGGCATCCTGCCTCGGTATATGCTTCCAAATATCTACCGGCAGAAGCAGCAGCTCCCCCACAATGCCAACGGAAAAATCGACAGAAAGGCATTAAAGCAGGAATATGATGCGGAACATAACGGACTATAACGAGCTCTCGCCGCTTCTCTCCGCCCAGCTGCGCCCCGGTGTTGTCACCAACGCAGTACAGAAAAAAGAGGAATACCTGTTTGCCATCGCCCATGGGGCGCTGTATGTACAGGAATTTCCCGGCGGACTGTACCTGCTGTGGCGGCGGGAGAGCCACTGGCAGCTCTATTTTTACCGGCAGCGGGACGCGGTGCTCCCGCTGTTGGAACCCATGGATATGCCGGTGGTGCTGGAGGTGGCCTCCCGTCCCCGGGATGCAGCCCTCCGGGCCATGGAGCCTGTGTGGGAGGAACTGGGATTCCGGCGGCAGTTTGACCGTCTGCGGATGACCCGGCCTGCCGGGCCCCTGCAATCAGCTCCTGAGGATGGAGTGGTCTATCTGGCCGGGGAATCGGACTGTACGGAAATCCGGCGGCTGCTGGGGGCCTTTGACCCGCTTTTCAGCTGCCTGCCCACCCGGGCGGAGCTGAGGCGGGATATTGCACAGAAAAGAATTTTTATGACCCATGGGGGCGTGCTGCGGACTGCGGGAAACGAGCTCTGTCAGCTCGCCGTGGATCCTGCCCTGCGGCGTCAGGGCATTGCCCAAAAGCTCATTGGGGCATTCCTGCGTCAGCTGGGATACGCCCGGTCTACGGTCTGGGTGCGCAGATATAATACTGGGGCCATCCGTCTCTATGAATCTCTGGGTTATCAGCCGGACGGATGGGCCTCCGTGGTATGGCTGCTGAATCAGAAAGGATGAAATCAATGGATAATCAGGAAAAACTCTTAAAGATCCTTACGGAGACCTGCCCCGGGGTGGATTTCCGGCAGGAGACGGCCCTCATTGACGACGGCATTCTGGAATCTCTGGACATTGTCACCATTGTCTCGGAGATCATGGACGAGTTTGAGGTGGAGCTGAACGTGGAGGATCTTTTGCCGGAGAACTTTAACTCGCTGGAGGCCATGCTGGAGCTGATCGAGCGTCGGATGTGATCCATGAGCTTTACATCTGTACCCTTTCTCGTATTGGTAGCGGCAGGGCTGCTGCTCTATCGCCTTGTGCCGCAGAAACTGCGGTGGTGCGTCCTGCTGGCGGTCAGCTGCGTCTTTTATCTCTCCGGGGGCATCAGCCGCCTGTGGTATCTGCTGTTTACGGGGCTTAGCACCTATGGTGCGGGACTTTTGCTGGGCAGGCTCAATGCCCGGCGGAAGAGTCTGCCGCCGGAGCAGAAGAAGGTCGGCGGCGCAAAGATCAAAAATCAAAAGCGGCTGGTGGTGCTGGCCGCTGTGCTTTTGAACTTTGGATTGCTCTATGGGGTGAAATACTGGGACTTTACTGCCGGAGCCATCAATCAGGCAGCCGGAACGGCGCTTCCACAGCTGAATTTGGTGCTGCCGCTGGGACTTTCCTTTTACATGTTCCAGAGCGTGGGCTATGTGATCGACTGCTTTCGGGACAAATATCCGCCCCAGCGGAACATCCTCAAATACCTGCTGTTTGTGTCCTTTTTCCCCCAGATGGTGCAGGGCCCCATCAGCCGGTATGACCAGCTGGCGCCCCAGCTGACGGCGGGGAAAACCATCACGGCGGACGACCTGAAATACGGCATCCAGCTGGCCATGTGGGGCTACCTGAAGAAACTGGTGGTGGCAGATCGAGCCTCAGTGGTGGTAAGCACGGTGTTTTCCACGCCGGAGGAATACGGTGGAGCTGTAATTGCCTTCGGGGTGCTGTTTTACTGCATCCAGCTGTATTTTGACTTCTCCGGGGGGATCGATATCACCCGGGGCGTGGCAGAGATGTTTGGCATCCATGTGGTGGAGAACTTCCGCAGACCTATTTTTGCCACCAGCCTCACGGACTATTGGCGGCGCTGGCATATTACATTGGGCGCATGGATGCGGGACTATGTGTTCTATCCCATGAGCCTGTCGAAGCCTCTGGGGAAGCTGGGGAAGCTCACCCGCCGGAAGATCGGCGGCAAGCTGGGCAAGATCATCCCCACCTCCATTGCCACCTTTACGGTGTACTTCATCATCGGCATCTGGCATGGAGCCAACTTCCGCTATGTGTTCTTCGGCTTCTGGAATGGCGCACTGATTACAGGAGCCTTCCTGCTGGACGGAACTTTTGTGAAGATGAAAAATCGGCTGGGGATCACCGGCAAAGAGGGCTGGTACCACGGATTCCAGATGCTTCGTACCATGGTTCTGGTGTTCATTGGCCGCTATGTTTCCAGAGCACCCAGACTGCTGACGGCCTTTTCCATGCTGTGGACTACGGTTTCCCGGCCACAGCTGTCTCAGCTTCGGGACGGAATCCTGCTGAAGCTGGGTCTTGGCGGGCGGGAGCTTGCCGTGGTTGCTGTGGGGGTTCTGGTGCTGCTTGCAGTGGAAGGGGCACAGGAAAAGGGAGTTGCCATTCGCAAAGCCATGGAGCGACAGAATCTCCTGATCCAGTTGCTGGGAATCCTTGTGCCGCTGCTGGTGCTGCTGGTATTCGGCATTCTCCGGGACAGTACCATATCCGCCGAGTTCATCTATAAGCAGTTTTAGGAGGCGCCATGGAAGAAAAAAAGAGAATCACATCCCGGTGCTGGCTTGTCCTGTTCTTTGGAACAGTGGTGCTGCTGGCAGCGGCGGTGATGGCTTTTAACTTTTATACGGATCCCTTTGGTGCCTTTGGAGACCGTTTTTTCCAGTGGTGGAGCTATGACGAGACCCTGAACCCCCGGGTGGCAAAGTTTGAATATCTCAAACAGCATCATGAGGAATATGACTCCTATATCATCGGGGCCTCCAATACCAGCTCCTATCCCACGGAGCAGCTCAACGAGTATTTTGATGCCAAGTTCTACAACATGGTCATGTACGGGGCAGACATGAAGGATGTGGAGGAGCTAAGCCGCTATCTGATCGAGCACTATACTGTGAAGAATCTGGTGGTGAGCATCTATATCCACGATGCCGTGACCTATGATACGGAGCCCAATGCCCTGACCTATGGTATGCCGTGGCAGGCAGACGGCTCCAGCCCGCTGGTCTACTATGGAAAGTATCTGCTGTCCGATCCCCGGACTGGACTGGAAAAGCTCCGGCGCAGGGATACGGATCCCTATCTCCAGCAGTCCTACCGGGTCTTTGACGAGACCACAGGAGCTTATGATAAGAGCCGCCGGGATGTGGAGCCTATCGGGGATCTTGAAAGCTATCTGGGCAGGGATGCTTATAGCGGCTTTTTGGACTATCCCACCGGCAGTGAGTCGCTGGATGCGCTGGAGCAGTGCATGGAGCGCATGGTGGAGATCAAGGCGCTGTGCGAGGAAAACGGCGTCAGGCTGACGGTATACTGCCCGCCGCTTTATTATGAGAATCTTGCCCATTATACGCCGGAGCAGCAGGCGCAGTTCCGCAATGCGCTGGCGCAGGTGACGGATTACTGGGATTTTACGCTAAGCTCTGTGAGCTATGATCCCCGGTACTTCTATGATGAGACCCATTTCCGGAACGCTGTAGGCCGGATGATGCTGGCCCGTGCCTTTGGGGATGACAGTGTATACTGCCCGGAGGGTCTGGGAGAGTATGTTGCAAAGGGGGATACCCCCGGTGCACCTACGGGACAGGCTGCGGCGGAGGAAAGCTATACGGCACAGGTGCCCATCCTCATGTACCATCATCTGGCGGAGCAGGGGCAGGGGGACGATATCATTTCGGTTTCCCGGTTTGAAGAGCAGATTCGGGCCCTTTCTGATGCAGGCTATACGGCGGTGTCCTTCGATGACCTGAAAGCATGGGTGGAGCAGGGCACGGAGCTGCCGGAAAAGCCGGTGGTCATCACCTTTGACGACGGCTATGAGAGCAACTATTCTCTGGCCTATCCCATTCTGAAAAAATACGGTATGAAGGCCACGATTTTCGTGATCGGTGTGTCCGTGGGGAAGGATACCTATAAGGATACCGGCGAAGCCATGATCCCCCATTTCTCGCTGGAGCAGGCGGCGGAAATGGAGCAGTCCGGCCTTGTAGACGTGGAGAGCCACGGCTATGACATCCATCAGGTCACAGGCCGGGATCCGGAACCCATCCGAAAGGGCGTACTGCCGCTGGCGGGGGAAAGCGACTGGGACTATACGGCCTTTCTGAAGGAGGACTCCCGAAAGATGGCAGAGCTGCTTGGAAAGACTCCCGGGGTGCTGGCTTATCCCTATGGAGATTGCTCAGAGCTATCTGAAGAGGTGCTGGGCGAAATGGGTGTCTGGGCCACCGTGACCATCACAGAGAAGACCAATACCATTGTCCGGGGCCTGCCCCAGAGCCTTAGACAGATGGGAAGGTATTATATGAAGGAGTCTATTTCCGGCACAGAGCTGCTGGAAAAGCTGAAATAAACGAAACCGACATCAATTAGATAAAACGAAACGAAACAGAGAGCGCTGCCGAAAAGCAGCGCTCTCTCAGCTTGTCAAAAAAGCCTCGCAGAGTTTGCTGCCTTAGCAGCAAATGAAATCAAATTCATTTTGTGGAGGGGCGTGTACACGACACAAAATACTATATAGGGCACAAGTGTGTTCTTTGTCCGCCTTAAGCGGACAAAGGGCGCGCGCAGTGTCCGGCAGGAGACTTTGTCGAAAAACCCAATAGGTTTTTCGACAGTCTCAGAGAGCGCTGCCGAAAAGCAGCGCTCTCTGTCAGTTTTATGGGAAGAAGTCTCCGGCAGAATCATGCTTCCAGCCGATATTTTTGGTGGAACTGATTGAATTCCTTTACAAAGGAGGGGGCCTGATCGGACTTATCGGATTTCAGCTCGGTGAGGTAGTCGTGAACCTCGAAGGCGGAATTTCGGATCTGAATGATGCACACGCCTACGTTAGAGCAGTGGTCAGAGACCCGCTCACAGTTGGTGAGAATGTCCGTCAGCACAAGGCCGGTGCCAATGGCGCACTCCCCATCCTGAAGCCGCCGGATGTGGCGGTTGCGGATCTCGGTGGTCAGGTCATCGATGACCTCTTCCAATGGCTCCACATGGCCTGCCAGCTGGTCATCGTTCTGCTGGAAGGCGTGCATGGTCAGCTCCAAAATCTCTGTCAGGGCTGCAAACAGGGTGGTGAGCTCTGTCTTGGCCGCCTCAGAGAAGGCGTAGCTATTTCGGTGCATTTCTGCGGCGCTCTCCGCCAGATTGGTAGCGTGGTCACCGATGCGCTCAAAGTCGCCGATCACATGCAAAAGCTCAAAGATCTCCCGACTTTCCTCCACCCGGAGCTCCCGGGCAGAGAGCTTGACCAGCGCAGTGGCCAGCTCGTCGTCCATACGATCCAGCTGCTGCTCCTGCTTCTCTACCTTGTCATAGAGCTTCTGGTCGTAGCTGGAAAGCAGATGCAGGGAGTCCAGCAGAGCACTCTTGGCAGTGAGACCCATGGTCACGACCTGTTCACGGCACTGCTCCACAGCCAGAATGGGGGAATTCATCAGACGCTCGTCCAGAAAGACGGTTTTTTCCCGGCTGCTGCCCTTGCCCGGCACCATGAGGTTGGCCAGCTTCACCAGCTGATGGGAGAAGGGCAGGAGCATCAGGGTCGTTACAACATTAAAGATGGAGTGTACCCCGGCGATGGCCAGGGGGGTAATGGACATGCCGGTGATGGGGAAGCGGAAAATGGCGTTGAGGCCATAGAACACGATCAGGCAGATCACCGTGCCGATGAGGTTGAAGCTCACATGGACGGCGGCCACCCGGCGGGCGTTCTTGTTGGCGCCAATGGATGACAGCAGCGCCGTGACGCAGGTACCGATATTCTGACCCATAATAATGGGGATGGCCATGCCATAGGTAATGGAGCCGGTGAGGGAGAGAGCCTGAAGAATGCCCACAGAGGCCGCCGAGGACTGGATGATTCCCGTAAAGGCTGCGCCCACCAGAACACCCAGCAGGGGGTTGTTGAACCGGGTCAGCATGGAGTCAAAGCCGGGCATATCCGTAAGGGGAGCCATGGCATCCTTCATGAGTTCCATGCCGAACATCAAAATGGCAAAACCGCAGAGGATGGAACCGGTATCCTTTTTCCGCTCACTTTTGGCGGCCATAATCAGAATCACGCCGATGAGAGCCAAAATGGGGGAGAAGTTCTCAGGCTTCAGCATAGAAATGAAAATGTTGTCCCCCTCAATGCCCGCCATGCTGAGGATCCAGGCGGTGAGAGTGGTGCCGATGTTGGAACCCATGATTAAACCCACGGTCTGGCTAAGCTCCATGATGCCGGAGTTTACAAGGCCCACCAGCATCACCGTCATAGCGGAAGAGGACTGGATGGCGATGGTGATGCCAGCGCCCAGCAGCAGGCTCTTAAAGGGGTTAGAGGTGAGCTTTTTCAGGGTGAGCTCCAGCTTTCCGCCTGCGATCTTTTCCAGACTGGAAGACATAATGTGCATGCCGAACAGGAAAAACGCCAGTCCGCCGCAGAGGGTGAATACAGAAAATATGTCCATAAATGACTTCCTCCTTTTTCATTGTAAAGAATAGCAGAGGAATGTAAAGCACATAGATAGCCTTATGTAAAATTATCGTAAAATATGCAACGGGCTTCCCTGCAACGGGAAGCCCGCAATTTTTATTCAGGAAATTCTACTGTAATGGTGGTGCCAACGCCCACGGTGCTCTCCAGGGAGATGCGTGCCCCGTGGCGCTCGGCCACATGCTTGACGATGGAAAGACCCAGACCGGTGCCGCCGGTGGCCCGGCTGTGGCTCTTGTCCACCCGGTAAAACCGCTCAAAAATGCGCTCCTGATGCTCCGGGGCAATGCCGATGCCCGTATCACTGACAGAGACCTTGTGCTCTGACAGCCGCACCTCCACGCTGCCGTTAACTCGGTTGTAGCGGATAGCGTTGTCCATGAGATTGTAGATAAGCTCCCACAGGCTGTTTCGGTCGCCCCGGACGATGGTTTCGGGGCCCTCTACGGTCATGGCAATGCCCTTCTTCTCCGCAGCAGGGGTCAGCGTTTCCAGACACTCCTGGGCGATGGCCCGAAGCTCCACCGGGGCATGGGAGACTGGCGTCTGATCCTCGTCCAGCTGGCCCAACCGGATGATATCACTGATGAGATTCAAAAGCCGCCCAGCCTCCCGGTGGATGGTTGCGGCAAAGCGCTGCACGTCCTCCTCTTTGGCCATGCCGTTTTCAATCATCTCCGCATAGCCGGAAATGGAGGTCAGGGGGGTCTTCAGCTCATGGGACACGTTGGCAGTGAACTCCTGCCGCATGCGCTCCCGGGACTCCCGCTGCTGCTGGATCTCCACCACAATGGGCCGCAGTTCCGGGTAGACCCGCTTGGGGTCATCGGGAAGCTCCGGATCCTCCAGATACTCCGGTAGCTTTTTGATGGGCTGCATCAGCCGGCGGGTCAGCAGCACCGCAAAGATCACGGCCATGACCATGAGGATGCAGATTGCCAGCACCAGATAGGGGACAGCGGTGCCGAAGATCTGATAGATGTTGCTGGCAGAGCAGGCTACACGCAGGATCTCCCCGGAGGGCAGAGATACAGCGTAATAGTAGTCTTCGGTGCCAAGGGTATCGGAGGTACGGCTGCTGCTGCCGCTTCCGCTGTTGATGGCGGCCTGCACCTCGGGACGGCGCAGGTGGTTTTCCATGGTGCTGGCATCGGCAGCGCTCTCATAGAGCACGGTGCCGTCGGACTCTATGAGGGTGATGCGCAGGTCATCACTGGCAAACCGGGACAGGGTGTCCGGCTCCTGAAGCACCTCATAGGCGCTGGCAATCAGCTGACCCTGTTGCTGGAGGTCTTCCTGCACCTGAGTACGGAAGGCGCTGAAAAAGGCGAAACCGGAGCAAAGGGCAGCCAGAATGGCAGAGATCAGACCCATATAAAATAGATTCAGCGTGATCTTTTCTTCCATGGCTTATCCCTCCAATCGTTCCAGCTTGAAGCCCACATTGCGGATGGTCTGGATCATGGCGCCCTTTGCGCCCAGCTTCTGCCGGAGGGTCTTTACATGCATATCCAGCGTCCGGCTGGAGAGCTCATAGTTATAGCCCCAGATCCGCTCCATGATTACATCCCGGGTAAAGGCGTTGCCCGGGGCCGACAGCAGGAGCTTTAAGAGCTCAAATTCCTTGTATGTAAGCTCTACCGGTTTGCCGTCTACAGTGACCAGATGCTTTTCCTCGGAGAGGAACAGGCCACCGTAGCTGTACTGCACCGGTGTTTTGGCTGTGCCGCTTCCCCGAAGCCGGGCCTTGACCCGGCTGATGAGCTCCATAATCCCGAAGGGCTTGGACAGGTAGTCATCGGCCCCCAGATCCAATCCGCGAACGGTGTCCAGTTCAGAATTCCGGGCGGTGACCAGAATCACCGGGGTGTCCCGGGTCTCCGCACGGGTACGCAGTTTTCGAAGAATGGTCAGCCCGTCTTCCCCGGGCAGCATGATATCAAGAAGAATCAAATCCGGCACGCTGGCGGACAGGGCCGTATAAAAGGGCGGCGCACTGGCGAAGCTCTCTGCCTGAAAGCCGCTGCTTTCCAGCGCATACTGCTCCAACTCACGAATTTCCGGGTCGTCCTCTACAATATAAATCTTCATGTTTTTCACCTCGTGCCTAAAGTATAGCAGTGGTTCGTAAAAAACAAAGCCCCTGAATGTAAAACCTGTGTAAAAATATAAAGAAAAAGGGGCCGCTGCATACCGCAGCGGCCCCCGGGCAATTTTTACTTCATGCCGCGTTCGTAGGCCTCAATCATCTTCTTGACCATCTGGCCACCCACACTGCCTGCCTCACGGGAGGTCAGGTCGCCGTTGTAACCTTCCTTCAGGTTGACGCCGACCTCCCTTGGTGTTCCACCACCATCTTAAACGCCTGCAATGCTTATTCATTTACCGCAATCGGAAGTGTTCGATCCGCATGCTCCGAACTCAGCTCGCCGATAAAGCGATAAAAAATCCGAATGCTTTGCCGATAGGGCTGATCCCGGTGGGGCGCTTTTACGGCACCGCCTTCCGGAATTTTGGGGCCAACCTCGATGCGGTCAATAAACGCCGCCAGCTTTTCACGATCCAGCGTGTCCATATCCGTATATTGCCGGATGAGCTTATAGAATTGATCGTAGCGCTGCTGGACGTCATCCGCAACCTCTATCGTACCGGATTCTTGGAGAAGCTGGGATAACCGGGCGGTCTCCGCCTCCAGATCAGAAACCATCTTCTCCAGCCGCTGATCCGAGAGCCTTCCCTCCGCATGGTCCAGATACAGCTTGGAAATCATTTTGTCGATCACCGCAAGGCGCGCCGTTGCTTTTTCCCGCTGCGCCCTTTTTAATGCAAGGTTATCTTCAGAGATCTCCCTGTCAACGGCAGCTTTGGCCATGGCCTGAACCTGCTCATCATTCAGGGAAATCAAAGTGCTCAGCTCTTGACGGACGACCTCCATTAAATCGGCGTATCGAATGCGAACGCCATCACAGGGATTTGCAATGTCCTTCCGCTGGTGGGTGCAGGATAAATACCAGTATTTCTCCCGTTCACCTTTGTAGACAGTTCCGCAGGAGCAGAGGGAATACCCGCATTTGCCGCATACGGCAATGCCGGAAAAGATGCTTTTTCGAATATGGTCATAGGCTTGATAGCAGCTGGCACCACGTCCCAGATTTGTCTGTGCCAAGTCGAAAGTCGCCTGTGTCACCAGCGCCTCGTGGGTATTTTCTGTAACGGCCCAGTCCTCTTTGGGAATGGCGACTTTCTTTTTGGATTTTACACTGACCTTGCGGCTTCGGCCAAGGACGGTGTGGCCCAGATATACTCTGTTTTTTAGAATACGTTTTACCGTAGTGTAATTCCAGACATCGGACATTCTGGATGCCCCTGCTTCTGAAAAATCATCCCGGTAGAGTACCCGATATTTCAGCGGGGGAATGATGCCGTCCTGATTGAGATCCAAAGCAATTTTGCGGGAAGAGTCGCCGTTGGCAGCCCGTTGGAAAATCCGCCGTACCACAGGTGCCGTTGCTTCATCCGGGATCAGATGATTTTTATTCCCCTTTTCCTTCTGATAGCCATAGGGTGGGCAGGCACAATACTGACCCCGCTCCCGCTTCGTCCGAAGAACGTCCTTTACCTTTCGGGAACCATCCCGAAGGTATACCTCGTTCATGGCGAATTGGAACGGTGCCATGATATTCTCATGCTCCGTGTCGAAGTTATCGGCAATGGCAATGTAGCGAATGCCGTGTTCGGGGTAATACTGTTCTGCGTAGTAGCTGGCTTCCACCATGTCACGGCCCAAGCGGGAAAGGTCTTTGGTTACAACAATATCCGCCCTTCCTTTTTCCAGCTCCCGCATCATTTCCTGAAATCCGGGGCGCTCGAAGTTGCCACCTGACCAGCCGTCGTCCACAAAGGTCCGAACCAGGTTCAATCCGTTCTGTGCACAATAGTTGGAGATCATCATACGTTGGTTTTGAATACTTGCCGACTCTCCGGCCTGCGCCTCTTCTCGGGACAGCCGAAGATAGGCAAATGTCTTTTTTTCTCTGTCAGCTCTCATGTTTCCTCCTTCTACAGAGCCGACCCATTCACTGTATTATATCGAGATGGAGACTGCTTCGTCAAGGGTATAATTTGGTGACTGCGCTTGGTCAGGGACTCCAAAATCACATCCTCCAAGGGCTGATTCCCGCGAAATACCCGATGAACCTCATAGGTCGAATGCCCAATCTGAATTGTATTTTCCATAAAGACACCTCCACGACTAGTTTGACCGGTATTGCCGGATTTATCCTGTCTTCCCGATGGGGAACGTTACGGCAGCTGCACGGACTCTGTGGGGCAGCA
The DNA here is from genome assembly GCA_959607825.1 of uncultured Oscillospiraceae bacterium. Taxonomy (GTDB): domain Bacteria; phylum Bacillota; class Clostridia; order Oscillospirales; family Oscillospiraceae; genus HGM13006. The sequence continues at coordinate 3,945 of CAUHNW010000022.1, read as the reverse complement.
TCCGTATCTATTATAAAAGCTACGATCCACGGCCCAAAGCTGTTCCGGACGGATGGAATCCACCCGGCGGCGGAGACAGCGCTTCGGAATCCGGATGCACCGCCCAAGGTCAGGGCGAAAGCCCTGCCCAAGTACGATCCCCTTGAAACGGTTGCAGACCGGATTGACCAAAATGACATCAGCCGTCTCGCAGGGAATGCTTCCGTCGTCGTTCTTCATAATCAGCACATAGCCGGGTGCGCCGGAGGGATAGAAAACCGTCGGTGCAAAACGGACTTGATAGATGTCTCCACGATGTAAATTACGCATGCTTCCGAACTCCTTCTCTCTGGTATTCCGTATAGTAGTATTCATAGCCGCGCCGAACACGGCACACATCACAGGGCTCTTTGAGCCACTGATACTGGGGTGTTGCTCTGACCCTGCGGCCAAAAATGCAGCGGCAGCGAGGGCAAAGCGTAATTGCAGCAGATTCACAGTTCATGGGCAATCGCTCCCTTCTGCGTGTCGGATGCATTTGTCCGCTCACCGTCGGGGCCAAATCGTGCAATGGCAATGGCTCGGACGATTCGTCGGAAACAGGGATCGTTGACGTCCCGGCGGCTTGCCAGCTCGTCCAGAGAGATGTTCCCGGAGCCGTCATAGAGTGCTTTGGCGGCTTGGAGGGAAGCATAGGCTTCGCTGGTCAGCGACTGACGGCACAAGCGGTTGAAAAAGATCTTCTCGTCCTCGAAACAATCCAGAGACAGCTCTGAGAGCTCTTTATCCTTGAGAAGCAGGTACTTTGCCGCTTCATATCTGCGTTTTTCAAACGTCATAGTGGGAACCTCCTGTTCAAATGGCAATGGGAGCAGACGGAATGTACAGCGCCTGGGGCGCTTTGGGCTGCACCATTTCCAGCAGCATTCGGTGGCAACTGCCAACGCAGGCGGAATCCACGGCGTAGGGGCAACCGGCACAGGGATGAAAGGGAATGCGCCCACGCTGGCCCAGACAGTCGCCGCTGGGTCGGGTGCAGTTGTCGGCTAATTTGTCGAAGAATATGCAGCTTCGGCAAGATCGATACTGTTGATAGGAAATCATATGCTTACCTCCTGATCGGTGCGTTGGATGTTTGAATGCGTACACGATAGGCCCGATTGCCCTTTTTGCCGCACAGACCGCAGCGTCTGCTGAGCGCGCCATTGTCGGCGTCCTCTTTGGCGGCCTTGATAATCTGGAAGGCAGAGGATTCATACAGCAGTCCGGCGCAGTTGCGGCAGAGCATCATTGTTTCGGAGTTGTCCTGGACAGTGCCAATGCTGATTTTCAGCGCTTTATTGAGCTCCTGCATGGCTTCCAAATCCAGCGAACCGATATAGCCACGCAAATAGAGCTTATCCAGCGTGACAAGCTGTTCCGTGAGAATCAGCGAATTGCGCGGGAGCCCGAAGTTCTTACCGATGTGGGCGTGTGTTGGCAGTTCCTTTTTGCTGGCAGTTGTCAGAACTGCACCGATCACCGTATGACTGTACCGGTTGCCTACATTGTTGGAAAGAATCACAATGGGACGTGCGCCGCGCTGGGCGCTTCCGTAGACAGACTGCGGAACTGCGTGCTCCAGGTCTGCATAGTACAGGTCTCCTCGAAGAATAGGTCTAGTTTCCATGTTCATGCCCCCTATGTATATCCCATGACTGAAATTGCTTTCCGAGCCATGGAATGTTGTCAACTTCTATAACGAACAGCCTTTTATTTGTTCTCAACACCCCAAACGCTGTTTTGCGGGAAATCGTCAGGCGACCATTTGCATCTGGTCTCATAGGAATCGCACCTCCCCGTGGGTCTCACCGGGCTGCCTCGCATTCGGACAGACGTATCATTATTTAACTGCTGCCCGTCATGGCCAATCCAAGATGGAATATGAACAGCGCGACCTGTTCACGCATTTGCCTTGCGGCAGAGGTGCGGCTTGTACCGAAGTACGACAGCAGACTGTTCCTGACGAAATGACTGATTCAGTTGGGTTACAGCTGTTTTTCAACTGTGCCTATATTGTAGCGGATAAATTGATGCTTTTTTAGGGACTGGTTGTGTCGATTACCGGGACAGTTTGTCCCGGTTTTTCAGATATTGGTATTAGACTGAACCGTTCAATATTTGAATGGCCTTGTTAATTCGTTCTTGAAGCGCGGAATCTGATGCAGGTTCTCCGAGAATTAGGTAATCCAGCGATACATGAAACGAGAACGCAACATCAACCAGCGTTTCGATGGATGCAGCGCGAATACCACTTTCGATTTTTCTAAGGTAGCTGTCGGTGATGCACAATCTGTCTGCAAATTCCTCCTGCGTGATGCCATTTTCTCGTCTAAGTTCTTTTATTCTTCTTCCGGTTTCAGATGGATTGTATTTCATGATCTGTCCTTTCCGCCGTTCTGCGGTCAGGGCTGATGTACAACTGCTTGCAGGGTCAGATCGGTCCGATACCTGCGGAGCCCGACGGGCGCACCAAGGTAAGGGTACCGATACTGTCCTCCGATTGAGACGGAACAGTATATGTATCCTCAGCCCTTAATGCATGTCAGGCTACGATATTTTGATTTTTCGGGAATGACCGCGCAGAAAAGACAAAAAGGGACCGGGGTATGGCACCACCAGCGTTGTACTGATGGTGTTCATACCCCGGTCCCGTAATCGTCTGCCCTGGATGATCCAGCGCCCCGGTGGCGCATTGATTTATAAAATAGCTTTCTTCTGTGTAAGGCCATGCCGAAGAGGCTTTACACGGGTGGCTGCCATGGCGTCAAAATCAAACAGGGAGAACTTTCCGCACACGGGACACTTCATGGATGATTTCCCGTGGGTGCCATGGTAAACCAGAACCTGCGCCTTGCAGCCGCAGGCATATTGGATTTTGCCTTTCAGGTTGTACTCAATATCAATTTCCTGCAATCTAATCCTCTGCCTCATATAATAAACGGTCAATCTCCGCAATTTCCCGTTGCAGCCGGGAAATTGCCTGTTCCTTCAGCATTCGCCTTTGCTTTAGCTGCTGGACCTTTGCAGGATGTTGATTGCTGCGAATGCTGTGCGCTGCAAGTATATGATCTACGGTGTAAGTTTTCGGTATCACTTTTTAATCCGCTCCCTTCGCTTCTACGAACCAGTGGTAATTTTCCTCATAGTAGAGATAGCGCTCCTGCCCCTGCACCATAATGGTATATCGGAGCCCAACGCCCCCGGCTTTTCGGCTGGCTGCCCGCTGACAGGACTTAATCCGGTCAATTTCATATTTCCGGCCATCCTCCCAGATCAGCCAAAGAGGACGCAGCTTGCCGTCTTTTGTAAACTCCGCAATGACATCCACATAAATCTTGAATTTGGTGGATTCCACCTTGGATGTGACCAAAATGAGCACCTCCCACTCATACGCCCACCTGATTGCCGCGCTGCATATAGCCCCGCGGGTGGACAATATTATCTTCCTTGGCGTTCAGGGACGCCAGCTTACGGTCTTTGTACATACAGCCCCGCTGTACTGCCTGAAACCCGAATCGTCTGCGAAGATCATCTACGGTTTGCTCCACCTTGAGCTGATTCTCACGCTTCCGAGGATCTGCATAGAGATTCAGCTGGTATGGGCAGCTATCCACCACCAGTTCGGAAACCCGGATGCCGATGCTCCGAATGGGCTTGTCCCAGTGATAATTGGCCCGGAACAGCGCCAAGGCCGCAGCGGCGATTTCAGAGGAAATATTGGTGGGAATCTCCCCCTTTCTCTGCCGGGTAAAAGTAAACAGTCCGTTATCCCGAACCGACAGTTCCACGACATATCCAGCAAATCCATTCTCACGGAGCCGGGCGGCAACGCTTTCAGCGAGAAGATGAACGATGATGGACACATCCTGGTCTGTGGTCAGATCCCGGAAGGTGGTGGTGCTGTTTCCAATACTCTTGATGGGC
>CAUHNW010000021.1:0-46845 GCA_959607825.1 uncultured Oscillospiraceae bacterium | reverse complement strand
GGACAGCGCACCCAGTACCTTTGCTCTGACTGCCGCTTCGTCCAGCGCCTCCACCTGCCCCAGCGCAGGCATTTTCAGGGTTCGGAGCAGGCTTGTGACCTTGGGATCGTAGTCAAAGCCCAGTACCGGCGTTCCCGCCGCCGCTGCAAAAATCAGCGTATGGAGCCGCATACTGATGACCGCCTTCATGGCGCCGATGGCTCCCATCATTTCCTGTGCACTGACCGTTTCCGGGAGCAGGAAGCTCTTTGTGCGCATCTGTGCCATTACCTCTCTGGCCGCCGGTGCATCCACAGAGGTCTGCATACACAGGAACACCGGTGTGCAGCCGGAATCCTCACAGACCCCGTCAAGAAGCGCTGCCAGCTTTTGCGCCGCATTGTGGCTCACAGCCCGCAGGGAGATTCCCAGCAGGGGGCGATCCCGGGGGATTCCCGCCATTTGCAGCACCGCCTCTGCCTGTACCCGGCTCACCGGTTCCATGGCGAACACCGGATCTGCCGTCACCTGCACGTCACTGCGCCTGAGTCCCATATTTTTCAGCTCAATTCTGGAATCCTCGTCCCGCAGGGTGATTGCAGAGACCTTTTCCAGCGTTTCCACTGTCTTCTTCCGGTTTTTCTCTCCCCGGATTGGGCCGATTCCATTGGCATAGACCATGACCGGCACATTGCGCTTCAGTGCCATATGAATCACGGCCAAATAGTAGAGCAGCGAGCGGGTAGAGGTTCGATCCTGCAGCAGACTGCCGCCGCCGCTGAGCAGCAGCTTCATCTGTCCCATGGCCTTATGGATCTTCCATAGGTCAAAGCGCTGAATTGCGGTGATCCCATATTTCTTTGCCGTCTGCTGGGGATGCTTGGAAAGCACCGTCAAATCGCAGTCCGTCCCATATTTCTGGCAGATGGTCTGGAGAATGGTATCGTCCCCCAGATTCCCATAGCCATAGTAGCCGGAGATCAGCACCTTTTTTCTGGGATGCAGGGCCAGATCATAGGCCCGCTGGCAACCTCTTGCCATGGCCATCAGGGAGAAGTCCCGCTCCACAATGGCTCTGCCCGCCATCCCCAGTGCCTGCCGTGACGCCCGGGACATATGCAGCAGCTCCGTCAGGTCTTTTTGCAGCTTTTCCGCATCCGGCATGGTGCAGCCCCGGCAGCAGTAGTTCGTGGACAGATTATCTTCCGCATTTTCCTCTCCTGCCAAGCCGCCATAGCCCTCATTGCCGCACAGCAGTGTTGGACAGCCGCCGCTCATGGCCTCCAGCGCCGCACGGCTGACCCCCACGAAGATATCGCTGGCGCCAATAAACTGCGGAACGTCCGTCCTGCCGCCGGTGTAGGTAACACAGGGATAGCCCAACTGCTGATTTACCGTTTCTCCCAGCGCCCGGAGGCTTTCCAGCCGCTCTCCATCTCCCACGATCAGGATCCGCAGCCCGGGCGCCTCTTTTGCCAGCTCCGGTGCAATCCGGGTCAGCAGCTGCGCCGACAGGGCGCGGCTCTCGTGGAGCCGTGTCACGCAGGTGATCACCGGCACGTTTTCATCAATCCGGAATTCCTCTCGAATGGACGCCCCGGACACGGTCGGCGAAAACTCCTCCGTGTCAATGCCGTTGACCGTTGTATGGATCTGGCTGGCAGGCAGGTCATAGTGGTCAATGAGATATTCCCGAATATCCTGACTGACCGCAATGGTCTGCTGTCCCCAGTCGGTCAGCACCCGCAGCAGCGGATTTACCCGGAATACCCAGTGGGCCGTGGTCACAAAGGGGAAGCCCATCTTCTTTTGCAGCAGTCCGCACAGGAACGCCGGGATCCGTGCATGGGCATGCACCACATCCGGCTTTTCCTCTGTAATGATCCGCTGAAGCTCCCGATATACCTGCGCCATGTCCCGAAACCGCCGGGTGTTGGCCGGAATATGGAAATGACGAATCCCGTGTTCCCGCAGGGTCTCCTCATATACTCCGCCGTTGGAGGCCACGATCACCTCCCAGCCCATCTTTTTCAGCGTCAGGGACAGGCCCACCACATGGGTCTCTGCGCCGCCAATCTCCAGTCCCATCAGGACCATGAGTATTTTTTTCATCCTTTAGTCCTCTTCTATGTGGGTAATGTACCCATCAAAGTCCATCATTCGATTGGTAAAATGGCAGAGATTTCCGCTGGTCACATCATAGCTGCCATAGCCGTTTGCTGTCGCACTGGATGTCACCGCCGACACCAGCAGCGTCACATCATAGCGTTCCGCTGCACCCGAGGCTGCCGATGTCCGCTGAATCTTTTCCACAGTTCCGGCGCTGACACCGTTTTCCAGACAGATACCCATATTTCGGAAGAACATATCCGCCGTCTTGGCATCCACATCATAGACCTCCACGGTATATTTCACATCGTGCAGATAATTGGGCTCCGTTCGCAGCTCCTTCAGCGCCGTATGTTTATAGACGCCGCCCCCCAGCACTGCCAGTACCGCCGCAAGGCACAGCAGCAAAAACCGATTCTGTTTCATCCAGCCGCCTCCTAATGGCTCATCCATACGATCGTTCCCGTTCCGTAATAGCTTGCATCCGTCCCCTCCAGCGACAGCTCTGCGCCGATCTTCAGCTTTGTGCCGCTGGGGGCCGTTACTGTTGTCTCCGTAAACACCGCATAGATGCTGATGGTGATATCCGCACTGACCGTTCCGGCTTCCTCCGAAAAGGAAATGGATTTTACGGTTCCCATGGCGCTCTGGTTGTAGGCATTCTCTACCCCGTTTCCGGGCTTTACCCGCTGCTCCAGCAGCTGCCGGTCCACGTTTTCAATGTGTACCGTATAATCCACCATATAATTCTCCGCAGGCAGCGCTTCTTTCTGATCCCCATAGCGTTCTTCCATTTTGTTCAGGCCCGCATACAGGGCCTCCGGCGTATCCGGCAAAACCGTTTTGGTATTGTGGACATGCCCATAGGCCATCAGGGCGGCAGCTGCCACCAGCAGCAGAAGAACACCGTCAAATACGCTCAGTCTATAACGCTTCACCGAGCCGCCCCCTTTCCAAGCGCCCGCTCATATGCCGCCTCTACGTTTGCCGCAAAGGCCCGGGCCGTGTACTTTTCCATATAGGCGGCGTTTCCGTTCCGTCCCAGCGTCTGCCCCAGTGCCGGATCATCCATCAGCCGTGCGATGCACGCAGCCAGCTGCCGGGCATCGCCGGGCCGAAACAGCAGTCCCTCCTGCCCGTCCCGGATCAGATAGGGATTCCCGCCGTAGGCGCTGGCAATGGTGGGAAGTCCGAGGCTCATGCCTTCGATCAGCGCCAGCGACGAGGTCTCCGTGCCTGTAGACGCATTGAGCTGCACATCCAGAATGGACAGTACCCCTGCCACATTCTCCACAAACCCGCACAGGATGACCGTATTTTCAAGGCCCAATTCCCTGATTTTCTGCCGCAGCGGTGCTTCCATGCTGCCCGCACCGCAGATCAGGACCTTTAAGTGTCTTCCCTGCTCTTCCAATATTTTTGCGGCGTCTACCACGGTGGTCTGCCCTTTATATTCCTCCATCCGTGCCAGTATTCCCGCCGTAAATTCCCCTTCTGCGAGCCCATATTTCTGCCGCAGGGCCTGCTTTTCCTCCGCAGATGCAGGCGTAAGGGCCGGTGCCCCGTTCATCATGGTCACGATCCGTTCTTTTCTGGCCCCCAGCTCCAGCAGGTTTTCCTCTGCCGCAGGGCTTACCGCCAGGCAGAGATCTGCATAATGTCTGTTCAGCCACCGGCTGGCCCAATGCCCCGGCCCGGCCTTCAGCTTTGGAGATACCGGGAATACACTGTGGCGGGTGTAGATGATCTTTGCGCCGCAGGCCCGGGCTGCAATCCGCCCGCTGAGTGAGCCATGGCTCTGCACCAGCTCCGGTTGTAGCAGGATACAGATTCTCCGCAATGCAAAGATGCTTCGCAAGTCCATTGACCGCTCTCCGGGGATCTCCGCTTCCACCACCGGGATCCCCAGCAGCTTCGCACGTTCCTTCATCACCGCACCACAAGGCACCACCAGCGCCATGGCATATTGCTCCCGGTCATAGGCGGAAAACAGGTTCAGAAGATACTGCCCGGCCCCGCCCATATTGGTATCAGAGAGGATATGGAGCACCATGGGCTTTTCCCGCTCCCGCAGCATCAGTTCTCCCACAGTCCCCTGGGCCGTGATCAGTGCCTCCTCCTGCCGCAGCAGCAGGCACAGCCCTGCCATCAGGAAAAACAGCAGCATCACACGATAGTTGTAGAAGGTGTAGTCGGTCATGCCTTGCAGCAGCACACCGGCAAAGGCCGAGATCCCCGCAATGGCAAAGATCTTTGTTTCCCGTCTGCGGCAATGGCGCATGGTCGTGATCAGACTGCGCAGCAGGCTTCCCAGGAATCCAAGGAACACGATCAGTCCCGTGATCCCCGTATCACAGATCAGCTGCAAATACAGGTTATGGGAATGGGGCGCATCCACCGCCGAAAGGGCATAGACCGGGTAGACCGAATTGAAGGCATTCTCGCCCGGCCCTACGCCGCAGAGCCAGAAGTCCTTCAGCATGCGCAGGGTCCCGATCCAAATGGATGCCCGATAGCTTGTGGAGGTATCCCCCATGTTCCCAATGGACAGCAGCCGCTGCCAGATACTGTCCGGCACATACAGCGGCGACAGCACCAGCAGCACGGCTGCGGGGATCAGGAATCTCCAGTCCAGCAGCACCAGAAAAATAAGCACGGACAGCAGCAGTCCCAGATAGCAGCCACGGGAATAGGTCAGCAGCATGCAAACGCACATTGCCGCCGCCGCCGCTGCCCACAGCAGCTTCTTTCTGCGGTTGGGTGCAGTGAAGGCCAGCGCAAAGGCGAAGGGGATCACCAATAGAAAATACTCTCCCAGTACATTGGGATTGGCAAAGGTGGCATACACACGAAACGTAATGGAGGAAAACATATCCTCATCCAGCCATCCCGTCTGATAGGCCGCCGGGTGCAGCTTCTGCCAAAACCCATAGAGGCTCACCAGCACACCGCCCAGCACAATTGCCGAAAACACGGTTCGGAGCGTTCCATAGTTCCTTGGGCTGAGATAGGCCGCAAATGTATAGAGTACAAAGGCCGTCATCAGCAGCCCCGGGAGCAGACTCGTCCTCGGCGTCACCGAAACGGCAATGCTGAGCAGGTATACCACCGCCAGCAGACCCACCCAGCGAAGCGCCGGGGTGTAGAGCCGCGGCCTGACCTGTCCGACCGCACAGGTCAAAATCAGCGAAAGCCCCGATGCCGCCGCCAAAGCCAGCAGCGCCATGGTGGGCAAAAACGGCAGCAGTGCGGCAGTCAGGATCAAAAAGAACGCCGGATGCAGGAACACACTGCCGCCCAGCAGCCGTTCCAGTCGGCATCGCTTTCCTCCCCGGGCCAGCAGGCCGGTCAATGCCCCGGAAGCACGGGATAACAGATCCCCCTCCGGTGCATGATCCGGCTGCCCGGCGGCCCATCGGCGCAGGGCCCCGGGCCCCTGTTTTTTCTTCATATCGCATCCCCCATTCGGGTATCAGTCAGATATTATATTGTATCATAGCCCCTGTATAAAGTCAAAACGACCGGCGCTCCATTTACATTGACTTTCCTGTAAGCCCCATGCTATAATAAGTCAGCTTGAATTTTATCCACTTTTATGCCAGATAATGAGAGGTATTTCATTATATGTCAAGTTTTACTTATCCCTCCGGCCGCCGAATTCCGGCATTTCTTTTTATCATCATGCTGCTTCAGCCGGTGCTGGACGTTGTCTCCTACTTCTGGGCGCTGTCCGGCCATGGCAATCTTTTCACCTTGGCCCTGCGCATGGGGCTTCTGGCCATTACGGCACTGGCAGGCTTCTGCCTCAGCCGGCGGAAAAGGGTCTATCTGATCGCCGCAGGAATTTGCTGCCTCTTTTGGGCCGCCCATGTTCTATGCTGCCTGCAAGCGGGTTATCAGGATCCCTTTGCCGATTTCACCAACTATATCCGTGTGGTGCAAATCGTCGTCTGCACCCTCTCCTTTATTACATTTTTTCAGCAGGGCGAGACGGTATTCCGCGCCGTCATGGCCGGATTCTGCGTTAATCTCTGCATCTGCGCTCTGGTGATGCTGCTCAGCAGCCTCACGGGAACAGATCCACACACCTATGTGGTCAATCAGCTGGGCGTTCTGGGCTGGTTTTCTACCTCCAACTCCCAGTCCGCCATATTGAGCGTTTCTGCGCCGGTGGTGCTGATGCTGGCCTTTCTCTATTCCGGAAAGCGGCAGTATCCTCTGATGCTGCTGGCCTCGGTTCTATGTCTGGTCCCGCTCTATTTCATCGGCACCCGTCTGGCCTTTGCCACCCTGCTGGGCACCGCTGTGGTCCTTCCGGTTATTCTGGCCCTGTGCCATCGTTTTGACTGGAAAAAGACCGTCATGGTGCTGCTCTGTGCCGCCCTCTGTGTTGCAGGCTACAAGGTCTCTCCCATGTACCAGAATCAGCACATTTACAACAACGCCATGTCCGAAAAGCAGAGCTGGGCCGAAATCAAGATCCAGCGTGCTGAGGAATCCCTGCAAAAAGAGGAAGCCGCCTCCCCCAACACCGCCCCCGCTCCGGAAAGCGAGGAGGCAAAAATTCTGCGTCTGACCCCGGTTTATGAATGGTGCGCTTCCAACATTGTGGACCGTTTCGGCGTAGAGGCTGTTATGAAGAAGTATAACTACTCCTCCAGCGTACAGGAGATCACGGCCGTGCGCCGTCAGAAGATCTACTTCTGCGAAATGCTTCAGGAGGAGCTTCCCGTCACCGCCAAAATTTTCGGCATGGAGCTTGGCCGTATGACCCACAAGGACAAGGTATACGATGTTGAGAATGATTTTTACGGCATTTACTTCCTCTATGGTGTGGTTGGTCTTGCGCTGCTGCTGGGCTTTATCGGCTACTTCCTGCTTCTGATCCTCCGGGCAATGATCCGGAATCCCAAAATGTATTTTACCCCTCTGGCCGGTGCCATTGGATTATCACTGGGGATCATTCTGATCTACGCATTCTGCACCGCCGGTGTCCTGCGGCGGCCCAACGCCTCCTTCTATCTCTCCATGCTGCTGGCGCTGGTATATTATCTGACAAAGATCAAGGTCTATCCCAAAGCAGAGGAGTCTGTTGCATGAGATTTTCTGTGATCGTCCCGGTATATAATGTAGAGGCATACCTAAAAACCTGTGTGGACTCTGTGATTGCCCAGACCTATTCGGATTACGAATTGATTCTGGTGGACGACGGCTCTACGGACCATAGCGGCGCCCTCTGCGACCGGCTTGCCGCCAAAACCGGCTGTCATGTGGTGCATCAGGAAAACGGCGGTCTGGGTGCCGCCCGAAACACCGGCATCGCCACGGCCCGGGGGGACTATCTGGTATTCCTCGACAGCGATGACTTTCTCTCTCCGGATGCCCTTTCCGGTCTTTCGGCTGAGATTGACCGATGCCCTGCCGATATCTACTCCTTCGGCTTTATCACCAACGATGGGCATCAGGATCTCACTGCTTTTCGGGATCAGCTTCCCTATCACACTCCGCTGACACTGGCGGACCATCCCCAGCTGCTGCTGACCTTACCGAACACATGGTGCCGTGCCGTACGGCGGCAGCTGTTCCTGTCCTCCGGCATCCGGTTCCCCGCCCGGGTCTGGTTTGAGGATATCCGCACCACCATGAAGCTGTTTGCGGTAGCAGACTCCGTTGTGTCCCTGCCGGATGTGTGGTATCACTACGTCCAGCGGGAAGGCTCCATCACCCGGAATGCCAACGTCCAGAGAAACCACGAGATCATCGATGCCTTCGATGACCTTCTGGACTGGTACCGCAATGCCGGTCTATTTACAGCATACCGCCCGCAGCTGGAGCGGCTCTGCATCGACCATCTGTATATCGCCGCCTCAGTCCGGGTACTCCGCAGTGATCCCACCCATCCTTTGCTGAAGGAGTTCCGCACTTATCTCCAGCAAAACTTCCCCGATTACCGAAAAAACCCGCTGCTTTCCCAGCTTCCCCATGGCAAAATGCTGGCCTTCCGGCTGCTGGAGGGGCGGCACTACCGGCTGATCCGGCTGTTGTTTGTCCTGAAAGACCGAATATAGCAAAAGTGGAACGTCTTAAAAAGGCGTTCCACTTTCTTTACAGGTAATACATATATCCCGTTGTTCCCTTTTCAATGGCCTTTTGCGCCAGCTGTCCCAGCGTGATCTCCGAGAGCGTATCCTTCACCTGCTGATCCAGCACCTGATATACGTCCTCCATCATCACCTGCTCCAAATATGGAGCCTGCTGTCCCACCGTTTCCGGGGTAGCATCAAAGAGGCTGGTCTCCGTGGCCGCCAGCACCTCATAGGCCGTGATCTCCGCCGGATCCCGGGTCAGGGAATATCCCCCCTGGGGGCCCTTGGTGGCCTGCACCACGCCATCCATTTTTAAGCGGGTAAATACCTGTTCCAAATAGATTTTGGATATTTTCAGTGCCTCCGAAACCTCCAGCACCGTAAATTTGGTCTGGGTGGGATACCGCATGGCAAAATAGACCATGGCCGCCAGCCCATACCGGGCTTTTGCTGAAATTCTCATATCTATGCTCCTTCAAAGCGGCATGCCGCTCTTATTATTGCCTATATATCCGATATGAAATATTATATTATACCTGCCTTCCCGCTGTCAACCCGCAATTTCCGAACATACGAAAATCATTCCGGCAGCTTTACAACGCACACGGTTACCAAAGCTTCCGCTCCGTATTTTGAATCCCAGGTGTTTTCCCGCATGAAATTTTTAGCAGCGCTGCTTTTCTCGCTTTTTCCCATTCGTTCTACATGATGCTATAGAAAAATTACAAATAATCGCCTATTTTTTAGAAGTATTCCAGAAATATTGACATGTCGAAACCATAGTGATATCATACTTTGTGATGATTGTATTGCGATCTGCCCAGCCGGAATGCACCATGCAGATTTCCCCTGCGTCTTCCGGTTCAGCAGCTCCCTACAACTCCGGCGTTATGCACCGCCGAGAAAACAAAGGAGGAACATGCTATGAAAAAACGAATACTGAGCATGATGCTGGTACTGTGCATGGTACTTGGCATGATGCCCACAGCGTTTGCCGAGGATGACACTTCCGGATCTGTGGATGTCACTACCTTTGCAGAGCTGAAAAATGCCCTGGAGGCGGCAGCCGCCGCAGGCTCCGGGGATACGACCATAAACATTCAAAATAACATTACGCTGGCTGAGAGTGAAAGCTGGTCCGCCGTCAATATTGACGGCTACCACGGCGCTGACACCATTACCATCCACGGAAACGGTCATACCATTTCCGGCTTGGATGCGCCGCTGTTCTCCGGCGGATTTGCCGGCGGCTCTGGGCTGGTCGTTGATCAGCTGACGCTGGACAACGTCACGATCAATGACTCCACCTCTTCTACCGGTGTCGGTGCCTTCATCGGCTCTGTGGATTCCATGGATGTGGTTTCCCTGACGGACTGCCACCTGACCAACAGCACCATCACCTGTACTGGCGGTCCCCGTGTCGGCGGTCTCATCGGCTGGACATCTGGATATAATAACCAGAACGATGGCCCCGTTGACACGCAGATCACCATCGACAACTGCTCGGTGGAAAACTGTGCGATCACCAGCAACGGTTCTGTTGGCGGTCTCATTGGACATGCCGGTGCAAATCCCGCAACCTACCACACCATCCGTAACTGCACCGTAACCGGCAATACGCTGACTTCTACCGATGATGGTGGCTGGCGTGTCGGCATCGTTGTGGGAACCGCCAACGTAGGCGAACTGGCCATGGACGGAATCACGGAATCCGGCAACACACTGGCACAAACTGGCAAGGAAGTCCCAGCCAATACCCTTTATGGCCGCTTTGTTCCCGGTGATACCGGCACCCTGACCATTGATGGCACTCCCGTTTTTGGTTCTGACATTGTCGCCCAGAATGGCTCCTCCGGGTACAAAACACTATCAGCTGCTGTTGATGCCGCCGCAACTGGCGATACCATCACCCTGCTGACCGATATCTCTGAGGATGTCACCATCCCCGAAGGGAAGGACATCACGCTGGATCTGAATGGCCGCACAATGACCGTTCCCAGCGACTGCGGCATTGAGGTTCTGGGGCTGCTCACCGTAACGGATTCCGGTGAAGACGGAACCATCACCTGCACGGATACACCCATTCGTGTCAACGGCAGCGGTGCAAAATTCACGCTGGAAAGCGGCGCTGTCATTTCCACCGATGACTACGGTATTTATGCGAAGGATAACGGCACCGCAGTGGTAAACGGCGGCTCCATCTCTTCCAAGGATGCTGCACTGTCCGGCAACAACACCACCGGTGATATGAACTTTGAGGTTCACGGCGGTACCATTACCGCAGCACAGGGGCCTGCCATCTACATGCCCGGTCAGGTAAATCTGGCCATCACCGACGGTACATTGAACGGCGGTATTTCCCTCCGTATGGGACAGGTCAATATCTCCGGCGGTACCATTAACTCCATCACCAAGAACATCGACTCTCCCTCTGAGTACTATGGCTACTCCGGAAACGCATGGCTCCCCGATGCGCTGTACGTCTTCGGCGGTACCTACACCTCCGAAAATGCCACCTATGGCAACTCCCTGAATCTGAACATCACCGGCGGTACCTTCAACTGCCTGAACGATCAGGGCAGCGCCATTGCCATCTATGACCTCGGCAAGGTCGCTCAGGAGGAGAACATCTCCATTTCCGGCGATGCCAAGCTGACCAGCATCTCCGATACCCGGAAGTCTTATCAGGTGCTTTCTCTTGACGACATCGGCGTAACGAATTCCGCCTACGGCGCAAACTCCGGCAAGGTGAACTCTACCATCACCGGAGGATCCTTCTCCGCAGATCCCGCAGAGTATCTCTCGGAGGATTATCGGTCTGTTGCCGGTGAAGATGGTCTTTACACCGTATCCATGAAGGATACCGTGGCAACCATTGGTGGAACCAAGTACACCTCTCTGGCAAAGGCTATCGCAGCCGCTCAGGATGACGATACCGTAATGCTGGTGGCCGATACCACTGAGGATATCACGATCTCCGGCAAAAAGCTGACTCTGGATCTGGGCGGCAAGACCCTGACCAACACCGGCATCGGCAAGGCTACCCTGTTCGTTGGCAGCAACGCCGTGGTTTCCGTACAGAACGGCTCCATTGTGGGCGGCGCAAGCTACTATAACATCCAGTGCGGCACCGAGGCCGATCCCACCGGTTCCATTGAGCTTACCGATGTAACTGCCACCGCCGGAAACGATGGCTCCTCCATGATCGACAACTGGGGGATCCTGACCATTCATAGTGGCACTTACACCGGTGGTATGAACACCGTAAAGAGCGAGCCCACCGGTACACTGACCATCAACGGCGGTGACTTTACCTGTAGTTACGCAGCAAGTTATTCCTACAATGGTGTTGTGTTGTCCTATGGCACCGCCACTGTTACCGACGGCACCTTTACACATACCGCAACGACACCGAACTGGGCCTATCCCTGCGCATTCATGACAGCAAAGGACAAGGACACCGATCCCACGCCACATACTACCATCACCGGCGGCACCTTTACCGTCAAGCACAGCAGAGGTAAATCCATCTGGGGATACGGAAAAGCCAACTCCAGCAATTTTGAAATCTCTGGCGGTCATTATTCTCCCGCTCCCTCCACTTCCGCAGTTGCAGAGGGCTACGGCGTTACCGACAAGGTAGACGGCTATTATGGTATCGCCCCGGCAAATGCCATTACCATCGAGCCGCTCACCAACGGTAAGATCACCACCACCTCTCCCGCACCGGAGGGGAAGAAAGTGACCCTGAGAATCACCGCCACCACAGGCTATGTGCTGGATACCATCTCCGTGAAGACGGCAAGCGGCACCGAGGTCGCAGTTACTGGCTCTGTCACCAGTAAGACCTTTACCATGCCCGCAGAAGCAGTCACCGTCTCCGCCACCTTTAAGAAGGCCGATTATAAGATCACCATAAAGGCAACAAACGGCACGGTTACCGCCCCTGCAACGGCACAGTATGGCGAGACTGTCTCCCTTGCTGTCACCCCGGATCCCGGCTATGAGCTAAGCACCATCTCCGTGAAAAAGAGCACGACCAAGGTCACGCTCAATGAGGATAGCACGTTCACCATGCCCGCAGGAGCGGTCACCGTTACCGCCACCTTCAAGGCGATCCCCTATGGCATCGCAGTGGCAGAGGGCATCACAAACGGCATGGTCACCGTGGAGGCCGAAACCGCCACGGTCGGCACCACCGTTCCGGTCACCGTCTCTCCCGCTGAGGGCTATGCGCTGAAGGAGCTCTATTACACCACCGAGGGCTCTGACGAGCACCATGCGATTGAGGCCGTTGACGATGGCTACACGCTGAATATGCCGGCTGAGGCCGTCACCATTCACGCCGCCTTCCAGAAGCTCACCTATACCGTAACCGTTGCCGACGGCATTGCCCACGGCACCATCGCCGCAGCGGCCACATTCCCTTGGGACGATACTGTTACTGTCACAGTGACTCCCGACACCGGCTACGAGCTGGAGAAGCTGACCTATACCGCGGAGGGCAGCGAAACTGCGGAGGAGGTCACCGCAAATGAGGACGGCGCTTATACCTTCACAATGCCCAAGGCAAATGTGGTTCTGAACGCCGCCTTCCAGAAGTCTGTCTACACCGTTACCGTAGATGAAAAGATCGAAAACGGCAAGGTCACCGTAGACCCCGAAAACGCTTCTATGGGCGACACCGTCACCGTTTCCGCTACCCCCGTGGAAGGCTATGAGCTGGACGCCATCACCGTTACTTCCGGTAAAACCACTGTAACCGTGAAGGATGGCAAGTTCACCATGCCTGCCGGAAACGTTAGCGTTTCCGCCACCTTCAAGAAAGCCGCTGCGCCTTCTCCCGAGCCCAGCGTTTCCACAACTACTACTGTGTCCACTGATGTCTCCACGGACATTCCTTCCGCAGACAAAAAGGCCATTGAAGCCGTACTGGACGATGCTTCCGTAGAGGGCATC
Organism: uncultured Oscillospiraceae bacterium; assembly: GCA_959607825.1. Taxonomy (GTDB): domain Bacteria; phylum Bacillota; class Clostridia; order Oscillospirales; family Oscillospiraceae; genus HGM13006. The sequence goes on along the minus strand of CAUHNW010000021.1, from coordinate 33,712 downwards.
GAAAAGGCCGCTGATACCGGTGATATTCTGGACGCTGCCGGTGTCACAGAAGCAGACACCAAGGCCAAGAAGGTGGAAATTGAAATCACCACCAAGGTCATTGCCGAAGGCGCTGACCTGTCCGCCGGCACCCTGACCTTCTCCGCCGCACCGGTTGCTACCATTACCATTGATGGCAAGAAGGTTTCCAAGGACGTCCCTGTTACCAACGATATGCTCAATGGCAAGAACATTACCATTAAGCTGCCGCTGCCCAAGGGCTTTGTGCCGGAAGAGATCATTCACATCAGCAATGACGGCCTCCGCCAGCACTACACCGCACAGGACTTCAAGGTTGAAACTGCCGAAAACGGCGGTCAGGTTGCGGTTCTGAAGATCACCCATTTCAGCCAGTTTATCCTCAACGCAAAGACCCATGTACACACTTGGGATCAGGGCACTGTGATCACCGAGCCCACCGCAACCACAGACGGCACCATGCATTATGTCTGCACCGTCTGCGGCGATGAAAAGGACGAGGTAATCCCCGCCGTTCCCGCCACCCAGCTGACACTGGATCCTGTTTCCGTCCGTCTGGCTGTTGGTAAAACTCAGGCACTGACCCTGACCGTTGTGCCGGAGAATGCCACCGGTACAGTGGTATGGAGTTCCAGCAACTCCGCTGTAGCAACGGTAGACGAAACCGGCAATGTTACCGCAGTAGCAGCCGGTACCACAACCATCACTGCTGTTCTCGGCACGCAGACCGCAGTGGCCACCGTGTCCGTTGTCTGCGGCACCGACGCCTGCCAGTACTACACCGATGTAGACGCTGGCGCATGGTATCACCCCGCCGTTGACTTCGTCACGGAGCACAAGCTCATGCAGGGCGTAGACGCCAAGGCCAGAACCTTTGTTCCCGGCCACGAGTTGACCCGTGCACAGCTGGCACAGGTACTCTATAACATGGAGAATCCGGGCGATACCGCCAGTGAGAAGTCCTTCAAGGATGTCAAGCAGGGCGCATGGTATTATAATGCAGTCATTTGGGCTGCCGATAACGGCATCGTCAAGGGCTACGAGGACGGCTGCTTCTATCCCAACCGTCCGATCACCCGCGAACAGATGGTAACCATGCTCTATCGCTACATGCAGTTCAAGGGCCTCAAGGTTGATGCATCCAGCGAGGATTGGAAGTCTTTCACCGACTATGCAAATGTACATGCATGGGCGCAGGACGCCATGGCATGGGCCGTTCATAACGGCGTTGTCAATGGCATCCAGAACAACCAGCTGGCTCCCACACATACCGCACAGCGCAGTCAGGTTGCGAAGATCATCATGGAGATCACCATGCTATACGATCTGGCATAACCCCGTACTGTAACAATGCCGCCGCAGGGCCTTTCCTGCGGCGGCATGTTTTTGGGGCGGCAAGGCCCGGCCAAGGATTCACCGCACCTGTTCTCTTCGATTTCCATTCTTTGTCTCCGTCGATCGGAGGCAAAGGTGCTTGCTTTGTGCGGGAACATATGATATGCTTGTAGCATCCTCACGTTGGTCCATTGGCCAACGTTTTAACTTCTACGCAAGTTAGGGTGAACTAACAAAAAGGCAGGACAAAACCATATGATGCTCAACAAACGGCTCATCGGCACCGTGCCCGAGAGCAGAAAGTACATTGCGGGAAACGTTGCGCTGCAGTGGTGCGCACTTGCCGCAAACATTGCAATGATGGGGGCCGTCACCGGCCTGCTGGCATCGCTGCAGCAGGGAAGCATTGACACCGGGAAGCTGCTGCTGACGGCGGCAATCGCACTGCTGGCCGTGGCTGTGCGCTATGGCTGCAATATTGGCGCTGCCCGGATGAGTTTTCTCTCCTCCCGGGCCGTAAAGAAGACCCTGCGCAGTGCCATATATGATAAGCTGCTGCGGCTGGGCGCCTCCTATTCCGAGCAAATCAAAACCTCAGAGATCGTGCAGGTCACCGTAGAGGGCGTGGATCAACTGGAAACCTACTTTGGCGCCTACTTGCCGCAGTTTTTCTATGCCATGCTGGCACCACTGACCCTGTTTCTCGTGCTGTGCTTTGTGAACATTCCATCTGCCATTGTGCTGCTGGTCTGCGTGCCCATGATCCCCATTGCCATTGCAGCAGTGCAGACGTGGGCAAAGAAGCTGCTCTCGAAATACTGGGGGCAGTATACTGCCCTTGGCGACACCTTCCTTGAAAATCTGCAAGGACTTACCACCCTGAAAATTTATCAGGCAGACGCTTTCAAGAACGATGAAATGAATCGGGAGGCAGAAAAGTTTCGTAAGATTACCATGAAGGTTCTGACCATGCAGCTGAACTCCATCACCATTATGGATCTGATTGCCTATGGCGGCGCAGCGCTGGGGGTTATTATGGCAGCGACCCAGTTCTGCGGAGGCCACATTGATTTAGGGGGCTGTCTGCTGATTATCCTGCTGGCAGCAGATTTCTTCATCCCCATGCGTCAGCTTGGCTCCTTCTTCCACATTGCCATGAATGGAATGGCAGCCAGCGATAAGATCTTTCATCTGTTGGATCTGCCAGAGCCCCCGGGTGGCCATATGGAGTGTCCCTGCGGTGCGATCCAATGCAGGAGTTTGCATTTTTCCTATGAGCCGGATCGGGAGATCCTGCACGGAATCGATCTTGAGGTCCCGGCCGGTGCCTTTATCTCCCTGGTGGGAGAATCCGGCTGCGGTAAATCTACCATTTCCTCCATTCTCATGGGTCGAAATAAAGGCTACAGCGGCTCTGTCACCATCGGCGGAACAGAGCTTCGAGACATCTGCGAACAAAGCCTGATGGAACACATCACCTATGTGAGCCACCAGAGCTATCTATTTCGGGGCACCGTCCGGGAAAACCTGTTGATGGGCAGGCCGGATGCAGAAGATGAAATACTATGGACGGTGCTGGGGCAGGTAAAGCTGGACGCATTTCTGAAAGCCGAACAGGGACTCGATACGCCCTTGACCGAGTGCGGCGAAAATCTGTCCGGCGGTCAGCGTCAGCGGCTGGCACTGGCTCGTGCCCTGCTGCACGACAGCCCCATTTACATCTTTGACGAAGCCACATCCAATATTGATGTGGAAAGTGAGAATGACATTATGGAAGAGATCCACAGGCTGGCCTCCCGGAAAACGGTGCTTCTGATCTCCCATCGGCTGGCCAATGTGGTTTCCTCCGACGAGATCTATGTGTTGGCCAATGGTGCCGTTGCAGAGCACGGCACCCATTCGAAGCTGCTGCAGGCCGGCGGGGTCTATGCGGCCCTGTGGTCATCCCAGCAGGCACTCGAGCACTACGGCGAGGAGGTATTGCAGTGAAAAAACGAAGCGGTTTTACCGTCATGGCAAGACTCATTGGTCTTGTGCGCCCCTTGACAGGCTATATGGTTCTTGCCATCCTCATGGGATTGGCCGGACATCTCTGCGCAGCATTGATCACGATTTTCGGAGGCTATGCCGTGCTGGATCTTCTGGGGTATGACACACCGATCGGCTTGCGGGCCGTGTTTGTCTGTGTGCTGCTCTCTGCGCTGGTGCGGGGTCTGTTCCGCTACACGGAGCAATCCTGCAACCATTTTATTGCCTTTCGGCTTCTTGCACTGATCCGTGACAAGGTCTTTCAGGCCCTGCGCCGTCTTTGCCCCGCAAAGCTGGAGAACCGGGATCGGGGTGACCTGATCTCCGTGATCACCTCGGATATCGAGCTGCTGGAGGTGTTTTATGCCCACACCATTTCCCCCACAGCCATAGCGCTGCTCTTCTCCCTGATTATGTGCCTTTTCATTGGAAGCTGTCATTGGCTGCTGGGCATTCTGGCACTGCTGGCCTATATCTGCGTGGGGATCATCATCCCGGTCGTTACCTCACGGCGCTCCGGAGACACCGGACTGCGCTTCCGCACCGAAGCCGGCGGCCTGTCGGCCTTTGTGCTGGACAGCCTCCGGGGCCTGAATGAGACCATTCAATATGATGTTGGTGCATCCCGAAAGGCGGAAATGGAGCACCGCACAGATCGGCTCTCCCAAACAGAGGAACAGATGAAGGTGCTTTCCGGTAAAAATACCGCCATCACCAATACAGCCATTCTGCTGTTTGACCTTGCGATGCTGTTTACGGCTGCCGCACTGGCTCAGCGGGGCAGTATCACCTTTGACGGCGTACTCACCGCAACGCTGGGACTGTTTTCCTCCTTTGGCCCCACGGTGGCGCTGGCGAATCTCGGAAGCACCCTGCAAAACACCTTTGCCGCCGGAAATCGTGTGCTGGACATTCTGGACGAGTCCCCGCTGATCGAAGAGACAGCCACGGGAAAAACAGTGGAATTCCATGGTGCCGCCGCCCAGCAGGTCACATTCTCCTATGGTGCAGAAGAGATCCTTTCAAACGTCTCGGCAGAATTTCCGGCAGGCAGCATTGTGGGGATCACAGGCCGCAGCGGCAGCGGAAAATCCACCCTGCTGAAGCTGCTGATGCGCTTCTGGGACGTGCAGAACGGACGTATTTCTATTTCCGGAACAGATATAAAGGAACTGGCCATCGGGAATCTCCGGGACACAGAGAGCCTTGTGACGCAGGAGACGCACCTGTTCCACGACAGCATCCGAAATAACTTAAAAATTGCGAAGCTGGACGCCACGGAGGAAGAGATTATCGAAGCCTGCAAGAAAGCCTCGGTACACGACTTCATTCTCTCGCTGCCCAAGGGATATGACACCCCCGTTGGGGAGCTTGGAGATACCCTTTCCGGCGGTGAACGTCAGCGTTTGGGGCTGGCCCGTGCCTTTCTCCATGATGCCCCGCTGATGCTGCTGGACGAGCCCACCAGTAATCTCGACAGCCTGAATGAGGCGATCATCCTCCGTGCCCTCCATGGGCAGCGGCAGGGGAAAACCGTTGTGCTGGTTTCCCATCGGGCCTCTACCATGCGGATCGCAGATCAGGTCTACTCCGTAGAGCACGGGAGGATGAGCTGATGCAAGATATCTCTACAAAGCGGCAGCGAGAAAAACAGATGGTATCTCAGATGATCGCCCTATACTGCCGCCGCAACCACCATACCCATGGGGAGCTTTGCCCGGAATGCAGTGCGCTGAGGCAGTATGCCTGCTCCCGCTCAGAGCACTGCCCGTTTATGGAGACAAAGACCTTCTGCTCCAATTGCCGTGTTCACTGCTACAAGCCTGATATGCGGGAAAAGATCCGGGCAGTGATGCGGTTTTCCGGGCCGAGAATGCTCTTTTCCCATCCGATCATGGCCATACGGCACATGGTGGAGTCAACACGGGAAAAGCACCGACTCAAAGAGGAGGAAAAACATTGAAACGCTTGTTCTTTTTGATTTTGGGCTGTATTTGCCTTGCATTGGGCTGTATTGGCATTGTGCTTCCGATCCTGCCAACCGTTCCATTTTTTCTTGTTACCGTTTTCTGCTTTGCAAACTCCTCCAGGCGGCTCCACGATTGGTTCCTATCCACCCCCCTGTATCAAAAGCATCTGGATTCCTTTGTGCAACAGCGCGGCATGACTCTTTCTACAAAAGGTGGCATCCTGGTCTCTGTCACGCTGCTGATGACGGTTGGATTCGTACTGATGCTGCGGAAGGAGCTTTGGATCCCCTGCGGAATCCTTGCGGCGGTGTGGCTGTGCCATGTGATCTATTTCGTGTTTGGTGTGAAAACCATAGCGAAGGAATGCGCCGGTCTGGAACCGGACGCGGACAGCTAAGATCGGTTCTGGTCCGAAAACCAATGGGCGCCAGCGCCCCATGCAAATCGTCTCACAGGGTTTTCTGCTCCGGCAGCTTGCGCTGTGAGACCTTCCTGAATATGTGGAAAACCCCTGCGCCATATTTGTTCCCCCCTCACAGGGGTAACAAGTAATTCCTGGGATACCCCGGCAGGGCATCGTGTTTACGATGCCTGCCGGGGTTCATCTGTGCCCTGGGGTTCCGGTGCTTCCAGTGCTTCTTCCACATTCACCGAACCCGGTTTTCAGCGTCTACCGCTTTTGACAATGTTGTCTGAAGCGCTTTAGGGCAGTCCGCTGTGATCAGGTTTGGCAATGTGCCAAACCTGATTTGCGCACTCACTTTCCGGCAATCTGCCGAGAAGTTCCCGCCCGCAGGCGGCATGGGGGACTGGGAATTTCCCCAGCAAGCGCGTTTGTCATACAAACGCTATGCTTGCGCCAACGCCGCCTATGGCGGCAAGGCCCTCTGCACCGACCTGTCTGCACCCATTTGTCAAAGCGCCGGAAGAACGCGAAAATTTTATGTAATATCCATTGCATTGCGTACCGTTCTTTGGTACATTATGCGTATCTATTTGCATACACATAAAGCATCCAGTTTTTAGGTTTTGAAGGATCCTGCGTGTCCGCTTTTAAAGGATGTGCCGACAAGAAGTGAAAAGCCCGCAAATCCAGGCCATTTCGCCCAAAAACAGACTTGAAAAGTGATAAATTCTTTCATAACAATTAAGCAGACTAAGTCTGCTCTTTTTTTGCTGTTCTGAATATGCCTAACAGGCGGGGAGGGCCTTTTTGCACTTGTGCTGTTTATGTGGAATATGAGATGAGACGCAAGTGATAGTTTCTGTCCTGCCTCATGCGCTGTGGAACCATGCAAAAAACAATATTTAGTCTAAAGAAGGAGAATGGCAAGTGAAGAAACAAATATTATTGAGGGTCTTGCTCTGCCTCACCATGGCGGTGGGCTTGCTCCCGACTATGGTCTTTGCTTCTGGTGTGACAGGCAGCGGCAAAGAGGACGACCCTTATGTATATGAGGTTTCAACTGCTTCAGAGTTGTCTGCGGCGGTAACCGCGATCAATGCGGACACCAGTGATTCCGCATACTATACCATCAGCTTACAGGAAGATATTGCGTGCAGCGGCCTCAGTTTTTCTAAAAATACGACAACGATTCTCGGCAATGGCCATACGCTGACCTTCAAAAATTATGGAGGCGCAATTCAGGTCGGAAGCGGAACCGCAACTCACCCGGTTCTGATCTTGGGCGGCGCGCAAGACACACTGACTATAGAAGGTGAAAAATCAAACGACACATATTTTATTGGAGTTGGCGCAATCAACGGAGGAACAGAATATGGCACGCTGAAAATGTGCGACGGTGTGACCATTACAGGCGCAACGGGCAATAACTATTTCGGCGGTGCCGTCACAGTGGCCGAAGGCGGCAAGTTTGAAATGGACGGCGGCACCATTAAAAAGTGCGGTATCGACGGCGGCTCTGTGTGCTTTGGCGGCGGTGTGGCCGTGATCAACGGCGGCGAGTTCACAATGAACGGCGGCAGTATCCAGGATTGCTTTCTGAAGACAGCTGTTGATTATACCGATGCATCATATTTTCAATATCTATTTGGATTTGATTATCAGGCAGCGAATAATCTACTCGTCAACTCCGGCGCTGGTGCAGGTGTGTTTGTATCCAACGGTGCGGTTTTCAAGATGAACGGCGGCGAGATCAAAAATAACACCATAAGCACCCAAGACGAAAGCGTCAAGTCCTACGGTGTGGGCGGCGGCATTGCGGTAATGGCAAGCATGGACTCACTTGATATTACCGCCCGTGTGGAAATCACCGGCGGAACCATCGAGGGAAATAAAGCGACGCTGGGCGGCGGCGGAATTGCGGTTTGTGGAATGATGCCATTTGCCTATGCTATAAGCAGCAGCTATGCCCCCGGCAGCGGCTCCGGTACTACCGCACCGGGGTTGGTTATCAATGGCACCGAAGAAAATCCGGTACAAATCAAAAACAACTCTGCCAATGGTTGGGAAGACCAATCGGTTGGCGGCGGCGGAATCCTGTTGGCAAATCTGAATGATGCGGCCAAGGTACAGATTAAGAACGCCGAGATCTCCGGGAACAACGTGACCACCAATGCACCCGGCGGCGGAATCGAATGCTGGTCGAACATAAGCACGCGTTTGTATAGCAGTGATCTCACAGCAAATCACCTTGCGGTGACCAATACTGTTATGCGTACCAACAGCGCTGCAAAAGGCGGCGGCATTTGCCTGTTGAACGACACAAAGCGCGGTCTGATGGAGGCAAACTTCTCGAACACCGTCATCACGGAAAACACTGCAACGGAACTTGGCGGCGGATTTTCCGTGGAAGCCGACTCCAATAACGCAGGCAGTACTGTTGTGACATTTAATGAAAGCTGTGCTGTCTACGACAATACTGCCGACAGCGGGGCCGATGATTTTTATAAAAACGATAAATCCACCGTGAACGCTCTGCCCACCGCGGCACAAATGTCGGCAGCGGCAAAAAATGCAATCATTTCCGGCTGGTATAAGGATGAATTGGAGAACCGCTACAGCAAGGACAATGCGTCTGAATATACTCCGATGGATTCCACCACCGATGCCCTGCAGTTGAAAGCCGTTAAAGCTGAGCAGTATACTGTCAAGTTTGATTCACAGGGCGGCAGCACCGTAAGCGTCCAGATAACCATAAGTGGTGGAAATGTGGAAGAACCCACCCCGCCCATGTATGATGGATACGAATTTGCCGGTTGGTATACTGATGCGGCCTGCCAAACCAAATATGACTTTACGAGTCCTGTCACAGGAGATATTACCTTGTATGCCAAGTGGAACAAAAATTCCGGCGGTGGCGAAGGCTCCACCACCACCTACTACTATTTTGCCATTGAAAAGATCGATGCGCAGGACAGCCATGCATTGAACGGCGCTACTTTTGCACTGTACCAGTACAGCAGCGATGGCAAAACAGTCAGCCGAACAACAGCGAATACATCCCAGAACGGCTCTGAAAGCGGCATTGCTCTGTTCAGCGTGGACAGCATTACCGGCAATGGCGGCGACTGGTACTATGTCGAGGTCACCGCTCCCGAAGGCTATGTACTGGATAGCACGGAGCATAAGATCACGAAAAACGATTTCTACACAAGCCAGAGCGCAGCCATCAGAAAAGCCGAAACGGTGCGAAACTACCGCACCTCTACGCCCAATGTGCTGAATGGCACCGACCATTTTGCTTATGTCATCGGCTATAAGGATGGTCTGGTGAAACCTTACGGCCTGATCACCCGTGCGGAAACCACCACCATCTTCTTCCGTCTGCTGAAAGACAGCGTCCGGGACGAAAATCTTCTTACCAGTAACACCTATACCGATGTGCCGGACAGCTACTGGGCCAATACCGCCATCTCTACCATGACGGGGCTGGGTTTCGTGGAGGGACGCAGCACCACAACCTTTGACCCCCAGTCCCCCACCACCCGTGCCCAGTTCGCCGCCATCTGCGCCCGGTTCGATACCGGAACCAGCAGCGGCACCCAGACCTTTTCCGACATCAGCGGACACTGGGCGGAGAAGTACATCCAGCGGGCCGCGGAGCTGGGCTGGATCAAGGGTTTTGAGGATGGGACTTTCCGTCCCGATACCTACATCACCCGTGCACAGGCCATGACCATGATCAACCGGGTGCTGAACCGTATCCCAGAGGAGGAAAGCGACCTGCTGACCGGCATGAACGTCTGGCCGGACTGCACCCCCGGCGACTGGTTCTACCTGGCGGTCCAGGAGGCCACCAATGCCCACGCGTTCACGCACAAGGCTGGAAACTATGAGACCTGGACCGGCATGAACAAGAACCCCGACTGGACCCAGTATGAGAACTGACCCACACGGCAGAGCGGAAGCAGTTCAAGACAATTCTCAATAACGAACAGGAGCGGTGCGGCTCTAAGCCATACCGCTCCACAACATGGCGAAAGAGCATGGGGAAAACGTAAGTTCTCGCCTTGCTCTTTCATGGTAAGCGCTAAATAACCCGTACCTGTACTGTGGGAAACAGATGTGCTCTCTGTAATGATGGTACATATGAATGATGCTGATACAGCGTATCTGGATAATCTGATGCCCTGGTCCGAGAACCTACCCGATGTCTGCAAGAAAGCACCCTAACAAAATGCCGGCAGCCACTCTCTGGTGGCTGCCGGCATTTTGTCAGGGTACGAGTTATTTATCGCTTACATCGCGCCTATCAGGGCGAGTAAGGGGCATCAGCCTATATAATGCAAAGCGAGGCCACCAGATTTTCTGGTGGCCTCGTGCTCTGCTCATGAACGGTATTCTGTTGATGCCCCTCTGCGGGGGTGCCTTTACAGGCGCAGGGGTTTTATGCTGCCGGAATCATTCCGTTCCGACAGCTCCCGGCAGGGCTGAGCTGCCAGGAGCTGTCCGATTCAGAATTACTGATACAGTACCTTGTCGCAGAAGTTCTTGATGACCTGTGCGACCTGAGCTCTGGTAGCCATATCCTTGGGATTAATGGTGGTGTTGGTCTTACCCTTCATGAGGCCAACGCTGACTGCCCAAGTCATATCCTCCAGGGCCCAGCTGCTGATCTCATCATAGTCGGTATAACGTCCCATCCAGTTCTCATTGCTCATGTCAAGGGAAATACCGCAGTAATCGCAGTAGCGGCGCATCATAGCAGCCATCTGCTCACGGGTAATATCCTTCTTGGGCTGGAAGGTACCATCCTCGAAGCCCTTTACAATGCCTGCTTCCACGCCCCATGCAACATAAGGTGCATAGTACTTATCGGAAGACACATCGCTGAAGGTGCTCTCGCCGGAGTAGTGATCCACGTCAACGCCCGCCATACGACCCAGTACGGTAACAAACATACCACGGTTCATATTCATGTTGGGCGTAAACAGGCCACCGCCCGTTCCGTTGAAGTAGCCACGATCTGCTACGAAGGTAACTGCCTCATAGTACCAGCTGTCGGTACGAACGTCGGTAAAGTAGGAGGAACCCTGCACAACAAAGTTCACAACAATGTCAACGTCCTCATCGGGCATCTGGAAGGTGTAGGTGCCGCAGTATGCAGCATCCATGGAGATTCTGCTGACTGCGATTGCTCTGCCGCTCTTTCCGGTAACAGTGACGTTTTCAATTCTGTATCCATCCTCAGGATCTGCGGTGAATACAACATTGTCGCCATAGTTGGCCGCCTCACCGGTGGTGATGGTAATGGTACCATGTTCCGTGCCAGTGAAGGAGATGGCATGGGTATATGCATTGTGGTTGTTGATGGTGTACTGCGCGGTAATGGACATATCCGAGGTGATGCTGCTGAAGTCCTGATCCCAGCCCTTGAAGGTATAGCCTTCATACTCGGGATGTGCCGGCTCCTCGGCAGCGTCCAGATAGTCGATCCACTGGGTATCCAGCGTAGTACCATCATAATCTCTGAATACAACCTTGAAGGTGTGCTTTGCAAATTCAGCTGTGATTGTGACGTTTTCGGCGGGCATGGTGAAGTAGTACTTGCCGTCCTTGGCCTTGTCTACATTGTAGACCTTGCCGCTGTCGCCGGTAACTACCACGCCCTTGAGGTCGTAGCCATAACGCGCGGTAACCGTAGCGCTCACATTGTCGCCAATGGCCGCAACCTTCTTGGAAGGTGTTACGGTGCCGCCGTTGGTTTCGCCGATCACTGCGGTCTTCACATCATAGCCGGTCTTCACCAGAACGACCTTTACCGTCACATCGGAAGCAGGCATCGTAAAGGTATAGCTGCCGTTTCCGTTATCCCGGATGGTGGCTTCTGCGGAATCAACAGACTTGATCTCCCAGCCCTCATCGGGTGTGACAGTCAGATTGACCGTATCCTTATAGTCGTAGCCATAGGACAGGGTATCCTTCTCGTCCAGACGAATTTCGCCCTTGCCGGTCAGTTCAACGTTTACGAGATAATTGATCTCGGTAAAGGTTGCAACCACATGGACATCGCTGGCCGGCATTACGAAGGAGTAGGTGCCGCCTGCAACCAGATCGGAAGGCTTACCGGTAAAGGTAATGGTCTGCATCTTTCCGGCTGCATCGGTATAGGTTGCCACGACGCTCTTGATCTGATAACCCTCCAGCGGAACCACCTGCACAAAGGCATTTGCACGGTAAGCCACATCAGGCGTATTCACGGTAACTGTACCGTTGGGATCTGTCGTGTCGTCCACCACATGGTAGGTGATCGCCTTAAAGGTTGCCTTCACAATTACATCGTAGTTGGGCATGATGAAGGTTGCGCTGCCGCCTGCCTTCACATCGGAAATCTGTGCAAACAGATCCTCCACCTGATCACCGGTGGCCTTGTTCAGGACCTCCAGAGAAGTCAGCTCATAGCCGGTCTTGGGTGTTACGGTAACCTTGACCTCCTTGGTGTATGCTACCGCAGAGGAATCGGTCACAACATCGTCAAGGCGGATATTGCCCTGTGCCTTGTTGTAATCCGTGGTGATCTGATAGGTGATGGGCTCAAAGGTTGCGGTCACTTCCACGTCTGCCGCAGGCATGGTGAAGGTATAATCGCCGCCCAGAACCTTATCGGGGGTGGTCTTCAGGGTGATGGACTGCTCCTTGTTGTTCTCGTCCACATAGGTGGCCTTGAAGGAAGCGATCTGATAGCCGGCCTCCGGTACTACGTTGACCGTTGCGGTATCCTTATATGCCACGTTGGGCTGGGCAATGGTCACAGTGCCATGGGCATCTGCCGCAGTCTTATCCGTAATCGTGTAGACAATCTCCTTGAAGGTTGCCTTCACTGTCACATTGGATGCGGGCATCGTGAAGGAAGCAGAATCCACATTGGTATCTGCCAGCTGAACATTTACAGGATCGCCGGTTGCGGGATCGGTGTAAATGTACTCCAGATAGGTCAGCTCATAGCCAACCGCAGGAGTAATGTTGACAGTTACAGTGGAGTCGGTGTCAGCATCTACCGTCTTGGCATCAAAGCCGTTGAGGGTGATCTGTCCCTGACCTGCCACGACCGTGCCGCTGACCTTAAAGGTCATGGGCTTGAAGGTTGCATTGACCTTGACCTGGGTTCCGACCTGAACCGCAGGCATCTGGAAGGTATACTTCACAGGTGTCGTTCCGGCATGGTCTACCGCCGTCTGTGCTTCTACAGTCAGGTCAATGTTCTGCTGGGTGCCGTCTACTGCGGTATAGGTGGCCTTCACCTGATCCACCATGTAGCCGGTGTCGGGCACAGCAATGAAGCTGCACTCTCCCTTATAGAACTGGCTGAGTGTTTTGCCGTCTGCAAACTGGCCGTTGGGGCCGCTTGTATAGGCAATCATGTATTCGTTCTCTGTGTACATTGCCTTGATGTCCGTAACCTTGGCGATGGTAAAGTCTTCTGCGGTATTGGACGGGCCTGCCACAGTGGGCTCGGTGTCATCAGACTGCCAGCCGATGAAGTTGTAGCCGGGACGCTCCGGCAGCCGGGTGGCTGCTCTTGCTACATTCGGATGCTCACCGAACTTTACAGTTTCGGTATAGACTACCTTGTTGTCATAGTCCAGGAAGGACACCAGATAATGCTCCTGAGAATACTCCGCAGTCACCGTTACATTGGCCGCAGGCATCTTGAAGTAAACGATGTACTGGCTCACAACTTCCTGATCGGTATTGATGATCTTCTTTACCTGGGTGGGATCGATCCGCTGGGTCTCGCCGTTTTCTTCATAAGTGATCTCAAAGTTGGACAGGCCATAGCCTCTCTTGCCCTCGAACTTCACATATACGCCGTCGCCCACATGCACGCCTGCCAGATTGGTCTCTGCCAGAGTCGCCTGTGTCTTACCCACAGAGGTAACGCCGGTATTCGCCGTTGCGGCATTGCTGGTCTCTACGTCTACGGTATACTCCAGTGCCTCAAACTCGGTGTCTACATAGACATCATAGGGCGGCATATTAAAGGTATATACGCCATCCGCCGTATACTGTACGTCAACAGCGGGAGCATAATCTACGCTATAGTCTGTGCCCAGCTCAGCCTTCCGCTTTTCCTCGGCGGCAGCCATCACGGAATTATAGTATTCCACAGTGCCGTCTTCATTGGTCAGCCGGAAGAACGGTGCCGTGACCTTTGCGGTGTAGCCGTTGCCCCAAGCTGCGGTTCCCTCTTCGATCTTAATCCGATAGCCTGCGTCAGGCTTTACGGTGACCTTCGCCTGAGAATCGGCCAGGAAGGACGCAACATTGGTATTGGTGTTGCCCACATATACCTTGCCGCCGGTGTACTCCGGCTCTGCAATCACGTTATAGGTCTTCTGGCTGAACTCGCAGGAAACCTCAACGCTGGATGCGGGCATCTGGAAGCGATAAGTATACTTGTCGCCGTTATGGCCGGTATACTTGAGCGCAACAGGATTGCCGTTTTCGTCTTCCACCTTGAGGGTATCCAGCACCGGCTTGTAGCCGTCGGCCGGAGTCAGCGCAATGTCAATATAGTCGCCTACATTGGCAGTAATTACGCCATCGCCATAGGTGAGATCGGTGTCATGCTTTACCTGGATCTTGCCGTTCTGTGCTGCCAGCGGCGTAACCGTATAGTCGGTCTTTGCGTATTCTACCGCTACCGTCACATCGGAGGACTGCATCACGAAGGCAATGTCTACGTTACCGGTGCCGGGGACAATATCCTTGAGCGTATTGCCTGCTGCATCGTTCACGTAGGTGGTCTGTCCCTGCTGATTGGTGTAAGAAACGCTGTAGCTCTTTACATACCAGCCGTCTGCAGGAACCACTGCAACCACGACCTCCTCGCCCTGTGCTACAGGGAGATTGGTGGTGGTATTGCCGTTGATGGTGTAGTCACCACCCTCGGCGGGATCCTCGGTCACCTTTACATTAAAGGTCTTTGCCTGTGTGTAAACGGCGATTTCAACGTCCTCTGCCGGCATGGTAAATCCATAGGTATATTCGCCCGTGGTCTTATCATAGGCCTTCAGCTCAGTCTTTACCACCGTTGTGCTGCCGTTCACGCCTCTGACTGCCACACCGGAAACCAGATAGTCGTACTCCGGCTTCACAGTGATCTGTACCTCACGGTCAGTGGCAGAGGTCAGGGTTCTGTCAGGTGTAGCCTTGAAGTCCACAGACCCGTTGGCATCCGCTACCGTGATGGTCTCCAGATGTGCATCGCAGTCTGCCGCACGCTGTACGGTATGTGCATCTGCCTCATAAGCTGCCCGAATGACAGTATCCTGCCGCACCTGAGAGGTGCTGGTAAAGATCGTACCTTCGCCCTTGATGACATCCCACTGCTGGAACTGATATCCTGTTCTCAGAAGTGCTAGCTCATAGGCCGAAAGGTCTACCGTATCGCCGGACTCCACCGGCACGGTATCAATGAGATTATTGTTATAGTCCAGAATGGTCAGGGTGTATGCGTTCTTCACAGATGCCGCATAGATCGTCACATTGGCCTCAGGCATGGTGAACTGATAGTTGTCGTTCGCCGCGTCATAAACCAGCGGGATCAGTGCGCCCTTATCGGTCTTTGCATAAACGCTGCCTACCGTGTAATCCTGAACTGCATCAACCTTTACCTCAACGTTTTCGCCCACGTCAGCCTTATCCACAACATCAATCGTGGTATAGGCATCGGGACTCTTGCTGATGGTATAGGTCTTCTGCACTGCAACAATGTGCAGCCAAGCTTCCGCTGCGGGCATCTTAAAGGTGTACACACCGTTCTTCTCGGTGAGCAGAACCTTGGTGGTCACATCGCCCTCGTTGGTGGTATAGTACACCTCAGAGATCGTGTAGCCGGCCGCTGCAGCCGCAGTCAGGGTCACCTCTGTACCTGCATCGATCTGTGCAACATCGGAGTTGGGGATGGGATATGTAGTCGTTCCAACCTTCAGTTCGCCGGTTGCATTCAGGCCCTGAATGTGCAGCGTGTAGGTTTCGCCCAGCCACTGTGCAATGTAAACGACCTCGTCGCCTGCATCGCCCATGATCCGGACGTTGCCGCCGGCTGCAACAGACGGAGTGGATCCGTTGTTCTGGGTCTCCAGCTGCCAGCCGTCAAACCGGAAGCCGTCCTTGGTGGGTGCGCCGGGTGCCGCAACATAGTCGCCGCTGGACACGCTCTGCCAATCCACCATATGGCCATCGCCATCGAAGAACTTGACAATTACCTTGTCATCATTCTTCTCCCAGCGAGCCGTAAAGGTCGCATTGCCTACTACCTGATATGCCGCTTCTGCCGCATAAACAAGTCCGGTGCTCTTTTCCTGCCAGCCCAGGAAGGTATAGCCGTCCTTGGTGGGTGTTGCAGGCAGGTTGATGGTGGTGCCATAGACTGCATTCTGAACGCCTGCATCCGGCTCTCCGCCGTCCATGACATAATTGATGGTGTAGCTGATCGGTTCGTAAACAGCAGTATAGGTGCCATCGGCAGTGGTATCTACCTTATTGCCCACTCTGATCTGAGCAACGCCCTTCTCCCAATACTGGAAGGTGTAGCCCGTCTTGGCAGGCGCCTCAGGAGCAAGAAGATCGCTGCCATAGTCCACGGTTTCCGTGCCGACAACGGCGCCGTCTGCCACAAACTTGACGGTGACCTGCTGTGCTTCCCACTGTGCCGTAAAGCTGGCATTGCCCTTGATCTGGTAAGCGGCCTTAGCGGGATAATGGGCCCCGTCATCGCCGAGCCAGTAAGCAAAGGTATGTCCGGCCTCTGCCGCAGCAGGCTCCGGCATGGTGACGGACTCGCCATATGCGCCGGTAATGCTGTCTGCCTGATCGAAGGTCAGCGTATAGGTATCCGCCTCAAAGTGTGCATATACCACAGTCTCCGCCTTGATCTCAGTGTCAAAGTCATAGGCAGTGTTGCCGTTTTCATCGGCATACCAGCCCTTGAACTGAGCGCCAGCCTTCTTCGGATCGCTGGCAGGCTGGGATGCAGTCTTGCCCACATATACCAGCTGGATATCATAGATCTGGTCAGGATCCGCTTCGTCCACAAACTTCACGAGGAAGTAGTCATCTTCCTTGCTGGTAAAGTGTACGGCGATCTCAACCTCGTCATCGGGCATTGCAAATGCATAGTGATAGACATAGTTGCCATCTGCATTCTTCTCGATGCCCTCGAGATTCACGGACACAGCCTCGCCGCCCTTGGTGGTCACGGCTGTGTCCTCAAAGTAGTAGCCTTCCTTGGCGGTTACATCGAATTTCACCTGCTGGCCATACGCCGCCTTTGCGGTAGGCGTGGGGTTCACAAGCTCAGCGCTAACGATGTCGGACTGTGCCGGTTCGCCATTGATATAGACCACCGGAGTCCCAACGGTATACTCTTTTACGGTATACTTTGCAGTCAGAACAAGGTCGGCAGTAACAGGCGCTGCTACATCGTATTCCGCATCGCCCAGATACCATTTGCCATTCTCATAGCCCTTCTTGTCGGGAACCGTCTTGGTAATGGTCTTGCCGTGCTCTACCGTCTCCGTATCAATGAACGTACCGTTTTCATGCTGATACTTGACCTCATAGGTCTTTGCAGCGGTAGTCGCTGTAATGGTCACATCGGAGGCAGGCATGGTGAACTCATAAGTTACCGTACCATCCGCCGCAGTTTCCTTTACTGCCGGAGCAATCGCCGCAAGGGTAGCGTCCTCAGGGGTGACAATTGCACCAGAAACCGTTTTGCCCTCTGCAGGTGCTACGGTAAAGGTGACCTTCTCGCCAGCCTGAGCAGTCTGGGCCGCAGTGATCGTTGCAGCCTGATCGGAAGCAGCCGTGATCGCATACGCCTGATCCGTAAACTTGGCCGTCAGGGTCAGATCATCGGTCACCGGAGCATTGAAATCATATTTGTCGTTGCCATTGTACCAGCCGTCAAACGTGGCACCGGTCTTTGCCGGAGTGTTGGCGGGTTCTTCCGCAGTCTGGCCGTCCTCTACCAGCTAATAGTCAAACAGGCCGTCCTCGGTAACAAACTTCACAGCGTGGCCCTCTGCCGCAGTCTGTGCGTCGATGGTCACGTTGGAAGCAGGCATAGTGAACTGATAGGTGATCTTGCCGTTTTCGTCAATGTCGAGGGTGCGAATATCCACAGCATTGCCGTCAGCGTCCTTCACCACAGAGTTGGCGACCTTCCTGCCGGTTTCGGGGGTCACGGTGTACTCTACCGTGTCACCTGTGGAAGCAAGATAGTCATTCTGGGGCTGCGATGTCACCGTTGGGCCTGCAGGGTGACCATTGACTTCTGTAACCTCAATGATATCGGTATTATTCCGATGTACTGTATAGTTGTCGCTATAGAAGCTCGCATAGTACACCAGATCTGCGTTCACAGTCACAGGCGCTTCGCCCAACCGCTCTCCGGTTGCGCCAACACCGCTGAACCAGCCCTCAAAGACATAGCCGGCATCGGCCTTCAGCGTGGGAGCATCAGCCTTGGTAATGGTGTCGCCATCAGTCACCGTGATCGTGCCCGCCACATTGTTGCCGTTCATGAAGGTGACGGTATGGGTGCCCGGCTGCGCCGTGGCAGTCACCGTAACACTGACATTTTCCGCAGGCATGGTGAAGCTGAAGCTTCCATCCTCGTTGTCCGTCACTGCAACGTCCATTCCGCTCTCTGTCTGAGCCTTCACAGAATCAGCGTCCAGCGTGTAGCCGCCATCTGCAGTGGCCGTAAAGGTCACGGTCTGTCCCTGGGCATAGCTGCCGCCAAGGCCGGTCACTTCAACGTTTTCACCCATGGCATATGTAGCCTGATAAACAGGAGAAACGGTTCCGCCAATGGTGCCGCCGTTTACTTCCAGAGACTGATTGCCGGTTACGTCCCCCTTGATCTGTCCAGCTTCTACCTTGACAATGTCGCCCGTAACACTGCCGCTAGTGGTACCGCCGGAGATCGTGATGGTATCCTCACCAGCTGCATCCGCCGCATTGGGATGCTTCATTACATTTTGCAGCGTACCGCCGTTGATCGTGGTTTCGGTTGTATCGCCCGCATCGCCCTCAATCACAACAGAGGCATCCTCTGCAATGCTGCCGCTGTTCATGGTAAAGCTTGCGCTTCCACTACCATTGGCATCTACGTTGACGCCGCCCCAGCCGTTGCCGCTGGTTGTCAGCCCGGTGGCCTCTACCGTGGAACGGTTCACCAGAATACCATATCCGGTATTGCCGGTGGATGTTACATCATTCAGGGTCGCCGTAGCGCTGTATGCCTGAACGCCATGCTTCGCACAGCCGTTGCCATTCACAGTCAGGTTCCGAATGGTTGCATTTGCGCCATTCGCCACCAGAAGCAGTGTAGCATTCTGGCTGCCATTCGTGGCGTTCAATGCATAGCCTGCGCCATCTATCGTGATGCTTTTATCCACTGTGATTGCGCCACTGTTCGCCGCTGTTCCGGACATATCTACGTCAATGCTGCCAGTCAGCGTGATCGTATCACCATCGCTTGCATTGGCGATTGCGTCCAGCAGCTCCTGCTGGGTGCCGACCGAAGCATCTGCCGCAAATACCGCCGTAGGCAGCATGGACATGAGCATGCATACTACCAGCAGCATACTCAAAATTCGCTTCTTCATAGCTTTCCTCCTTAATCAAGAGAGTTCCGGCGGTACATCCTTCTTCACGTTCCCGTTCCAGTGATCTACCACCATTTTCCATCCAGGCGCAGTTGGGCAGACTACGCCTATGATTACAATCAATATAATTTATAGTCCGTCTTCTGTCAATCCATCCTAAGTATGAGTTTCGGTACTTTTTTCTGGTTTTTACTGTTTTTCTGACACGCCGTGTCCGGGACAGCAGAAAACAGGCCGCAGCGCCCCGAACGCAGCGCCACTGCCTGTCTATACATTATATATAATAGCACTGTTAAACCAGCACAGATGCATCGCCGCCAACATCGGTCTTCTCCTCCAGCAGCAGTTCCTTGAACCGGCGGAATGCAATGGACTGATTCCGCGCCGCATTCTCCACCAGTGCGATCTGCCGATCCGGGATGCTCTGGGACAGCTTGATCTCATAAAGCTCTCCTCTGGTCAGCGAAGGCTGTGCCATAGGCTCCGGCACAAAGCCGATCCCAAGATTGTAGCGAACCATGGGGATCACCTGATCCATGGTAGCCGCCTCCATATCCACCCGGAAGGAGAGGTCATGCTTGGAAAACTGCCGCTGATAAAACTCATAGGTGCTGGTCCCAAGTCCCAGACAAACGAAGGGCATGGACGCCACATCCTTCAGGCTCCGCACCTTGGATGCCAGATTCCGGTAGTTGCTGCCGCCCACCAGCACCTCCCGAAAGGACATCAGCGGTGTGATCTGAAGCAGCGGGCCGCTCTGGCAGGGCGTTGTAATCACAGCGCAGTCCGTCCTGCGCTGCGCAAGGGTCTGGATGGCCTGCGGCGATGTATCGTTGGTGATCCGCAGCTGAATGTTGGGGAACCGTTCATGGAAATCCGCCAGCTTCTTCATCAGTAGAAGATGCAGCGCCGTTTCGCTGGCGCTAATGGAGATCACACCGTTTTCCAGTCGGCTGTCCTTTCGCAGCTCTTCCTCCCCTGCGCTCAGCTGATCGTAGGCCAGCCGCACATGGGCAAAGAGCTTTTCCCCCTCCGGGGTCAGCGTAATGCCCCGATTGGAGCGGAGAAACAGGCGGCAGCCCAGCTCCTGCTCCAAATTGTTCATGCACCGGGTCACATTGGGCTGGTTGTTACCCAAAACCGCCGCCGCCCGGGTAAAGCTGTGCTGCTGGGCCACATGGTAAAAAATACGGTAGTAGTCATATGGAACTGCCATATAATTGTCCTTTCTGCCATATGTTTTTGGTATGTTAATGATACGAATTATACATTTTACATCTTGCTAATTAAACAGTATAATACCTGCGTCTTAGAATTGCAACCCTAATGAGAAGATCTTTTTACATTCCAGTTTGCTTCCGGGGCTTGCAGGAAAGGAGTAAACCTATGAAACATAAAAAGTTTCTGATTGGATGGATTGCAGTCGTTGCCATACTGGCCGTGGCCAGCATTATGGTTCCCTCCCCCGCCAGTCAGGAGACCATACAGGAGGCCATGCGGGATGCGGTTTTGCATGAAACCGGCCGGGTCAGCCTGTTTGGTCTGAAAAATGTGAATCCCGGTCTGATCTCCGGCATGGTCGTCACGGCTTTTCTGCTGATCGTTGCCGCACTGATCCGAATTTTCGTGATTCCGCACTTCAAGTACGTGCCCGGCAGACTGCAAATGCTGTTGGAGCAGGCAGTGAGCCTGTTTGACAATCTGGCAAAGAGCAATTCGCCCCATCGCAGCGGCTTTCTTGGTGCCTACATTTTTGCCGCAGGCGTATACATCTTTGTAGGGACCCTGTTTGAGCTGTTCGGTGTACAGGCCGTCAGCATCAGCGGCGCATCCATTACATTGCCCGCTCCCCTGTCCGATGTCAATGGCGCCATTGCACTGGGCTGCCTGTCCTATCTTGTAATCCTCTCCGGCGGTATTGCCGGGAACGGCCTCAAGGGCGTTGGCAGTACGCTGAAGGAGTTCTCCCTGCCCATTTCCATGAGCTTCCGTCTGTTCGGCGCTCTGCTCAGCGGTCTTCTGGTCACAGAGCTCATCTACTATTACATCCAGCTGAGCTTCGTACTCCCTGTGCTGGTGGCCGTGCTCTTTACTCTGCTTCATGCGCTGATCCAGAGCTATGTGCTCACCATGCTCACCGCTCTGTTCTATGGAGAGGTATCCGAGCCCAGCCCCAAGAAGAAAAAACAACCCCGCAAAAAACACGCTTAAAAATAATTGGAGGTCTTTCAAATGAAAAAGCTGAATCTCAGAATCCCCGCACTTCTTCTGGTCGTTATCATGATCATGGCATTTGCCGTTCCTGTTTTTGCCGCAAACAGCTCTGATGCTGCCGCAGCCGAAACCACCGAAGCAGTCGAATCCGCCGGCGGTCTTTCCGCCACCAGCGCCAAGGCGCTGGGTGCTGCCATTGCCATCGGCCTTGCTGCCGCAGGCGGCGCTATCGCCATGGGCGTTGTAGCCGGTAAGTCCGCAGAGGGCATTGCCCGTCAGCCCGAGGCCCAGAGCCAGATCCGCACGACCCTGATGCTGAGCCTTGTGTTCATCGAGACTGCAATCATCTATGCGCTGCTGGTTGTCATTCTGATCATCTTCGTACTCTAAAGGCAGGTGCCCACCGTGAATATCCCACTTAATATCGACTTTCAGCAGATCCTCCTGCACCTCCTGAACTTTGCGATTCTGGGCGGAGGGCTCTATCTGCTGCTCTACAAGCCGGTGAAGCAGTTCATGGAAAAGCGTGATGCTTTCTACCAGCAGGAGCACGACTCCGCTGCACAGGATCGTACCCAGGCAGAGGAATACAAAAAGGACTGCGAGGCAAAGCTTCAAAATCTGGAGACAGAGCTTCAGCAGAAGCGTGCAGACGCCCAGCAGGAAATTGACCAGTACCGTCAGGCGCAGCGGAAGGAAGCCCAGGCACAAGCTGATCAGCTGGTGGCCGACGCCCATGCCGCCGCCCAGCGGGAGCACGACAAGCTGCTGGCCCAGAGCCAGCAGGAGATCCGTGATCTGGCCATGACCGCTACGGAAAAGCTGCTGCTTCAGCAGCAGGGCGGCGATCCCTACGACCAGTTCCTGAACAAAGCAGAGGAGGGTCCGGATCATGCATGAGGAAAACACTGCTGTTTTGCATGCTGTTCTGCGGAGCAGCAAAGCGCCCACCGGCCAGCAGCTCCAGCGCTTTTCTGACTTTCTCCAAAGCCGCTATCACCAGCCGGTAGAGCTGACCTTTGAGGCCGATGAGGCCCTCACCGGCGGCTTTATCCTGCAAGCCGGTGACGACACCTATGACTGGAGCTTGGAGGGCCGTCTCCGCCAGTTCCGGGAGCGTCTGGAACAGCTGAATCCCCAGTCCGAAAAGATCATCCCGCTGATGAAGGAGGCCGTTGAAAACTGGGCCCCCGAGGTATTGGCGCAGGAAACCGGCGAGGTGCTGACTGTTGGCGATGAGATTGCCACGGTTCGTGGCCTCCCCCACGCCTCCTACGGCGAAATCCTTCTGTTCTCCAATGGCGTCAAGGGCATGGTACAGGATTTGAAGCGCGACGAGATCGGCTGCATCCTGTTTGGTGACGGCGACGAGATCTCCGAGGGCAGCATTGTCCGCCGCACCGGCAAAACCGCCGGTATTCCCGTAGGCGATGCCTTCCTTGGCCGCGTGGTCAACGCCCTGGGCGAGCCCATCGATGGCCGAGGTGAGATCAAGGCCGACGGCTACCGCCCCATTGAGAATCCTGCCCCCGGCATTATTGACCGTCAACCCGTCAATACCCCCATGGAGACCGGCCTTCTGGCCATTGACTCCATGTTCCCCATTGGCCGTGGTCAGCGTGAGCTGATCATCGGCGACCGCCAGACCGGTAAGACCGCCGTGGCTCTGGATACGATTCTGAACCAGAAGGGCAAGAACGTGGTCTGCATTTACGTTGCCATCGGCCAGAAGTCCTCTTCCGTGGCCCAGATGGTGGAAAACCTGAAGGCAAGAGGCGCCATGGATTATACCATCGTGCTCCATGCCCCGGCCAGCTCCTCCGCCTCCATGCAGTATATCGCCCCCTACGCAGGCTGTGCACTGGGTGAGTACTTTATGTACGCAGGCCGTGATGTGCTGATCGTCTACGACGATCTGTCCAAGCATGCCATTGCCTACCGTGCCCTGAGCCTGCTGCTGGAGCGTTCTCCCGGACGTGAGGCTTATCCCGGCGATGTCTTTTATCTGCATTCCCGTCTGCTGGAGCGCTCTGCGCACCTCTCTGATGAGCTGGGTGGCGGCAGCATGACAGCGCTTCCCATTGTAGAAACGCAGGCAGGCGACGTTTCCGCCTACATTCCCACCAACATCATCTCCATTACGGACGGTCAGATCTTCCTGGAGAGCGACCTGTTCTTCTCCGGCCAGCGTCCCGCCGTCAATGTCGGTATCAGTGTGTCCCGTGTGGGCGGCGATGCCCAGACCAAGGCCATGAAATCCGCAGCCGGCGCCATTCGTCTGGATCTTGCCCAGTACCGTGAAATGGAAGTGTTCACGCAGTTCTCCAGTGATCTGGATGACGCCACCAAGCGCCAGCTCCAGTACGGTCAGGGGCTGATGCGCCTGCTGCGTCAGGCCCAGTATCACCCCTACAGCCAGCATCAGCAGGTCATACTTCTGGTCTCTGCGCTGAATCAGCAGTTCCTTTCCGTCCCTGTGGAGCAGGTCAACACCGCCGCCGCCCAACTGCTTGTACATATTGAGCAGAAAGCGCCGGAGCTTTGCAGCCGCATTGACTCCACCGGCAAGCTCAGCGACGAGGACCGCAGCACGATCATCACGCTGGCAAAGTCCTTCATGACCGAAAACTATGCCGGAAAGCGTGGTGCTTGATATGGCAAGCACCAAAGAGATCAAAACCCGCATGGAGAGCGTAAAGGATACCAAGAAGATCACCAATGCCATGTATCTGATCGCCTCCACCAAGCTTCGCCGGGCCAGAGCTGATCTGGAGCATACACGCCCCTACTTTGAGGCACTGCGGGGAGAAATCAAGCGGGTTTTCCGTACCGCAGGAGACGTAGACAGTCCTTATTTCTACCCCATCGGCCATGAGGAGCCGCTGGAAGGCACATACGGCTGTCTGGTCATCACCGCAGATAAGGGCCTTGCGGGCGCCTATAACCAGAACGTTCTCAAAAAGGCCGAAAAGCTTTTGTCGGAGCACCCGGATACCAAGCTGTATGTGGTCGGTGAATATGGCCGTCACTACTTTGACCAGCACCATATTCCCGTGGAGCACAGCTTCCTTTATACTGCGCAAAATCCCACCATGCAGCGTGCCAGAGAGATCTGCTCCATTCTGCTCAGCGCCTATGAACGCGGTGACTTGAAGGAGATTTTTGTGATCTACACAGACATGGAGAGCAGCCTTTCTTCGGCGGCACACTCCACCCGGCTGCTGCCCTTCCACCGTTCCTATTTTTCCACCTCCGCCAAGGAGAAAAAGGAGAAGGCAGTCTCTGCCCCCTTTGAATTTCTTCCGTCCGTCACAGCGGTTCTCAACAATGTGACAAAGTGCTATATCTCAGGATTTATCTACAGTGCGCTCATCGACAGCTTTTGCAGTGAGCAGAACGCCCGAATGACCGCCATGGATGCAGCCAACCAGAATGCCCAGGAGCTACTGGACTCCCTTTCGCTCCAGTATAACCGTGTCCGTCAGGCTGCCATCACTCAGGAGATCACCGAGGTTTCAGCGGGCGCCAAGGCGCAGCGCGCCCAGCGTGCCCAGCACAGAAAGGAAGTGTGATACAGAATGAAAACAGGTACCATTGTACAGATCTCCGGCCCTGTGGTAGACGTAGAGTTTGCCCCGGGTCATCTGCCCAGGATCCGCGAAGCGCTGAGCGTTAAGCTGGAGGGCAAGGAGCATATTATGGAGGTTGCCCAGCATGTGGGCGACAATACAGTTCGTTGCGTCATGCTCTCCGGCAGTGAGGGGCTGTATCGGGGCATGCAGGTACTTGCCCCCGGCAAGACCATTGAGGTCCCCGTAGGGGAGCAGACCCTTGGCCGTATGTTTAACGTATTGGGCCAGCCCATTGACGGCGGTGACCCCATCCCCGCAGATTCCGAGCACAAGAGCATTTACCGGGATCCCCCGTCCTTTGCCGAGCAGAGTCCCGCCGTTGAAATACTGGAGACCGGCATCAAGGTCATTGACCTGCTGGAGCCCTATCCCAAGGGCGGTAAGATCGGCCTGTTCGGCGGTGCCGGCGTTGGCAAAACCGTTCTGATTCAGGAGCTCATTCACAACGTTGCCATGGAGCACGGCGGCTATTCCATCTTCACCGGTGTCGGTGAGCGAAGCCGTGAGGGCAATGATCTCTGGAAGGAGATGCGGGAAAGCGGTGTATCGGACAAGACCGCACTGGTATTCGGACAGATGAACGAATCCCCGGGCGTCCGTATGCGTGTTGCCCTTTCCGGTCTGACCATGGCAGAGCACTTCCGTGACGAAGAGCATAAGGACGTGCTGCTGTTCATTGATAACATCTTCCGTTTTGTACAGGCAGGCAGCGAGGTCTCTACGCTGCTGGGTCGTATGCCCTCCGCCGTTGGTTATCAGCCCACGCTGGCCAATGAGATGGGCGAGCTTCAGGAGCGGATCACCTCCACCAAGGACGGTTCCGTCACCTCGGTACAGGCTGTATACGTTCCTGCCGATGACCTGACCGACCCCGCCACCTCCACCACCTTTGCCCATCTGGACGCCACCACGGTTCTGAGCCGTAAGATCGCCGAGCAGGGCATTTATCCCGCTGTAGATCCGCTGGAATCCACCTCCCGTATTCTGGAGGCCGACATTGTCGGTGAGGAACACTATCGCATCGCCCGTCAGGTGCAGGAGATCCTCCAGAAGTACAGCGAGCTTCAGGATATCATTGCCATTCTTGGTATGGATGAGCTCAGTGATGAGGATCGTGTTATCGTCACCCGTGCCCGTAAGCTCCAGCGTTTTCTGGCGCAGCCTACCCATGTGGCGGAAAAATTCACCGGTATCCCCGGTATCTATGTACCCCTCAGTGAGACGCTCCGTGGCTTTAAGGCCATCGTGGACGGCGAGATGGATCAATATCCGGAAGCCGCCTTCTACAACGTGGGTACCATTGATGATGTAGTAGAGAAAGCCAAAAAGATCGAAGCAGGTGAGCTGTAATGGATAACTTCCCTGTTCACATTCTGGCCGCTGACGAGCCCTTTTACGAGGGCCCCTGTGAATCGCTCTCCGTCCCCACCATCACCGGTATGTACGGCGTTTTGGCCCACCATACCAATGTGATTCTTGCCATTGTTCCCGGTACGCTTCGGTATCGCTGCGAAGGCGAGGAGGAAAAACTGGCAGCTGTTTCCGCCGGAATGATGAAGGTGGAAAACGGCGAGGTGCTGGTTCTGGTGGATTCTGCGGAGCGCCCTGAGGAAATTGACGCAAACCGTGCCAAAGAAGCTGCCGATCGTGCCAAGGAGGAGCTTCTCCAGAAAAAGAGCATTCAGGAATACCGCATGGCCCAGTCCAATCTGGCCCGTGCAGTCAGCCGGCTCCGGGTCAAGGGTGCCGCGCAAAAGCATTGATTTTGAACGAAAGGAGGGCTAAGCATGAAGAAACGGCACGGGCAGATGTCCGAGGCGATCCTCACCGCCGCCCTGCTTTCTGCCTCCGGCGGCCTGCAGGATGCCTATACCTATATCGCCCGCGGAGAGGTTTTTGCCAATGCGCAAACCGGAAACATCGTCTTGCTGAGTCAGAATCTGTTTTCCGCCAACTGGGGCCGGGTTCTTCACTATCTATTCCCGCTGATGGCCTTCGGCCTCGGCGTTGCCGTGGCGGAGCTGATCCGTTGGCGCTTTCAGAAAACACAGACCGTTCACTGGCGTCAGCTGGTGCTGCTGGTAGAGATCCTGCTGCTGCTGTCTGTGGGACTGCTGCCGGAGCAGCTGAACGTGCTGGCCAATGCGCTGGTATCTTTCTCCTGCGCCATGCAGGTGCAGGCATTCCGGAAGGTAGACGGCTACTCCTTCGCCAGCACCATGTGCATCGGCAATCTCCGCAGCGGCGTAGAATCTCTGATGGCCGGAGGCCGAACCGGCGATAAGAAGCTGCTGATCAAGGCCGGGCACTACTTCCTGATCATCCTGCTGTTTGCACTGGGGGCCGGGGTCGGTGGCCTTTCCATCCATCGCCTTGGTTATCACACCATCTGGCTGTCCTGTGCACTGCTGACCGTGGTTTTCCTTGTGATGTTCATCCGTGAGGATCTGGAAGAGAACCCGGATATTCAGACCGCCCAACGGACGATCCACCGGGAGCTTCAGGACATCGGCCATGAAACCGCCGAGATCGCCCGAGATCTTCATCAGGAGCTAAAGCAGCAAGAGGAATCTCTTCGGGATGGTTCCCGGCACTCTCACGACGCATAACAAGACCCGGCATATACAAAGCGCCTCCTGCGGTGATCTCGCCGCAGGAGGCGCTTGCTGTTACAGCAGTATTTGAATTCGATCCTGACCCCGATATGTCTCCCGGATACAGTCAAACAGCAGCTCATCCATGGGCTGACGCTGGGGCTTTGTCAGGCAGCAGCAGACCCGGTCCGGTGGCGGCTGGATCAGTCGGGAACATGTCAGCGGCACATGGCGGCGAATAAAATCCGCTACGGAAAGCGGTACTACAGCCCAGCACATTCCCTGAGACAGCAGATAACTGAGGAACGAGGTAGAATCCACCTGCACATGAGGCCGGGGCGTCCGGAACCAATAGCGGTGCCACCGGTCAAATCCCGGGGTCCACTCCATGTAGATCTCTTTTGCCGGATCCAGTTCCGCCGCAGAAACCTCTGCGGAAAGGTTCAGGTTTGCATCCGACAGTACCACAAATTTCTCCCCGGTAAGATTTACAGTGTCAATATCCTTGGAATAACGTGCATCGGAGATAAACGCAATATCCGCAAGCCCTCGCTCCATGTAGAGATATGCCTCTACCGAATGGAGGCTCAGCAGCCGGATATCCACATCCGGATTTTTCCGAATCAGAAGATGCAGAACCGGCGGCAGAAAACAGGCACCGATGCTGTCATTGGAGGCGATGGTATAGCTCTTTCTGCTGAGTCGGGCCGGTATTTCCTGTGCTTCGTTCCAAATCCCCATCCACTTTGTGGCCAGTGATACAAACTGCTCCCCCTGGGGCGTCAGCGTCGTTTTCCGAACGCCGGGACTGCGCTGGAGCAGCGGATAGCCCAATTCCTGCTCCAGAGATTGAATGCGGCGGCTCAGCGCCGGTTGGGTGATGTACAGGCTTCTGGCTGCGGCGCTGAGGCTCCCCGCCTGCACTACCGCAAGAAAAGATTCCAGTTCTGTTCGTGTCATGGTCATCCCTCAAATATGTTGATAGATTATATTATATACACAAATCATTTATTTTACAATAAAATCCCCATGATCCGCCACGATTTTCTGTCACGCCGATTTGGTGCTTGCCCCAGATCGGATCCTGTGCTATCGTAATATCATTCTGAATCCATGCGGCCCTTTCATGCGCCGCACAAGCGAGGTACATCCCCTATGACACAGCATTTTCTGGCCCGTGATCGGCACTTTTACCGGAATCTATTTCGCCTGATCCTCATTGTATCTCTGCAAAACATTCTGGCCTATTCCGTCAATGTTGCAGATAATATCATGCTGGGCGGCTATAGTCAGGCTGCGCTGTCCGGTGCGGCCACCGTAAATCAGATACAGTTCCTTGTTCAGCAGATCACCATTGCCATCGGCGATGCCATGGGCATGTTGATCACTCAGTATTGGGGGAAGGGAGACACTGCGCCCATCCGAATCATCACTGGCATTGCACTGAAAGCCGGCCTCTGCTTTGGCGGACTGGTGCTGCTCCTGACTGCCCTGCTGCCCCACCAGCTTCTAAGGCTGTTTACCTCCGATGAAACCATTGTGCAGGCCGGTGTCCAGTACCTGCAAATTCTGAAATTTTCCTATCTCTTCTACATCGTCACAACGCTGCTGATGGCTTTTCTGCGGAGCATGGAGGTGGTCACCATCTCTTTCTATGTGAGCCTTATGAGTCTTTTATTAAATGTTGCCATCAACTATACCTTGATCTTCGGCCACTTTGGCTTCCCGGAGCTGGGGCTTCAGGGAGCAGCCATCGGCACCCTTACCGCCCGGATCATGGAACTGCTGGTGGTGCTCAGTTATGTGCTGTTCCGCGAAAAGCGTATCCGGCTTTTTTCCAAAAATCCGTTCCATCGAAACGCCGCACTTTCCCGGGACTACCGGAATGTAGCCGTTCCCGTTGTGCTTACCAATCTGCTGTGGAGCCTTGCAACACCGATCCAAACCGGTATTCTCGGGCACCTGTCCTCCGATGCAATTGCCGCAAACTCCGTTTCCACCACCATGTTTCAATATCTCAAGGTCGTAACGGTCAGCGAAGCCTCTGCCACCTCTGTTTCTGTTGGAAAAATGGTTGGAGAAGGCCGCAACAGCAAGGCAGAACTACAGCCCTATGTGCGTGCGCTCCAGCTGATTTTCCTGCTGCTGGGGCTGGTACTGGGCGGCATCCTGCTGGCCATCCGTCAGCCACTGCTGCACCTCTATGTCCTGTCTCCCACCGCAAAGGCGCTTGCCAATCAGCTGTTGCTGCTAATGGTACTGATCTTCGTGGGCATGGCCTATCAAATGCCTGCCTCGGTGGGAATCATCCGCGGCGGCGGCGAGACAAAATTCAATATGCACCTGAATCTGATCTCAACATGGGCCATTGTTATGCCGCTGAGCTTTGCCGCCGCATTCTGGTGGAAGCTTCCTGTTTTCTGGGTGGTATTCTTTCTCAACAGCGATCAGCTGTTCAAATGCATCCCCATTTTGTACTATACCAACAACTATCGCTGGATCCATGTTCTTACACGGGAATCCTCGTAGATCGCTACGCCTATCGGTTCAGCCCCAGCCGCAGAAAGCGGCTGGGGCTGAACTGCAAATTTACAGCTGCACGCTTGACTTTTCCTATGTGCCAGCTTATAATTAGTTCAAATTTGAATATTTCATTTTTGATTATTCGTGAGGTGACGATATGAATCCCAGCCTGGATTTTGCCCAAAAACTCTCTCAGGCTTACAGCAGTGCCTGTAAGCCCCTGTGCGTCAGCCTAGGCCTGCCGCAAACCGCCTTTGACATTCTCCTGTTTCTCGCCAACAACCCCAGATATACCACTGCGAGAGATATCACCGAGGTTCGGAAGATCAAAGCCAATTTGGTCTCTGTCAACGTTTCCCGGCTTGTGGAAGACGGCTATCTGACCCGCAATGCCGTAACCGGCGATCGCCGGAAAGTCCAGCTGCTGCTGACCGAAAAGGCCCAGCCCGTTGTCCAACAGGGGCAGGCGCTCCAGCAGCGTTTCTTTACCGATCTTTTTTCCGGCATGGATGAAGACACACGCAAAAGTTTCTTTCATGCCCTGTCCATCATGGACCAAAACCTGGATCATCTTGTGAAGGGAGCCTAACTATGACAAAAGTTCTTTCCACCATTCTTGTAACGTTTCTAGCCGGTATGGGCGCCGGTCTTGGTACCGGCTTTGCAGGCATGAGCGCCGCTGCGGTCATCAGTCCCATGCTGATCTTCTTTTTGGGAATGGATCCCTATATGGCCGTGGGCATCGCCCTCTCCTCTGACGTACTGGCCAGCGCCGTTTCGGCCTACACTTATGGCAAAAACAAGAATCTCGATATCCGCAATGGCCTGATCATGATGGTCAGCGTCCTGCTGTTTACCGTCGTTGGAAGCTATATTGCCAGCCTGCTTCCCTCCCACACCATGGGCAGCTTCTCCGTGTTCATGACCTTTTTGCTGGGCATTAAATTCATTGTAAAGCCGGTTATGACCACCAGAGAGTCCATGCAGTCCGTCTCCGCCGGTAAGCGGGCCATACAGTCCGTAATCTGCGGCATTCTTATCGGCTTTATCTGCGGCTTTGTAGGCGCCGGTGGCGGCATGATGATGCTTTTGATTTTGACCTCCGTGCTGGGCTATGAGCTGAAAACCGCAGTGGGTACCAGCGTCTTTATTATGACCTTCACCGCACTCACCGGTGCAGTTTCCCACTTTGCCATTGGCGGAGCCCCAGACTGGCGCATCTTTGCGCTCTGTGTTATTTTCACATTGATCTGGGCCAGAATTGCCGCAGTTCTTGCCAACAAGGCCGATGCGAAAACACTCAACCGTGTTACCGGTATTGTTCTCGTGGTCCTTGGCATTGCGGTGTTCTTCTTCAGTCTTTTGACCTGAGTCATCGCAAAAAGGACGTCCCCGCCGTGCAGGGGCGTCCTTTTTTGTAGCTTTTAGGCTGTTACTGTAGCAGCATCCTGATTCTGCTGGTCATCTCTGTCCTCATCATCCTTGTTCTTCCGCTTCTTGCAGAGCACTGCAACAACGATCTGAACAATTGCGATAATGACCATCAGGAGCGTCCAGCGGTCAACCAGCCGCATGGGAAGTCTCATATTCTCAGTGAGAATGAACGCAATCACGGATACGATTGCGGGGATCAGGCTAAATACTCTCCAGAATCCCTTTTTCTTCTTCTCATATTCCCAAACGGTATTGCCGTCTTCATCCTTTACCTCGTTGCCGTCCTCATCCTCCAGTGCTTTCTTCTTCTTTCCGATATAGCCAATCAGAAGCAGGAGAGAAGCCAAAACGGTAAGGATCGCAAGGATCAGGTTGATCAGAGCCCAATGGCCGCCACGGCCACCTGCCAGAGGCGTTGCATCATCTGCAATGTCTTCCAGCTCTTCCGGCTGTGCAGGCTCGTCCACACCAGGTGCGGTGGGAACCTCTTCATCCGAAATGATTTCTCCATCCTCCGGCACAGGCGTCACCGTCTGATCCGGCGTGTTCTCCGGCGTTACAGCAGGTGTTGCTGCCGGGGAAGGTGTAGGAGTAGGCGTCGTAATTACCGCAGGAACCGGTGTGGGATTCGGCTGGATCGAGGGTACCGGCTGTACAGCAGGCACCACAGGCGTTGTGCTGGGCGTAGGCTGTACACTGGGCTGCGTGCTGGGTTCAGCACTGGGCTGCGTGCTAGGCTCTGCACTAGGCTGCGTGCTAGGCTCTGCACTAGGCTGCGTGCTGGGTTCAGCACTGGGCTGCGTGCTAGGCTCTGCACTAGGCTGCGTGCTAGGCTCTGCACTGGGCTGCGTGCTGGGTTCTGCACTAGGCTGCGTGCTAGGCTCTGCACTGGGCTGCGTGCTGGGGGTAGGAGCTGTGCTGGGTGTGGGCTCCGTGCTGGGTGTAGGAGTTGTGCTGGGTGTGGGCTCCGTGCTGGGCGTAGGAGTTGCGCTGGGCGTGGGCTCCGTGCTGGGCGTAGGAGTTGTGCTAGGTGTGGGCTCCGTGCTGGGCGTAGGAGTAGGAATTGCACTAGGCGTGAACTCTGCGGTGTAGGTCATATCCCTTGTCGCAGGTTCAGGATCTTTATCCCACTTATCGAAGGTATAGGTAAACTGCTCATCAGCATCCTTCTTGGGCGTATCACCGTCATAAGAAGGTGTGGTGCCATGTTCCACCGTTTCCTCTTTGAGCACATTGCCGTTTCCATCTACCCACTTGATTGTGTAGGTCTTGATTGCCCACTGGGCAGTCAGGGTCACATCATGGGTCGGCATGGTGAACACATCATCACCATGGAGCAGATCTGCATCCTCACCGTCCTCGCTGGACTTCCAGCCAAGGAAGTTATAGCCCTCTCTGGTGGGTACAAAGGTGCTGACTGCAACCGTACTACCATTTTCGTAGGTGAACTTGTTCTCCGTAGAAAGCCAAGAGCCTTCGTTCAGGTCATAGGTGACCTGATAGGATCTCAGGTTCGCCTCATACTGTGCAGTGTAGGTGATGTTGTTGGTTACCTTGGACAGCTTGGGGTTCCAACCTGCGAAGGTGTAAGTGAACTGCTCATTCTCGGGCTTAACCGGAGTCTCGCCGTCGTAGCTGGGGGTGGAGTTGTACGCTACGTTCTCGTCCTTTTCCAGCTCGGTGCCGTCGTAGTTTACCCAAGTTACTGTGAAGGTCTTCTCTACAGGCGTGAACTGTGCAGTGTAAGTAATGTTGTTCGTTACCTTGGACAGCTTGGGGTTCCAACCTGCGAAGGTGTAAGTGAACTGGCCGTTCTCAGGCTTGACCGGAGTCTCGCCGTCGTAGCTGGGGGTGGAGTTGTACGCTACGTTCTCGTCCT